>NZ_JBEXNC010000017.1:0-245610 GCF_040610935.1 Lentzea sp. NPDC003310
AAGCACGCCGCCAGCGTTCGTCCTGAGCCAGGATCAAACTCTCCAATAAGGATTGTGTTTGATCGCTCCAGACGGAATATGTCTGGCAATCTGGTCTTGCTTCTCAAAGGAATACCCCGACGAGGGGTATTCATATTACTGGCTGTGTTTCGGCACGCTGTTGAGTTCTCAAAGAACACGCGCTCATCATCACAATCCGCCGCACGGCGACTCGATCCGAGGCTGTGTCGTACATAAGCTTGTGTTTGAAACTTCCGACGCCCTTGGCCTCTGAGCTCAGACGAGCTACCGGCTGGGTCTTCATCGTTTCGCGGTCACCCACTCTACCACACTCAGTGGAAGCTTGGTTCGTGACCTGTGTCGCGCTCCGTTCCGGTGTTCCCGGCCCGTTCCTCGCTGACATGGAGAAAGTTACACGCACGCCAACTGAGGGTCAAATCGGGGGCAACCCGGCCGCCTGCGATCAAGAAACCGCAGGTCAGCAGCCCCGTACAGGACCCTCCGATCACGCTATCGCAGCCCAAACCCGCGCACACTGTGACCGCGATCACATGGAGAAAGATCGAAGGCCGCCGACCCCAGACGGGATCGGCGGCCTTCAGAAATCAGAACGTGCAGGTCAGAGCTCCACGTGCACGCTCGCGTTGTTGCGCTTGCCGCGGCGCAGGACCAGCCACTTGCCGTGGAGCAGGTCCGACGACGCCGGCTTCCACTCCTCGTCGGTCACCTTCGCGTTGTTCACGTACGCGCCACCCTCGTTCACCGTCCGGCGCGCGGCGCCCCTGCTCTCGGCGAGGCCCGACGCGATCAGCAGGTCGACGATGGTGGGCTCGTCCGCCAGCCTGACCTGCCCCTTGGGCGCCTCGGCCAGCGCGGCCTCCAGCACCGACGCGTCGAGGTCGCGCAGTTCGCCCCGGCCGAACAGCGCCGAGGAGGCGAGGATGACCTGCTGCGTCGCGCGTTCGCCGTGCACCAGGTCGGTGAACTCCTGTGCGAGGCGCTTCTGCGCGGCCCGCTGGTGCGGGGCCTCCGCGGTCTGCTTCTCGAGCTCGTCCAGCTCCTCGCGGGTGAGGAACGTGAACAGCCGCAGGTAGTTGAGCACCGTGACGTCGTCGACGTTCACGAAGTACTGGTACCAGGCGTACGGCGAGGTCATCTCCGGGTCGAGCCACACGCTGCCGCCACCGGTCGACTTGCCGAACTTGCGGCCCTCGGCGTCGGTGACCAGCGGCGCGGTCAGGGCGTGCACGTGCTTGCCCTCGACCCGCCGGATCAGGTCGACGCCGCCGACGATGTTGCCCCACTGGTCCGAGCCGCCGACCTGCAGTGCGGTGCCGTACTTGCGGTTGAGCTGCAGGTAGTCGTTCGACTGCAGCAGCAGGTAGCTGAACTCGGTGTACGACATGCCGTCGCCTTCGAGGCGGCGCTTCACCGTCTCGCGCGACAGCATGACGTTGATCGAGAAGTGCTTGCCGACGTCGCGCAGGAACTCGAGCGCGCTGACCTGGCCCGTCCAGTTGAGGTTGTTCTCGACGATCGCGCCGGTGGGCGAGTCGTCGAAGTCGACGAACCGCTCCAGCTGGCCGCGGATGCGGTCGGCCCACTCGGCGACGGTGTCGAGCGAGTTGAGCGTGCGCTCACCGGTGTCGCGCGGGTCGCCGATCATGCCCGTGGCACCGCCGGCCATGACGATCGGCCGGTGGCCAGCCCGCTGGAAGCGCCGGAGCATGAGCAGCGGCACCATGTTGCCGGCGTGCAGCGACTGCGCCGTCGGGTCGAAACCGCAATAGAGGGTGAGCGGGCCGGCGTCCAGGTCCTTCCGGAGTGCGTCGAGGTCGGTGGACGTCGCGATCAGGCCGCGCCAGGCAAGTTCGTCAAGGATGTGCTCGCTCACGCCCCTCATTGTCGCCTACCTGGTCCAACAGGTTTCGACCCGGTACGCGTACGGGTACGCACGTGGGCATGACGGATCCACGTGATGCGGAGTTACGGCGGCCCACTGAACGCCTGCCGCGCGTGAACGAACCACACATGCCTCGTGTGAACGAGCCGGTGGTCGAAGAGGTCGTCGAGCGCGACGACGACTACCGCAGGCTGCGGACGGTGCGGACCGTCTGCGCGATCATCGACATCATCTGCTGGGTGTTCGCCATAGTGCTGTTGGTGCACATCTTCCTCGTGATCGCGGGGGCGAACGCCGGCAACGGGTTCTTCCAGTTCGTCGCGGGGTGGGCGGACGGCATCACGCTCGGCCTCGACGGCCTCTTCACACCGGAGAACGCCTCCGTGGCCACGCTTCTCAACGAGGGCCTGGCGGCTCTCTTGTGGTTGGTCATCGGTGCGTTGCTCACCAACCTGATCACGCGTATCGCACTGCCCGCCGGTCACCGGCGCGCCTGGTACCGCAGGACCACGCCGATCCGCTGACGCGTCTCCACACCGGGACGTTTCGGGCCGTACCTTGGTCGGGTGACCGAGTACGAGTTCGACGTGGCCCTGTCCCACGCCGAGGAGGACCTCGATGAGGTCCTCCCGGTCGTGGAGGAGTTGAGAAGCCGCGGTGTGAAGGTCTTCCACAGCACGGAACGCAAGGCCGAGATGTGGGGCCTGAACCTGGTGGAGTACTTCTCGGACGCGTTCACGAACCGTGCTCGGTACGTGCTGCTGTTCACCTCGCAGCACTACGTGGACATGTGGTCGACGTTCCAGCGCCGGGCCGCTCTCGGCCGCGCGGTGGAGGAGAACACCGAGTACGTGCTGCCGGTGCGGATCGACGACACGCAGTTCCCCGGACTCTCCCCGCACGTCGGCTACCTCGACATGGAGGTGCACCCGCCCGGCACGATCGCCGAGGCCGTGGTGCAGAAGCTCGCGCAGCACCGCGCCGAGTTCACGCCGTCGACCCCGATCACGCCCAAGACGGTGGCCGCGCTGGTCCGCGAGAAGCCGAAGGGCTGGGAGTACCTGCTCTACGCAACCGTTGTGGCGCAAGGGCTCGCCGAGCTCCAGCAGAAGTACCGCGAACACTTCCTGCGCTACTCGCCGCGCAACGGCGTGGTCGAGCACGGCAACGGCATCGGGCTGATCCGCGACCGCAACGTGCTGCTGGGCGAGATCATCAAGGTCGCGGTCGACTCGGTCTTCACGACCGAGACCCAGGAGGCCGCGTTCGGCAAGTACGGCGAGGTGGGCGACGCGGACCGGATCGTGCACCTGGGCGAGCTGTTCGTGCGGACGTTCGACGAGATCCTGGAGTGGGCCCGGCGCATCCACGGGACCAGCTACGCGAGTGACACGGCACGTGCGGCGGCTCGGGTGCAGGCGCGGTTCGCCGATCGGCAGCTCGAGGCGATGCACGAGGTGGCGCAGAACCTGAGCGAGGTGGCCGACACGCTGGTGGAGCGGTTGACGGCCGGGGACCGGATCGAGATCACGGTGCCGCTGGTGTTCGAGGTGGAGCCGGAGCTGGAGCTCGAGTTCAAGGCGGCGCTGGACAGGCTGTCCCGCTAGTCGATGCGCTTGAAGCGGAGTTCAGGGACCACCTTGCCGACACCGCGGTAGAGCGTGTCAAGCGCTCTTGGTAGGGCGGCGCTTCCCGCCGCGCTTGTACGTCGACACCGCCGGCGAGTCGATCCAGAACCGCCACGGCACGTCCATCGCCACCGCGACCCCGACACGAGGCCCCGAGAACACCTTCTCGGCCCGTGTGCCCGCATACAGCCGCACGGGCGAAGAGGCGGACGTCAGGTCGACGCCGTTCTGCGACCGGTCCAGCCCGAGGACCTTGCACAGCCGTGCGGGTCCCTTGGCGAGTTCGGCGGCGGAACGTGCGGCCGGGCGACGAGAGAAGGCGACGTCCTCGCCCGCGACCACTTCCCCGGCGCGTAGCAGCACCGCGCCCGGTACGCCGTCGGTCAACGAGACGACGTTCGCGCAGAAGTGCATGCCGTAGACGAAGTAGACGTACAGGAAGCCGGCCGGGCCGAACATGACCTCGTTGCGCGGGGTCTTGCCGCGGTAGCAGTGGGACGCGGGGTCGTCGCCGCCCCGGTACGCCTCCACCTCGACGATGCGCACGCGGACGCCGTCGGCTTCCAGGAACGAACCGAGGAGGAGCTGGGACGCGTCGACCGGGTCGACTGCCAGCTCCTCCCTGGTCAGCAGCCTAGAACTCACGTGCGGCGGTGGCCTTCGCCACTAGTGCGTCGAGCTGTTCGCGGACACGAGAAGGCGCCGTACCGCCGTGCGCGTCACGCGACGCGATGGAGCCCTCGACGGTCAGCACGGAGCGCACTTCGGGGGTCAGGGAAGGCGAGATCGCGGCGAACTCGTCGTCGGTCAGCTCCTCCAGGCCCACGCCGCGGGACTCGGCGGCGCGGACGCACGCGCCCGCTGCCTCGTGCGCCACGCGGAACGGGACGCCCTGGCGGACCAGCCACTCCGCGATGTCCGTGGCGAGGGTGAAACCGGCCGGGGCGAGCGACGCCATGCGGTCGACGTCGAACTTCAGGGTCGCGACCATGCCCGCGAAGGCCGGGAGCAGGAGCTCGAGCTGCTCGACGCCGTCGAACAGCGGTTCCTTGTCCTCCTGCAGGTCGCGGTTGTACGCGAGCGGCTGGGCCTTCAGCGTGGCCAGCAGGCCCGCCAGGTTGCCGATCAGGCGGCCCGACTTGCCGCGCGCCAGTTCGGCCACGTCCGGGTTCTTCTTCTGCGGCATGATCGAGCTGCCGGTGGACCAGGCGTCGTCGAGGACCGCGAAGCGGAACTCGGCGGTGGTCCAGATGATGATCTCCTCGGCCACGCGGGAGAGGTTCACGCTGATCATGGCCAGCACGAACGCGATCTCGGCGGCGAAGTCGCGGGAGGCGGTGCCGTCGATCGAGTTCTCGACCGGCGCGTAGAAGCCCAGGTCCGCGGCGACCTTCGCGGGGTCGAGGCCCAGCGAGGAACCCGCGAGGGCGCCCGAGCCGTACGGCGAGAAGCCGGCGCGCTTGTCCCAGTCGTGCAGGCGGTCGACGTCGCGCAGCAACGCGTGCGCGTGCGCGAGCAGGTGGTGCGAGAGCAGCACGGGCTGCGCGGACTGCAGGTGCGTGCGGCCCGGCATGACGGCGCCGAAGTGCGTCTCGGACTGCTGGGCCAGCGCGTCGACCACGTCGAGCACACCGGCGGCGACGCGGCGGGCGGCGTCGCGCAGCCACATGCGGAACAGGGTGGCGACCTGGTCGTTGCGGGAACGACCGGCGCGCAGCTTGCCGCCGAGCTCGGTGCCGGCGCGGTCGATCAGGCCGCGCTCCAGCGCCGTGTGGACGTCCTCGTCCTCCAGCACCGGGGTGAACGCACCGGACTCGACGTCGGCGAGCAGCTCGTCCAGCGCCTTCTGCATGCCCGCGAGCTCTTCGTCGGTCAGCAGACCGGCGGCGTGCAGCACACGGGCGTGCGCGCGCGAACCCGCGATGTCGTATGGCGCGAGCCGCCAGTCGAAGTGCGTCGACAGCGACAGCCGCGCCATCGCCTCGGCCGGTCCCGACTCGAACCGGCCACCCCACAAAGAACTCATCCCACGCAACTTTCAGCTAGCGAAGTCGTACAGCGATTCTTCCGAACGGGCCACGAGACCGACGACGCGCCCCTCGTACAGCGCGACGTCGACCTCGCCGGAGCCCGACGGCAAGGCCATCCGCGCGACCCTGATCGCGACCGAGCCCAGGCTGGACCGGATCACGCCACCGCGGAAGTTGAGCTCGCGGACGGCCTCGGCGACGGAGACGGTCTCGCCGTCCACCGCCACGACCACGCCCGCGTCGAACGTCAGAACGGCGTGCACGGGCTCATTCATCGACTTCGCCCGACGCCAGCGCGGTGATCCGGTCGGCGAGCTCGGAGCCCGTCATCGGTTCCCGCGCCACGACGAGGATCGTGTCGTCCCCCGCGATCGTGCCGACGACCTCGTGCAACGCCGCGCGGTCCAGCGCCGACGCGAGGAACTGCGCCGCGCCGGGCGGGGTCCGCAGCACCGCGAGGTTGCCGGAGAAGTCCGTCGACACCAGCAGTTCGCCGAGCACGCGGACCAGGCGCGTGGTGCCGCCCTGGATGCCGCGCACGGGGCTGCCGTCCTCGGGGATCACGTAGACCGGCGCACCGCCGTCGGGGCCGCGCAGCTTGACCGCGCCGAGCTCGTCGAGGTCGCGCGACAACGTGGCCTGCGTGACGTCGATGCCTTCCGCGGCAAGCAGTTTCGCGAGCTCGGACTGACTGCGCACGGCTCGTTGCGACACCATCTCGACGATGCGGCCCTGACGGGCGGTGCGGGTCATGACGACTGCTCCAGCAACCACACGAGGAGTGCCTTCTGCGCGTGCAGCCGGTTTTCCGCTTCCTGCCACACGAGCGACTGCGGGCCGTCGAGCACGTCGTCGGTGATCTCCCAGCCGCGGTGGGCGGGCAGGCAGTGCAGCACCGTCGAGTCCGGCTTGCCGGTGGCGGCCAGCAGCGACGCGTTCACCTGGTACGGGCGGAACGGGCCGACGCGGTCCTTGCCGTCGTTCTCCTGCCCCATCGACGTCCACGTGTCGGTGACCAGCACGTCCGAGCCGTCGACCGACTCCTGCGGGTCGCTGATCAACGCGACCGAACCGCCGGTCTCGGCGGCGCGCTTCTTGGCGTCCTCCAGGAACTGCGGGTTCGGCACGAAGCCGGCCGGTGCGCCGATGCGGACGTGCATGCCCGCCGTGGCACCGCCAAGCATCAGAGAGTGCGCCATGTTGTTGGCGCCATCCCCTAGGTACGTGAGAGTCAGACCGGCCAACTTGCCGTAACGGCGGCGGATCGTCTGCAGGTCCGCGAGAACCTGACACGGGTGGAACTCGTCCGTCAGCGCGTTCACGACCGGAATGCGCGACACGGACGCCATGGCCTCCATGCGCGCCTGCGCGAACGTCCGCCACACCACCGCGTCCACGTACCCGGACAGGATCCGGGAGGTGTCCTCGATCGTCTCCTCGCGGCCGAGCTGCATCGACCGGCCGTCGATGATCACCGGGTTGCCGCCGAGCTGGGCGATGCCGACCTCGAACGACAGGCGGGTGCGCGTCGAGTTCTTCTCGAAGATCACCGCCACGGACTTGGGGCCCGCCAACGGCTTCGCGGTGAACCGGTCCGCCTTGTACGCGTCTGCGAGGTCGAGGACGGCCGCCTGCTCATCGGTCGTCAGGTCGTCGTCGCGCAGGAAGTGCCTCAGGGTCACTGCGTCTCCTCGAAGAAGGTGGGGAGCGCGGCGACGAAGGCCTGCGCGTCGGACTCCTCCAGCACGAGCGGCGGGGCGAGCCGCAGCACGTCGGGCTGGATCGGGTTGATCAGGTAACCGGCCTTCTGCGCGGCCGCCGCGGCCTTCGCCGAGACCGCCTCGCGCAGCGTGATGCCGAGCAGCAGACCGGCTCCCCGCACTCCGGAGATCAGGGGGTGGTGCAGCGCCTCCACCCCCGCGGCGATCTCCTTGCCCACGGACGAGGCGTGCTCCAGCAGGCCTTCCGAGGCGATCGTGTCCAGCACCGCGAGACCGGCGGCGCAGCACACGGGGTTGCCGCCGTAGGTCGTGCCGTGGTGGCCGGGCTTGAACAGCTCCGCCGCGGCGCCGAAGCCGATGGTGGCGCCGAGCGGCAGTCCGCCGCCGATGCCCTTGGCGAGCGTCATGACGTCCGGCACGATCCCGGCCTGCTGGAACGCGAACCACGTGCCGGTGCGGCCGATGCCGGTCTGCACCTCGTCGAGGATGAACAGCGCGCCGTGCTCGGCGGTGATCCGGCGGGCCTCCTGCAGGTAGCCGGCGGGCGGCACCATGACGCCCTGCTCGCCTTGGATCGGCTCGACGATGAACGCCGCGGTGTCGTCGTCGATCGCGGCTTCCAGTGCCGCGACGTCACCGAACGGGATGTGCTCGACGCCGGGCACGAGCGGTGCGAACGGCGCGCGCTTCGGCTCCTGGCCGGTGAGCGTCAGCGCGCCCATCGTGCGGCCGTGGAACCCGCCGAGCGTGGAGACGACCTTGGTGCGGCCGGTGAGGCGGGCCATCTTCAGCGCCGCCTCGTTGGCCTCGGCGCCGGAGTTGCAGAAGAACACCTTGCCGGGCTCGCCCGCGAGGTCGAGCAGGCGTTCGGCGAGCTTCAGCGCGGGCTCGTTGACGTACAGGTTGCCCGTGTGGCCGAGCTTCGCGATCTGCGTGGACACGGCCTCGACGATCGCCGGGTGCGCGTGGCCGAGGGCGTTGACCGCGAGACCGGTCAGCAGGTCGACGTACCGGTTGCCGTCGGCGTCCCAGACGTGCGCGCCCTCACCGCGTTCGAGCTGGAGCGTCGGCGTGCCGTAGTTGTCCATCATGGACTGTTGCCACCGCGTGGTCACTTGTCCCCCAAGACCATCGTTCCGACACCTTCCGAGGTGAACACTTCGAGCAGGACGCTGTGCGCCAGCCTGCCGTCGATCACGTGCGCCTGCGGGACGCCGCCACGCACCGCGCGCAGGCAGGCCTCCATCTTCGGCACCATGCCGCTCTCCAGGTCCGGCAGGATCTTCTCCAGCTCGGCGGCGCGGATCTGGTCCACCAGCGACGACTTGTCGGGCCAGTTCGAGTAGAGGCCCTCGACGTCCGTGAGCACGACGAGCTTCTCGGCACCGAGGGCGACCGCGAGAGCGCCGGCCGCCGTGTCCGCGTTGACGTTGTGCGGCACGCCGTGGATGTCCGGCGCGACCGACGACACGACCGGGATGCGGCCCGCACGGACGATGTCGAGCACCGCGTCCGGGTTGACCTCGGTGATGTCGCCGACGAGACCGATGTCGACTTCTTCGCCGTCGACCAAAGCCCCACGTCGGGTGGCGGTGAACAGGTGCGCGTCCTCGCCGGAGATGCCGACGGCGTACGGGCCGTGCTGGTTGATCAGGCCGACGAGCTCGCGCCCGACCTGTCCGACCAGGACCATCCGCACGACGTCCATGGCCTCCGGCGTGGTGACGCGCAGGCCGCCGCGGAACTCGCTGTGGATGCCGAGCCGGTCCAGCATGGACTTGATCTGCGGGCCGCCGCCGTGCACGACGACCGGGCGCAGGCCGCACAGCCGCAGGAACACCATGTCCTCGGCGAACGCCTTCTTCAGCTCGTCGTCGACCATGGCGTTGCCGCCGTACTTGACGACCACGAGCGCGCCGCGGAAACGCTCCAGCCACGGCAGCGCCTCGACGAGGACCGCCGCCTTCTCTTGTGCGTTCATGAGGAGTACGCGCTGTTCTCTTCGACGTAGTCGTGGGACAGGTCCGTGGTGAGCACGGTGGCTTCGGCCTCGCCGACGTTGAGGTCGATGACGATCTCGATGTCGCGGCCGGAGAGGTCGGCCTCGGAACGGTCGCGGTCGCGGGTTCCGTTGCGGTAGAGCGACACTCCGTTGATCAGGATCTGCAGCACGTCCGGGTCGATCTCCGCGTCCGCGCGGCCCAGCGCCATCGCGATGCGGCCCCAGTTCGGGTCGCTGCCGAACAGCGCGGTCTTCACCAGGTTGTCCTCGGCGACCGTCCGTCCGATGAGGACGGCCTCGGCCTCGGTGGCCGCCTGCTTGACGGTGATGGAGATTTCCTTGGTCACGCCCTCGGCGTCACCCTGCAACTGCTTGACCAGGTCACCCGCGACCTCGGTCAGCAACGCGACGAAGTCGTCGAACGACGGCTCGACGCCGGACGCGCCGGAGGCCAGCACCAGCACGGTGTCGTTGGTGGACGTGCCGCCGTCGACGTCGAGCCTGTCGAACGTGCGCGAGGTCGCCTGGCGCAGCGCGCTGTCCAGCGCGTCACCGGAGATCTTGGCGTCGGTCGTGATCACCGACAGCATCGTGGCCATGTTCGGGGCGAGCATGCCCGCGCCCTTCACGAACCCGCCGACCGACCAGCCCTGCTCGGAGGCCTTCCACGACTGCTTCGGGCGGCTGTCCGTGGTCATCACGCCGGTGGCGGCGGCGAGCCCGGCCTCGACCGACGAGTCCAGCTCCTTCACCACGTTCTCGACGCCGGCCAGGACCTTGTCCATCGGCAGGCGCTCGCCGATCAGGCCGGTGGAGCAGACCGCGACGTCGACCGCGCCGGTGCCGAGCACCTCGGCGACCTTCTCCGCCGTCGCGTGCGTGTCCTGGAAGCCCTCGGGACCGGTGCACGCGTTGGCGCCGCCGGAGTTGAGCACGACCGCCGTGAGGCGTCGCGACTGGATCACCTGCTGCGACCACAACACCGGCGCGGCCTTCACCTTGTTCGTGGTGAAGACGCCCGCGGCGGCGTCGGACGGCCCGTCGTTGACGACGAGCGTGAGATCCAGCGCGCCGGATTCCTTGATCCCGGCGGCGATCCCGGCGGCCCGGAAGCCCTGGGGTCCGGTGACGCCCTTGCTGCGGTTCACGGAGCGACTCCAACGGTCGAGAGGCCGGTCGTTTCCGGCAGTCCGAGAGCGAGGTTCATGCACTGGACAGCGGCACCGGCGGTGCCCTTGGCCAGGTTGTCGACGGCGGCCACGACCACGAGGCGGTTCAGGTCGGCGTCGACGGTGACTTGTAGCTGGACGGCGTTCGAACCGAGAACCGCGTTCGTCGTCGGCCAGAGACCTTCGGGCAGCAGGTGCACGAACGGCTCGTCCGCGTACGCCTTCTCGTACGCCGCGCGAACGTTTGCGCCGTCTTTGAGCTGTGCGGAACAGGTCGCGAGGATGCCCCGGGACATCGGCGCGAGCACCGGCGTGAAGCTGACCTTGATCGGACGGCCCGCGGCGGCGGTGAGGTTCTGCGAGATCTCGGGCGTGTGCCGGTGCGCGCCACCGACGCCGTACGCGCTGGCGGACCCCATGACCTCGGACCCGAGCAGGTTCGTCTTCAAGGACTTGCCCGCGCCACTAGTGCCCGACACGGCGACGATGACGACCTCGTCCTCGATGAGGTCCACGGCCGGTGCGAGCGCCAAAGAAGAGACGGTCGGGTAGCAGCCAGGAACGGCCACGCGCCGTGCGCCGACGAGCGCGTCCCGCCCGTTGGGAAGCTCGGGAAGGCCGTACGGCCAGGTGCCCGCGTGCTCCCCGCCGTACCACCGCGTCCAGTCGTCCGCGCTGGTCAGCCGGTGGTCGGCACCGCAGTCGATCACGACGGTGTCGTCGCCGAGTTGCTCGGCCAGCGCGGCTGAGTGACCGTGGGGAAGTGCGAGGAACACCACGTCGTGGCCATTGAGGGTCTCGACTGTGGTGTCTTGTAGTTCTCGGTCGGCGAGCGGCAGGAGGTGCGGCTGGTGCTTGAGCAGCTTGTCGCCGGCGCTGCTGTTGGCCGTCAGCGCGCCGATCTCGATGTCCGGATGGCCCAGTAGCAGGCGGAGCAGCTCGCCACCCGCGTACCCGCTGGCGCCCGCGACCGCGATCCTCACTGTCATACGCATGATTATGCACTGACATGCAAACTCACTCAACAGCAGTGTGGCCACCTGGCCATCCGATCGGGGCCACCTGGCGCTGTGGCCTCCGGACGCGGGTCGACCATGATGATCAGCGTGAACCTGAAGGTGCGCGACGCGCTCTGGGCGGCAGGTGCCTTCCTGCTCGCGCTGGTGACGCTGTTCGCGCCGCTCGGCAGGCCCGCCCCACCGTGGCTGCTCGTGCTCTCGGCGGTGTGGGCGGCGGCGCTGGTGCCGGTCAGCGCGCGCTGGCCGCGGTGGGCGATCGTGCTCACCGCTCCCCTCAACGGGGTCAACAACCTGCTCGCGATCGCCCCGACCTCGCTCGTGGTGTTCCGCTCGGCCCGGTCGATCCGGTCGCAGGGCGAGCTGTGGGCGTTGATCGGGGCGACGACGGCGCTGCAGGCGGCGTTCGGCGGCCTGCACGCGTGGCGGGCCGGGGACAGCCTGTTCGAGTTCCTGCTCGGCACGGCCTTCTCGGTCGTCTTCCTGCTGATCTTCCCCGCCGTGGCCGGGGCGCTCATCGGACGGCGCAAGCCGTTGACGCAGGTGCTGATGGAGCGCAACGACTACTTGGAACACGCGCGCGTGTTGACCGCGACCACCGCAAGGTCGGCTACGCGCGCACACATCGCCAGCGAGATGCACGACATGCTCAGCCACCGGCTCCGGCAGCTGACCGCGCACGCGGGCGCGCTGGAGCAGACCGCCGCCGAACAGGCCCCTGAGCTGCGCGAACAGGTCGAGCTGATCCGCAAGACCTCGGCCGTGGCGATGGAGGAGCTGCGCGAGATCCTCGGCGTGCTGGGCACGTCCGCCGAACACGACGAGGACGCGGGCACACGCGCAGACGTCGAACGGCTCGTGGCGGCGTCGTCCGCGGCAGGACTCTCCGTGCGCCTCGACTGGCAGGGCAGTGATCTGGCCGATGCCGACGCACGGCTGCGCAGGGCGGTGCACCGGATCGTGCGTGAGGCACTGACGAACGTGCACAAGCACGCGCCATCGGCTCGTGCGCTGGTGTCCGTGGCGGTCGCCGATCGCGTGAGGGTCGAGGTGGTCAACGGTCCCAGCACGGCGCCGCGAGGTGCCGGCACCCGGCGCGGGCTCATCGGGCTGGAGGAACGCGTCGAACTGATCGGCGGGTCGTTCCTCGCCGAGGTGCCCACCGGCCAGGGGTTCCGGGTCACCGCGAGCCTGCCGCTGCACCCGGTCGTGCCGGAGGAGACCGGCGCGGCGGGTGCCGTGGCCGAGGCACCTCCGCCGATCACCGCCGAGGTCCTCACCGTGCCGCGCGCGGTCGGCAGCGGCTGCCTCGCCACGCTCTCGCTGGTCCCCGCTCTCGGCACGGCGTTCGTGATGCTCGTGATCGCCGTGTTCTCCCGCAGCGAGATGAGCGCCGACGAGTTCGGGAAGTTCCAGGAGTCGGTCACGCACGAGCAGGAGGTCACCGAGACGTTCGGCTTCGGCGTGCCCTCGGACCACGCCGGGTGCTACCGCTACCACGTGGAGGGGTCGGACGACCGCGACTTCGAGGTCTGCTTCGACCGCGACAGCGGGCTGATGAACGCCAAGAGGGAGCTCGCCCGATGAGGTACGTGTGGACGTCGCTCGCGTTCCTGGTCGGCCTGGTGCCGCTGATCGCGCCGCTCGCCCCGATCCCGCACCCCGCGCTGACCATCGCCACCGCGCTGTGGATCGCGGCGCTCGTGTGGATCGTGCCGCACAGGCCCGAGTGGGCGCTGCTGCTCACCGCGCCGCTGTTCGCCGTGAACAACCTGTGGGCGCAGGCCGTCACGACGTTCGTGGTCTTCGCCGCGTGCCGCCGCCTCCCGCGCCTCGGCCGGCTGTGGGCGCTGCTCGGGATCATGACGCTGCTGCAGGCCGTGTTCAGCCAGTTCCAGGAGAGCTACCGGAGCATGCCGCTCTGGGAGTCGGTGTTCGGCGCGATCGCCGGCTCGGTGTTCTTCGTGCTGTTCCCCGCGGTCTCGGGCATGCTGCTCGGCCGCCGCAGGCCGATGGTGCGGTTGCTGCAGGAGCGCAACGAGTACCTGGAACGCGCCCGTGCCCTGACCGCCGCGTCCGCCCGTGCCGACGAACGCGCGCACATCGCCGGCGAGATGCACGACATGCTCGGCCACCGGCTCAGCCTGATCTCCATCCACGCGGGCGCCCTGGAGCTCGCGACCGCGCGCAAGGCGCCGCAGCTGCACGAGCAGGCCGAGCTGATCCGCACCACGTCGTCGCTCGCGATGGCCGAGCTGCGCGAGATCCTGGGCGTGCTGCGGACGAACCCCGAGCCCGAGTCGCTCGACGAGGACACCGGCACCCGGTCCGACATCGCCGCGCTGGTCGAGGGGTCCGGCCTGGCCGCGTCGCTCGACTGGTCCGGCGACGACCTGCACGGCGCCGACCCCCGCACCCGCCGCGCGGTGCACCGGGTGGTCCGCGAGGCCCTGACCAACGTCGCCAAGCACGCCCCGGCCGCCCGCACGCGGGTGCAGGTCGCGGTCCAGGCCGGTCGCGCGCGCATCCAGGTCGTGAACGGGCCGTCGGCGACGGGTCCGGGCAAGGGCACCCGGCGCGGACTGATCGGTCTGGAGGAACGGGTCGGGTTGCTGGGCGGGTCGTTCAGCGCCGGTCCCCCGGCCGAGGGCGGGTTCCGGGTCGCCGCGGACGTGCCACTGACCCCGCCGGCACAGGCGGAGCAGACCGCCACCGAGGTCGCCGAGGTGCCGCCGCCGCTGGCCGCCGAGGTGCTGACCGTGCCGCGCGTGCTGGGCGGCGGCTGTCTCGGGTTGCTCGCGCTGGTGCCGATCGCGGGCGCGCTGATCGTGCTGCTGCTGTTCGCGTTGTTCAACCCGACGCAGATGAACGCGCCGTACTTCGACTCGCTGAAGGTGGGCGTGACGGACGAAGGCGAGATCTACGAGCAGTTCGGCATCGGCGAGCTCGGTGTCGACGGGTGTTCGCGGTTCCGGGCCTCGCACAACCCCGACCTCGTCTACAAGCTGTGCTTCCGCGACGGCAAGTTGTCCTCGAAGGAGCAGCAGCGCCCGTAGGCTGCGGGGCGTGATCCGAGTACTGATCGCCGACGACGAGACGTTGATGCGTGCCGGCATCCGGCTGATCCTGGAGAACGACCCCGAGATCACCGTGGTCGCCGAGGCGGCGGACGGCAGGCAGGCGGTCGAGCTGACGCTCAAGCACGCGGTCGACGTGGCGTTGCTCGACATCCGCATGCCCGGTGGCGACGGGTTGAAGGCCGCCGAGCAGATCGCGGCACGGGCCAACGTCGTCATGCTCACGACGTTCGGCGAGGACTCCTACGTCGCGCAGGCGCTGAAGGTCGGCGCGACCGGGTTCCTGCTCAAGGACACGCCACCGCAGGAGCTGATCACCGCCGTGCGCAAGGCCGCCGCGGGAGAGCCGATCCTGGCGCCGCAGATCACCAAGCGCCTGATCGAGAAGCACCTGACCGCGCCGCACGACGGGTCCGGGGCGCGCCGCAAGATCGACGCGCTCACCGAGACCGAACGGGGCGTGCTCAAGCTCGTGGGCGAAGGGCTGTCCAACACCGAGATCGGCGAGCAGCTCTTCATGGCGACCGGCACGGTGAAGGCGCACATCAGCCGGATCCTGCCCAAGCTGGAGGTCACCAACCGCGTGCAGGCCGCCATCGTGGCGCACGACGCCGGCCTCACCCGGTCCTGATCACCGGGTCGTGAAGCGCTCCAGGGCTCGGATCTTGTTGGTGGCGTCCAGCGCCGCGATCTTGTACGCCTCGGACAGCGTCGGGTAGTTGAAGACCGTGTCGACCAGGTAGTCGACCGTGCCGCCGCAGCCCATCACGGCCTGGCCGATGTGCACCAGGTCCGTGGCGCCGGTGCCGAAGACGTGCACGCCGAGGATCTTGCGGTCCACAGTGGACACAAGCAGCTTGAGCATGCCGTAGGCGTCGCCGACGATCTGGCCGCGCGCGAGTTCGCGGTAGCGGGAGATGCCCACCTCGTACGGAATCGCGGACGAGGTCAGCTCGGTCTCCGTCGCGCCGCAGTACGAGATCTCCGGGATCGTGTAGATGCCGATGGGCTGCAACGCCGTCAGGTCGTGCACCGGCTCGCCGAACGCGTGGTAGGCGGCGAGGCGGCCCTGGTCCATCGACGTGGCGGCGAGCGCCGGGAAGCCGATCACGTCGCCGACGGCGTAGATGTGCTCGACCGGGGTGCGGTAGTGCTCGTCGACGGACAGCCGGCCGCGGTTGTCGGACTCGAGGCCCGCGGCGGCGAGGTCGAGCTTCTCGGTGGTGCCCTGGCGGCCCGCCGAGTACATGACGGCGGCGGCCGGGATCCGCTTGCCCGAGGCCAGGGTCGTGACCGTGCCACCGTCGGAGACCTGGACGTTCACGACCTTCTCGCCGAACCGGAAGGTGACGGCCTGGTCGCGCAGGTGGAACTTCAGCGACTCGACGATCTCCGGGTCGCAGAAGTCGAGCATCCGCTCGCGCTGCTCCACGACCGTGACGCGGGTGCCGAGCGCCGCGAACATCGACGCGTACTCGATGCCGATCACGCCCGCGCCGACGACGACCAGCGACGCCGGGATCTCGGTGAGCGCGAAGACCTCGTCGGAGTCGAGGATCCGCTCCTCGTCGAAGTCCACCCCGGACGGACGCGCGGGCGTCGTGCCGGTCGCGATCACGATGTACTCGCCGGTGATCGTGGTGTGGTCGCCGCGGTGGGTGCCGTCCACGGCGATGGTGTGCTCGTCGAGGAACCGGCCGAACCCGTTGAGCAGGTCGACGCCGTTGCGGTGCAGCTGCGCGCGCACGACCTGGACCTCGCGGCCGATGACGTGCTGCGTGCGCGCCATCAGGTCGGTGATCGTGATGTCCTGCTTGACCCGGTAGCTGGCGCCGTACAGCTCGCGCTGGCTCATGCCCGTCAGGAACATGACGGCCTCGCGCAGCGTCTTCGACGGGATGGTCCCCGTGTTCGTGCAGACGCCGCCGATCATGTCCTGCTTGTCGATGATCGCCACGCGCTTGCCCAGCTTCGCACCCGCGATCGCCGCCTTCTGGCCGCCAGGACCAGAGCCGATGACGATCAGGTCGTAGTCGTACGACGTCATGGTCGACAGCCTACGTCGGTACAGGCGATTCCACGCCCGAACGAAGTGAACAACGGGCTTCAGCGCACGCCGGTGCTGCTGCGGAACGGCAGGAAGTCGAGCAGCCGGGCCGCGGCCCGGTACTCCGCGACCCGCTCGGCGAACGGCCGCTGCACGATCCGGTGCACGGTCTCCTTCCCCAGCCGCTCGTACGCGGGCACCGTGTCGTTGCTCAGGAAGTCCCAGCGCGCCACGCGGTCGGCGTAGTTGAACGCGGGCAGCGGACCGCCGAACAACGGCCGGTACTGCGCGGGCGTCTTCCCGCCGGGCACGGGCATCGGCCCGGCGACCGTGATCGCGTACGTGACCATCTCGCCGGGCGGCAGCAGCCGGGCGCGCATCCGGTCGAACTGGCCGGCGATCACCAGGTTCTGCTCGCGCGAGGAGAACTCCATGACCGCCTGCGCCGGATCCGCCCACGCCGCCGTGGTCTCCGGGTCGATGACGCCCGCGTCGCGCAACTCCTGCACGGCCGCGATGCCTCCGTGCAGGTAGGCGGCGTGCATCGCGCCTAGGTCCATGAAGATGTGCTTCTGCATCGACATCAGCATCGACGAGAACCAGCGCAGCTCCGGGACCGTGCCGAGGTCGAGCATGCCGGCGGCGAACGCGGGCGCGCCGATGTTCGCGAAACCCATCCACCGCAACGTGTCCGGGTGCGTCAGGTAGAGCTTGGCGTAGAAGTCGTAGACGGCGAAGATCACGGCCCGGTTGGACTCGGCGGAGCGCTGCGGGTCCCACTCGGACAGGTTCACGCCCGCGTCCTCGGCGGCGCGGACGATCCAGTAGTGCCACAACAGGGCCTTGAACCGCGTGGGCGCGATGCCCCTGGCCCGGTACCCGGCGAGCGCGGCCTCGATCGTGGCGCGGTCGGACGGCAGGTCGGGGTGCACGCCACCCCGCTGTTCGCCGTTTCCGTTCACCAGCGGCAGATCCAGGTAATCCACCGTGTCCGCTTTGGTAGCACCCATGCTGCCGAGCACGAGCGCCGCCACGACCATGAGCACGCGCATGAACGCGAACTGTATAGGGGCGTAGCACCCTTTCTGTTCACAGAAGCCCCCGGTCAAGTGATGTTTTGCTGGTTCGTTAGCACTTTCGGTACCGAAGGGGCCATAAATCTCAACAGGGCTACTCCTAATGCCTATACCGTTTGGGTGTGACTCTTGAGGTTTCCTTGATCGAGGCGGTTCGAGCAGGCCTCGAAGAGCGCGCGGATCCGGTGAAGGCACTGGAGATGCAGGCGTACATGAAGTCCGAGATGCCGTTCCTCGGCGTGCAGAAACCGGGACGCGTGGCACTGTTGAAGTCACTGCCGCAGTTGCACGACCGGGACACGTGGCTGCGGGCCGTCCAGGCGCTGTGGCGCGAGGCGACCTACCGCGAGGAGCGCTACGTCGCGCTGGCGCTGAGCGGCGACCGCCGGTTCCAGTCCACCGACCTGCTGCCGTGGTTCGACGAGATGATCGTGACCGGCGCGTGGTGGGACTACGTGGACGAGATCGCGTCGAAGCGCGTCGGCCCGTTGCTGCGCGTCTCCCCCGATGTCGTGCGGCCGTTGATGCTGACGTGGTCGGTGGACGCGGACCGGTGGCGGCGCCGGACGTCGGTGATCTGCCAGCTGCGTTTCAAGGCCGCGACCGACGTGGACCTGCTGACCGCGTGCGTCGACGCCAACGCGGACGATCCGGACTTCTTCCTGCGCAAGGGGATCGGCTGGGCGCTGCGGGAGTTCGCGAAGACGGAACCCGGTTGGGTGAGGTCGTTCGTCGAGGCGCGGCCGGGACTGTCACCGCTGTCACGGCGCGAAGCGTTGAAACACCTTTAGCGGCCAGTACACACGAGAGGGAAATTCACGCTCGGTCGCGCGTGGATTTCGCCGGCCATTTCGTCACGGGAAATCGTTCGCGCGGGTCGAGCCTGCTAGCCGTGCTTCGCGCGACCGGAGTAGGTGAGCGGGAAGACCAGCTCGGCACACGCCGCCGGCACGTCCTGCGCGACCTCGACCTTCATGGTCACCTCGACCGCGCCCCCGGCGGGGATGTCCACGATGTCGGTGAGCGGCACGACGGAGAGCACACCGGACGGGCAGCCCTCGACGGTCTGCTGGGTGGCGTCGAGCGGCTGGCCGGGGATCGCCGACAGGCTCTCGACGATGATGCCGACGGGGTTGGGGTTGGACAGCC
Source organism: Lentzea sp. NPDC003310 (assembly GCF_040610935.1). Taxonomy (NCBI): domain Bacteria; kingdom Bacillati; phylum Actinomycetota; class Actinomycetes; order Pseudonocardiales; family Pseudonocardiaceae; genus Lentzea; species Lentzea sp. NPDC003310. The sequence continues at coordinate 18,819 of NZ_JBEXNC010000017.1, forward strand.
GCACCTTGCGCTCACCCACGGCGCCGGGCTTGAGCTCGACGGGGGCGCCGGAGATGTCGTTGATCTCGAACGGCTTGAGCTGCTGCATCCCCGACTCGCCACTGCTCACCGAGTACGCCATGGCAGGCGACTGCGGCGCGGGCCACGTCAGGTGCATGGCCGCCACGACAGCCGCGCCGACCATGAGGATCGTCAACGACACGGCGATCTCGAGGCGCGGACCCAGACTACGCATGGCGCAACTCTCCAGAGTTGTTGCTCCAGGCGGTGGGTTCGCCTCTAGCTCCCCACCGGACCGGCGACCAGACTCGCCCGGTGGTTCATCGCTTCGCCCCTCGGCCCTAGCGGGCCGCGTCGCCAATCTTGGAGAAGCTTCACGTACTGCGCAAGCGTCCGACGGGCGCCGATTTCCCCTTGTAATGAGGGACCTTTGGCACCTTGACAGCTACGCAGGGCTACCACCTGCTGATTTGAGTCCAAATCCCGTCGGGCGGGATTCAGCCGATCGAGCGAATTATCAGGAACAAATCTGTTCAGGACTCTGGACGCTCGTCCAGTTTCCTGCCACTGACCGCACCTTCACCCGCAGCGGAGTACCACCGGTGACGGTGTAGGACGGTGAGGAGACGCGGAAGAACCCGTAGAAGTTGCCTCCGCCGTTTTCCTTGTCGCTCCACCAGACGTCATAGGTTGGCACACCCGCCACGGCCGGCCAGGTCACCGCGCCGGACGACTTCGTGCACACGATGCCGGTCGGCGCGGTGACCGTGGCGGCCTTGGCACCAGCAGGTCCCTGGCTACTGGTGGTCCAGGCCGCGGAGGCGGGCTGCGCCGCGAGGAGGCACAGCACCGCCGCTCCGGCGATCACGGTCCGCATCACGCGCTCGCGATCGTGACCGTGACGGGGATGGAGAAGGTCTTCCCCTGGCAGCTGTTGTCGGCGTTGCCCATCGTCACGGCACCGGTCATCTCGACGGTGACGGTGGCGCCGGCGGCGATCGGCGTCATGGGGGTGCTCGTGATGAACCCGAGCGTGCACTCCAGCGCGCTGCCCGGCGTGAGCGCCACCGTGGTGACCTTCACGGGGTAGGCGTTCGGGTTCTTGACCGTGACGGCGGCGTTGCCCGCCGCGCCGGGGTAGAGGAAGCCGGTGGTGACCGCGCCGCCGGTCACCACCGGAGCCTGGGCCGTGGCCGCGGTGGCCGTGGCGTTGCCGGTGCCGGAGCTCGTCCACGCCGCGTAGGCGACGCCCGAACCGAGTGCGGCCGTCGCGACCGCGAAGACGATGGCGCCTCGGCGGACGTACCGCCTGCGGACGAGTTCCTTGAAGCTGATCATGGCTTGATCGCCGTTCCCGAGTAGGTGAGGGGGAAGGTCAGGCTCTTGCAGGTGTCCGGGGCGGACGCGGCCATGCGGACGGTCAGCGGCACGTCGGCGGACTTGTTCTTGGCGATGACGATCGGTGCCGCCAGCGGGGCGACGGTCACGGCGTTCGCCGGGCAGTTCGGGGAGGGTCGGCCGACTGAGGTGTCCAGCCGGGTGACCTTGATGTCCTGGTTGTTGGGGTTGGTGACCCGCACCTTGCGGGTCACCGTCCCACCGGGGACCAACCCCGTCGCTGTGCCGACGTCCGCGATCGTGAACGCCTTGCCAGGGCTGTCCGCCGCGCTGCTGACCGGGGAGAGGGCCAGCAGGGCGACGAGCACGATCAGGGCTCGGCGCATGACTCAGGCAGCCGAGACGAGCGTGGCGGTCAGCGGCACCGTGAAGGTCTGCGACTTGCAGTTGTCGGCGGCGTTGGCGCTCATGGTCGCCTGCAGCGTGTAGGAGCCCTTCTGACTGGGCTGGATCACGCCGCCGGGGTTCGCGGCGGACGCGGTGCTGGTGACGGTGCCCGCGACGCAGCCACCCTCGGTCAGCAGCGAGGAGCCGGCGCTGATCGAGGTGACCTGCACCGGGTAGGCGTTGGGGTTGTCGATCTCGACCACGAACGAGACGGTCTTGCCGGGGTAGAGACCCTCGCCGCTGACCGGCGTGATGTTGGAGCTGAGCTCCTTGGTCGAGGTGACGGAGCCGGTACCGGCGCCGGTGCTCGACCACGCGGCGTAGGCGATGCCGCCGCCCACGGCGACGATGGCGACTGCGGCGATGACGGCGGTGCGCTTGCGCATGTGGTTCTCCTGGGGTGGTGCTCGGTGGGTACGGCACCAAGTTTGGAGAACGCTCAACCACTACACAGCGTGCACAAGACACGAGAACGAGGACCCTGCCGGCACTGTTGTCATCCGGCATGGATCGGCTACACGCGTACGCGGACTGGAGGTCAGGACTGTCCTTACGCGAAAAGGCCCGAGATTCTCGAAGAATCTCGGGCCTCACGCAGTGTGATCGGTCAGGCGCGGAGAGCCGCTCCCAAGCGCTCGGAGGCGGCTGCCACGGCGGCGTCGCGGGCCGTGGTGGCCTCCTCCACCGTCAGCGTGCGGTCCGGCGCGCGGAAGCGCAAGGAGTACGCGAGTGACTTCTTGCCCTCGCCCACCTGCTCACCCGTGTAGACGTCGAACAGGCGGATGTCCTCGAGCAGGTTGCCCGCGGACGCGCCCAGGACCTCCGACACCGACTGCACCGGCGTGGTGGCGTCCACGACGAGCGCCACGTCCAGCAACACCGGCGGGTACGCCGACACGACCGGGGCCGGGCGGTGGTCGTCGAGCGGGAGCGCGTCCAGGTCGAGCTCGAACGCCACGGTGCGCTTCGGCAGGCCGAGCGCCTCGACGACCTTCGGGTGCAGCTCACCCGCGTGGCCGACGGGCCAGTCGCCGACGCGCAGCTCGGCGCAGCGGCCGGGGTGCCACGGCAGCAGGTCCGACGCCACGACCCGCAGCGTCACGCCGTAGGCGGCACCGACGCGGCGGGCGGCCTCGACGGCGTCCGACCAGTCGGCGATGCGGCCCTTGCCCCACCAGCCGGCCAGTTCGCGGTGGCCCGTGAGGACACCGGCGACGTGCAGCGGCTGCTGCGGCAGCGCGGCCAGCAGCGAGGCGACCTCCGCCTCCGTGGGGCGGCGGTCGACGCCCAGCGACGGCACGGGCACCTGCTCCGCGCGCGGCAACGTCACCTGGGCGATGTTGTAGAGCGCGACGTCCTTGGCGCCACGCGCGAGGTTGCGTTGGAGCGTCTCCAAGAGGCCCGGGAGCAGCGTCGTCGCGAGGACGTTCTTGTCCGCCTCCAGCGGGTTCAGCACGCCCACCGTGTCGCGCCGGGTGTCGTCCGCCGGCAGGCCGAACGCGTCGAACACCGACGGGTCGATGAACGGGAACGGCTTGACCTCGACGAAACCGTCCTCGGCCAGCGTGCGCCACACCGTGCGGCGGCGGCGCTGCTGCTCGGTCAGGCCACGACCGGCGGGCGCGGGCGGCAGCACGGACGGGATCGTGTCGTAGCCCTCCAGCCGCAGCACCTCCTCCACCAGGTCGGCGGGCTGCACGAGGTCGGCGCGCCACGTCGGCGGCACGGCCGTGACGATCGTCTGGCCCTCCTCCGAGGTGGTGACCGAGACCTGGCAGCCGATCTGGCCGAGGCGACGCGCCGTGACGCCCCGCGCGTAGCGGACGCCGGCGACGCGGTCGGGCAGGTCGATCGGCATCGAGACCGGCTCGGGCAGCGCGGGGGCGCCCACGTCGGTGCGGCCGGGCTTGATCTGGCCCTCGGCGTAGTGGTTGAGCAGCTTCGCGGCCCGCTCCAGCGCCACCGGGGCCAGCGCCGGGTCGACCGTGCGCTCGAAGCGCTTGGCGGCCTCGGACGGCAGCTTGTGGCGGCGGACCGTGCGGGCGATGGACGCCGGGTCCCAGTTCGCGGCCTCGAGCAGGATGTCCGACGACTTGTCGCCGACCTCCGTGGACGCGCCGCCCATGACACCGGCGAGCGAGATCACGCCGGAGTCGTCGGAGATCACGATGTCGTCGACGTCCAGCGCGCGCACGGAGTCGTCCAGCGTCGTGAGCTTCTCCCCCGCGTGCGCGCGGCGGACGGTCAGCGCACCCGACAGGGTGGCCGCGTCGAACGCGTGCAGCGGCTGGCCCAGCTCGAGCATCACGTAGTTCGTGACGTCGACCGGCAGCGAGATCGAGCGCATGCCCGCGAGCATCAGGCGGCGGCGCATCCACCACGGCGTGGGCGCCGTCGGGTCGACACCGGTCACGCGGCGCGCGACGAACCGCGAGCAGCCGCCGCGGTCCTCGATGTGGACCGGCCACGCCTCGCCCTCGGGCTCCGGGATCTCCGCGAGACCGGGGTCGCCGAACGGCACCTCGAGCGCGCAGGCGATCTCGCGGGCGAGGCCGCGGACCGAGAACGCGTAACCGCGGTCCGGGGTCGGCGCGAGCTCGATGACGCTGTCGTTCAGGCCGAGCAGCTCCAGCGCGTCGTCGCCGGGCTGCGCGGTGCCGGTGGGCAGCACGAGGATGCCGGAGTGGTCGTCGCCGATGCCGAGCTCGTCGGCGGCGCAGAGCATGCCCTGCGAGACGCGGCCGTACGTCTTGCGCTCGGCGATCGAGAACCCGCCGGGCAGCACGGCGCCGGGCAGCGCGACGACGACCGAGTCGCCCTCGACGAAGTTCGTGGCGCCGCAGATGATCTGGTTGGTCTGCTCGGGACCGACCTCGACCTTGCAGTAGCGGATCGGCTTCTTGAACTCGGTGAGCTCCTCGATCTCGACGACGCGGCCGGCGACGATCGGGCCGGTCACGGGACCGAGCGGGCTCACCTCCTCGACCTCGATGCCGATGCGGGTGAACGCCTCGGCGAGCTCGTCGGGCGTGGGGACTTCGTCGAAACCGAGGTGTTCGACCAGCCAGCTGACCGGGATGCGCACCGGATCAGGCCTCCGTTCCGAATGGCTGGGTGAAGCGGACGTCGCCCTCGACCATGTCGCGCATGTCGGGAAGGCCGTTGCGGAACTGGAGCGTGCGCTCCAGGCCCATGCCGAACGCGAAGCCCGAGTAGACGTCCGGGTCGACGCCGGTGGCGCGCAGGACGTTGGGGTTGACCATGCCGCAGCCGCCCCACTCGACCCAGCCCGCGCCGCCCTTCTTCTCCGGGAACCACACGTCGACCTCGGCCGACGGCTCGGTGAAGGGGAAGAACGAGGGACGCAGGCGGGTCTTCGAGTCCTCGCCGAACATGGCGCGCGCGAAGGCGTCCAGGGTGCCCTTGAGGTGGCCCATCGTCAGGCCCTTGTCGACCGCGAGGCCCTCGACCTGGTGGAACACCGGGGTGTGCGTCGCGTCGAGCTCGTCCGTGCGGAACGTGCGGCCGGGGCACACGACGTACACGGGCAGGTCGCGCTCCAGCAGCGTGCGGGCCTGCACCGGCGAGGTGTGGGTGCGCAGCACGAGCTGCGAGTCACCCGGCGCGATGTAGAACGTGTCCTGCATCGAGCGGGCCGGGTGGTCCTTGCCGAAGTTCAACGCGTCGAAGTTGAACCACTCGGTCTCGAGCTCGGGGCCTTCGGCGATCTCGTAGCCCATGGCCACGAAGACGTCACCGATGCGCTCGGCGAGCGTGGTGATCGGGTGGCGCGCGCCGCGCGGGAAGCGGTCCCAGGGCAGCGTGACGTCGACGGACTCCTCGCGCAGCACCCGCTCGTCGCGCTCGACCTGGAGCACGGCGAAGCGCTCGTCGAACGCGGTCTTGATCGCGGACTGCGCCTGGTTCACCCGCTTGCCGGCCTCGGCCTTGGCCTTGGGGGGCAGGGCACCGATCTCGCGGCGCGCGAGCAGGACGGGCGACCGGTCACCGAGGTGGCCGGGCTTGACCGCGGCGAGCGCCTCGAGGTCGGCGGCTCCGGCGAACGCCTCGCGCGCCTTCTGCACGGCCGCGTCGAGGTTCTCGGCCGACAGCGCCGCGACCTGCTTCGGGTCGTACGGGTCGTTGGCTCCGGACATGGTTGTAGGACAGCTCCCGTCACGGACTTCGGTAATGAACAGGCCGATCCTAGTCGGTGCCGTGTTGACCGCTCGGAGCGCTTCCGTTAAAGAGCGGCACCAACCCCTCGGTCGTCCTTAGGATGGTCGGCATCATGTCGCACACCTTCCGCGTCGACCTGCGCGGCATCATCGACCTGCTCAGCCACCACCTGTACAGCAGCCCGCGCGTCTACGTGCGGGAACTGCTGCAGAACGCCGTCGACGCGATCACGGCGAGGCGCGAGCTCGACCCGTCCTGCCCCGCCGACGTCACGATCACCTGCGGCTCCACGCTGACGATCACCGACACCGGCGTGGGGCTCACCGAGGACGAGGTCCACGAGCTGCTCTCCACGCTCGGCCGCACGTCGAAGCGGGACGACCTGGGGTTCGCCCGCGAGGGGTTCCTCGGCCAGTTCGGCGTCGGCATGCTGTCGTGCTTCCTCGTCGCCTCCGCGGTGACGGTGATCACGCGGTCCGCGCGCGGCGGTCCGGCGGTGCGCTGGGAGGCGGATTCGTCGGGCAACTACACCGTGTCCGTTGTGGACGGTGACGTACCGGTCGGTACGACGGTGAGCATGAGCGCCTCGCACGGCAACGAGCACTGGCTGGAGGCCGAGGTGGTGCGGCCGCTGGTGAGCGACTACGGCGACCTGCTGCCGGCTGTCGTGACGCTGGACGGCGAGCAGGTCACCCGCGGCGTGCGGCCGTGGGACGACGAGGACGCGGACCTCTCGGAGTACTGCGAGCGGATCTTCGGGTTCACGCCGTTCGAGGCGATCCCGATCGAGGTCGAGGCGGCGGGGCTGACCGGTGTCGCGTTCGTGCTGCCGTCCGGCGTGCACCCCGGTACGCGCCAGACGCACCGGGTGTACCTGAAGAGGATGCTGGTCGGCGACAACGTCGAGGGCCTGCTGCCGGACTGGGCGTACTTCGTGCGGTGCGTGGTCGACGCGTCCGCGATCAGGCCCACGGCGTCGCGGGAGTCGCTGTACCAGGACGAGATGTTGCTGGCGGTGCGCGAGGAGCTGGGCGAGCAGATCCGCGACTGGCTGATCCGGCTGGACGCGATCGAGCCGCGCCGCGCGGGCGAGCTGCTCGCCGCGCACCACCTGGGCATCAAGTCGCTGGCGCGGTCGGACGACGAGATGCTGCGGCTGGTGGAGCGCTGGCTGCCGTTCGAGACGACGGACGGCGCGATCCCGTTGCGGCAGTTCAAGCGCAAGCACGGTGCGGTCCTCTACATCCCGGACGTCGACGAGTTCCACCAGCTGGCACCGGTCGCCGCCGCGCAGGGCCTCGGGCTCGTGAACGCCGGCTACGCCTACGACCTCGAGCTGCTGAACCGGCTGAGCGCGCTGGACGGCCCGTCCGTCGCGCGCCGGGTCGCGCCGTCGGAACTGCTGGCCGCGCTGGCCGATCCGGAGCCGGACATCGAGACGGCGCTGCGGCTGCGGCTCTCCGAGGGCGCGGCGGCGCTCGACCGGCACGACTGCGACGCGGTGATCCGCGACTTCGACCCGGTCTCGTTGCCCGCCTTGCTGATCACGAACGCCGAGCAGCAGCGCAAGCTCGACACCGAGCAGACCGCGGAGGAGGTGACGGACCCGCTGTGGGCGGAGCTGCTGGGTCAGCTGACCGCGGGCTCCGACTCGTCGCGCGCCGAGCAGCTGGTGCTGAACTGCCGCAACCCGCTCGTGCAGCGGCTGGCGCGGCTCACCGACCCGTCGCTCGTGGAGCTGACGCTCGAATCTCTGTACGTGCACGCCGTCCTGCAGGCTCGGCGGGCGATGCGACCGAAGGACACGGCGGCGCTGAACCGCTCGTTCCTGGAACTTCTCGACCGCGCCGTTGGGGGCAAGTGATCATGGCCGACTTCACCGCCGAGGACGCGGAGCGGGCGTTCCTCGAGGCGTACAACATGCCCACGGGCATGCCGAAGCACGAGGCGCTGGAACGGGCCGCGCGCATGTCCGACGCGCTCGGGCACCTGCCGCTCGGCGTCTCCTGCCGGACCGCGCTGATCGACTCCGCGTACTACCTGTCGCGCTACGACCTGATGCTCGCGCCGTTCGCGTGGGTGCGCTCGGCCGAGGAGAAGGACCCGGAAGCGTTCAACGAGTACGAGGTCCACTCGCTCAACTGGGCGCACAAGTGGATCGCGACCGGGCTGCGCCGCGACCCGAAGTTCTCCTTGGAGCAGCTGCAAGCCGTCATCGGACAGCTCGCGGACCGCTACGCGAAGCTCGGCTTCTCGGTGCAGCCGGTGCACGGCGCCCGCGCCGAGTACGCCTACCACGTCGGGGACATGGCGGGCCTCGCCGAGCAGCTCGGCAAGTACATCGCCACGGAACGCGGGCCGATGGCGGACTGCGAGGCGTGCGTGGTCGAGGAGCAGGTCTGGATGCTCGCGCGCCTCGGGCGGCACCAGGAGGCGGCCGCGCACGGCTGGGAGGGCCTGTCGGGCAACACCGGCTGCGCCACGCAGCCGCAGGGCATCCTGTCGGCGCTGCTGTGGCCGTTGCTGGAGATCGGCGAGCTGGAGAAGGCCGCGCACGCGCACACCACGGCGTACCGGCTGATCAAGGACGACGAGATCACCTCGTACGTGCACGAGCACATCCGGTTCTGCGCGCTGACGGGCAACCTCTCGCGGGGTGAAGACATCCTCCGCCGGTCGCTGCACAAGGTCACGGGCGTGCAGCTGCCCGCGGACGAGATGTCGTTCGCGGAGTGCGCTTCCGTGCTGCTGCAACGGCTTCCGGCGGACACGCAGTTCGAGGTCCCGGCGGTCGGCACGCGGACGGCGGCCGAGCTGCTCGAGCGGTTGTCGCGGCGGGCACTGCAGCTCGCGCGCCAGTTCGACGAGCGCAACGGCACGCCGGCGTGGGTCGAGCGGATCACGAAGTCGTTGGAGCAGAAGGACTACCCGGCGGTGGAGCTCGCGGTGCCCGCCGCGCCGGTGACCGCTGCCGCCGAGGAGTCCGTCGTGTCCGGCGACCCGGTGGAGATCGCCGAGTCGATGGTGGCGCTGTACGACCAGGGCGAATTCGTGAAGGCGCGGCGGATGCTCGTGTCGCTGCCCGCGGACATGGACTCGCTGCTGCCGCCCGACCTCGCCGCGCACGCGGGCATCCGGCGGATGACGACCGGGCTGGTGCCGTTCGACGGCGACGTGTTCGAGTCGCTGCTGACGGCGCTGCCCACCGACCTCGCGCTGCGCTACCAGGCGCGGCTCGCCATGGGCCTCGAGGCCGGGCGCGACCTCGCCGAGCGGTGCCTCGCCGACGCGACGTCGGACTACACGCGGACGGTGGCCGCGCTGACGCTGGCCGAGATCTACGACGACGCGCACGAGCACGAGCGGTCGAACGAGATGATCGCCCTGGCGTCCTCTTTGGACGTTCCGGAGCTGCGCGGCCGGGTCGCGGTCGAGACGGCGGAACACCGTGCGCGGCAACAGGACCTCGACGGCGCGTACGCGGACGTCCTCGCCGTGATGGCGGGCGAGCTGCCGCCGAGCGCGCGGTTCGAGGGCTACCGGTTGCGGCTGCGGCTGGAGACGTTGCTGGGCAAGGTTCCCGAGGCGATCGCGACGGCACGGGCGTTCGTGTCGGCGTTCCCCCTGCCGGAGTCCGCCGAGGCGCGCTGGTACCAGGTCGCGACGATCCAGGAACTGGACCAGGAGGGCGCCTGCCTGGGCGACCTGCGCGAGGCCGTCGCGATCTCGCGCGTGCACCTCTCCCCCGGTCACACCGCGCACTTCTGCTTCGCGCTGAGCGGCGGCTACGTGCAGACGGACCGGTTCGTCGAGGCCGCCGAGGTGCTCGAGGAGTCGTTGCGACTGCTGCAGGACGGCCAGGAGGACCTGCGCCTGCAGGTGGTGTTCCGGCTCGGCCAGGTGTGCCGCAAGCTGGGCGAGTTCCCGGCGGCCGAACGCTACCTGCGCGAGGCGTCCGCGCTGCTTCCGCCTGAGGAGACGGGCCGGCGCGCGTTCCTGCTCGACGCGCTCGCCTCCGTGCAGGGCAGGCTCGGCAAGCACGACGAGGCGACCGCGTCCTGGCGGGCCGCCGCGGCGCTGTGGCAGGAGGAGGGCAACCTCTCCGAGGCGATCGGCTCGCTGGTCGAGCTGGCGTCGAACCTGCCCGACGAGGAGGTCACCGAGACCCGTGCGGCGGTGACCGACGCGGAGGCGTTGCTGCCGTCGCTGGACGACCCGACCGAGGTGTCCCGGCGGCAGGCGGAGATCGCCGCGATCCGCGCGTGGGTGCACGGCCAGGTCGGCGAGTTCGCGCAGGCGATGAAGCAGTACCGCGACGCCGAGGCGCTCGTGGTGTCGCTGGGAGACGAGGGCTGGCGGGTGTTCGTCGTGCTGAAGGCGGCGCACGTGCTGCTGATCGCGGACGACGCCGCGGGCGCGGAGGCCGAGGCGCGCCGGGCGGCATCGCTGCTGCCCGACGACAACCAGGCCGGGAACGTGCTCTCCATGCTCTCGGAAGCGTTGCGGCGCCAGAACAAGCCGTCCGGCACCGATCCGCTGGTGCGCGAGCTGACCGCTCGACTGGACTAGTCGGCCTTCGCGGTCGCCTTCTCGTAGGCGACCGCAAACGCCTCGTCCGCCGGCACCTGGATGTGCGGGACGACGCCGACGCCCTCCCAGTTCGTGCCCGAGATCGGGTTGATCGCGCGGCCGTTCGGGATCGACGACTTGAGGTGCGGACCGACGCGGTAGCGGTCGCCGGGGTGCGCGCCGCCCTTGGTCGTCTCGCCGATCAGCGTCGCGCGCTCGTTCTGCTGGAGGTTGTAGCTCAGCTCCTCCGCGCCGGAGAACGTGCGGGCGCTGGTGAGGACGTAGACCGGCTTCGTGCCGCCGAACTTCGGGCCTGGCACGTGCGGGAGCGTCCAGTACTGCTGCGTGGTGTCGTCCGGGCGGTTGTAGATGTCGTTGAGGTGCACCTGCTCGTCGAACAGGTAGCTGCAGATCAACGCGACCGTGTTCGGATCCCCGCCGCCGTTCTTGCGCAGGTCGATGATCAACGCGTCGGTGTGGGCAAGGAGGTTCATCGCGGCGATGAACGCGGGCGTGGCCACGTCCGCGTCGTGCAGCAGGCTGAGCTCCAGCAGGCCGATGTTGCCTTCGAGCCGTTCGATCCTGCGGATGCCGAACGCGTCGAGCTCGGCTTCCCTCTTGTACGCCACCGGGTCCCAGGCGGACTCCTGGCCGGTCTCGGGGACCTCTGCCTCGCTGTAGAGCAGGCGGAGGTGCTTGTCGCCGTTGACGGACTGCAGGTCCGCGGTCACCTTGGCCGCGAACTCCTCGTCATCGTCCACATCGGAGTAAGCGCCCTCGTCGAGACGGGAGCGGAGGACCTTCGCGATCTCGTTGGCCGTGTCCGGGAAGACGTAGTAGGAGGCGAGCTGGGAGCAGAGGAGTTCGATCTCGGGTTCGCGCACGGGCGCACAGTAGCCGCGCGCCCGTTCCGCGTCAGCTCAATTCCGCTGGTCCCTGGCGGAGGCGTAGAGGCACACCGCCGCGGCCGTCGCGAGGTTCAGGCTCTCGGCGGCGCCGTACAGCGGCACCTTGAGCGAGGTGTCGAGCTTCGCCACGACGTCGTCGGGCAGGCCGTGGGCCTCGCTGCCGAACACCCACGCGGTGGGCTGGGCCAGGTCGCCGTTCTGCGAGGCCTCGACCAGGTCCTGCTCCGCGTAGCCGTCGGCCGCCACGAGCCGCAGGCCGGCGGCGCGGCACGCCGCGAAGACCTCGTCGGCGTCGCGGGACCGGGCGATCGGCAGGTGGAAGAGCGAGCCGGTGGAGGCGCGCACGCACTTGCCGTTGTGCGGGTCGACCGTGTCGCCCGCGAAGATCACCGCGTCCGCACCGGCCGCGTCGGCCACGCGCGTGACCGTGCCCGCGTTGCCCGGGTCGGAGACGCCGTGGAGCACGGCCACGAGCCGTGGAGTGCCCTGCAGCGCCTGGTCGAGCGGCTGCGGGACGGCGTCGCACACCGCGAGGATGCCTTGCGGCGTCACGGTTTCCGACAGCGAGTCGGCGGCCTTGTCGGTGACCTCGCTGATCCGGATGCCCCGCTGCGAAGCGGTCTGGAGCAGCTCGGCGTTGCGTTCCGCCGCCGTGGCCGTGACGAACAGTTCGTGCACCGCGCCGTTCTTCCAGGCGAGTGCCTCGCGCACGGCCTGGGCTCCCTCGGCGAGGAAGCGGCCGGCCTTGTCGCGGCCCTGGCGGCGCGTCAGGTGGCGAGCAGCAACGACCCGAGGCGTCCGTTCGGTGAACGGAGCTGCCTCGGGTCGGTTGGTCCCGCTGAGGTGCTGGCTCAGGCCTGGTCCCCGGCCGGAGCGTTCACGTCGGCCGGGAGCGCCTTGCGGGCGATCTCGACGAGCGCGGCGAACGCGGTGCCGTCGTGGACGGCCAGGTCCGCGAGGATCTTGCGGTCGACCTCGACGCCGCCCAGGCGCAGACCCTGGATCAGGCGGTTGTAGGTCATGCCGTTCGCGCGGGCAGCGGCGTTGATGCGCTGGATCCACAGCTTGCGGAAGTCGCCCTTGCGCGCACGCCGGTCGCGGTACGCGTAGTTGAGCGAGTGGAGCACCTGCTCCTTGGCCTTGCGGTACAGCCTCGAGCGCTGGCCGCGGTAACCGCTCGCCAGCTCAAGGGTGGTACGACGCTTCTTCTGGGCGTTTACAGCCCGCTTGACGCGTGCCACGGGTCCATCCTGTCGATCTCATGGGGAAACCGGCGTCGGGGGCCGGTTTCCCGAATTAGCTAGGGGGTGTCGAAGCGGGTCAGAGACCGAGCAGCTTCTTGATGCGCGGGGCGTCGTTCTCCGACACGACCGCGGTGCCGCTCATGCGACGCGTCACCTTGCTGGACTTCTTCTCCAGGATGTGGCGCTTGCCGGCCTTCTCCCGGAGGATCTTGCCGCTGCCGGTGACCTTGAAGCGCTTCGAGGTCCCGCTGTGCGTCTTGTTCTTCGGCATTTCCGTCCTCGTCTCGTGCTACCCACCGGGTCGGGGGCGGCCATGCGTCCTTATTCGGAGGCGTCGCCGGCTTCGACTTCGCCGTCCTGGTCCTGCTTGACCGGACGCGCCTTGATGTTCTTGTGCGGCGCCAACACCATGATCATGTTGCGGCCGTCCTGCTTCGGGTTGGACTCGACGAAGCCGAGCTCCGCGACGTCCTCCGCCAACTTCTGCAGCAACCGGTAGCCGAGTTCGGGGCGCGACTGCTCGCGACCGCGGAACATGATGGTCACCTTGACCTTGTTCCCGTGCGAGAGGAAGCGGGCCACGTGGCCCTTCTTCGTCTGGTAGTCGTGCGGGTCGATCTTCGGCCGGAGCTTCTGCTCCTTGATCACAGTCAGCTGCTGGTTCCGACGAGACTCGCGGGCCTTCTGCGCCGTCTCGTACTTGAACTTGCCGTAGTCCATGAGCTTGCAGACCGGCGGTCGAGCCTGCGCGGCGACCTCGACGAGGTCCAGATCCGCTTCCTGCGCGAGTCGGAGTGCGTCCTCGATGCGAACGATCCCGACCTGCTCGCCGTTCGGTCCGACCAGTCGGACCTCGGGCACGCGGATTCGGTCGTTGATGCGCGGCTCGGTGCTCGCGGGAGCACCTCGGTTCGAGGGACTTGTCATTCACGTCCTTTGAGACTCGTTTGCGCCAAAGACAAGAGCCCCGTCGTCTGTGTCGACGACAGGGCCCGCTTCCGACCGATCGAATCCCGGCCTGCTCGGACGCCCGTGCGCCCTGACTGCCAGGATGACCGGACCCGGCCACCTGTGAAGACGGTGATCGCGGGTGGGAGCGGGGCTCCACTTGCCGCTCTCGCACTAACGAGAGCTGGTCGCGTCCGAAATAGTAGCAGACCCTCTTGTCAACCCCCGAATCACGGGCCTGTGACGTGGGTCCTGCCAGGCCTCTTGCTTGAATGGGGGCGTGACCGATCCGCTTGAAGACAGCATCCGCGACCTGGGCGACGTCCCCAGCATCGAGGTGATCAGCCGGGCCGCGGTGATGCTGCTGTCCGCCTCCGCGGAGCGCCTGGGCCTCGCCGACCCGGACCCCGACAACTCCCCGCGCCGCGACCTCGACGAGGCCCGCCGCCTGATCACCGGCCTCGCCGGCCTGGTCACGGCCACCTCGGAGTACCTCGGCCCGCACGCCGCGCCGCTGAAGGACGGCCTGCAGTCGGTGCAGCGCGCGTTCCGCGAGGCCTCCGCCGTGCCGGACGAGCCCGGCCAGGGCCCCGGCGAGAAGTTCACCGGCCCCGTCTACTGACGCGCGTGGTGCGGGCCGATCACTCGGCCCGCACCACGACCGGTTCCCACGGCTCGGCCGTGACCTGGAAGACCGCGCTGGCCCGTTGCCCGGTCGCGGCCCGGAACGTCACGGCCGACCCGTTGTGCAGCGGCCCGACGGCGAGGTGCTCGACCGGCGGCTCGTCGTACTGCGACAACCCGAGCACCCTGCTGCCCGGCACCACGGACACGGTGAGCTGCTCGATGACCGCGGGCCCGCCGAAGTAGCTGAGCCGGAACTCGTCCGGCGCCCCCGGCGTGATGGCGAACGTCGGCATCCCGACCCGGCTGCGTTCGACCGCGAGCAACCCGGTGATCTCGTTGAGCTGGGCCGTGGCCTGCTGAGCGCTGAGCTGGGCCTCGTCCGCGAGCATCCGCGACGCCGCAGCCTCCTGCGCCGCCTTCCCCACGGCCTCCTCCGCCTTCGCAGCGGCCTTCTTCGCCTCGTCGGCGGCGTTCTTGGCCTGGAAAGCGCTGGCCGTGGCCTGCTCGACAGCCTTCCGCGCGGCCTGCGCCTCCTCCTGGGCCTTGACCACGGCCTCACGAGCCACCTCGGCGGCAGCCTGCGCGTTCTTCGCCTCCCGCGCCTGCCACAACGAGATGGCCACCGCACACATCGCGACGACCGCCGCGATCACCGCCAGCGCGATCATGCCCGCACCCCCACCGAGGCGAGCTGCCGGCGGGCCAGCTCGTCGATCACGTCCGTGTCCCCGGTCCGCCACGCCACAGCGGGATCCCCGTCGAACTTGCTCAGCTGGCGCGGACTCAAGCTCGTGAGCGCCCTCAACGCCAGCAGGTCGGGCTTGTCCCGCAGCCGCGCCGTGTTGGCGGCCTTGCGCGCGTACCGCAGCCGGAGCGGCAACCAGGTGATCAGCAGGAACAGCACGGGAACCACGACCAGCGCGGTGGCAAGCCAGAAGGCGCTGTCCTGCACCACACCGATCTGCGCGTTGCCCGCACTGGTCAGGGTCTCGCCGGCCTTGGTGCCGTTGCCCAGTGCCCCGGCCAGGTCGTCGCCGACCAGCGGCACTCCCCTGGCCTTGTTCGCCGCGTTGGTGAAGACCTCGCGGATGTCGCCACCCGCGTTGACCAGTCCGTCTCCCGGTGCCCGCAGTTCGAGCACCCAGTCGTGGACGGTGGTCGCCACCCAGATCCAGAGCGCGACCCAGCCGACGGCGAGGAGGTCGGCGATCAGCTGACGCGTGAACCTTGCCGGTCTGTCCGCGTACCACTTCATGGTGCGGATGGTGTCACGGGGTGAGCCGCGGCGATGCAACGGCTCACCCAGACCTCGCCCATCAGCACTCGTTGCCGCAAACCGAGAGTCCAGCGGAAGAACGCATCGATCTTCATTCGTCCTCCGGATACGAGACAGGGTGCACCTCCACGTTGGAAGTGCACCCTGGCCTCAGGCTGCGCGATCAGCTCCTCTATTTCCCGCCGCGGATCGCTCGGCGGACCACCTGCCGCCGACCATCGATCACCGGGGTTCCGCACCCCTGGCAGCGGCGAGTGCCCTGATCGCCTCGCGCAGAGCGTCTGCCACACCGAACCGACTGGTCCAGGCGTCGAACACGGCGTGCTGATGAGTGTTGTCGAGATACGCCAACTCCGCCTCCACCTTCATGTTCCCCCTGGCCCCGTGCCTTTCTCCGAGAAACCACAGCGTCAGCAAGGAACGTTCGGCGATCCACTGCCCGATGAGCACCTGAACGTCGTGGTCGAGTCTTTCATCCGACAACAACCTGATCGCCAGGTTCACACCAGGATCACTCGTGGGCGCCTCCAACTCCTGCGGTGGCTTCCACTCGTCGGGCAGCTCGTCGAGCCATCCCCACGGATCCGGTTCCTTCATCCCGCGGCCTTCCTCTATCCCCTGCCGTCGTTGTGGCCGTAACGGAACCACTCGTGGATCTTCCCCAACACATCCGTTGGCACATCCCTGCCACCGGCGCTGACCACCCGCGCACAATAATGCGCGCACGTGCCTCGGCCGAGGTTGTACTTCGGGTACTCACCCCTCTGCGTCTTCAGCACCTCGGCATCGATTTGCACCATGGCGAGATCCGCCCGCGGCAACGCGATTCTGGATTGCTGGATCACCCAAGGGCCGTCCGCGGCAAACACGTCGGCCATCATCCTGTTTCCGGGAGCGAGAATCTCGGCGCCGGCCGTCGGATTCTTGATCGACCCGTACTGGTGGCTGGTCACTCTCTCGCCGCCGTGCTCGACCGTGAGCAACACATGGCCGTCCTCCATGTCGCCGGTCTCGGGGTTCTGACGGTGGATGTAGTGAACGGTCGCAAATCCCGCCCTCGGATCGTTGTCACCACCGGGAGTACAGCCAGCATCCTGGTTGTGGACCAGGACATCGGCAGCGGCCACCTTCCCAGGACCGCCCGCACCCACGTAGTACGTGTGCAGCCCGTCAACCGTGAGGTTGTAGACCAGCCGCCCACCGGAGAACGTCCGAGTCCCGGTAACAGTGGCAGACCGGTTGTCCGCGGTGAGGAACTGATACCCAGGCCGGATGTCCTGGGCCTCACGCCACCCCAGCCCGACCACCCAGAACGGGTGCTCGTCGCTCACCGAGATCTTGCCGGTCCCGGTCTCCGAGGCGATGTCGAACTGGTGCACCGACGCGTCCGTCAGGTACTCGCGGACGTCGGTGATCTTCTTGGGAGCGGTCTCACCCGTGGTCGGGTCGGTGGCCAGCACGACGTCGCCGACGCGCAGGTCCCGGATCAGCTTGCGCGTCCCGTCCGCCATCAACACCGGGGTGTCGCCGGTGAAGCTGTTCTTCGCGGTCGGGATCGGGCAGGCGGCGCCGGCCGCGTTGCGGGACGACGCTCCCGCGTCCTTGGCCTTGTCGTTGCCCCTCTTCTTGTTCGGCCCGAACATCCCGATCAGGTCGCCGAGGCCGGGGACCTGGCTGTTGGCGAAGTCCGAGACCATCTGCTCGCCCACGGACTGCACCACGGACACACCGGGTTTGATGATCGTGGCCTTGATCGTGTCCCAGACCTTGTTGACGTCCTGGACGTTCTCGGCCACGGCCGACACCAGGCGGGCCGGCATGTTCGCCGAGGAGGACACCAGGTCCTTCATGGCGATCTTCGGCTTCAGCACGGCCTGCAGCACCGGCATCGCGTTGTTCTTGACGGCGTGGGCGATCGCGGCCTTGGCGCGAGCCGTCACCGCCCTCATCGCGGCCAGTCTGGCCGCTGCGGCGGCCGCTGCCGCCGCGGCTTTGCGCGCTGCTGTCTGCGCGGCCTCGCGTGCCGCCGTCTTGGCCATGTCGCCCGCGTTGCGGCGGGCGGCGCCTGCCAGGTCGTCACCGTACTTCCTGCCCGCGCCCACCACGTCGTCGCCGTACTTGCGGCCCGCGCTCGCCACGTCGTCGCCGTAGCGGCGGCCGGCACCGATGATGTCGTCGCCGTACTTCGCGAGGTACTTGACGCCCTTGGCGAGCTTGCCGAACGGGACGAAGTTCGAGGCGGCCCACAGGAAGTTGCCCAGGCTCGGCTCGCGGATGAAGTTCGCGATGTCGTTGTAGCCGGAGACCTCCTTGACGACCTCGAGGCCCACCTTGGCCACGGACTTGACGCCGTTCCAGACCGCGCCCCAGTTCGGCCAGTGGCCGTCGGGGTCGATCATGTCGAGCACCCGGCCCGCGCCGTAGGTGTAGCGGTTGAACAGGATCGCGGCGCCGGACGAGGCCGAGACCGTGTCACGGGAGGCGAAGGCACCGGTGTTCGGCTGGTACCAGCGGGCGCCCATGTTGACCTGGCCCGAGTCCGGGTCGGTCCAGTCGCCCTGGTAGCCCACCGAACGCTTCGTGCCCGCCGAGGCGATCTGCTTGCCGAACGGGTCGTAGGCGGTCGAGTCCTGCATGCCGCCCTGCGCCGGGTCGAAGCCTCCGACCAGGTCGCCGTGCTTGTCTGTCAGGGCGATGCGCTTGTCGGTGCCCTGCTGCAACGAGAGCAGCTCTCCGGAAGCGCCGCGGCCGAACAGCGAGTCGGAGTCCGAGACCGGGTCGATGTCGGTGCCCGCGTACTTGAACTGCTTGGTGTTGCGGGAGACCACCCGGTCGAAACCGTCGTAGGCGTAGGAGGTCTGCCCCACGGCGATCATCCGGTCGAACGCGTCGAAGGAGAACTTCTCCTCGAAGCCGGACGACGTGCGCGACAGCATCGCACCGGACGGCGAGTACTTGTACGTGTAGTCGCTGTCGGACTCGAGCCTGTTGCGTTCGTCGAAGACCGCGGTCTTGGCACCGGCCTTCGTGCGGTTGCCGGAGGCGTCCCAGTCGTAGTCGGTCGTGACGCCGCCGACGGTCCACTTGTCCAGGCGGTTCGCGAAGTCGTAGGTGTAGGTGTTGTCACCCGAACCCGCGAGGCCCGCGGTCACCTTGCGCGTCAGGCGGTCGTTGTTGTCGTACTCGTAGGCCAGCGAGGACACGGTCGCACCGGAAGTGCCGTCCTTCAGCACGTCCGACTTCATCCGGCCGAGCTGGTCGTAGTCGACGTCCCGGGTGCGGCTGGCGCCGTACTGGACCTTCGACACCTGCCCGGCCGCGTTGTAGCCGAACACCTGGCCGGTACCGGTGATGCCGTCGGTCGCGGTGTGCAGGCGGCCCTTGTCGTAGGTGAAGCGGGCGGTGCCGGAGACGTCGGTCCTGGTCTTCATCCGGCCGAGGTCGTCGTACTCGAACGACGAGTCACCCGACGGGCCGTTCGCGGTGAGCATGCCGCTGCGGTCGTTGTAGGTGAAGACGTTCTTGCCGCCGGGAGCGCTCGACTCGAGCAGCCTGCCGACCGGGTCGTAGGCCTGGACCCGCTCGGCGGAGGCCACGCCCGTGCCCGCTCCCGTCTCCCGCTCCAGGCGGTTGAGGAAGTCGTACTGCCGCTCCCTCGTGACGCCGCCGGGCGCCACCATCTTCGCGGGGTTGCCCATGGCGTCGTAAGACGTCGTCCACGTGCGGTCGGCCGCGTTCGGGTGGGCCCCGGTCGACGGCTCCACCACGGTCTCCGGCAACGACCAGGAGTTGTAGGTGGTGATGAACCGGTTGCCGCGGCCGTCGGTGTAGCGGGTCCGCTGGCCGGTGGCGTCGTACCCGAACGAGGTCGTGATGCTCTCGGTGTCCGAGACCGGCTCGACCTGCTGGGTCAGCCTGCCGAGCGCGTCGTAGGAGTAGCGGGCGGTCTTGGTCATCGCGTCGGTCGCGGTCTCGACGTTGCCCGTCGCGTCGTGCGTGTACGACGTGCGGCGCAGGATCGACCCGGCGCCGTCGAGGCTGAACTGCGCGTTCATCCGGCCGGCCGCGTCGTAGCGCACGAACGTGGTGCGCCCCATCGCGTCCTGCTGCCACACCTGGCGGCCGGAGCCGTCGTAGCCGAACTTCGTCGTCACGTTCGCCGGGTCGGTGGACGTGAGCCGCTGTCCCAGGGCGTCGTAGGTGTAGCTCGTGACGTCGTTGTTCGGCGCTGTGGACTTCACCAGATCGCCGGCATCGTTGTACTCGAGCTTCGTGGTGTACGCGGCGGCGACGGGCTTGCGCTCCAGCACCGACGAGGTCACCACGCGGCCCAGGTCGTCGTACGTCGCCTCGGTGCGCGCACCGGTCGGGTCTGTCGCCGAGAGCTGCTCGCCCTTGTGCGTGTAGGTGTACTTCCACACGCCGCCGACCTCGGTCGGCGCGTCCGGCTTCGGGTCCTGCCGCTCGACCATGCGGCCGAGCTGGTCGTAGCGGAACCTGGTCACCGCGCCTCGCGCGCTCGTCGTCTCGACGGCGTTGCCCGCGGCGTCGTACTTCGTGGACGTGACGGCCTTGATCGGCGTGGTCGTGCCCGGAGCGACGTAGTCCGGCAGCTCCACCCTCACCGGGCGGCCGGTCTTGTCGTAGAACCGCTTGCTGATGTGGCCGTTCTCGTTCTTCGACTGGACTTCTTCGCCGAAGGTGTTGAAGCCGACCACGTTCTCCGGCCGGGTGGTGACGGGGGTCCCGCCACCGGTCTCCACGGCCACGGCGGGCTGCTTCACCCGGACCTGGCGCTCCTGCTCGTCGTAGGAGAACTCGGTGGTGTGGCCGCGCGCGTCGGTCTCCGACACCATGAGCCCGCGGCGGTCGTAGGCGCGCGCCGTGGTGAGCGCCTGCGTGCCGAGCTTGACCGACTCGGTGAGCTGGTTGCCCACGCTGTCGTAGGTGTAGTCGACGACCTCGCTCGTGGCCGCGCTCAGGGTGCCGGTGTTGGACGCCTGGCCGGACTTGACGATCTGCTTGACGAGACCGTTCTGGTCGTAGGCGTAAAGGGTCGTGCGGGCGAGCTTGCCCGCGCCCGGATCGGCGACGACCTCCTCGACCTGGTTGTTGCGGTTGTACTTGAACGACGTGAGGCGATCGCCCGCACCCTTGCGGGTCAGGACGTTGCCCGCGGCGTCGTAGGTGTTCTCCTCCAACAACTTCGTCGACTTCGTGCCGTCGGCGTTGCGCACCTCGGCCCGGGACCTGAACAGCAGGCCGTTTTGGAAGTAGTCGTACATCGTCTTGCGGCCCATGGCATCCGTCTGCCACACGAGCCGCCCACCCATGTCGTAGGTGTACGACTCCATGACAAGCATCTGCCCGTTGTCGGCGGTCTCGCCGGTGCCGACACCACCGCTGACGGGCTTGCCGTGGAAGCCGCGCATGCGGACCTCAGCGAGCTTGTTGCGCGCTGTGTAGGCGTATTCGACCTTGGTGCCCAACGGGTCCACAACGGACGTTCGATTGCCGAAGACGTCGTAACCGTAGGACGTCGTCGCGCCCTCGGCGTCGGTCACCGAACTCTGCCGGCCACGATCGTCGTAGCCGTACGCGATCGTCCTGGTCTCGTCACCACCGGTCAGGTCGGCGATGTCCACCCGCTCGGGCAGCCCGTCGGCGGTGAAGGTCGTCCTGGTGTGCCGGGTGTGCTTGACACCCGTCACCGCGTTCGTGACGGCGGCGTCGGTCA
The DNA here is from genome assembly GCF_040610935.1 of Lentzea sp. NPDC003310. Lineage (NCBI taxonomy): Bacteria > Bacillati > Actinomycetota > Actinomycetes > Pseudonocardiales > Pseudonocardiaceae > Lentzea > Lentzea sp. NPDC003310. Next base: position 40,092 of record NZ_JBEXNC010000017.1, read on the forward strand.
CCTCGACCGGCTTGTTCCGCCCGTCGTAGACGAACTTGGTCTCCAGACCGGCCGGGTACTCGTCCGAGACCTGCTTCTCGCTGATCTTGCGGCCGAGCAGGTCGTACCGGTACTCGGTCGTGATGCCCGAGGCGTTCTCCGCCCGCGGCGGTTCCGTGACGGAGAACAGGTCCCCGTTCGCGTGGTACAGGTAGTCGGTCTTCTTGCCGCGCCCGTCGGTCGTGCTCAGCAGCAGGCCGAGAGGAACGTCGACACCGTTCGCTCCCTTCCTGTCGCCCAGCTCGGCGTACCGGTGCGTGACGGTCGAACCGTCCGGCATGGTCTGCTTGACCAGATCGCCGCGCGAGTTGTACTCGGACGTCGTCTTGTACGTGTCGTCGGTCGCGCTGGCCGAACGTCCGTCACGAGCCGTGAGCTGCTTGTCGATGCGGGGATCGGTGTCGTTCACACCGCCCGCGGCCGGCTTGTGGTACGTGAAGTACTCCGTGTCGCACATCGTCGACGTGCGACACGTCTTGCGGGACACCACGTTCCCGCGCTCGTCGTGCTTGAGCTCGACCTGGTGGCCGTTCTCGTCGGTGATGACGTGCTGGAAGCCGCTCTCGTCGTAGTCGTAGGTGCGGACCCCCAGCCCCTGGACGGGACCGCCGGTCCAGGTCGGGTCGCTGCCCGTCTTGCCACCGCAGTACGTCGGGCTGCCGTCGGGGTTCGGTGTCGGAGCGGTGGTGCACGGCGGCGCCGCCGTCGGTGTCGTCGGCACGACGGACGGGTCCGCCCTGTCCTCGTGCCGCACCCCGATGCCGAGCGGGGCGACGAAGCGGATGATCCGGCCCTTGACCGGGTCGTAGTCGAAGAAGTGCGGCCTCCTGCCGGGGTCGGTCACCTCGATCGAGCGGACCAGGTTCTTGACCGCGCGGCCCGCCGCGTCCTTCTCCTCGGTGCCGGAGACCTGCGGCAGCCCCAGCTTCCAGGTGCCGCCGTTGGCGTCGGTGTACTCGGAGATGCGGTCGTTGACCGTGTCGTAGGTGAGCTCCGCGGCGACCCTGCCGCTCGGCATCGTGACCTTGGTCAGCTGGTCGGAGTGCTCGCGAGCGGAGTAGTGCGCCTTGACCGCGGCCTCGCCCAGCGGGTGCTGGTAGATCGCGACCTCGTCGATCTGGCCGGCGAAGAACTTCTTGCCCTCGTTGGGCCACCAGCCGTGCGGCGCCCAGTCGGCGGGGCCGACGGCGTGCGCGGCACCGACCTGGCCGAAGTTCAGCCTGCTGTCGTCGATCTCCGCACCCGTGATCTCGCCGACCTTGACGCCGTCGAGGTACATCGTGGTGACCGCGAGCGAACCGGTGAGCACGACGTGGTGCCACTGGTCGTTGTTCACCGCAGCGGAGCTGGTGATCGGCGAGACCCTGCCGTGCCAGAACTGCCCGCGCAGCTTGCCGTCCCTGTCCACGTACAGGACGGGGACGGCGCCTTCGGGGTTCTGGTCGAACGGCTTGTGCTGGAAGCCCATCAGCGGGCCACCGGTGGTGGTCTTGAACCACAGCTCGATGGACAGGTCGCGGCTCTTCTTGATCGCGCCGTCGGGCAGCTTGACCAGCGAGCTGGTGCCGTTGAAGCCGGTCGCCCTGTCGGGGCTGCCGGCGAGCGGACCGGCGTGGTCGCGCGTGGTGTCGCGGTGCTCGCCCCAGTCCTTGGTCAGGTTGGTCGCGACCTGGCTGACCGCCGCGTTGCCGGCGGGTTCGCCGAGCCGCCAGTACGAGTCGGGCTTCGAGTCCATGACCGCGGACCGGTAGTGCGAGCCGTTGGAGTACTCGTACTGCGTGCAGGCACCGGTCGGGTCGCAGACCTTCTTCAGCTGGTCGCCGAAGTACTCGTAGGTCCACTTGATCGGCGGGCTGCCGGCCGTCGGGGAGTCGGTCCTGACCTCCTTGACGTGGTTGCCCGAGTACGTGAACCACAGCGTCCGGTTGCTGGTGCGGTTGACGACGCGCTTGATCAGCCCCGTCGTGCCGTAGTCGAGCTCGACGAGCCGCGCCGCGTTGTCGTAGATCGACATCAGCTTGCCGTCGGTGCCGCGGAACGTGTACGTGGTGTTGGACTTGTCCACCAGCACGTAGTTCAGGGACGCGACGTCGCGGTAGAAGGTCGCGAACCGGCCGGGCGGCGGGTCGAAGCTGCCATCCTCCGCGTTCTTGCCGAACCTCACCGCCTGGCCGTCCGGGTACGTGACGACGACGTTGCCGCTGCCGTCGTCGTCCGGCACGACGCGCATGTCGTAGCGCGTCGACCAGCCGGCTCCGAACGCGAGGTCCTTGCGCGGGTCGAGGCTGTTGTAGGTGCGGGCGACCGTGAGCTCGGGGCCGGTCACGCCGACGGCCGAGTCGACGGCGGCGGTGGTGTAGTTGCCGATCTGCGGGTCGAAGTCGAGATCACCCGCGCTGTAGGGGGCACCGCCGAGGTGCGAGGTGATGTCGGGCTGCGGCACCGCGGTCAGCAGTGCGCTGAACTCCAGCTTCTCGCTGCGCGCACCCTGCGGGTCGATCGCGAAGGCCCGCCAGTAGTAGGTCTCGCTCCACTGCAACCATCCTTTCTGGACGGTCCAGGTGCGGGACTTCGACCTCGGCGAGATCCGGCAGCCGACGTCGATCACGCCGGTGAGCTCGTTCTTCTGGCAGATCTCGAACTCGTAGTCGATCGTCGTGTTCGGCGGGGCGTCGACGTCCACCGCGTCGGCCCACAGCTGCGGCGTGAGCACGGGCGACGAGTGTCCGGCCGGCGGGTACTGCGCCTTCACGATCGGCGGCAGCTCGAACACCGTCAACGACAGGCGGGCCGGCGGGATCTGCTCGTCGGTGAAGAAGGTGTTGCCGTGCACCATGCTGTAGTCGAGCAGGTAGTCGCCCGGCTCCAGCTGGAACACCCTGGCGTCCAGCGTGACGCTCTGACCCGGCCCGACGGGGCCCGGCAGTTCCGCAGCGACGCGGGCGTCCTTCGGCTGGCCGGTCGCGCTGAACGCGCGGTAGGAGAGCTTGTAGCCGGCCCCCGGCGTCCACGTCTGACCGCTCGTGTTCGTCACCGTGATCTTGACGGTCGGCTTGGGGTCCGCGCCGCCGTCGCTGGTGCGGTGCACCGGGGGCTCCGGTATGCCGCGTTCGATCTTGTAGGAGGCGTTGTACGGGGTGCTCGTGACGAACAGCCGCGGCGGGTTGGCCGTGCCCGCACCCGCGAACAGCTTCCAGCCCGCCCCCGCCTTCACGGCCAGACCGTTGTTGGTCTGCCCCTTCGCCCAGCCCTGGACCAGGTTCCGACCGGCCTCGCCGAGGTCGATGGCTTCCGGACGGGGCGGGCAGGCCGAGTGCGACTGGCCGAGACCGACGTGGCCGTAGGCGAACGACGCTCCGGCGAGCGCGCCGCCGACGGGGAGCACCGCCGTCGTGCTGCCGCTCCACGACTGGTTCACCGGGTGCACGCTGATCGGCTGGGGCCGGCACGACGGTGCGTCGTAGTTGGACAGGTAGAGCTGTGCGCCGAAGACGCGGTGGTTGGTGATACCGCTGACGCCGAACTGCAGGTAGGTGGTGTAGCCGTCACCGGACTTCAGGGTGGAGCCTGTCAGGGAGGTGCTCGTGCCGTTGGTGGAGATGGCCGGGGAGGCGTTCAGACCGCTCACCGTCGGGTCCACGGCAATCGGGAACTGCCTCGCACCGTCCCGGATCCAGGACTCGTCCGCGGTCATCTTCAGCGACTGACCGCCGTTGTGCGACACGATCTCGTACGAGACCGCCGCCGAGACCGCACCTGCCGCGTCGGTCATGTCACCGGCGGGGATCCGGGCCTTGACGGCGCCCGAGCTGTCGCTCAGCACGACCGCGCGGTCGACGACCTTTGCCTGCAAGCCCTTGAGCTGCAACGGGAACGTCCACGACGTCGCGGCGTCGCGCGCCGTCAGGACGAGGGTCTCCTTGACCCCGCCGGACGCGACGTCGAGCCGCAGGTCGGTGTGCGCCGCGACACCGGGGTAGGTGATCCGGCTGCCCTCGACGCGCGCCTTCGCCGCACCGCTCCCGGCGAACCCGAAGGACATCTCGTGGTCACCGGGAAGTCGCATGCGGACGAACGGCGATTCCGAGGCCGTGGCGCCGAACCGCGTCTCGACGGAGTCGGCCGCGTTCCGGAAACCGTCGCCGTCGGGGACGATCGTGGTGTCGACCGGCACCCACGTGCCGTCGGAGCGCTGGAAGTGCAGTGGCGCCTGCGAGTACTCGGTCGTCAGGGTGCCGTCGGTGTTGCGGAACGTGCGGGAGTTCGCGTCTCGTTTGGTCGCGTCCTCCTTGCTGCTGCCCGGGTTGAAGCCGGTGAACCCGTTCGGGGCGTCGACCTGCTTCGCCTCGTTGGGCGGAGGTGCGGGCGCGGCCGGGAAGTTCGGCTGCGGGTACTTGGCGAGTTCGGACTTCGGCATCGCGCGGTTCGCACCGCCCGGGCTCTCCGTCTCGTGTGGCTGATCCGCCGCGGAGCCCCAGTGCTGGTCGGGCGCGAGCTCGCTCGGATCGAGCGATCCCCCCGCCGCCCACTGCGGGATCAGCTGCAACGCCGACGGGCCGACGGTGCCCACCAGCAGCACCATGATCAGGCCTGTGACTGCCGCGATCCTGCCTTTTCTCGATCTCGGAAAAAGCATGCGCGCACGCCGAATACGGCCACTGGCCATGGACCTACCCCCAGAAACCCCGTACCGATCCCAGCCCGTGTGAAATCGGTGTCAGCCACAGGTGCCGACAGCTGAGCATCGTCAGATCGCCGGGGAGATGTCAAGCACGCGAGGCTTTCCGCACGTGTCCGGGCGAGCAGGGACCGGCGACGTGACCTGATCGGCCCTGGCGATCTCCACGGGTGCTGGGTTACGGTCCGCTCCGCAGATCGTGGAACAGCGACGGCACAACCGGTCGCGACTGTCCACAATGACTCGACTTCTGGGGGAGTTAATGTCAACGCGTCGTTCTCGCGCGCGCAGATCCGGCCTGGGCGTGACCCTCGCCGGCGTCGTGGGCCTGTCCCTGGCCGTCGCACCGGGCGCCCCCGTCGCGTCCGCCGCTTCCCAGCTCAACTGCAACTCCGCCGTCAACGTCGTCGGCGTCACACAGAGCGGCAACGTCTTCCGCTACCCGCACCAGGAGCCGGAGAACGGCAACTTCGTGTGGAGCGCACGACAGGACATCCCCAGCAGCGGCTGGCAGATCGGCCGCGCGCTCGCCGGCCCCGAAGGCATCGTCTACCACCTCGTCGGTGACGGCCAGGGCGACGCGAGCGGGCAACTGCGGCGACTGCGAATCGTCGACACGCCGAACGGCCCCGGCTGGGCGACGATGCCGGGCGGCGGGCAGTACTCGGTCGTGGGAAGCGGCTGGGCCCGGTACAGCCAGGCCGAACACCGCAACAAGGTGACGGTCGACGAGAAGGGCCGGCTGTTCGAGATCAACCCGGACGGCAAGCTGAAGATGTTCGTCTGGGAGGGCGGGGACGACGGCCGCTGGACCGCCGAGACCGGTGGCGGCAAGGTCCTCGACACCGGCTGGGAGCAGTACAACCTGATCGTCGCGGCCGGCGACGGCGTGCTGTACGCCCGCAAGCCCGACGGGCAGCTGTTCCGCTTCCGCTACGACGCGGCGGCCGACCGGTTCCTGCAGTACGGGCAGTACGTCGGGGCCGGCTGGAACATGTTCAACCGCGTGTTCTCACCCGGCGGCGACATCCTCTACGGCACGTGGCCCGGCCAGGACGGCCTGGGCCAGCTGCTCTGGTACCGCTACCTCGAGGACAGCAACACCTGGGCACCCGGCGACCCGAACACCAACCTCGGCAAGGTCGTCGGTTACGGCTGGTACAACGAGCTCGACGTCGTGGCGTACCCGAGCGACTGCCGCCTGATCGGCCACCCGGTCACGACGCGCCCCACGATCCAGCCGAACTTCACCGCCCCGCTCACCCTCGTCGAGGGCACGACCGCGGACAAGCTCGCGAACTACTTCTTCGTCAACGACAAGGGCACCCTGTACCACGGCCGTCAGCGCAACTCCGGTGACATCCTGCTGGTCGACCACCAGGCGCTGAAGGGCCACACCGCCTACACCGGCCAGCCCGCGGCGGCGCTGAACTCGGCCACCGCGGTGGGGACGACCGAGGCGAACAAGTTCGAGGTCCACGCCCAGAGCTCCGCCGACGCGGAGACGCGCGGCAAGAAGCAGTTGAACGTGAACGGCTACTTCCCGGACGACGACGTGGTGCAGCTGCACCGCGGTCACCTCGCCGGGGACTCGGTGCTGGTCAAGGGAAGCGACGGGCTCCAGTCGTCGTTCGGCGTCGGCGCCGAGGGACAGCTGTGGTACCGCAAGCAGATCGCGGCCGACGGCCGGTTCACCGCGTGGCGCTCGCTCGGCGGCGCGGGTCTGACGCCCGACTTCACCGTGGTGGCCAACGGCTCCTCGTTCGACGTGGTCGCCCGCCACTCCGACAACTCGGTCCGCGTCGCCCGCGTCACCAACGCGGCACTCGGTACGTGGACGCACCTCGGCGGCACCGACGTGAAGGGCAAGCCCGCGGCCATCCTGCACCAGGACAACACCGTGCGCGTGCTGGTGCGCAGGAACGACAACAAGATCTACACGCAGAAGCAGGGCTCGACGGGCTTCCCCGGCGCGTGGACGGTCGTCGACGGCCTCGTCGCCAAGGGCGCTCCCACCGCCGCGGTCACCGCGAGCAACGGAGTCGAGATCGCGGCGCGTGGCGAGGACGACCTCGTCCACACCACCGGGCAGAGCCAGGAGAACACCGGGTTCCGCCCCTGGGAGATCCGCGACTTCCACGAGGCCTCGACCGATCCGACCATGGTCCGCTGGAGCGACAACAGCGTGATGCTGGCGTGGCGTGACCCGATGGGCGAGGTCTGGGCCTACCGCGGCACCTTCGGTCCGTCCCTCGCGCAGGGCACGGCCCAGCGCTCCTCCCAGGCCGTCGAGCCGGTCTACGCCGGCGGCAAGACCAGGTCCTGATCCCGTTCGGAGGAACGTCCTCGGTGGCACGGCCGCCGGGGACGTTCCTCGTCCTGCCTTGGCAACGACCATTGGGGAATCTCTGTGAGAGCAAGAGGAATCGCGCTGGCGGTGTTCACGGCCGCCGGTCTCGCCACACCCGTGCTCGCCACGACGGCGACCGCGGCCGGCACGCTGTCGTGCCAGACCGCGGCACCGGTCTTCGTGCGGCATCCCGACACCGGACTCGAGCTCCGCGCCCACCAGGAGCCGGAGAACGGCAACCCGGTCTGGAACGCGAACCGCGGCATCGGGTTCTCGTGGGACGGGCAGATGCGCACCGGTCCCGGCGGCCGCGTGTACGAGTTCACGCCGGAAGGCGTGATCAACAAGTTCCGCTGGGACGGCAACGGCTGGGACCGCAACGGGGCCTCCGACCCGATCGCCACGGGCTGGCACGGCTGGGGTGACGCCGCCTCCAAAACCCGGCTCGCGATCGACTCGCGCGGCGACTTCTACGGCATGCCGTCCGACAACGCACTGCACTGGTGGCGTTTCGACGAGAGCACCGGCACCTGGTCAGAGCGGATCATCGACACCGGCTGGGGCACGAAGTACGACATGATCTTCGCCGACGGACCCGGCGGTCTCTTCGCCAGGTCGACTGACGGCAAGCTGTTCCGCTACCAGTACGATGCCGACAGCCAGCGCTGGCTCGAGTACGCGCGCCAGGTCGGTGACTCCGGCTGGGGTCAGTTCTCCGACGTGGCCTCGGTCGGCGGAGGCGTCTTCTACGCGCTCAAGGCCGACACCGGTCAGCTGAGGTGGTACCGCTACGCCGGCAACGGATCATGGGCGCCCGACTCGGGCAAGTTCATCTCCGACGGCTGGTCGTCCGCCTGGCAGATCGAGGGCGCTCCGGACGCGTGCCAGGTGCTCGGCGGCGACATCACTCCTCCGGCCACGCCGACGCTGACCCCGAACTACACCGCGCCGCTCGGCGCGTACCAGGGCGACGACAACCTGGTGAACTACTTCGCGGTCAACGGGAAGGGGCAGTTGCTGCACGGCAGGCAACGCCACAGCAATGACATCCTGCTGGTCGACCACGCGGTGCTGCCCGGCCACGAGCAGTTCACCGGCGCGGTCGGCTTCGGTCTGTACCCGGACGGGAAGATCGAGGTGCAGGCGAACAGCAGCGCCGACGCGGTCATCCGCAGCCGCAGCCAGATCTCGAAGAACCGGGCCGAGTGGTCACCCACCTTCACCGAACGCGCGGGCAAGTTCGTGAGCAGCCCGGCCCTGGTGCGGGACAAGGACAACCTCCTCGTCTCGTTCGGGGTCGACGCCTCGGGTGGCCTCTGGTACAGCAAGCAGCTCGTGCTGTGGGGCGCGCCGGAGCAGGGCAGGTTCGGCGCGTGGCGTTCGCTCGGCGGCTCCGGCCTGACCGCGGACTTCTCCGCGCTGCGCAACGGAGACGCCATCGAGATCGTCGGCCGCTACACCGACGGTTCGGTGCGCGCGAGCAAGTTCGACGGCACGACGCTCACCGGCACGCGTGGTACCGGCGTCACCGACGTCCTCGGCAAACCCGCCGCCGTCGTGCAGCCCGGAGGCAAGGTGCAGATCGTGGTCCGCCGCGCGGACAACAGGATCTACACCCAGCTCGAGGGCACGTCCGGCTTCCCCGGCACCTGGCAGCCCATCGGCTCGCTGGTCGCGGCCGGTGCGCCCGCCGCGGTGATCGCCGGCACCGGACGCCTGGAGGTGAGCGTCCGCGACGCCAACGGTCTGGTGAACACCAGCGGCCAGTCGGCGCCCGCGCTTCCGTTCAGCGCCTGGGAGATCCGCGACTTCCACGAGGCGGGCACCGACACCACGATGTTCAAGACGAACAACGGTGACGTCCTGCTCACGTGGCGCGACCCGGCCGGTGAGGTCTACACCTACCTCGGCTCGTTCGGCACGTCCCCCACGGCACGCACCGCCGTCACCTCCGTGAGCTACGCGGGAGGCAAGACGCGACGTTGACACCCACGACAACGGCCCCGCGGACAGCGTTCCGCGGGGCCGTTGTCGTGCGAGGAGGTCAGTCGACGACGGCCAGCGCGTCGATCTCCACCAGCAACCCGGCCGGCAGACCGACGTACACGGTGGTGCGGGCAGGCGCCGGGTCCGTGACGAACTCGCCGTACACCTCGTTCAGCTCCGCGAAGTGCGCGGTGTCGGTGAGGTACACGCGGATCATCACGACGTCGTCGATGGACGCGCCACCGGCGGCCAGCACGGCGTGCAGATTCGCGAACGTCTGGCGCGTCTGCTCGGCGACGGTGGTGCCGACGATCTCGCCGGACTTCGGGTCGAACGCGACCTGGCCGGCCACCTGCAGGATGTTGCCCTTGCGCACACCCTGCGAGAAACGGGCCACCGGCTGCGGCGCGTCTGCGGTCTTGATCTCAACCTTGGACAACGGAACTCCCTTTATCTTGGAACATAACCGCATTCGACCGACGCGGCTTCGGCGGTGGCGAGCAGGTCCGGCAGGTGCGAGAGCAGGCCGTCGTAGTCGAGCAGCACCTTCGGCACGGACATCGAGACGGCCGCGAGCACCTCGCCGCGCGCGCCGCGGATGGGTGCGGCGATGCAGTGGATGAAGTCCTCGTGCTCGGAGTTGTCGACGGCGTACCCGTTGGCGCGCACGCGTTCCAGCTCCGCCACGTACGCGGCGGGGCCGAGGATCGTGTTCTCCGTGAGGCGAGGGAACTCCATGCCGGCCAGCACCTTCTGCAACGCGGCCGGGGACAGGTCGGCCAGCAGGATCTTCGCCACGGCCGTGCAGTGCAACGGGGCGCGGCGGCCGATGCGCGAGTACATGCGCATCTGGTGCCTGGACTCGTACTTGTCGATGTAGATCACCTCACCGTCCTCGTAGGACGCGAGGTGGACGGTGTGGCCGAGGCGGGAGTTTAGGTCGCGCAACGCGGGTTCGGCCGCGCGGCGGACGTCGCGTTCCTCCAGGGCGCGGTTGGCGAGGTCGAACAGCGCCGTGCCCAGGCGGTAGTGGTGCACGCCGTCGCGTTGCACGAAGCGGTGCGACTCGAGCGTGCGCAGCAGCCTCAGCGTCGTCGACTTGTGGACCTCGATCACGGCGGACAGCTCGTCCAGCGTCTTCGGGCCCGTCGCGAGCTGGCTCACCAGGGTGAGCGCTCTGTCGAGACTCTGGCTCATCTACACCTCCAGGCGGGCGGACGCCCAGGTCTGCGGATCGGCGTGCAGCAGCGGAAGCGTCACGTCCTCGGGCAAAGGATCTCCGACGTCCTCGGCGGTCAGCAACGCGGACGCCGCCTGCAGGTGGCCGGCGCGCAGCCGGACCGACGGGGACTCGCCCGCCAGGGTGGCCGCGAGGAAGCCCGCCGCGAACGCGTCACCGGCGCCGACCGGTTCCACGACCTCGACCTCCAGCGCCGGCTCGAAGTACGATTCGCCGTCCTCCAGCAGCGTCGCGCCGTCCGCGCCCTGCTTGACCACCAGCGACGCCGGGCCGGGCAGCAGCTGCCGCAACCGCGCGGGATCGCCCGTGCCCCAGACCAGTTCCGCCTCGTCGGCACCGGCCAGCACGACGTCGGCGAGGTCGGCGAGCTCCCGCAGCACGCGCGGGTCGCGGTCGGTCCACAGCGCGGGCCGCCAGTTCAGGTCGAACGAGATCCGGAACCCGTGCCGCGGCCGGCGCAGCAGTTCGCGCATCATCGCGAGGCACGAGTCGGACAGGGCGGGCGTGATGCCGCTGAGGTGCACCAACGCGACCTCGCCGAGCCCGAGGCGGTCGATCATCTCGAGGCCCATGCCCGAGGCCGCCGACCCGCGCCGGTAGTAGCGCACCGGGCTGCCGTGCGGCGAGGCCTCCTTGACGTACAGGCCGGTCGGGCGCGCCGGGTCGACCCGGACGCCGGACACGTCGACGCCGAAACCGCCCACGGTGTCGAGCACCGCGAGGCCGAACGGGTCGTCGCCCACCGCGCTGACCCACGACGAGCGGACGCCGAGGCGGGTCAGGTGCACGGCGACGTTGGACTCGGCACCACCGACGGCGCGATGCCACGTGCGCACCAGATGCACGGGACCGGGTTCAGCCGGAACCATCATCACCATGGTCTCGCCGAGACACACGACACCGCCGACGTGATCGAACCGCATGCGCGCTCCAGAGGTGTTCGTTGACGGCGGCGAGACCGAATGCTACACAACTCAGCATCACATCGCGCAATGGGAGTTGCAAAATATGCAACATCTGATGGAGATGGACCTCTCGGCCGTCGCGGACATCAGGGCGGAACGGGTCAGCTGGCGGTTCAAGGGCCTGCCGGCGAGCACGTTCGGCTCGACGATCGGCGAGGTGGCCGAGCAGGGCCTCGACCTGTTCGCCGACGAGTTCGTCGGGCCGCTCGTCGTGCTCGACGAGGACGCGCTCGCGCACAACCTGACAACGATGGCCAAGTGGTGCGACAACCACGGCGTGAAGCTCGCGCCGCACGGCAAGACCACGATGGCGCCGCAGCTCTTCCAGCGGCAGGTCGAGCACGGCGTCTGGGGCATCACCGCGGCCAACGCGTCGCAGCTGCGCGTCTACCGGGCGTTCGGCGTGAGCCGGGTCCTGCTGGCGAACCAGCTGCTCGACCCCGCCGCGCTGCGCTGGCTCGTCCGCGAGCTCGACGGCGACCCGGGCTTCGAGTTCAGCTGCTGGGCCGACTCCGAGGCCGGGGTCGCGCTGATGAGCGAGACGCTGCAGGAGCTCCAGCCGTCCCGGCCGGTCGACGTGCTGGTCGAGCTCGGCGCCCCCGGTGGCCGGACGGGCGCGCGCGACCTGGAGACGGCACTGGCCGTCGCACGGGCGGTGGACCAGAGCCCGGTGCTGCGACTCGTGGGCGCCGGCGGCTACGAGGGCGCGCTGGCGCACGACGCGTCCGAGTCGTCGCAGGCCGTCGTGGACCGCTACCTCACCGACCTGCGCACGCTGGTGCTGCGCCTCGCCGACGCGGGGCTGTTCGACGAGCTGGACTCGGTGATCGTCACGGCGGGCGGCAGCGCGTACTTCGACCAGGTGGCGGCCACGCTGTCGCAGCCGTGGCCGATGCCGGTCACGCCGGTGCTGCGCAGCGGCGCGTACATCACGCACGACGACGGCTTCTACCGCGGGATCTCGCCGTTCTCCCGGATCGACGGCGTAGAACCGTTCCGGCCCGCGCTCAAGGCGTGGGCGCAGGTGACGTCACGGCCGCAGCGCGACCTGGCGCTGCTGACGATCGGCAAGCGCGACGCGTCGTTCGACGAGGGCCTGCCCGAACCGCAGCTCGTGCGCCGCCGCGACGGCGCGATCGCCCCGCTGGCGGGAGCGACGATCACCGCGCTGAACGACCAGCACGCGTTCCTCCAGCTCGGCGCCGAGGCCACGGTCCGCGTCGGCGACTGGATCGGGCTCGGTCTCTCCCACCCCTGCACCGTGTTCGACAAGTGGCAGCTCATCCCGGTCGTGCGGGGCACCACCGTGGTCGACCTGATCCGCACCTACTTCTAGAAGGAGTGCACCGATGGACGACGTCGTCCTGCGCGGACCGCTGATCGCCGACGGCACGGGCGCGCCCGCCTACCAGGCGGACGTGGGGATCAAGGACGGCCGGATCTCGTCGATCGGGGACGGGATCAGCGCCACCCGCTCGATCGACGCGGACGGGTTGGTGCTCGCGCCGGGGTTCATCGACATGCACTCGCACTCGGACCTGCGGGTCCTCGCCGAACCGGACCACCTGGCGAAGGTCTCGCAGGGCGTCACGACCGAGGTGCTCGGCCAGGACGGCCTGTCCTACGCGCCGGTGGACGACGAGGTGCTCGCGACGTTGCGCGGTCAGCTCGCCGGATGGAACGACGACCCGCCGGGCTTCGACTGGAACTGGCGCTCGGTCGGCGAGTACCTCGACCGCCTCGACCGGGGCATCGCGGTGAACGCGGCGTACCTGGTGCCGCAGGGGACGCTGCGGATGCTCGTCGTCGGCTGGGACGACCGCCCGCCGACCGAGTCCGAAATGGACACCATGAGGTCCGTTCTCGCGCAATCACTTGCGGAGGGCGCGATGGGCATGTCGTCCGGGCTCACCTACACCCCGGGCATGTACGCGGACACGTCCGAACTGGTCCAGCTGTGCGAGGTCGTCGGGCAGCACAACGGCTTCTACAGCCCGCACCACCGCAGCTACGGCGCCGGCGCGCTGGAGGCGTACGCCGAGATGGTGGACGTCTCGAAGCGCTCCGGCTGCGCGCTGCACCTCGCCCACGCCACCATGAACTTCCCGGTGAACAAGGGCAAGGCGCCCGAACTCCTCAAGCTGCTCGACGACGCCATGGCGGATGGCGCGGACATCTCGCTCGACACCTACCCGTACCTGCCGGGCGCGACGTATCTAAGTGCACTCCTCCCGTCGTGGGCCACGGAGGGCGGACCGGAGAAGGCGCTGGCACGGTTGTCCGATGTGGACACCCGCGAACGCATCCGCGCCGAGATCGAGGAGACCGGGTCGGACGGCTGCCACGGCGTGCCGGTCGACTGGGACTCCATCGAGATCAACGGCGTCCGCCACGAGCGAAACGCCCACCTCGTCGGCTCCAGCGTGCAGAAGTCCGCGGCACGGCTGGGACGCGCGCCGGGCGAGCTGTACTTCGACGTGTTGGTCGACGAGCGGATGGGTACGTCCTGCCTCATGCACGTGGGCCACGAGGAGAACGTGCAGGCGATCATGAAGCACCCGGCGCACACCGGCGGCTCCGACGGGCTGCTGGTCGGCGACCGGCCTCACCCGCGCGCGTGGGGGACGTTCCCCCGCTACTTCGCGCGCTACGTCCGCGAACTGGGCGTGCTGAGCCTGGAGGAGTGCGTCGAGCACCTCACCGGCCGCGCCGCCCAGCGTTTGCGGCTCACCGACCGGGGTCTGGTCCGCGAGGGCTACGCGGCCGACCTGGTGCTGTTCGACCCCGCGACGATCGCCGACACGGCGACGTTCGACGAGCCGCGACAGCAGGCCGCCGGCATCCCGTACGTGTTCTGCAACGGGGTGACGGTGATCGACGACGGAACCGCCACCGGCTCATTGCCAGGCCATTCACTCAGGAGCCGCCCGTGATCGACTGGTTGCAACACTCAACAGGGGGCTTGCTCACCCTCGCGGTGGTCAGCATCGCACTGCTGCTACTGCTGATCATCAAGTTCAAGGTCGAGCCGTTCATCGCCCTGATCGTCGTCGCGCTGCTGGTGGCGCTCGCGGCGGGCGTGCCGGTGGAGGCGCTCGTCGGATCGGCCCAGAAGGCCTCGGACTCCTTGCTGGAGAAGGGCTTCGGCTCGATCCTCGGGCACATCGCCGCGATCATCGGTCTCGGCACGCTGCTCGGCGCGATCCTCGAGGCGTCCGGTGGCGCGCAGGTCCTGATGGACAAGCTGATGAGCGCGTTCGGCGAGAAGCGCGCGCCGGTCGCGATCGGTCTCGCGGGCCTGATCTTCGGCGTGCCGGTCTTCTTCGACATCGGCATCTTCGTGCTCGCGCCGCTCGTCTACGTGGCGGCCAAGCGGTCCGGCAAGTCGATCGTGCTGTTCGCCATGCCGTTGCTGGCGGGCCTTTCGGTCATGCACGCGTTCATGCCGCCTCACCCCGGACCGGTGGCGGCGGCCGGTCTTCTCGGTGTGTCCCTCGGCTGGATCATCATCATGGGTCTCGCGGTGGCGCTCCCGTCGTGGTTCGTCGGCGGTGTCCTGTACTCGTACTGGATCGGCAAGCGCATCAACGTGCCCGTCCCGGAGGAGATGCTGGCGGCGGCCGAGGTGGCCCGCGCGGAGAACGGCGGCGACGACCGCGATCCTCCGTCGCTCGGCCTGGTGCTCGCGATCATCGGCCTGCCGCTGGTGCTGATCCTCGCCGGCACGTTCGGCTCGATCCTGCTGACCAAGGGCTCGAAGCTGTACTCGATCGCCACGTTCTTCGGCACCCCCGCCGTCGCGCTGACGATCTCGGTGCTGCTGGCGTTCTGGCTGCTGGGTTTCCGCCGCGGCATGACCCGCGAGAAGGTCGCGGAACTGTCGAGCGCGTCCCTGAAGCCGGTCGCGATGATCCTGCTCGTGGTCGGTGCCGGTGGCTTCTTCGGCGCCGTGCTGGCCGCGACGGGCATCGGCAAGACGCTGGCGAACGAGCTGTCGGGCATCGGCCTGCCGGTGATCGCGCTGGCGTACGTGATCAGCTGCGTCATCCGCATCGCGCAGGGGTCGGCGACGGTCGCGATCGTGACGACGGCGGGCATCGTGGCACCGGTGCTGAAGGACCTCGACTACTCGCAGCCGCAGCTCGCGCTGGTCGTCATGGCCATCGCGTCCGGGTCGATCATCGCCTCGCACGTCAACGACGGCGGGTTCTGGATCGTGTCGCGGTACTTCGGGCTCTCGGTGAAGGAGACGCTGCAGTCGTGGACGGTCCTCGAGACCATCCTCTCGGTGGTCGGTTTCGTGGTCGCCGCGCTGCTCAGCCTGGTCGTCTAATCGGACAGAACTCAACAATCTCCAACGGTTGACAACGCGGGTTTCGCACCTGAGGATCGGCACAATGTTCATTTGTGTTTGATGTGGACGGGGCCCGCATGAGCAACACGGAGGTCGTGCACCTGCACGACGACACCTCCAGCGTCGTCATCACCCTCGCGGGCGCCAGCCTGCCGGTCGTGACGCACTGGGGGCGCACGCTCGGAGACGTCGACCAGGCCGCGTTGCGCGGCCTGGTCGAGTCCGTGGCGTGGACCAACCCGAACAACGCGCCCGACGCGCCGATCCCGCTCGCGCTGCTGCCCGACGCCGGCGCCGGTTACCTCGGCCGCCCCGGTCTGCGCGGGCACCGCCAGGGCGACCACTTCGCCCCCGCGCTGACGGTGACCTCCTTCGGCCACGAGGGGTCGATCTTCCGGTACGTCGCGTCGGACGAGGCGGCCGGGCTGACCGTGACGGGCACGCTGGAGCTGCTGCCGTCCGGCATGCTGCGGCTGCGGCACGTCGTCCGCAACGACGGCTCGACGCCGTACTCGCTGGAGGGCCTGGAAACCGCGCTCCCCGTCCCCTCGCACGCCACCGAGCTCCTCGACTTCACCGGCCGCTGGAGCCGCGAGCGCTCGCCGCAACGGCAGGCGTTCCAGTTCGGCTCCTGGGTGCGCGAGAACCGGCGCGGCCGCACCGGCCACGACGCGACGATCGGGTTGCTGGCGGGCACGCCGGGCTTCTCGTTCCGCGACGGCGAGGTGTGGGCGCTGCACGTGGCGTGGAGCGGCAACCACGTGACGTACGCGGAGAACCTGGTCGACGGCCAGCCCGTCCTGGGCGGCGGCGAACTGCTGCTGCCGGGCGAGATCACGCTGGCGGCGGGCCAGGAGTACGAGACGCCGTGGCTCTTCGCGGCGTACTCGGACGCGGGCATCGACGGCATCAGCGCCGCGTTCCACCGCCAGCTGCGGGAACGGTCGCTGCGGCCACGCCCGGTCGTGCTGAACACGTGGGAGGCCGTGTACTTCGACCACGACCTCGCGCGCCTCACGTCGCTCGCCGACACCGCCGCCGCCATCGGCGTGGAGCGGTTCGTGCTGGACGACGGCTGGTTCCGGCACCGCCGCGACGACTCCGCGGGCCTCGGTGACTGGTTCATCGACGAGACGGTGTGGCCGGACGGGCTGACGCCGTTGATCGAGCACGTTCGCGCGCTGGGCATGGAGTTCGGGCTGTGGTTCGAGCCCGAGATGATCAACACGGACTCCGACCTGTACCGCGCGCACCCCGACTGGGTGCTCGGGCCGCGTCCCGGCGTGCTGCCGCCGCCGTCGCGCAACCAGCAGGTGCTGAACATCGCGCACCCCGAGGCGTACGCGTACATCCTCGAACGGGTCTCGTCCGTGTTGGCGGACAACGACATCGCGTTCGTGAAGTGGGACCACAACCGCGACCTGATCGGCTCGCGCGTGCACGAGCAGACCGCCGCGTTCTACCGGCTGCTCGACGAACTTCGGCTGCGCCACCCGCACGTGGAGATCGAGAGCTGTTCGTCCGGTGGCGGTCGGATCGATCTCGGCGTGCTCGCGCGCACGGACCGCGTGTGGACGTCGGACTGCAACGACGCCTTGGAGCGCCAGCTGATCCAGCGGTGGACAGGGGTGTTCCTGCCGCCTGAGCTGATGGGCGCGCACGTCGGGCCGACGAAGTCGCACACCACGGGACGCGTGCACGACCTGTCGTTCCGCGTCGTCACGGCGATGTTCGGGCACTTCGGCATCGAATGGGACATCAACTCGGCCACCGACGAGGAACGCGCCGGGCTGCAGGGCGCGATCGAGTACTACAAGGACGTGCGGTCGTTGGTGCACAGCGGTGTCTCCGTGCACTCCGACCACCCGGACCCGTCGGCGTGGGTGCACGGGGTCGTCGCCCAGGACCGCTCCGAGGCGCTGTTCGGGTACGTCCAGCTCGCGACGACGGTGCAGAACAAGCCCCGCCGGGTGCGGCTGCCTGGACTCGACCCGGCGCGGACGTACCGGGTGTCGTTCGACGCGCCCGCCGGGTATCCGGGGCTGTGCCAGCGGCAGCCGGCGGACTGGGCGCCGCTGCAGCTGCCCGGGTCGGTGCTGTCCGAGGTCGGGATCCAGCTGCCGGTGCTCGAACCCGAGCAGGCGGTGCTGCTTCGACTGCGTTAGCAGGGAAAAGCCCCGGCGGATCCCTCCCCGCCGGGGCCTTCCTCTCCCCTTTTCCTACTGGCCGGCGCGACTTCCGTCGGCCTTGGTGGCCCACCACTTCCCGCCAACGCCCTGCCCGTTGGCCTCACCGCAGACCTTGTCCCCTGCGAACAGGTACTGCGGCCACCCCGCGATGGTGAGCTGTTTCTTCCCGTCCCGCTCGATCGTCCCCACGAGCGAGGCGTCCACGCCCTGCACCTGGAAGCCCTCGCTGACGAAGGCGGGCGGCCACTGCTCCGCGCACTTGCCGGAGCAGGTGCTCGTCGGCGGTTCCGCGGAGTCGTCGTCGAACCGGTAGAGCGTCATTCCGTCCTTGTCGGTGGCGACGACCCCGAGATCACCCACGGTCGCACTGGTGAGCGCGATCGCCTTGTTCTGCTGGGCCTTCTTCCCGTCGACCGCCGTCGCGAACCACTTCGGGACCGTGACGCCCTTGGCCTCACCGGGCTTGCTGTCGTTCTTGAACGTGTACTGCGGCCAGCCCGCGACGGTGAGCTGCTTCGTGCCGTCCGCGCGGGCGACGGTGCCGAGCAGCTTCGGGTCGACGCCCTTCACCCGCGGCGCCTCCCCCTCGACGAGGACCGGCGGCCAGGCCTCGGCGCAGCCACCGTCGCAAGTGGACTTCGGCGGCTGGGCCGTGTCGTCGTCGAAGCGGTAGAGCGTGAGGCCCGCGTTGTTGGTGAGCACCGCGCCGAGTCCCGTGACGACACCGGTCCGTGCGGCGAGCTGGGTGCGGGCGCCGTCCCTGCCGGTGGCGAACCACTTGCCCTGCAGGCCCTGGCCCTTGGTCTCGCCGGGCTTGGTGTCCTTGGCGAACCGGTACTGCGGCATGCCGTCGATCGTGATCTGACGGCTGCCGTCCTTGCGGACGATCGAACCGACCAGGCCCTGTTCCACGCCCTCCACCGCGAAGTTCTCGGTGGGCACCGTGGCGGGCGGCCACGCCGCCGCGCACTCACCGTCGCAAGTGGACTCGCCGGGCTTGTCGCCGTCGAACCGGTAGAGGGTGAAGCCCTGGTCGTCGGTGACGACCGGACCGAGGTCCACGATCTCCGCGGTCTTGAGCGCCACCGCGCCCTCTTGCTGCTGCTGCGCCACCGGCTTGGTCTCCGGCGTCCCCGCACAGGCGGTCAGCGTGATCAACCCCAGTGCGACGACCGCGACGCTCCTGCGGATCATCCTGAACCTCCTGGCTAGTGCCTCCAACGCCCATCACACGTAGAGCGCGCCAGAACGGTTCAAACTTTTTTCTAGAACATCGCGCGCTTGAGCGCGGGCACGGCACTCGCGGTCCTGAGCACGGTCTTGAAGATCGTCCGCGCGACCGGTCCCCCGTCGGCGAACCGGCGTGCGGCCTGCAGCGAGTCGCGCACGGCCGCGAAACCGTAGTCGTACATCTCCTTCTCGTACCGGGCGATGGAGTCACCGCCCTCCCTGATGCACCGCGCGAGCAACTGGGCGTCCTTGAGGGCGATGTTCGCCCCGACGCCGCGCATCGGTGTCATGGCGTGGATGGCGTCGCCGAGCAGCGTCACGTTCGTCGACTGCCAGCGTTCGACCGGCTTCGACGACTGGATGCGCCACTCGCTGACCGTCTCCGCCGGCGACGACTCGACGATCCGGGTCAGGACCGGGCTCCACCGCCCGATCCGGCGCAGCACCTCGCGGCGCAGGTCCAGTCCGTCGTGGACGGTCAGGTCCACCGCCGCGTAGGCCCACATCAGGTAGGGACGCACGTTGTCGAACAACAGGTCGTCCTGGTCCGTCACGCCGAGCCCGTCGTGCGCGGCGAGGAACATGCCGGCCCGGCTCGTCGGCACGACCGTGTTGGCCCGGTCGACGAGCTCGCGCGGCACCCAGTCGTGGTCGTCGAGGAACAGCTTGCCCGCGATCGCCGTGACGCCGATCTTCTCCGTGCCCGCGTGCGGCAGGTACTGCGCCCGCACCCGCGACCGGATCCCGTCCGCACCGACCAGCACGTCGCAGGACTCGACGGAGCCGTCCTCGAAGTGCAGCTTGATGTCGTCACCCTGCTCGTAGCGCTCGAACCGCCGGCCGAACCGGACGTCCAGCCCGTCGAGCAGCACCTGCCGCAACGTGATCCGGCTGGCCGAGTAGTGCCGTTCCGCCTCCGGGTCGAGCACCAGCAACGGCCGGAGCCGCTCGTCCAGGAAGCCGAACCCGTTGCCGCCACTGCCCGCGCTCCGCTCGAACCGCTCCCAGCTCGCCGCGGGCAGGCACTCCCGCAACGCCGCCGCACCGTCCGGGTTGATGTGCACCCGGTACCCCTGCAGGCGGTCCGTGCGCGACAGCTCGCGCTCGTACACCGCCACGTCCACGCCGGCCCCACGCAGCCCGTGCGCGAGGCACAGACCACCGATTCCCCCACCGATCACCGCGATTCTCATGCCACCGAGTTTCAACCGTACGGTTGATTAAGTCAACCCGTTGGTTGATAACTGGCCGTCGGCTACCGTGACGCCGTGGATCAACGCCGTTCTCCCCGCGCCTCGGAGCGCAAGCGCGACCCGGAACGCACGCGGGCCCTGCTGCTGGAGGCGGCCGCGGCGGAGTTCGGCGCGAAGGGCTACGCGGCCACCCGCACCACGGACATCGCCGCGCGCGCGGGCGTGAACAAGCAGCTGATCTCCTACTACTTCGGCGGCAAGGAAGGCCTGTACAAGGAGCTCGCCACGAGCTGGCACTCCTCCGCGGCCGAGATGGCGAGCCGGCACCAGGCGCTGGACGAGGTCGTGTCCGGCTTCGTGATGACCACGCTCACCGACCACGGCCGCGTGTGGGCGTGGGCGAACCTGGCCGGCGACAGCCCGCCGACCGACGAGGAGTTCTTCCAGGCGCAGGTGGAGGAGATGCGCCAGCGCCAGGCCGCGGGCGAGCTCCCCGCGGGCATGGAACCCGAGTACGTGCTGCTGGCGTTGATGGCGGCGGCCTCGGCGCCGTTGACGTTGCGGCAGAGCGCGGGCCAGATCACCGGCGAGGACCCGTCGACGCCCGAGTTCGCGGCGAAGTACGCGCAGCAGCTCGCCATCCTGGTGAGGCACCTGTCTCACCGAAGCTGACTTCCTTTCCCCCCAAACTCTGTACCGTTTTCCCATGGACGAGTTCAGACCGCCCGTCACCGCGAGGAACGAGCTGTCGCAGACGACGTCTGACGCGATCGACAAGGTGCGCGAGGGCCTGACGGAGCCCGACGCCAAGTACTCGGTGAACCTCGGCAAGGCCAAGGGCGTCATCGTCGGCGACAACGCCCGGCAGTGGAACACCTTCTGGGAGCTGCCGAAGAGCGTGCGGCGGCTGCTGATCGTTCTGCTCACCGGCGTCCTGGTCGTCGGCACGGGAGTCGTCGTGGTGCGGTGGGTCGTCCCGGCGTTCGCGCCCGTCTACAAGACGACGTTCCTGATCGACGCGGCCGGAGGGGACCTGGCGAGCGTCACCGGCGCGTTGACGACCATCGTCGGCAACTCGGGCGAGCGCGATTCGCAGTCGTTGCGCAGCTTCGGCGGTGAATGCGGGTCCGAGGAGAACACGACGCAGCTCGTCGGGTTCGGCACGGGCAACGGGCGGGAGATCGCGGAGGCCGCGCGGTCCGTGCGACAGACCGGTGAAGCCACGCTGCAGCGCGGAATCGTCGAGGCGGTCGCCGACTTCAGCACGCCGCTGTCGCTGAAAGCCAAGCAGGTCAACAGGATCATCGTCGTCACCCGGCACGGTGAGGACGCCTGCGACCCCGACGCCGAGTTCGTCCAGGCCCAGATCCGCGACCGGGTCGCGGCGGCCGGGCTGTCGCTCGAGTTCCGGTTTATCGGCTACCAGGTCGGCGACGAGCGCGCCGAGCTGACGCGGCTGGCCACCCGCCTCCAGCAGCAGGCACCGGCGTTCACGGACTCGCCGGAAGAGCTGCGGCGCGTGCTCGAGTGGTTCACCACCACCGAACCGGTGCTGCGGTCGTCGCAGTCGGTCGTCACCGTCCTGAACCCGACCGTGGACAAGCTCAACTCGGCCACGAAGTCCGTGGAGGACGGGCGTTTCGACCTCGCCGAGTCCGCGCTGGCACAGGCCCGTGCCGCCGTCGTCGACCTCCAGATCGAGGACCTCGACGGCCGCACCGGACGCGGTGCGGTTGCGGGACATGTCGGTGCGGCTGCGGACGTTGCAGGGCGAGGTGGTCGCGGGCGCGGAGAAGTTGCTCGCCGCGGCGCGGTCGGGAGGGAACCTGGCCGGGCCGCTCGACGTCTACACCCGTGCCGCGGCCGCGTACAACGCCGAGGCGCAGCAGATGACCGAGGCGCTCACGTCGTTGCGCGCCAAGGGGCCGGGGGGCGTGCGATGAGACGGTGGCTGTCGGTGGGGGCGGCGGTGCTCGTGCTGCTGGCGTTGGTCAGCGGCGGCTTGGTGCTCGTGCTGACGCCCGCCCACCGCACCACGTTCCTCGTCGACTCCTCCGAGTCCGCGGACTTCCGCGACGTCGCCGACGCCGTCGGGACGGCGGCCGCGAACATGTCGCCGGACGACGCGCTGGCGTTGCGCCGCTTCGGCGGCACGTGCGAGACCCCCGACACGGCGGAGCTGGTCACGCCCGGCGCCGGCCAGGCGGCGCGGATCGGCGACGCCGCCCGCGCGATCACCCCGAGCGGCAAGCCCACGCTGCTCAGCGGGGTCGTCGCCGCGATCGACGACTTCGCGCGCGCCTACCCGTTGCGCGGCAGCGAGACCAACCGGATCGTCGTGGTCGCCCGCGGCGGCGCCGACGCGTGCGGCAAGAGCGCCGACGAGGTGCGCGCGATCATCCGGGAGCACACCGAACGGGCCGGCGTGCGGGTCGACTTCCGGTTCGTCGGGCACCGGCTGACCTCCGAGCAGGCCAAGGTGCTGAAGGCCATAGCGGACGCGACCGAGGCGCAGGCCACCCGGTTCACCGACGACACCGCCGAGCTCGTCATCACCATGAAGGAGGTGTCGGTGCCGACCTCGCTGGTGGCGAGGGAGGTCGTGCTGCCGAAGTCGCCCTGCGAACTGGTGACGCCGGAGGTGCTGTCGGCCGCTGATCCCCGCCCGTCGGAGCCCCAGGGGGTCGACTCGTACTACGCCGGCATCAACTGCCAGCAGGACCGGTATGTGCTCGCCACGGCCGTGTACGGCCCACCTCTGGACCAGGAGTTCCCGGTCATCTTCGAACTGAAGGACCAGAAGTGGCAGGTGAAGAAGGTGGACGCGCCGGGGACC
Organism: Lentzea sp. NPDC003310; assembly: GCF_040610935.1. NCBI lineage: Bacteria > Bacillati > Actinomycetota > Actinomycetes > Pseudonocardiales > Pseudonocardiaceae > Lentzea > Lentzea sp. NPDC003310. Next base: position 63,152 of record NZ_JBEXNC010000017.1, read on the forward strand.
TTTCCCTGCGGCGACATTCCCAAGGACGTCTGGAAGGCCTGGGACATCCGCTGCACCCCCGCACCGGTCGTCTGCCGTGACGCCACCGACTACACCAAGGTGACCGACATGAACGACGTCGGCTGCCCCGTCGCGATCGACATCGCCGACCGGTACATCGCCGCGGCCCGGGCAGGTCAGACCCAGGGCACCGGGACGTTCTGGATCACCGACGAGTGGACGTGCTCGAAGTACCCGATGCCGGACCGCCCGAACGTGGCCAACCCGCTGCAGTGCGAGCGCAACGCCGACCGCGCGGTCGTGCGCCTGGGCGACAACTGGTGACTAGGGCTCGCGGCGCGCGGCGGCCTTCTCCTCCAGCGCCTGCTTGAGCCCCTTGAGCCCGCCGCGCATCATCATGTCGTGGTTGCCGCGGAAGAACGGCTTGGCGATCAGCACCAGGCGCCGCAGCAACGCCTTGTTGACCACGACCTCCTGGTCGAACACGAGGTCGGTGCCCCCGTCGCGGCCGGTGATCTCCCAGCTCGCGTAGCCCTCCAGGTCACCGGACAGAGCGGCCCGCAGCAGACCTGCCTGCTGGTTGCGGATGCTGTGCCTGACCTGCACGACCAGGTCGAACGGCAGGAAGGACCGGCAGCGGAGCTCGCCGGTCTCGTCGTCGATCTTCGTGGCCTTGCGGACCTCGCGCCACCACAGCGGGTAGTTCGCGATGTCGGACAGCACCTCGTACACGTCGTCCGGAGGCGCGTCGACGTGCCACACGCTGTGGAAGCGATAGCGGTTCAGTGGCACGGCCGCCATCATCCCGGATACCTCGTCCGAGTGACAGGTCCTGGGCAAAAGTCACATCAGACCGGGAATTCCTCACGAGCTGTACTACGGCTCTAGCGGGGCTCCAGTGCCCCACTAGGCCGTCGGTGTTCACTTGTCCAGTAGCCGAGGAAGCCGTTCCACGGTTCGCAACCAGCTGACGGTCGCGACGCGCCGGAGTGCCTGCTCCGACGAGTCGAGAGCCTCGACGAGGCTGAAGGGGTACGTCACGGGCTCCCCGCGCGACGCCTGAAGGGCGCGCTCGCGGTGGGCCAGCGCATCGAGTGGAATCATCACCCTGCTGCCGACACCTCCTCGTTTTCGAGCACCTGCAGCAAGAACTGCCCCGTGTAGCTCTTCTCGACCTGCGAGACCTGCTCGGGCGTGCCCTCTGCTACGACCATACCGCCGCCGGAGCCCCCTTCGGGACCCATGTCGACGATCCAGTCGGACGTCTTGATGACGTCGAGGTTGTGCTCGATGACGATGACGGTGTTCCCCTTGTCCACCAAGCCGTTGATGACGCCCAGCAGCTTGCGGATGTCCTCGAAGTGCAGGCCCGTGGTGGGCTCGTCGAGGATGTAGACCGTCTTGCCCGTCGACCGCTTCTGCAGCTCCGACGCGAGCTTCACGCGCTGCGCCTCACCACCGGAGAGCGTGGGCGCCGGCTGCCCGAGCCGCACGTAGCCCAGACCGACCTCGACCAGCGTCTTCAGGTGGCGGTGGATGGCGTTGATCGGCTCGAAGAACGTCGTGGCCTCCTCGATCGGCATGTCGAGGATCTCGGAGATCGTCTTGCCCTTGTAGTGCACTTCCAGCGTCTCGCGGTTGTACCGCGCGCCCTTGCAGACCTCGCAGGGGACGTAGACGTCCGGGAGGAAGTTCATCTCGATCTTGATCGTGCCGTCGCCCGCGCACGCCTCGCAGCGGCCGCCCTTGACGTTGAAGGAGAAGCGGCCGGGCTGGTAGCCGCGGACCTTCGCCTCCGTGGTCGCCGCGAACAGCTTGCGGACGTGGTCGAACACGCCGGTGTAGGTGGCCGGGTTGGACCGCGGGGTGCGGCCGATCGGCGACTGGTCGACGCGCACCAGCTTGTCGACCTCGTTCAGGCCGTTGATGCGCGTGTGGCGGCCCGGCACCTGGCGCGCGCCGTTGAGCTTGTTCGCGAGCACCGTGGCCAGGATGTCGTTGACCAGCGTCGACTTGCCCGAGCCGGACACGCCGGTGACCGACGTGAGCGTGCCGAGCGGGAACGCCACGTCGATGCCGCGCAGGTTGTGCTCGCGGGCACCCACGACAGTGAGCTGGCGCTTCTTGTCGATCTTGCGGCGCTTCGCGGGCATCGGGATCGACTTGCGGCCCGACAGGTACGCGCCGGTGATCGACTCCTTGTTGCTCAGCAGCTTCTTGTACGGGCCGCTGTGCACGACCTTGCCGCCGTGCTCACCGGCGCCGGGGCCGATGTCGACCACCCAGTCCGACGTGCGGATCGTGTCCTCGTCGTGCTCGACGACGATCAGCGTGTTGCCGAGGTCGCGCAGCCTCGTCAGCGTCTCGATCAACCGGTGGTTGTCGCGCTGGTGCAGGCCGATCGACGGCTCGTCCAGCACGTACAGCACGCCCACGAGACCGGAGCCGATCTGGGTGGCGAGCCGGATGCGCTGCGCCTCGCCGCCGGACAGCGTGCCGGAGGCGCGGTCGAGCGAGAGGTAGTCGAGGCCGACGTCGAGCAGGAAGTGCAGGCGGGCCTGGATCTCCTTGAGCACCGCGCCCGCGATCATCGACTCGCGCTTGCCGAGCTTGAGCCCGTCGAGGAAGTCGGAGCACTCCGAGACGCTCATCGCGCAGACCTCGGCGATGGAGCGGTCGCCCTTCTTGCCGTGGTGCAGCGTGACGGCGAGGATCTCGGGCTTGAGGCGAGTGCCCTGACACGCGGGGCACGGGACCTCGCGCATGTAGCCCTCGTACTTCTCCCGCATGTACTCGGACTCGGTCTGCTCCTGACGCCGTTCGAGGAACGGGATGACGCCCTCGTAGTTGGCGTAGTAGGAGCGCTCACGGCCGTAGCGGTTCTTGTAGCGGACGTGCACCTGCTCGTCGATGCCGTGCAGGATGGCCTTCTGCGCCTTGGCCGGCAGGTGCCGCCACTGCGTGTCCATCCGGTAGCCGATGGTCTCGCCAAGCGACTGCAGCAGGCGGATGAAGTACTCCGCGGTCTGCCCGCCGGCCCACGGCGCGATGGCCCCGTCGGCCAGGCTCAGCTCGTCGTCCGGGACCACGAGCTCCGGGTCGACCTCCTTCTTGACGCCGATGCCCGTGCAGACCACGCACGCGCCGTACGGCGAGTTGAAGGAGAACGACCTCGGCTCCAGGTCCTCGATCGCGAGCGGGTGGCCGTTGGGGCACGCGAGGTTCTCGGAGAAGCCCCTGATCCGCTTCGGGTCCGTCTCCGGGAGGTCGACGAACTCGAGCTCGACCAGGCCGTCGGCGAGTCGCAGCGCCGTCTCCACCGAGTCGGTGAGGCGCTGCTTCTGCGCCGCCTTGACGCTCAGGCGGTCGATGACGACCGCGATGTGGTGCTTCTCCTGCTTCTTGAGCTTGGGCACCTCGGCCAGCGCGTAGACCGCACCGTCGACCTTCACGCGCGAGTAGCCCTGACCCTGCAGGTTCTGGAACAGGTCGAGGTACTCGCCCTTGCGGCCGCGGATGACCGGCGCGAGCACCTGGAACTTGGTGCCCTGCTCCATCGCGAGCACCTGGTCGACGATCTCCTGCGGCGTCTGCTTGCCGATCGCCTCACCGCACTGCGGGCAGTGCGGCTTGCCGGCGCGGGCGTAGAGCAGGCGCAGGTAGTCGTAGACCTCGGTGATCGTGCCGACGGTCGAACGCGGGTTGCGGCTCGTGGACTTCTGGTCGATCGAGACCGCGGGCGAGAGGCCCTCGATGAAGTCGACGTCGGGCTTGTCCATCTGCCCGAGGAACTGCCGCGCGTACGCCGAGAGCGACTCGACGTACCGGCGCTGGCCCTCGGCGAAGATCGTGTCGAAAGCCAGGCTCGACTTGCCGGAGCCGGACAGCCCCGTGAAGACGATCAGGCTGTCCCTCGGCAAGTCGAGATCGACGCCGCGCAGGTTGTGCTCGCGGGCGCCGCGAACAACAAGACGGTCTGCCACTGGGGTCCCTTCGGCTGCGATTGGCGGGTCACTCACGCCACACTCTTCCGAACAAGCGTTCGAAGCGTACTAGCACCTTCACGGAGGCAGCGACCGACCCGCCGACCATGCTAGGGGTGACCCCTGACAAAAACGGTTCTGACGCCTATCGCATTCCCCTGAGCTGCGATTACCCATAGGCTGAACGCTTCGATCACGAGCCTCAACGTCGGGGAGAGGCAGCACATGACCTACACGCCGTCCACCGAGCAGACGTCCGTACCGGCACCGCGAGGGGTGCCTGACCGGCACATCAACGCCGTGCGCCAGGCGACGGACGTGCTCTACGAGGTCGTCGAGGAGCTGGACGAGGCCGCGGTGCGCGGCGACTCGCTGCTGCCCGGCTGGACCCGGGGACACGTCATCACCCACCTCGCGCGCAACGCCGACGCACTGGTGAACCTGCTCACGTGGGCCAAGACAGGCGTCGAGCACCAGGCCTACACGTCGCGCGCGGACCGCGACGCCGACATCGAAGAGGGTTCCCACCGGCTCCTCCAGGTGATCAAGGCGGACCTGGACTCCGCGTGCCAGCGGTTCGAGACCGCGTGCCGCGAGTTCCCGGCGCACGCGTGGCGCACCGAGGTCACCGCGCCCAAGGGGCAGGCGATCCCGGCGTCCACCGTGCCGTTGTTCCGCCTGCGCGAGATCTGGATCCACCTGATCGACCTGAACGCGGGCGTGGGCTTCGACGACCTGCCCGCCGACTTCGTGGAGGAGTTCCTCGACGACGCGGTGAAGCAGTTCGAGGGCAGGGTCGACGCGCTGGAGATCGAGGTGACCCTGCCCGACGGTTCTCAGCGCAGCTGGACGCTCAACGGCCCGGCGAGCCGCAGCTCGGTCAGCGGGTCGGCGAGCGCGGTCCTGGGGTGGCTCACCGGCAGGACGGACGGCTCCGGCCTGCGCGGCGAACTGCCGGACCTGCCCGACTGGATCTGAGTGAGCAGCTTGTAGGCGGGGCGTTCGACGAACTTCGTCATCGCCCAGCCGAGCACCAGCGCCGAGGTGAGGAAGCCCGCGAGGAGCCACCAGGACCGCAGCCCACCGGCGTGCATGCGGTCCATCACCACGGTGCCAATCTGCTGGTGCACGAGGTAGACGCCGTAGGAGATGCCGGCGAGCCACGTGACCGGCCGCGCGACCGGGGCGAAGAACACCCAGTCGGGTCCGGCGGCCGCCGCGCACACCATGAGCAGCAGCACGGCGAACCCGAGCGTCGACCCGTACTCGGTCGTGTGCACCGCCTGGGCCACCAGCGTGGCGACGAGGAGCGCGACCAGGTGCGGCGTCTTCAGCCTGTCCTTGTGCCACAGCCAGATGGCGATGCCGGCGGCGAACAGCTGCGCCCGGTGCAGCGCGAACCCGTTGTAGATCACGAACAGCGTGTGCGAGTGGTCCAGCAACGGCCTGAGCAGCAACGGCGTGATGATCAGCGCCCACAGGAAGACGCGGAGCCCGGTGCCCCTCAGTCGCTTCACGAGCACCGCACCGGCGATGAACGCGGCGATCTGCACCGGCACGGTCCAGTAGGCGAAGTCGACGATGTTGACGTCCGGGAACCACTGGTTGACCAGCAGCAGGTTGTAGACGACGTCCCTGCTGTCGAGCTGGCTCCAACCCTCCGGCGCGATCCATCTCTGCACCGCGTAGGTGAGCAGCACCGCCGCCATGTACGCGGGCAGCAGTCTGGCGAGTCTTCTCCACAGGAACTGCCCTGGCTTGCCGCTGTCGAGCGACGCACAGGCGAAGAAAGCCGAGACGACCATCAGCGTGCTGGCGCCCATCGACATCGGGAAGGTGAACGGCAGCGGCCCGAGGTCGGGATGGCTGCTGACGCTCGTGAGCGTGGCGTGGTGGAGCAGCACGCACCCGATGGCGACGACGCGGAGGACGTCCCAGCTGACCCTGCGGGCCTTCTGGGGCTTCTGTCGTTGCGCTGGAATCACGAGAGGCGGGGACCTGTTCGTTGGTGCTTTCGGGGTAAGCGGCGACTAGGTGTTGACCTTTACTTACCCTATGAGTGCAACCTGTATGCAACCTGAAGGTGTGCGGTGCACCGCTTCGAGCGACTACCGTCTGCCACCGTGGACGTACTCGAGAACTACACCGGTCACGTTGATCCAGACGGCCCCGCGGCCCGCCGCACCCTGACCGCGCTGACCATCACGAAGATCTCCGTCGGCCCGATGGACAACAACGCCTACCTGCTGGTTTGCCGGTCCACGAACGAAGCGTTGCTCATCGACGCGGCCAACGACCACGAGCGCCTCTCGGACCTCCTGGGCTCCTCCCCGGACCACCCGAACCTGCGCACGATCGTGACGACGCACCAGCACGCCGATCACTGGCAGGCACTCGGAGCACTGGCGGAGGCCCAGAGCGCGAACACCGTCGCGCACGAGCTGGACGCCTCGGTCCTCCCCGTCCCCCCGAACGTCCTCGTGGACCACGGCGACACCATCAACGTGGGAGAAGTCCCGCTGTCGATCATCCACCTGCGCGGCCACACGCCGGGCTCGATCGCGGTCGTCTACGACGACCCGGACGGCCACCCGCACCTCTTCACCGGAGATTCACTCTTTCCGGGGGGTGTGGGGAAGACCACGTCCGCGGACAACTTCGCCTCGTTGATCAACGACGTGGAGGACCGGCTGTTCGCGGTGCTGCCCGACGACACGTGGTTCTACCCGGGGCACGGCGACGACTCGACCCTCGGCAAGGAGCGCCCGTCGCTCGCGGAGTGGCGTTCGCGCGGCTGGTAGGGCTCGGACCTGGCGAGGTTCACTCGTCCGGCGGGCCAGTCGCGCACTTCTCCCCAGCATGATCGAAGTGGGTTCGTGCTGGGGGAAGGGACGACGCATGTCCTTCACGCCGTTGGTCGCCTTGAAGAGCAAGACGGGTGAGTTCGACTCGCTGCGCCATCTCGACGAGGGTGAGAACGCCGCGCCCAGGGTCATCGTCGAGCTCCTCGACTCCGTGCAGCCCGAGGGGCGTGGGGTCATTCGTTCGCTGGTCGACGCCGCGGTGGAGCTGGCCGTGCGAGGACGTCCCGCCTGGGTCGACCCGCACCTGCTCACGTCCGCCGGCGGGCTCGCGCAGTGCGCCGGCGGTCCGTTCGAGCACCTCGACAACCGCATCGAGAACGCGTTGCAGGACAGGTGCGGACTCTTCACCCCCGACGTGCCCGCCCTGGTCCCGGTCGTCCCGGCCTCGGCGACCGACACCCAGCTGAGGGCGATCGCGCTGCTCCAGGAGCACCGGCCGCGGGAGGTCGTGGTCCGCTTCCGCGACCTCGGCACCGACCGGCTCGCAGACCGCCTCGGCCACATCGCACACCTGACGCGCCTCGGCGACCAGGCGATGCACGCCGTCATCGACCTGGGGCACGTCGAGACCGTCCACCCCCGGCAGGTCGAGGCGGCCCGCTCGCTCGCCAGGGCGCTGACCGACCACCTGGGACCTGCCTCGACGACGCTGCTCGCCGGCTCGGTCCCCCACACCCGGCTCGGGTACGCCACCACCGTCCGGGACCGGGTGGAGGTCCGGCTCTGGAGCGAGGTCGCGGCCGGGGTGGGCGGAGCGGTGATCCACTACGGCGACTACGGCGTGGTCCACCCGCACCCGCCCGCGGTCAGCGGCGGGGACGCCCGCCTGCCCAACCCGTACTTCGTCTACACCGTGCCCGGCAACGCGATCACGCTGCGACGCCAGCTCGACCGGGAGGGCGGGAAGGTGGCGGAAGGCGCGGCCGTCGAGGCGTTCTCCGACATCGCCGACGAGCTCGTGGCCAGGCAGGAGTTCGCCGGCAGCGGCTACTCGTGGGGCGACCGCGAGCTGGCCGGGTGCCGTCGCGGCGGAGACCGGACCGCGGGTTCGGTCCCGCGCTGGATCGCGCTGGCCACGTCACACCACATCGCACACCTGACGCGCCGTGCGCCGGGCGAGCTGTGACCGGAGGAGGTGTCAGGCGTCGAGCAGGTCCAGGTACCCGGTGGTCGTGCGCCACAACGCGTCCGAGTACGGCGTGAGCTTGCCGGGACTCCACCGGTGATCGGTGTAGGCCTGGTTCTCGCGCCGCAACGCCCTCAGGCTCACCGCGAGCTCGTCCTCCACCCGCTTCCGCAGCTCCTCGGGCGACGGCGCGGCCGTGCGCACCAGCTCAGCGGTGCCGTCGCCGACCGCCGCAAGCGCCTCCTCGCTGACGCCGTCCGCTGCGCTCCAGAGCAGCGCGGGCCGCTCGATGCGGTGGTTCCACACCGGGGCGTCCTTCGACCGCCACCGCGCCTCGAACGGGTTGCGCGACAGCCGCGTCGAGTTCGCCCAGTGCTCGGCCCCGACCGGTTCGCTCAGCCAGGGCACCTCGTCCACCGGCAGGTCGGTGACCAGCGCGACCTGGATGGCGTCGACGTCGCGCGGGACGTCGAGCAGATCGCCGAAGACCCACAGCTCGACCACCTGGAACCGGAAGAACGACGCCGGCAGCTCGCCGCACTTCTCGGCGAGTTCGGTCAGGTGGTGCACCGCACGAGTCCATTTCACGAGGTGGATCATGCCTGACGCGGTCGCCCAGGCCCTGGCGCGCCTGGAAGCCGTCGAACCCGCGCTGTGCGCGTTCCACGAGGTGTTCAACACGCCCTCTCTCGACGTGGACCCCTCACTTCCGTTCGCGGGCATGCCCATCGCAGTGAAGCGAGGTGAACGCGTAAGTCACCGAGAAGCGTTGGTGGCCATGGGGTGCGTGCCCATCGGGTTGACCACCACGCCCGATGGCAGCACTCCGTGGCAGACGTGGGGCCGCAACTCTCGCGGCGTCACACGCAACCCGTGGAACCTCGACCGCACCCCAGGCGGTTCGTCGGCGGGCTCGGCCGTGGCGGTGGCGTCCGGCATCGTGCCGCTGGCCACGGGCGTGGACGGTGCGGGTTCGATCCGCGTCCCTGCCGCGTGGTGCGGTGTGTTCGGACTGAAGACGACCTCGGCCGAACGGGCGGCGGTCGGCGTGTTCACCCGCGACCCCGCGCTGCTCGCCACCTACCTGGGTGTCACCGAGTTCGGCACGCTCTCCGCCGTCTGGTCGACGGACCTGGGCTTCGCCGAGGTGGACGACGAGCAGGCGTCGCTCGCCTGGCGGGCGGCCGCACCGCTGCGCCCGAGACCCCTCGCACTGGAGTTGAAGGACCCGGCGGACGACTGGCTCGCCGGTCGCTGCGGACCGAATCCCGAATTGGACGCGGTGTTCGAGACCGCAGACCTGCTGCTCACCCCGACGACGCCCGGCCCGCCGCACGGCCACGACGGACCTGGCGAGCGCATCAACACGGCACTGACCTGGGCGTTCAACCTGAGCGGGCATCCGGCGATCAGCATTCCGGCCGGGTTCGACTCGTGCGGCCTGCCGGTCGGGCTGCAGGCCGTGGCGCGGCACGGCCGTGAGGCGGACCTGGTGGCCGCCGCACTGTTGACCTCCAGCGCGGTGGAGGTTGCACCCTGGCCGCCATGAACCTCGTCGTACGCGCGGAACAACAGTCCCTCTGGTTGTGCTTCGAGCCGTGGGCGAACCAGTACACGCTCCTGCCCGGTACTGCGGTCCTGGTCAGGTTTCCGCCGGACACCCCGGTCGAGATCGCGCACCACCGCGACGGTATGACGTTCTTCTCCCTCGGCGCGCACCCCGACCTGTACAGCGAGGACGGGAACGCCATCGAGCTCTACAGCGAGTACATGCCGATCTTCGGCGAGGACATGCCGATCGAGGCGCTGAGACACGTCATGGAGGTCATCCCGCCGATACGCGACGAGCCGGACCGCCTGAACTGACAACCGGTGTCGAGAAACGGCGAGAGGCTGCGACATAGGGCTATGGACGCGCGTATCGACGACTACATCGCTGGGCTGCCGGACTGGCAGCAGGACATCTGCCGCGAGGTGCGCCGACTGGTGCACGAGGCCGACCCGGAGGTCGAGGAGACCATCAAGTTCACCAACCGGCCCTACTTCGTGCTGGACGGCAACATCTGCGCGCTGCTCGGCACGAAGGACCACGTGAACGTGATGCTCTACGACAAGGCGATCGTGCCGGACCCGCACAACATCATCACGAGCGGCCACGGCAACAAGACCGCGCGCATGATCTCCGTGTACCGCGACCAGCAGATCAACGCGCCGGCGCTGGTCGAGATGTTCCGCCACATCATCGCCAACAACCGTCGGCGCAAGAGTGTCGGAGGTCGTCGGTAGCCTCATGCCGCATGGAGGTCGAGATCTACACCGACGGTGCGTGCAGCCCCAACCCCGGGCCGGGCGGCTGGGGTGCCGTGCTGCGCTACGGCGCGCACGAGAAGGACATGTACGGCGGTGACATCGGCCCGACGACGAACAACCGCATGGAACTGATGGCGCCCATCATGGCGTTGGAGAGCCTCACGCGCCCTTCCACCGTGAACCTGTACACGGACAGCACTTACGTCCGGAACGGCATCACGTCGTGGGTGCATGGCTGGAAGGCGAACGGCTGGGTCACGAAGGCCCGCGAGCCGGTCAAGAACTCCGACCTGTGGCGCCGCCTCGAGGAGGCCGCCGACCGCCACGAGGTCGAATGGCACTGGGTCAAGGGCCACGCCGGCCACCCGGAGAACGAACGCGCCGACCGCCTAGCGGTGCGGGGCGTCGAAGAGGTGACCGGCCGCACGGTCGAGCAGCCCGGCGCGAAGCCGAAGAAGGCCGCGAAGCCCAAGCAGCCGCCGCGTGAACTGAGCGGCGAACCGTGCGGCACCCCCACGAAGAAGGGCACGCCGTGCCCGATCACGGCGGGCGCGAACGGCCTGTGCCACATCCACGACCCGGCGTTGCAATGCGGTGCCACCACGAAGAAGGGCACGCCCTGCACGATCGCGACCGGCGGCGGCCGCTGCGAACACCACCAGGACGCGCTCGAACTGTTCCTGTGAGCACCCGTGTGTCACAGGGGCTCGTACCAGGAGTGAACGGCGGGCTGGCCGGTGTAGTTGGGGCCTGCCCGGTCGTCGGCACCTAGGTAGTCGAACGGCAGCCGCGGGGTGCCCTGCCCCTCGAAGCTGACGAGGCGCCTGCGGTTGTCGTAGCGGAATCCGTTGTCCCGCAAGGCCTTGGTCAGCACGCGACCGAACGGCGCGCCGTCGGCGCGGCGCACGCTCGCGACGTCGAAGTTCGCCACGAAACGGCCGCCTGGCGCGAGCCAGGACACGGCCCGCTCCAGCAGGCCGAGCTTGTCCCCCACGTAGTGCAGGCCGTGCACGCACGTCACGAGGTCGACCGGCTGCTCGGGCTCCCAGCGGTCCACCGGTGCGACGACGAAGTCCAGCCCGGCGCGTGCGGGTACGTGGTGGTCGACCAGGTCGACGCCGGTGATCACCACGCCGTCCCGCGCGGCCTCGGCGAGCGCTTTGCCCGAGCCGCAGCACAGGTCGACCCACCGGGCACCGGGCGGCAGCGCGACATCGATGCCCAGTTCGCGGCGGTAGCTCGCCAGCCCGCGTTCGCGGTTCATGTCGCGGTTCGCGACGACCGACGAGCTCCACAACGTCTCGTCGTCGGCCAGCCTCACAGCAGGACCTTCGCGAGCCGCGCCATGCCCTCCCCGATCTCCTCCACCGTGTTGGTGGTGAACGACATCCGCAGCGTCGCGTGGTCCGGTTCGGTCGCGAAGAAGGCCGCGCCGGGCACGAACGCGACGTCGTGCGACAGCGCGTCGTTCAGCAGCTCGGCGCTGTCCACGTCGCCGGGCAGCCGCAGCCACACGAACATGCCGCCGTCCGGGTCACTCCACGTCGTGCCGTCGGGCATGGTGGCGGGCAGAGCGGCGATCATCGCGTCGCGGCGCGCCCCGTACTCGACGCGCAGCCGGGCGATGTGAGCGTCGAGATCGGTGTGCGCCAGGTAGGTCGCGGCGGCGGCCTGGTCCACAGTGGACGTGTGGAGGTCGGCCGCCTGCTTCACGATCGTGAGCGTGCGCAGGAGGTCGGCCGGGGCTCGCAGCCAGCCCAGGCGCATGCCGGGAGCGCCGATCTTCGAGAAGCTGCCCAGGTAGATGGTGCGCTCGCTGGTGGCCGCGAGCGGCGGAACCGCGGTGCCGCGGTAGCGCAGTTCGCCGTACGGGTCGTCCTCGACGATCCACAGGTCGCGCGCGGCGGCGATCTCGGCGACCTCCGCACGACGGGCGGCAGTCAGCGTGCGGCCGGTCGGGTTCGCGAAGGTCGGGACGAGGTAGAGCAGATCGGGCTTCTCGGACTCGACGACCGACCTCAGCGACGACGGCACCAGGCCGTCGACGTCGCTCTCGACGGGCACGATGCGGGCGCCGGTCATGCGGAAGCACTGCAGCGCGGCCAGGTACGTCGGTTCCTCGACCGCCACGACGGCGCCGGGGCCGAGCATCGCGGTCGCCACGAGCGCGAGCGCCTGCTGCGACCCCGTGGTGATCAGGACGTCCGACGTCGGCAGGCCGAGGCCCGTCAGGCGGGCGGAGACCAGGTCCCGCAGCGCCGGATTCCCCTCCGTGGGCGCGTACTGCAGCACGGCGCGGTCCCGCAGGGCGCGGTCGTAGGCGGCGCGCACACCGTCCAGGTCGAACAGTTCGGGGGCAGGGAGGCCGCCGGCGAACGAGATGACCTCGGGGCGGGAGGTCAGCGCGAGCAGGTCGCGCACCGGGGAGCTGGCCACGGAGAGGTTGCGGTGCATGAACTTCACGTTAATCGGCACCCCTGACATCCCGACGACGTTTTTCTGTCGGTGCTCGTCGCTAGCGTGGTCGTCATGGACATCGAGACCCGTGCCGCCCAGCCCTACGCCGCCGTCAAGGACACCGTGACGCTGGAGACGTTCGGCAAGATCGCCGACCGCTTCCCGGAGGTCATGCAGTGGCTGGCCGATCGCGAGTTACCGGTCACCGGAGCGCCGTTCCTGCGCTACTTACGCGTCACCGCCGAGGAGTTCGAGGTGGAGGCCGGCATCCCGACGGTCGCCGAGGTGCCCGCCGAGGGCGAGGTGTTCACGGCCACGCTGCCCGCCGGTCAGTACGCGGTCGTGCTGCACGAGGGCAGCCCGGACGGGCTGGCGGCCGTCACGGACGCCCTGCTCGCCCACGCCGTGCGGTTCGACCGCGACGGCGACCGGTGGGGCGCGCGCCTGGAGACCTACTTCACCGACCCGGCGGTCGAGGCCGACCTGTCCAAGTGGACAACGGAGGTGGCGATCCGCCTAGCCGGCTGAGGTCAGGGCACACACGTCGAACTCCCCCTGGAAGTCGTCCAGCGCGCGGGACGCACGCCTCACCGTGAGCAGCACGCTGGGTTCACGGACTTCGCGAGACCCACGGCACGCCGCCGACCAGCGGCTGGCCGTTGAGCCCTTGAGTTCGTTGCCCGGCCGGTGCAGCAGCCGGGCCGACGTCGCTGTCCCACACGCGGCGCGGCGTCCAGGAGTGCGTCCGTTTCAGCAGTCACGTGCACAGGTGGCGCGTATATTCCGATCGAGCTATATTGCTGGCATGACATCTACGTTCGCCGTGCTGGCGGATCCGAGTCGGCGGGAGATCCTCGACCTGCTGCGGGAAGAAGAGCGGCCGGTCGGCTACCTGGTGCAGCAGCTGACGCTCGCCCAGCCGACCATCTCGAAGCACCTCAAGGTGCTGCGCGAGGCCGGTCTCGTCGAGGTGCGCACCGACGCCCAGAAGCGCTGGTACCGAGTCTCGCCGCAGCCGCTGGCCGAGATCGACGCCTGGCTCGCGCCCTACCGCCGGATGTGGGAGAAGAGCCTCGACGCACTGGAACGCCGGCTCGACGAGATCGAAGGGGACTGACCGTGGACGTCGAACTGCGGATGATCGAGGGCAAGCCCGTGCTGCGCTTCGAGCGCGAGCTGCGGCATTCGCCGGAGAAGGTCTGGCGGGTCGTCACCGATCCGGCCGAGATGAAGCACTGGTTCCCGGCCGAGGTGGAGATCGACGGCACGAAGCTGCGCTTCACGTTCCCGGAGGCGGCCCCGGTCGACGCCGACGGCGGCGAGGGCGAACTGCTCGAGTCCGACCCGCCGAAGGTCTTCGCCTTCCGCTGGCAGACCGACGTGCTGCGCTTCGAGATCCTGCCGCGCGACGAAGGCTGCCTGCTGGTCCTCACCGCGGTCGTCACGAACAAGCTGTCGGTGGGCCGCGACGCGCCCGGCTGGATCACCTGCCTGGACGCCCTGGTCGCACACGCGGACGGCAGAGAGTTCGAGCCGCCGACCGACTGGCTGGCGCGCATCGAGCACTACGTCCGGCACTTCGGCCTCGACGAGGGCACCGACTCCCCGCAGGGCGTCCGCTTCGTCCGCGACCTGGTCTGGGCCTCGCTCGACGACGTCTGGAAGCTCCTCACCGAGGGCGACGAGACAGGCGTCCCACCCCGCGCCGCGCACCCCGGCATCACGCCGGGCGAGGTCACGAGGTCGCAGGCACCGCACCTGCTGGAGTACGAGTGGCTCCAGGACGGCGAGCCGCGGGGCAAGGTCCGCTGGGAGTTCGACCACGTGCCGCTGCAGGGCACGACGGTCACGCTCGTGCAGGAGAACGTCCACGGCCCCGAAGCGCTGGCGGCCTGGCACGTGCACCTGGAGCTGTTCTTCGCGGCCGTGCAGGGAGACATCCGCTGCCCGTGGCCGGCGGAACGGGAGGAGGAACTGGCGAAGCGCTACGCGGAGCGCTGACGACCGGGGCCAAGGCCCTGCAAGATCGTCGCAAGCGCGGCCGTTCCCGAACGGAGGTCCGGCCGCGCCGAGGGTGTCAGTCGTGCTGCACGCGATCGATGAGGCACACCCAGTCCGGTGAGCTGCGCCGGACGAGGCGCCGAGGCGACCTCAGCTCGTGCTCCAGGATCGCGCGCCGCCGATCCCCGGGGTTCGGCGCGAGGTCCTCGAGCCGGTCCAGGTCGGCGTTGGTGAGGCGGACGTCGGTCACCTTCGAGGCGTCGGACCTCGCGATCGTCCACCAGCAGGTGTCCGCGGCGTGCTCGCAGCCGAGTCTGCGATAGGACTCCTCCGCGGCGAGCAGGTCGCGCAGCGCCGCGGCCTTCTCCCTGGTGGCGAACAACAGGTCTGCCCGCACCTGCCGTGACTTGGCGACCACCTCGGGGAAGTCCGCGGTGGCGATGACGGCCGTGACGAGTTCCTTGCCCTCGGTGTACTTCTTGTCGGCCAGGCACAGTCGCGCCTGCAACACCGCGAGCCAGTGGTACGGCTCGGTCCCCGGTGTCAGCACGGTCTCGGCCACGTGTGCCCGTCGCACCGCCGCCGCGAGCTCGTCGGCGCACTGCGACGACTCGTGGCGGAGCAGTTGCAACTCGGCGTGCAGCGAGGCGCACACCCCGAGCTCCTCGCTGGTCGAACCTCCGATCGAGCGGAAGAGGTCCTTCGCCACCATCAGCAGGTGCTCGCACTTGCCCAGGTAGTACTTGCGGTCGTGCCCGACGGCCTCGGCGGCCAGGTGCAGGAAGACCCTCGCCTCGGCGCGCTTCCCCCGAGCGGCCGTCTTGAGGTCGCGCCACTTCTCCGCGATCTGGGTCCCGTCCTGCGCCATCAGGGTCGCCTCGCTGAAGCGGTGCTCCCGCAGCAGGTGCCACGCCTGACCGGCGACGAGGATCTTGGCCTTGAGCTCCTCGTCACCCCGGACCGGAGGCCCGATGGCCAACGTCTGCAGGCACACCTCGGACAGCCGCCGGACGAGCCGGACGTCACCGCGCGCCTTGAGCACGGCCGAGACCGAGTCGAACCCGCGAACCAGTTCGAAGTCGCCGGAGCCGCGCTCCACCAGCTCCCGCGCGAGCACGTAGGCCTTGTCCGAGATCAACGGCTCCGCCTGCAGGTCGCTCAACGTCGCACGAGTGCGGTAGACCTCGTCGAGTTCCTGCACCGCGGGCGACGAGTGGACGCCGCGGTCCTCCTCAAGTGCCTTGAGACTCCGCACCAGTTCCTCCTCCCCTTCGCGAGTGCGCGGATCGAACCGATGAGCGACGAGCTGTTGCAACAACGCCGGCAGCGAGTTCATCTCGATGCCGGGCGGCACCACCACGACCACCGGACACCTCTCGGCCCCGACGTGGTGGTAGAGCTTCTGCCGGATCAGCCCCAGCTCGTAACGGACGCCAAGTCGTTCCGTGAAGTCGTTGGACAGCAACGCTTTCAGGTAAGACTCGGTCACGATGACAACGACCGTCCGCTCGCGGACCGCGTTCTCCATCCAGGCCTGGATGGACATCGGGTGGGACGAGCTGAGGTCGGCGTCCCAGAGCACGTCGAAACCGTGCCCCCGCAACACTTCGACCACGGGACCGGCGACCGGTCCTCCGTCGCTACAGCTGTAGCTAGCGAATATGCCCATCTCGACCTCCCCCGTCACGCGCGCAGGGTGTCAGGGGAAGGATGGGATTTCTGGTGCTGCTGAACATCATGGGCCTCCTGGGGACCGGTGTCGACGTACGGATCCGGAACGGACCGGTGCGGCGAGGGCCAATCTCCTGAAGGGGACCTGTTCGGCGGAACTCATCAGGGGTCGAACGTCATACGCTGACGGACGGCGACATTGCCTCGCCTCATGGCTAGGGGTTGGTATTGGTTGCCATCGGGCAGGTGGCTGTGCCAGCAGCCACCCGCCCTGCCTCATCGATCAAACGCCTCCCAGTTCTTCAAGTCGTCGGTCGATCACGTTCGGGGTCTCGCTGGCCGGCAGAGCGAACTTCTCCAGCTGGTAGAAGTAGTTCAGGTACTCCTTCAGCTCTGGGCCAGAGGTGAGAAGGTTGTCGCGGTAGGGCTGCTCGATCAGCAACGCGAAGTCTTCCTCGTTCTCAGAGAAGTCCAGGACGGAGAACGAGCTCTTCATCGCCGGGTGGATGCCCTTGGCGAACGGCAGCACCTGGATCGTCACGTGCGGCAACGCGGCGACTTCCTTGATCCTCAAGAGCTGGCGGCGCAGTACGTCCTCGCTACCGATCACCCGGTACAACACGGCCTCGTCAAAGATGATGAAGATCTCGGGACCGTCAGGAGCCAACACCGACTGACGGTGCAGACGGATCTCGACACCCCGCGAGATTGTGGCCTCGTCCGGAGCGCTGGCCGCGACCAGCACTCGCGCGTAGTCCGAGATCTGCAACAACCCAGGGACGACGTTCAGCTGACATTGCCGAAGCCGAACGGCGGACGTCTCCAACTCGACGAACCTGGCGAACTGCTCGGAGAAGAATCCTTTGTACTTGTCCATCCATGCTGATCGCGAGCGCTTGATGGCCCTGGCCAACCCGACGAGCTCGTCGACTCGCGCCTTGTCTGTCACCCCGTAGTAGAAGAGCAGAGCTTGGACGTCGGTGACCGAGATCTTGTTCTCGCCCTTTTCGACCCTGACCAGTTTCGACACTGACCAATCGAGCGCGTCTGCGACCGCCGGCTGGGTGAGACCAAGATCGTCCCGGATCTGCTTCAGCTCGTCGAGCAGCCGCTTCTGCAGAACAACGGGACTGTCCACGGTGGGCAACACGTCTCCCTTCATTCTGCGTATACGCAGAATGCTAGGCGCACATAGCGCAGCTTCATAGAGAGGTCAACCAGATGGCCGACCGCAAAGGGAGGATTATCACACTGCGGCGTTGACAACACGATCACTGGGGCGCCATGCCGCGTGGCGATCAAGACTTCACCCGCCAATCGGGTGATGGCTCAGCTTTGGATCACGTCCATCACAAAGGCACGCCAACTTGCGAGCGGCACTTTGAATCGTCGGCTGACGTCTTTGGAGTCCCTCACCCACACAGTCACGCGGTCACTTGCGCATTCGACACAGGCCTCGCTACCGCCGCTACTGTACGAACTACGGATCCACACCAGCTCTGAAGCCATACTCGCCGCTCCCATCGCACGGGGTCCCCGACCGAACCCACCGCCCTCGGCCCGGCCCACCCGCGTGCACCCCGGGAGGTCGGCGGAGGGAACGCCTCCAACCCGACGAGGCCACAGCTGATCGTAAATCAACTTGGAGCTTTCCCAACACCGCCAGAGGTACGCCGCCACAAGGGAAAGAGGACATATCAAGGACACGCAAGACCAGAAATTGGTGCTATGACATGGAATTCAGAGGGTGGCGAACCGGTCGACCCCTACACCGCTGATGAGCAGCCGTTCCTTGCGGTTGCCTGTCAACCGGGAGGTCCAGTCGACGAACCCGCCGTCACCGATCTCCACCCCGTCGCGGAACACCTTGAAGCACAAGCCCTTGTAGTACTCCGTCTGCCGTGCAGGATCGGCCGGCAGGTCTCCGCGTACCACCTCGAACCGAGGATCCAGCACCGTCACGCGGAACTCGACATCACCACAGGCCTCGCGCAGGAACGCGACGTGCTCGGCGAAGTGCTCCAGTTCGAAGCCGAGAGATGCACGGGCACGTCCGGCCGACACCGCGGCGAACAAGGTAAAGTGCGCGAACCTTCCTGAGCCGCCGAACATCTGAGCCCGCACGACGCGTTGCACCGCGGCCAGCCGAACATCGGAAGAACCAGATTGCCGTAGCAGAGCCGCTTCCAAGGCGAGGGCGTTCGTCGGATCGGCGGCCACCTCGGTGCCGCGCATGGTCGACACGATGTTGTTCTGGTCCATCAGAGCCACGGCGGAGCACGTCCCGAGAGGTGCCACGGGCGAGAGACCCACCACGGAGAAGGACGCCGGCAAAGCAGCCAGTAGGCGGTCTTCCGCCGCACGCAGCACAGGAAACGGCACGGCCGAGGGCGCGACGAAGCGGTCGGAACGGTACTGGCGCAACACGTCCGGGCCCGACAAGGCAGCGGCACGGCGGCGGGACAGGGCCAGTAGCAGTGACGTCAGGTCGCTGCCTGGCAGTGCGGCGAGCCGGTCCAGCACGTCCTCGCCCACCGATCGCAGTACCCGCGCCAAGACACCCATGCCTGCCATGATCCACGCGAGGGCCAGCGGATTAAGGTCGGAGCATGAGCGAAGGCGAGCTGTGGGGGCGTCACGCCGCGCAACGGGCGGCGTTGGGCGCGACGATGTCCATGCCCGCCTGGCAGACGGCGATCGAACGCACGGGGATCAGCCAAGGCACGAAGGTGCTCGACCTCGCGTGCGGTAGTGGCGAGTTCTGTGCCGCCGCAACGGAAGCGGGTGCGGTGGCCACCGGCGTCGACATCTCGCCGGCCATGCTCGCGGTGGCGCGAACCAAGAGCAGCGCCGAGTTCCGCGAGCTCGCGCTCGGGGTTTTGCCTTGGCAGGACGGCACTTTCGACGTCGTGACGGCGTTCAACGCGCTGTTCTTCGCGGACGATCCCGACCTGGCGTTCGCGGAGGCGGTTCGGGTCAGCCGGGACTACGTGGTCGTGTGTCAGTGGCATCCGGAGATCCCCAGCGATCTGCTGGAGATCGGCAAGGTCGTGCGCGGGGGTGGTGGGCGCAAAGGAGCGACGTTGCCGAAGGCGCGGGAAGAACTCACGATCGACATTCCCCAAGAACATCCCGACGAGGCCACGATGCTGCGGAGCTTCCTGAGCGTGGGCAGCTATCAGCGCGTCATCGAGAAGGAAGGGGAGGAAGAAGTCGTCGAGAAAATCAAAGTCGCCGCGGAACCGTTCCGGTCCCCAGACGGCGGCTATCGGTTTTCGAACAAGTACCTGATGTCCGTGTTCCGGAAAGGTCAGGCGGCGAGCATCTCGTAGCCCGCGTCGGTCAGCGCGGCGGGGCCCGGACGGGTGCTGATCAGGCCCGCAGACCTCAGGCGGAGGCCGGCGAACTGGTCGGCGCAGCACAGGCCGTCGACGAGCAGGGCGGTTCCGGCGATCTCGCAGCGGCCGTCGGCGACTGCTCTGAGAACGGCGCGGTCGCGGTGTGTCAGTGAGTCGGTCATCGTCTTCTCCTAGCGGTGAATCCTCTACTTACTGATACGTCGAACGAGAAGCGTTCGGTTCGACATCATCGTCAGAGAATTCCGCGCGTACTCCGAGAAGACGAACGGCCCGGCCGTGGTCGAACCGGTCGAGCACCACCAGAGCGGCCGCTGCCAGCTCGTCGGCAGACGACGTCGGCGCCGGCAGCTTCATCAGGCGGACCTTGGTGAAGAACGGCACGAAGCGCACCTTGACGCCCACACGGACCGCAGGGCGCCCCTCGGCCACGACGTCCGCCGCGACCTGGTGCGCCAACGCGACGACCTCGCGCCTGATGTCCTCCAACGACGCGAGGTCCTGCTGGAACGTCTTCTCGTGCGAACGGGACTTCACCACCCACGGCGTTGCGCTCACCACGGTGTCGCCCGCGCCCAACGCGACGGTGCGGTAGTACGGACCCATGCGCGGGCCGAACCGTGCGGCCAGCACGTCGGGAGACGCGGCGGCGAGGTCCGTCACGGTTGCAAAGCCCAGTTCGGCGAGCTTCTTCTCGGTCTTCGAGCCGATGCCCCACAGCGCGGACGTCGGCCGGTGGCCCATCACCTCCACCCAGTTCGCGCGGGTCAGCTGGAAGACGCCGGCCGGCTTGCCGAACTCGGTGGCGATCTTGGCCCTCAGCTTGTTGTCGCCGACTCCGACGGAGCAGTGCAGGCCCGTCGCGGCCAGCACCGCCTCCTGCAGCGACCGCGCGAACGCGACCGGGTCGTCCACCGACACGCCGACGAACGCCTCGTCCCAGCCCATCACCTCGACGACCACGGGGAACGAGCGCAGCACGGCCATCACGTCGGCCGACGCGGCCTCGTACAGGGCGTGGTCGACCGGCAGGTAGACGGCGTCCGGGAGCTTCTTGAACGCGGTCCGCAGCGGCAGGCCCGAGCGCACCCCGAACTCGCGCGCCTCGTAGGACGCGGTGGCCACGACCGCGCGTTCGGTCGGGTCGCCGTTGCCGCCCACGACTACGGGCCTGCCGCGCAACGACGGATCGCGCAGCACCTCGACCGCCGCGATGAACTGGTCGAGGTCCACGTGCAGGACCCAGTCCGCCATGCTGGACAGTATGAAACGGTCGGCCGGAATCCTGCTCTTCAGACGAACCACCCAGCTCGAGGTGCTGCTGGGGCACATGGGCGGCCCGTTCTGGGCCCGCAAGGACGCGGGCGCGTGGTCCGTGCCGAAGGGCGAGTACACCGAGGACGAGACGCCGGAGCAGGCGGCTCGGCGCGAGTTCACGGAAGAACTCGGTCTCGAAGTGCCCGACGGCGAGCTGATCCCGCTCGGCGAGGCCAAGGGTTCCGGCAAGGTCATCACGGTCTGGGCGCTCGAGGGCGACCTCGACCCGGAGGCCGTCACGCCCGGCACGTTCGAGATGGAGTGGCCGCCGAAGTCGGGCCGGAAGAAGACGTTCCCCGAGGTCGACCGCGTGCAGTGGTTCGGCGTGGAAGAGGCGAGCGCGAAGATCGTCTCCGCGCAGCGCCCCTTCCTCGACCGGCTCACGGCCAGATAGAGGCGACCCACTCCGGGTGGTCGATGAACGGGTTCCGGTTGCGCTGGTAGCTGTCGAAGATCACCTGGTTGCGGCGCTTCTCGAACGCGTCCGGCGGGTCCTGCTGGCTCCACTGCTTCAGCACGGAGAGCTTGCCCATGTACGGCGCCGTGCCGTTGGAGACGGAGTTGTTCATCTCCAGGTCCACGTAGCCGTCGTTGCCCTCGTAGCGCACGGCCATGTAGAAGATCATCCGCGCGACGTCGCCCTTCACGGCGTTGCGCGGCTCGAACGAGTCGCCGTCGGCGTAGCTGCCGGGTGCCTGGCTGACGGCGGAGCCGCCGTTGTCGAAGTCCAGGTTGCCGCGCGCGGAGTTGACGGAGACGTCCTCCGGGCGCAGGTGGTGGATGTCCGTGCCGGGACCGGGGCGCGTCTCGAAGCCACCGTGCGACTTGGCCCAGACGTGCTCGCGGTTCCAGTCGTCGGGGTTGCCGCCGTTGGTGGACTTCGACTGCGACCGGCCGCTGTACAGCAGGATCACGTTGTTCGAGTTGTTCGGGTCCTGGTCGGTGGCCTTCAGCGCGTCCCAGACCGCCTCGTAGCTGAGGATCGTGTGGTTGCGGATGATGCCGTTGAGCGCCGACTTCAGTGCAGCGCCGGACTTCCCGCAGGCCGCGGTGTAGTAGGCCTCGCACGAGCCGGACGGCGACGTGGTCGTCGTGGGCGGCGTGGTGGTGCTGGTCGGCGGCGTCGTGCCGGCGAACGCGAACGCCGTGGACGAGGTGAGGCCGGCGTGCGAGAAGTACGCGCTCAGGGTGCCGGTCACGTCGATCTGCTTGCCCAGCAGCGACGGGTTCGTCTTCATGCCCCACGCCGAGCGGAACGCCGACGGGATCTGCACGTAGACCATGCTCGACGTGCTGGTCGTGGACGCCGAGTCGGCCAGCGCCAAGGCGTAGTCGTTCGGATAGCCCGAACGTATGACGGTCGTCGTGGCCGTGGGCTGACCGACCACATACCCGCGGACGGTCGCGGACGAGCCGTTCTGCTGCGCGATCGCCTGCGCGACAGTCAGCGGAGCTGCGGCGACAGCGGCGGTCGACCCGTACAGGCCAACCGCCGCCAACAAGGCCAGGACTAAAGCAAGTGGACTCCACCGTGCCATGAGCACTCCCCGATCGTGTGGATGTTTCGCACACGATCGGTGTACATGGTCAACGCTCGGTTAACGAGGGGTCACGGCACCAGGACGACCTTGCCCGTCGTGCGGCCCGACGAGACGAGCTCGTGGGCCTTCGCGGCCGCGGCCAACGGCACCGTGTGGTCGATCTCGACCCTGAGCTGCGGCAACGCGGCCAGGTCGGCACCGGACGCGGTCACGCTCAGGAACAGTTCGAACCGGATGCCGAGCGCGGAAGCTCGGTCAACGTCAAAACCCGGGTTGCCGGGAATGATCGACACCAGCACGCCGCCGGGCTTCAGCACGCGCGCGGACCGCTCCGCGTAGTCGCCGCCGATCGTGTCCAGCACGACGTCGACCGGCTCGATCCCGGTGAAGTCCTGGTGGCGGTAGTCGATCACCTCGTCCACGCCCAGCGACCGCAGGAAGTCGTGCTTCCCGGCGGACGCCGTGCCGATCACGTACGCGCCCCGGGCCTTGGCGATCTGCACCGCCACGTGCCCGACCCCACCGGCGGCGGCGTGGATGAGCACGCGCTGACCAGCGGAAAGACCACCCCGGCCGACGAGCGACTGCCACGCGGTCAGCGCCACCATCGGCACCGCGCCCGCCTGCTCCGGCGTGAGCCACGACGGCCGCCGCACCAGGTTCGCGGCCGGCACGACGGCGTGCTCGGCGTACCCGCCACCCGTGCCCGGGAAGTCGAGCAGCCCGTAGACCTCGTCCCCCGCGACGAACCCCTCGGCGTCCTCGACGACGGTGCCCGCGACGTCCCAGCCCAGCGTGAACGGCGGCTCACCGAGCGCGGGGAACCCACCGGCGCGGATGTAGGTGTCCAAGGGGTTCACGCCCGCCGCGACCACCCTGACCAGCACCTGACCGGGTCCGGCCACGGGCGTCGGCACCTCCGCGACCTCCAGCACGGACGGCTCGCCCACGGTCTTCTGCGTGATGACTCGCATGATGATCCCCTTCGATTACCTCGATGAGCACCATCCTGCAGTTAGCGCCAACTTCCAGAAAGTAGGCACTAATTAGTGCCTAACTCTCCCTCAGGTAGAGGTCACGGAGGAGCGCGATCTCCGCGAGGTGGTGGATGACCTCGCGGTTGATGTGGAGCACCAACGTCGCCATGGGTTCCGCGGCGAACGGCCCCTCCGCCGGACCGACCGCCTTCGAGAGGTCGGCCGTGCGCGCGCCGGCCATCCACGCCTCGTAGGCGTCGTCGAGCTGTTTCAGCGCCTCGTCGGCGGTCATCGCGTACTGCCACGTCGCGTGGTCGGCAGGCGGACCGCCGAAGTGCGAGGCCGTGCGCGCGTTGAACACCCCCACGATGATGTGCGCCATCCGCCAGGCGATCGTCGTGACCGGCGCGGGCTCGGGCTGCGGGTACTCCCAGTCGATCGAGTTGTCCTCGTGGACGGTCCACGCGCCGGGCACCGGCTCCCAGAAGTACTCGTCGTCGGTGAGACCGTTCAACCTCGCCCGCGCCGCCACGTTCCAGTGGAACTCGAGCTGGTCCGTCAACTGCTTGTTCCAGTCCATGCGGACGACCGTAAATCCGTTTGCGGACAACCACCGCCCTGGAAACACTCCGGCCGTGGACATCCGCACCTCGCGCCCCGAAGACCTGGACCAGGTCGAGAAGCTCGTCGTCTCCCGCCTCGACCCCAGTGACGGCGTCGACGCCCGCCTGCTGATGACCGATCCGGACGCGGGCTGCGACTGGGTCGGGGTCGCCGACGACGACGGCCGGATCGTCTCCACCCTCACGCTGATGGACGAGACCGTGACGCTCGACTGCCTCGACCTCCCCGCCGGGCAGATCGAGCAGGTCGCCACCGACACCGAGTACGAGGGCAGGGGCCTGGTGCGGGACCTGATCGGCTGGGCCCACGACCGGTCGGCCGAACGCGGCCACCTGCTCCAGCTCGTGATGGGCGTCCCCTACTTCTACCGCCAGTTCGGCTACGTCTACTCGATCCCCGTCAAGCAGACCCGCGCGCTGACCAGGACCCCGGACCCCGTCGCGGGACACGTGGTCCGGCGGGCGACCGACGCCGACATCCCCGCGCTGCACCGCCTGCAGGACGACGCCCAGCGCGGCGCGGACCTGCGCATGAGCCACACCACGCAGTGCTGGCGCTGGCTGCTCCACCGCACCGGCTCGCTCACCTGGATCGTGGAACGGGACGGCGTCCCCGTCGGCACGGGCCGCAGCACGCCCGAGGAGGAGGGCGACGTCGTGCTCGGCGAGATCGCCGGAGACGACGACGCGGTCCGGGCGTTGGTGGCACACGTGCACCCGGCCCAGGTCGGCGAACGCCACCCGCTGCTCGAACCGCTCCTCGCCGAGCGCGCGCCGGAGCTCGACCAGTACATGGTGCGCATCCCGGACGTCCCGAAGCTGTTCGAGCACCTGCGGCCGGTCTTCACCGGACGTCTGCGAGGCCACGAACCCACCGACGTGCTGCTCGGCTTCTACCGCACGCACGTCCGCTTCCACTGGGACGGCGAGCGCATCGGCCCGTACGAGTGGGGCGGCACGCTGCTCGGCCCCGGCTCTGCAGGAGGCGCGGGGATCGCCCCCGATCTGCTGGCGCCGCTGCTGTTCGGCCCGCACGGCATCGACGGCCTGCGCCGGATCTTCTCCGACGTCTACCCCGGCCCGAGGACCGAGCTGATGACCAGGCTGTTCCCACCGGTCACGAGTGATCTGCTCACCTTCTACCTGCCGTAGGCCAGAATAAACCGAGCGCTCGGTCTAGTATTGGCGCCATGACGACGGTGCAGGAGACCGCGGCGGTCCGGTACGGCATCTGGGTCGCGTGCCCGGCTGCCGGCGCCGCCGCGGGCTGGGGACTCGGGCTGGCGGCGGGGTGGATCACGACGCTGGGGTGGTTCCCGTTCCAGGGTGTGTTCGAGCTGGTCACGGACATACCGCAGCCGTGGCGGACGCTCGCGTCGCTGGCCGTGGGCGCCGCGGCGGGCTTCGTGTTCGCGCTGTTCTGGGCGAGCGAGATGATGGCGGTCGAGGTCACCCCCGCACGGGTCACGCTGCGCAGGGACGACAAGACGTTCGACTTCGCCCGGGACGAGGTGGGCGCGGCGTTCGCGGACGGCAAGCACCTCGTCCTGCTCTCCCGCGACGGCGCCGAGCTGGCCCGCGAGAAGTCCGACCTGAGCAGCGCGAGGCTGGAGCAGGCGTTCACCGGGCAGGGCTACCGCTGGCACGCCGCGGACCCGTTCGCACACGAGTTCCGGATGTGGGTCGAGCACGCGCCCGAGCTGCCGGCGGACGTGAACGCGCTGTTCACGGCGCGGCGGAAGGCCATCGCGAAGTACGAGAACGAGGAGGCCGCAGAATTGGCGCGGGAGATCCGCAAACGCGGTGTCGCCGTGCGGGACGAGAAGAAGAGGCAGTACTACAGGTGCGAACGGTAGACCCGGTCAAGCACGCGGAGAAGAAGCGCCACATCACCGACACCGCGGCGGGGTTGTTCGCCCAGAAGGGCTTCGAACGCACCACGGTCGCGGACATCTGCAAGGCCGCGGACATCAGCACCGGCAGCCTCTTCCACTACTTCCCCACGAAGCGGGCGATCTTCCGCGAGATCTTCGTGCAGGACGCCGAGGACAACGCGGTGATGTTCGCTCGTGCGCGCGACCTCAGCCCGTGGGACGGCGTCCTGCTGATGGTCGACCATCTGTGCGTGCCCGCGCTGGACCGCGCTGTAGCCGGTCTGGTGCTGGAGGTCGTGGCGCAGGCCAGCCGTGACGCGGAACTGTGGGAACTCGTCGGCCGCAACGAACAGGCCGTGCGTGACGAACTGGCCGT
This sequence comes from Lentzea sp. NPDC003310, assembly GCF_040610935.1. Classification (NCBI taxonomy): domain Bacteria; kingdom Bacillati; phylum Actinomycetota; class Actinomycetes; order Pseudonocardiales; family Pseudonocardiaceae; genus Lentzea; species Lentzea sp. NPDC003310. The sequence continues at coordinate 89,628 of NZ_JBEXNC010000017.1, forward strand.
GCTGCTGCAACGCGCGCACGACGCGGGTCAGATCGTGCTGCCGGTGAGCGCGCTGACGGCCGCCACGTGGGCCCAGGGACTGGTCGACGGTCTGTTCGGCCGGCTGATCGACCCGGACTTCGACGCGACCGAACAGGTGATGACCCTACGGTTGATCCTTTCCCGATTCGTGGGTGCTGAAGCACCATGAGGGCATGGCCTACGACGTCGCAGCGGTCCGCGCCCACTTCCCCGCGTTGCGCGAGGGTGCCGCGCACTTCGACGGCCCCGGCGGCGCGCAGGTGCCCGACGTCGTGGCGGACGCGGTCCGGGACACGCTGATCTCGGCGGTCTCGAACCGCGGCGGCGTCACGGCCTCCGAACGCCGTGCCGAGGAGATCGTGCGGACCGCACGGCGCACGATGGCCGAGTTCCTCAACGCCGGCAGCATCGTGTTCGGCCGCAGCATGACCCAGCTGACCTACGACTTCGCGCGCACGCTGTCGAAGAACTGGCGGCCGGGCGACGAGATCATCGTGACCCGGATGGACCACGACGCGAACATCAGGCCGTGGGTGCAGGCCGCCGAGGCCGCACGGGCCACGGTGCGCTGGGCGGCGTTCGACCGCACGACCGGGGAGCTGCCCGTCGAGGCGGTGACCAGGCTCCTGTCCGATCGCACGCGCGTCGTCGCGGTCACGGCCGCGTCGAACCTGCTCGGCACCCGCCCGGACGTCGCCGAGATCGCCAGGGCGGCGCACGAGATGGCGGCGTTCGTGTACGTCGACGGCGTCCACTACACCCCGCACGTGCCGGTGGACGTCGAGGCGCTGGACGCGGACTTCTTCGTGTGCTCGCCGTACAAGTTCCTCGGCCCGCACCTCGGTGTGCTGGCGGCGGCGCCGGAGCTGCTGGAGACGCTGCGCCCGGACAAGCTGCTGCCCTCGACCAACGCCGTGCCGGAGCGGTTCGAGCTGGGCACGCTGCCGTACGAGCTGCTGGCCGGGACGACCGCGGCGGTCGAGTTCATGCGGTCGCTCGACGGCCTGGAGGAGTACGAGCTCGGCCTGCGCGAGCGGATGGAGACGGGCCTCAAGGAACTCGGCGTGCGCGTCTACAGCAAGGCGGCCGTGCGCACGCCGACCGTGCTGTTCTCCGTCGACGGGCTGGACCCGGCCGAGGTCTACCGGCGGCTCGGCGCCGAGGGCGTCAACGCGCCCGCCGGCCACTTCTACGCGCTCGAGTGCTCGCGCTGGCTCGGCCTGGGTGACAAGGGCGCCGTGCGCGCGGGCATCGGCCCGTACACCGACGAGTCCGATGTGGACCGCCTGCTCCAGGCCGTGGCGAAGCTCAGATGAACAGGACCACCGCGGCGTAGGCGGCGCCGGCCAGCACGCTGATGTTGAGCCTGCGGGTCACGCGGTCTCCGGGGTGCTCGGCGATCAACGACCGGGCGCGCGCCCACATGAGCTTCTCGCCCGCTTCCTTGTCCGGCAGGTGCGGTGTGGTGAGCACGTCGCCGTGCGGGCCGAACGCGAGCATGAGCTGCGGACCGGAGCGCCGCACGCCGTGCAGCTGCGCCCACGGCACCCGGTAGGTGAAGACGCCGGTGTAGAGCACGACCGAGTTGTGGTCCAGGCGCAGCATCGGCTGGAAGCGCGTCACCGCCGACAGCACGCACTGCACGCCGATCAGCCCGAGCACGATCAGCTCCGGGTAGTACTTCAGCGCGATCAACGCCCCCGCCGCGCCGAGCAGCAGCGCCACGCCCTCGACCCGCCGACGGTCCCCCGGCCAGATCGCGTGCGGCAGCTCGACCGGGGTGCCGGCGGTGACCGGCACGCCCGGCAGGTGTGCACTGTGGACGGTGTGGCGCGGGCGGACGCGGTTCAGCGTGCTGGTCGTGACGACCGAGCCCTCGACCACCAGCGCCACCTGGCCGCCGTGGTGCCACTCCCCCGCGACGAGCACCTCGATCGGGTCGTGCTGCAGCGGCGGGTCCTCCTCGCCGCGCCACACCCGGCCGAACTGGTCGGTGTCGTGGTAGAGCGGTTCCTCGAGGCCCAGGTCGGCGAGCGTCGTGACGGTGGCGAGGTCGGTCCCGGCGTGCCGCAACAGGATCCGGCGCGGACCGATCTGGTGCGCCTGCACGCGGATCGCCGTCACCGGGCCCGACCACAACGCGCGGCGGCGGCGTTCCCGCGCGGCCAGCAGCACCGCGAAGAACACGGCCACGCCCCCGATGCTCAGCCACCAGGTGACGTCCTCGGGCTCGTTCGCCATCCGCACCCACGTGCCGTCGGCGAGCACCGGCACCTCGTCGCCGACCCGGTACGACTCCGGCGCGAGCGGCTGGAACGAGGTGCGCTGCCGGTCCGGCAGTTCCACCCACACCTCGTAGGTGTCCTTGATCTCCACGACCTCGGCGGAGACGCGGCTGGCGTTCGCGACGTGCTGCTCGATCTCGTCGTTGCTCAGGCTGTACTGCACGAACGTGAGGAAGCCGAACACCACCAGCAGCACCGCGACCACGCGCAGGACACCGCGCTGCGGCGGCAGGTCCGGCAACGAGACGAGGGCCGCGCCCGCCGCCTCGTGCTGGTCCGCCCGTGCTCTTAGGGTCCACGCCGCCACGACCGCGCACGCACCGGCGTGCAGCCCGAACGCCACGTTGGCCGCCGCACTGCCGTCGAGCGCGATGTCCAGCGCACCGAACAGCACGCCCATCGCACAGCCCGTGAGCACGCGGTTGAACAACAGCAGCAACGGTGTGGCCAGCAGCGGCACGACCGCGAGAGAGAACAACGGGTCCGGCAGGCACGGCTGCGAGGCCGTGCACGGGGCCTCGTTCGCGCTCGCGGCGAAGTAGAAGGCGGCGATCCACCCACCGACGAGCCCGACCTTGGTCACCCACCACGGAACCGCCGCTGCCTGCCAGCGCTGGACGTCCACGGGACCGATCATGGCACGTCCATTGCTCCGAACGGCGTGATTCCCCCGCGAGAGACCGGGTATCCGCACCTCACCCAATACGGAGGTGGACACAAATGCTGGCCATCATCGCCGCAGTCTCGTTCGGCTTGGCGCTGATCCTGGACCTGGCCAAGGCCGGGCTCGGTGACGTCATCACCGTGAACACGCTGGTCGTGCTCGGACTGTTGCTGCTCGCGCTGCACCTCGCCGGTGTCGGTTCCGGCACCCGTTCCTTCGGCTGGCGCCGTGCCCGCAGGTAACGACGTCCAAGGCCCCACCAGGCTGCCCAAGCGCGCCTGGTGGGGCGTTCTCAAGCGGACGGTCAAGGAGTTCAACGACGACAACCTGACGGACTGGGCGGCCGCGCTCACCTACTACGCGGTGCTGTCGCTGTTCCCCGGGATCATCGTCCTGACGTCCGTGCTCGCGCTGCTGGGCGACACCACGACGCAGGAGCTGATCAAGTACGTCGACGAGGTCGCCCCCGGCGAGGCGGGCGAGCTGGTCAAGTCCTCGATCGAAGAGCTGCAGAAGAGCCAGAACGCGGCCAGCCTGCTCGGCATCATCGGTCTGCTCACGGCTCTGTGGACGGCGTCGGGATATCTCGGCGCGTTCATGCGCGCGTGCAACGCCGTCTACGACGTGGAGGAAGGCCGCCCGTTCTGGAAGACGGTGCCGCTGCGGCTCGGGCTGACGCTCGGCTCGGTGGTGCTGGTGTCGGTCACGCTCGGCGCGCTGGTGCTGACCGGGGGCGTCGCGGACGCGGTGGGCGGCGCGATCGGGCTCGGCGACACCGTCGTCACCGTCTGGGACATCGTCAAGTGGCCGGTCATCCTGCTGCTGGTGAGCCTCGCGTTCGCGGTGCTGTACTGGGCCGCGCCGAACGTGAAGCAACCCGGTTTCCGCTGGGTCTCGCCCGGCAGCCTGCTCGCGATCGTGCTGTGGGCGCTCGCGACCGTCGGTTTCGCGATCTACGTGGCGAACTTCGCGTCCTACAACAAGACCTACGGCTCGCTCGGTGGCGTGATCGTCTTCCTGGTGTGGCTGTGGATCTCGAACATCGCGGTGCTGCTGGGTGCCGAGTTCGACGCGGAGCTGGAGCGGGGCAGGAGGATGGCCGAGGGTGAGGAGGACCCGTCACCCGAGCCGCGTGATCTCCCCGGGTAGGTCGGCCTCGACCGCGGTCCACACGCCGTCGGGGCCCGCCTCGATGCGCTCGCTGGTGTCACCGGGCACGAGCACCCACAGCTGGTCCTTCTGCGACAGCCACACGACGCCGATGGCGTCCGCGCGTGAACTGGTGGCGTACTCGTAGGACTTGCGGAACACGTCCCCGCCGTTGCGGTCGGTCACCCGCACCTCGCTCGCGCTCTCGGCGTGCGCGACGAACTTGCCGCTGGGCGAGTTCTTCGGCGCGCCGGGGCGGGCGAAGCGGTCCTCGCGATCGCTGCCGCAGCCGGTGAGGACGAGGAGCAGGGCGACGAGCGCCGCCAAGAGCCTCATGACCGCTCGTTGCGGGAATTGCCGTGCGTCATACCGCCAAAGGTAGCTAGCGTGATCGTCCGTGTGGGACGTTCTCGAAAGCTTTTACGACACTGTGCCCCGACCGGGATCTCGCGTTGAGGAACACGGCGAGCTGGTGCTGTTCCTCCAGGCCGGCGACGGCTACCCGTTCTACGCGCGGCCCCGTCACCCCGGCGGCAGGCCGACCGTCGCCGACGTGCTGAAGGTGCGGGAACGGCAGCGCGAGCTCGGTGTGCCGGAAGCGTTCGAGTGGGTGCACGAGACGACGCCGGGGTTGCTCGACGTGGCCCGCGAGGCCGGTCTGGACGTGCTCCAAGCGCCGTTGATGGTCCTCGACCCCGCACGGTTGCCGGACCCGCACCCGCACGTCCGCGTGCTCGACACCCGCACGGCCGAGGTGACGGTGGTGGCACAGCTGGCGTTCTCGTCACCGGGCACCGCCACGGGCGAGGTCGGCACCGCGGAACGGGACGCGGCGCTCGCCACCGCGACCTCGATGGCGGGCCGGCACCGGTACGCGGTGGCCGACGTGCCCGGCGAGGGCGTGCTGGCGTCCGGCACCGCGCAACGGGCGGGCGACGTCGTCGAGATCGCGGGCATCGGCACGTTGCCGGCGGCACGGCGGCGCGGCCTCGGTGGCGCGGTCACGGCGGAGCTGGCGCGGGACGCCCTGACGCGGGGCGCGGAACTGGTGTTCCTCTCCGCCGGGAGCGAGGACATCGCACGGGTCTACGAAAGGGTCGGGTTCCGCCGCGTCGGCACGGCCTGCATCGCCGCGCCGCCGGAGTAGCAGCGACCGAAATCCCTCCACCTGCCCACATCGGACCACCGCACCGACTATCCTGCGCGCGTGATCAAGGACTTCGGTGCCGGTGTCGGTCTGCTGCTGCGCGGGTTCAGCCTGGTGTTCAGCTCGCCCAAGCGCGTGCTCGTCGGCGCGCTGCCCGCGGTCATCACGGCGGTGCTGATGATCACCGGCTGGGTGCTGCTGTTCACCAACATCGACTCGCTCGCCGACTGGCTCACCGGCTTCGCCGACTCGTGGAGCGACACCTGGAAGGGCATCGCCGAGGTCGCCGTCGGGATCTCGGTGATCGCGGCCGTGCTCGGCCTGAGCGTGCTGCTGTTCACCGCGATCACGCTCATGATCGGCGGCCCGTTCTACGAGTACATCTCCGAAGAGGTCGAGGACGAGCTCGGCGGTGTGCCGGAGGCGGAGCAGATCGGCTTCTGGCGCGGCTTCGTGGTCGGCCTGCGCAGCACGATCCTGCTCGTCGCGACCTCGATCGCGTTCGCGATCCCGTTGTTCTTCTGCGGCTTCATCCCCGTGATCGGGCAGACGGTCGTCCCGGTGCTCGCCGTGTGCATCAACGGCTACCTGCTCGGCATCGAGCTCACCGGCATCCCGTTCACGCGCCGCGGCCGGTCGTTCAAGCAGCGCAGGCAGATCCTCAAGACGCGTCGCGGGCTGGTGCTCGGGCTCGCCGTGCCGACCTACCTGCTGTGCCTCGTCCCGCTGGCCGCGCTGGTCGTGATCCCGGCCGCGATGGCAGGCGGCACGGTGCTCGCGCACCGCCTGCTCACCGGGGACCGCTCTAGCGCGGGAACGGCAGCCAGGCCTGCTGGGCCAGGCCCGTCCGCGCGTTGACCTGCACGCCCGCGGCCGAGATCGACCACAGCTGGTCGCCGATCACGATCGTGCGCCGCTGCCCGCCGCTGTAGTCCTGGCTCGCCGGTTCGACGATCCGGCCGCCGTCGCGCAGCTGGTCGCCGTCGAGCTTGAGCACCAAGGACGAGGCCTCGTAGTTGGTCCGGTAGGACGCCACGGGGATCACCAGGGTGCCGTCCTGCGGCCAGAACAGGAACGCGTGCGGGTCGAACTGGGCCTCGGAGCTGGTGTCCGGCAGGTGGTACTGCGCGACGCGGCGCGGTGCCGCGGGGTCCTTCACGTCGAACAGCGACACCTGCGTGCCCGTCGTCCTGCCCTGGTCGGTCGCGTCCTGGCCGACGCCGATCAGCCTGCCGTCGCCCGCCGGGTGCAGGTAGGCGGAGAACCCGTTGATCTTCAGCTCGCCCGTGACCTTCGGCTGCCGCGGATCGCTCAGGTCGAGCGTGTAGAGCGGGTCGGTCTGGCGGAACGTGACGACGTACCCGGCCTTGCCGATGAACCGCACGCTGTAGATCCGCTCGCCCTTGCCGAGACCGCCGACCTGACCGACCTTGGCGAGCTGACCCCCGTCGCGGCGCAGGGTCGTCACGAAGCTCTCCGACGGCGCCTGCCGCTGCTGCGGCACCACGTCCGCGGGCACCCGCCAGCAGCACCGGCTCTCGGTGCCCGTGGTGGTGGCGACGCGCAGCACGCCGTCGTGCTCGGACAGCGAGTACTGGTTGAGCAGCGTGCCGTTCACGTCCCCGGACGCGACGTGCTTCGGCGGTCCGGACCCGCTGATGTCGAACTGGTGGATCGCGGTCGTGATCGGGCGCTGGACCGGTGCGCGGGACGGGAGTTCCGGCAGCAGCCGGTGGTCGTCGGCGACGTAGAGGCTGCGGTCGGTGCCGTAGACCGTGTCGCCGTCCGCGACGATCGAGACCGGCTGCCCGGTGCCGAGCTGCCCGGAGAGCTCGAACGTCAGCACGGTCAGCATCGACGTGCCCGAGTGCACGACGGGGTGGCTGACGTTGGCGCAGTCGACGAGGGTGCCGCTCGACTTCGCGCCGTTCTCGCTGAGCTCGTACTGCGGCAGCCACGACGAGATGGGCGTGTTCTGCAGGATCTCCTTGTTGCGGCGCAACGATCCCGCTTCGTTCGTGGTCTGGTCCGGGTACGCCCACTCGATGCGCGGCTGCGAGCGGACGACGACCCGGGCGGTGCCGCCGATCTGGCGGGCGTCGAGGTAGAAGCCGTCGGTCTTGAGGCTGCTGATCTCCTTGAGCCCCTTGAGGTCCACGAGCACCAGCTCGGTGCCGGACGCGGGTGCGAACGACGGCCTGCCAGGCGGCGTCACCGGCTTCTCCATGAGCACGGGACCCTCGGTGACGACCAGCGCGCGGTCGCCTTGGACGAGCAACTGGCTCGCGCGGCGCTCACCCAGGTCGACGGTGCCGGTGAGGGCCTTGCTCGCGACGTCGATCACGCGCAGCTTGCCGTCGGCGATCGAGAAGACGCGTTGTCCGTCCGTCTTCACGATGTCCGGCTCGTCGACGCCCTGCTCGTGCACGTTCGTCGTCGAGTGTTCCTGTTGCTGCGCGGGCGGAGTGGCGGCCCTCGCGTCGGGCACGCTCTTCTGCGCGACGCCCCCGGTGTCGGCGGCCATGCCTTCGGCGTACATGACGTTGCCGCCACCGAGGCCGTACGCGCTGACGTACGGGGCCATGGCGCGGCGCAGTTCGGTCACCGCGTTGTCGCACGAGTCGAACGCGACGAGACGCACCGGCCCGTGGTCCACGACCGGTGGTGGAGCGAGGGTGTCGTCCCTCGCCGCGGAGCTCACGCACACTCCGGCGACGGCCAGCACGGCGGCGCCGGCCAACAGCTTCTTGCCGTTCATGGTGGGAGGACGTAAGCGGGGCCGGGAAGGGTTGCCCGTCCTTCCCGGCCCGTTTTGCTACAGCTGCGCCTGGATCTGCGCCGCGTAGGTGGAGACGCGCGCGTAGACGCCGGGGTAGCCCGCCGCCGCGCACCCCTCGCCCCACGACGTGATGCCGATCAGCTTGCCGCCGGCCACGAGCGGGCCGCCGGAGTCGCCCTGGCAGGTGTCGGTGCCGCCCTGGGCGTAGCCCGCGCACACCATGTGCGTGGCGTTGAAGTCGCTGCCGTACGAGCTGGAGCAGCTGGAGTTGCTGGTCAGCGGCACGGTGGCGCGCAGCAGGTAGCGCGAGGCCGAACCGCCGGAGGACGTGGTGCCCCAGCCGAGGATCGTCGAGCTGGTGCCCGCGGCGTAGAGCCCGCTGTCCGCCGAGGTGGCGAACGGGATCGGGGTCTGGGACAGGTTCCGGTCGAGCGTCAGCACCGAGACGTCGTAGCCGAGCGTCACGTCGCGGTAGCTCGGGTGGATCCAGATCCTCGTGACGCGGGCGACGGTGCCCGCGGTGGAGTTCTTGTCGTCGCGGCCCGCGACCACGCGCACGGCGGACGGCGAGTCGCCCTCGGTGCAGTGCGCGGCGGTGACGACCTTGTTGGGCGCGACGAGCGTGCCGCCGCAGTACTGGAAGCCGCTGCTGGTGGCCAGGTAGACGACCCAGGGGTAGGTGGACGTGCTCGCGCGCGTGCCACCGACGATCTGGGTGCCGAACTCGCCGTCGGCGGTCGGGACGGGAGCTGCTTCGGCCACGCTGACGCAGGCCATGGACAGCGTTGCCGCCGCCAGTGCCGCGCCGAGCAGAGACCGGAGGCGGTGCAGGGTTGCCGCCATGTTCGTCTCCTTCTTCTGTTGTGTCCCCTCGGCTGCAGGCGCCGCGGGTCATTAAAGAAAGACATGGGTTCGGGTGGGCCGGGTAGGGCTGGTCCGCGTAGGCCATTCGGCCGCGCGCGTGCGAGCGTGATTGGATCGACCGCGAACACCCCCGTTCGAGAGGAAGTTGTGATGGCCCCCACGAAGCCTGAGGTCGACCCGCACGACGGCCCGGCGCCCGCCGACCTGCTGATCGAGGACATCACCGTCGGCGACGGTGCGGAGGCCACGGCCGGTCAGTTCGTGTCCGTGCACTACGTCGGTGTCTCGCACTCGACCGGTGAGCAGTTCGACGCGTCCTGGGACCGCGGCGAGGCGTTCCAGTTCCCGCTCGGCGGCGGTCGCGTCATCCAGGGCTGGGACCAGGGCGTCCAGGGCATGAAGGTCGGCGGCCGCCGCAAGCTGGTCATCCCGCCGCACCTGGGCTACGGCGCGCGCGGCGCCGGTGGCGTGATCAAGCCCAACGAGACGCTGATCTTCGTCGTCGACCTGCTGGGCGTGAACTAGCCCGACGGTCATCCCGGCGCTCCACTGGTCCGTTCAGTGGGGCGCCGTCCGTCTTTTCGGCCTATTTGACTCGTGGGTGGAACGAGATCGGATCGGGCTGCGTCATCCTTTGAGTCCGCCGCCGCTGTGGGAAGGAAGTCCGGTGCCCGAGGACATCGCCGGTTCCGAGCAGATGCTCGCGAACTGGAACCAGAACATCCAGGAACGCGCCGCGCGCTATCAGGAGATGGCGACGCGCGTGCAGGGGATGACGATCTCGGAGCGGTCGCAGGACGGGTCGATCGAGATCCTGGTCGGGTCCAACGGGATCCTGCAGAACCTGGTGATCAACGAGTCGGCCGCGGGCAAGCGCATGGCCGAGATCAGCGGCGAGATCATGAAGCTGTTGCAGCGCGCGCAGTCGAGGATCCCGCAGCTGCTGCAGGAAGCGATGGCCGAGACCATCGGCACGCAGGACGAGACGGCCAACGTGCTGTTCAACGAGGCCAAGAAGAACTTCCCCGCGCCGCCCGCCGAGGAGCCGGCGCGGACGCCGTACGACCGCAACGAGATGAACTTCCGGGTCGAGGACGACGCCCCACCGCCGTCCCGCCCGACTCCGCCGCCGCCTCCCCCGCGCCGCCGGCCGCCGTCGGATGACGACGACGACTTCGGCGGGGAGTCCGTGCTCTCCTGATCTTCTTGTCCGCTGCTCGAACTTGAGGGGGTTCGATGACCGCCGGTGGTTTCAACGTCACCTCGGACGTGCTGGAAGCGCACGCCAAGGCTCTGGAGGGCCTGCAGGGCCGGCTCCAGGGGGCAGTGGACGCGGCCAACACCGTGTCGATGCCGACTGACGCGTACGGCATCATCTGCCAGCCGTTCCGGATGCTGCTCGACCCCGTCGAGCAGTGGGGCATGGACGCGCTCAAGGGCGCCGCCGACGCCATGGCCGCCACCTCCAAGAAGGTGACGGAGACCGCCAAGCACTACCAGGAGATCGAGGACCAGATCACCAAGGCCTTCAAGGGTGGTGTCTGATGTCGTCTCCGAACCCGTTGGTGGCACAGGCCCCCGCCGAACCGTCCGGCTTCTTCAACGCGGGCACCGGCGACAACGGCTGGGCCACCGGCTTCTCCATCGCCGACTCGGCGATGGACGCCTACAAGGGCATCTCCGAGGGCAGCTGGATCGAAGGCGGCCTCGGCGTCGTCGGCCTGGTCGCCGACGCCGCCTCGATGGCCATCGACCCGTTCGGAACGCTGCTGTCGTCCGCGGCGTCGTTCCTGATGGAGCACATGCAGCCGCTCAAGGAGGCGCTGGACTGGCTGGCGGGCGACCCGCCGGTGATCCAGTCGTACTCCACGACGTGGGGCAACGTCTCGCAGGAGCTCGGCAAGGTCGCGAACGAGTACAAGGCGGCCGTCGACACCACCGGTGAGTGGACCGGTGCCGCGGCGGACGCGTACCGCAAGGCCGCGGGCGAGCAGCTGGACGCGTTGTCCGGCGCGGCGTCGGCGGCGGGCTCGGTCGGCACGGTCGTCGGCGTGATGGGCATGGTCGTCGGGTTCGTGCGCGAGATGGTGCGCGACCTGATCGCCGACCTGGTCGCGAAGCTGATCACGTGGGTGCTGGAGGCCGTGTTCACGCTCGGCTTCGGCACGCCGGTGATCGTGGCGCAGGCCGTGACCGCGATCTCGAAGTGGGCCACGCGCATCGGTGAGCTGATCCAGAAGCTCATCAAGACCATCAAGAAGGTCTCGCCGCTGCTGGGCCGGCTGGTGGAGATCTTCACGAAGATCATGAAGGTCGTCGGCAAGCTGGTCGGCAAGGTGACCGGCCTGGACGTGATCTCGACGAAGTCCATCAAGCCCGGTGGGCTGTTCCAGCGCACGAACACGCCGGACCTCTCGCCTTCGGGTGGCCCGAGCGCGCCGTCGTCGTCCTCGTCGTCGCCGGGCGGTTCGTCACCGTCCTCTCCGGACTCGCCTTCCTCACCTTCGTCTCCGTCGTCTCCGTCCACTCCGGACAGTTCGCCGTCGACGCCTTCTTCGCCCTCGTCGCCGTCGTCGTCTCCGGACGGGCCTTCGCGGGCCCCGGACTCCTCGTCGCCGTCGTCGGCGACCCCGCCGTCGGCACCGTCTGCGCCGTCGCGCACGCCGGACGCCCCGTCGACCCCGGACGCGCCGTCGCGCACCCCCGACACCCCGGACGCGCGCACCCCGGACGCCCCCCAGGCGACCCCGCGCACCCCGGACAGCTCGCCGGCCTCCCCGTCCTCTCCCTCGTCCCCCGCCGGACCGGCCCACGCCGGCACTCCGTCGTCGCCGTCGGCGCCGTCGTCCCCGTCCACTCCGGACGTCCCGACGCGCAACACCGGCCAGACCGTCCAGTCGTCGGTGGCGCCACCGGAGGCCCCGGCCCGTCCGGATGCCCCGCAGGCCCCCGCCCCGCGCACCCCGGACGGCTCCCCGTCGACCCCGGCCCAGTCGGGCCCGATGGGCGGCGCCCCGAACGCCCCCGGCAACGCCCCGTCCTCCCCCGCCGCACCACGGCCCGCCGCGGGCGGCCAGGGCTGGACCGGCACCCCCGGCAGCGCAGCGCCCAGCGCACCGTCCGCGCCCGCGCCGCGCACACCGGACGCCCCGGCCCCGCGCACCCCGGACACCTCCACCTCGGCGGCCAGGGCAGAGGCCCCGGCCCGCCCGAACTCGATGCCGTCAGCTCCGTCGGCCCCCTCCGCGCCCTCGAGCGGAATGCCCTCGGGCGGCGCACCGCACAGCCCGTCCAGCGTCGCCCCGTCCGGTGTGCCGCACAGCCCGTCCGGGGGCGTCCCGCACAGCCCGTCGGCGAACGCTCCGCACACCACCAGCCCGTCGTCCCCGAACGCGGGCCGCCCCGACGCGACTCCCCCGAGCCGCGCCACCACGCCGTCCGCCGCGGCGCCGCACGCCCCGTCGTCCCCGAACACGCCGCACGCCGGGCCGCCGCACACCCCGTCATCCCCGAACATGCCGCCCGCCGGGCCGCCGCACACCCCGTCGGCAGGCGGGCCGAACGCTCCGCGCGGCGACGCCCCGATGCGCCCGCAGTCGGCCGCGCCGACGGCCCCGAACGCTCCGCACAGCCCGAACTCGCCTCACAGCCCGAACACTCCGCACAGCCCGAACTCGCCTCACGGCGGTCCTTCAACCCGTCCGGACGCGCCGCACGGCGGCCCCGGCTCACCGTCGCGCCCCGACGCTCCCCACCGGCCGGACGGCAGCGGCCCCGGCAACCGTCCGGACAGCACCCGTCCCGACGGCACCCGTCCCCAGACCCCGGACGGCGCCCGCCCCCGCGGCGCCGACACCCAGGCTCCGCACCGCTCTCCGGACACCACCCGCCCGGAGTCCGCGTTCCCGCACCAGCCCCACGCTCCCCACGGCCCGAACGCGCCGCACGGACCCGACGCTCCCCACCACGGTCCGGACGCCGACCGTCCCCACGGCACCGACCGTCCCCACGACTCGGACCGCCCCCACGACTCGGACCGCCCGAACGACGGCACCACGGACGCGCCGAACACCCACGACGCCCCGCCCGCCGACCGCCCGAGCCCCGAAGAGGCGCACGCCAGGCACGCCGAGTCCACCCCCGCCGGCATCTCCCACCACGGCGGCGACAGCGACATGGGCGACCTGCCCCACCGCGTGCCGAACGACCCGAACTTCTTCACCGCGGACGTCCACATCACGCCCGACGGGCGCGCGCGCATCGGCGGTCACGACTACACGCCCGCCGAGTACGCGGACATGCTGCGGCGCGGCGGGTACGACGGCAGCCGTCCCGTTCGCCTGATCGGGTGCGACGCCGGCAGCAACGACTTCGCCCAGCAGCTGTCGCGGCACCTCGACGCACCCGTCGTGGCACCGACCCGGCCCGCCTGGACCGACAGCCACGGCCGCGTCTTCTCGAGCGACGCCGACATCCGTCCCGACGGCACCCGCGAACCGCGGATCCCCCCGAACGGCGAGTGGGAGACCCACCACCCGGACGGGTCCCGCACCAGGGCGAGCGACGACGGCTTCGCACCCGGCTCGCGCGAGCACGACTCCGACCTCGACCCGACCGACGCACGCGACCGCGCGGCGGATCCCAACCAGCCCGTCTACGACCCGCCGCCGAACCGCGACCGGATCGACGAGCAGGCCTCGGACTTCGACGAGAGGTTCGTCGACTACGACCGGCCGGGCCACGGCGACCCGAACAGCACGCACTACCACCGCGACCCGAACCCGCCGGACGACCTGGGTTCGCCGCGCGACGTCGAGGCGCCTCCGCGCGACCGCGTCCGCGACGCCCCCGGCCCGCCGCGCGCGATCGAGGACGTCCCGACGGTGCCCGAGCCGCTGCGCGGCCACACGACGCCGCCGGACCACACCAGCCTGCCGCCGAACACCCAGTTCAACGTCAGCAACCCGAACGGCACGCGCACGACGTTCTTCACCGACGCCGACGGCAACGTGAAGTGGGTGGAGGCGACGTCGGGCTCGAAGTCCGGTGCGGCGGAGGGCGTGCACGGCTTCAACCCGGACCTCGACTACCCGCTGATGGGCGACGTGCAGTACCGCGTCAACGACCAGTGGGACTTCCACACCAACGAGCGCGGCCAGACCGACTCGGTGTCCGGTACGCCGACCTACGGCAGGTCCGACAGCAACCTCCGCGACGACTCGGGCGACTACAGCGCCCAGGGCCGCGCGGGTGGCGAGGGCAGGGCCGCCTACGACGGCACGCCGTACCAGGACGTGAAGTGGGCCGGTGGGCACATCGTCGCGAACGAGGCGGGCGGCCCCGGCGAGTACATCAACATGTTCGGCCAGATGAACGCGTCGAACTCGGGTCACAACAGGGACGGGTTCAGCAACGCGGCGTCGTGGCGCGCCGAGGAGTCGCGCCTGGCCGAGTTCGCCCGCCAGCCCAACCAGGCGATCGCCGACTACCAGGTGCGGATGACCCGCCGGGAGGACGGTCTGCCCGAGACCGTCACCATGCGGTACACCGAAGTCGTCTACAACGCCGACGGTACGGTCAAGTCGGCGGATGTTCGCCAGGTGACCTTCAAGAACGTTCCGGAGAACGCGAACTATGCGCCCAACACTCCCTACGCCCGACGCTGAACGGCTGCTCGGAGAGCTCCTGGAGATCCTGGAGCTCTCCGCACCGCTGCAGTGGGAGAGCGTCCGCTTCTCCGTGCTGTCGACGGTGCTGACCGACTCGTCGACCACGTCCGCGGTGAAGAAGGACGGCACGCGCAAGTCGTACGCGCTGCCCGAGGTCTTCTCGGCCAAGCTCGACGAGTTCCGCGGCGCCTGCTACGAGCCGGGACGGGGAACCTGGTTCTCCGCGACCATCGCGCTCCAGGCCGGCGCGGAGCCGGAGATCGACCTCAACTACGACGAGAAGCCGCAGTGGCCGGCCTGGCCGCACCCGTACTCGTACGTCCGCGACCTGGAGTTCTTCCCGCGCGACGACGAGCACGTCCCCGGCTGGCTGCGTGAGCAGGTCGAGCTGGCCGCCACCGAGGCGGAGGCCGCCGGCCCGCCGGACGGACGATAGGGTCGGGCCACCGACTCGGAGGAGGACCGCAACGCGATGACCGGATGGCCGACGCTCGACCCCGCCGGACAGAAGGACGTGCTCGACCGGCTCACGATGATGCTGCTCGATGCGCTGCCGCCGGACTGGGAGCGCGTGCAGATCGAGTACCGCGTCGTCGGCAGGCACAGCGACGGCCGCGTCGGGCTGGTCCGCGGCGACGGGATCATGCGCGACTGGGACCCGCCGCTGGAGACGTGGCACCGCTTCCAGGACCTGCGCGGCGGCATGTACGCCGAGGGCGAGGGCACCTGGTTCGGCGCGCAGTACAAGCTCGAGAGGCCGGACAAGTTCGCGGTCAAGTTCAACTGGGACCGCAAGCCGGAGTTCTCGACCGAGATCGGCCGCGACCAGTACGAGCTCGAGCAGGAGCGGTTCCCGCGCGTCGAGTCGCACCAGCCGGACTGGTTCCGCGAGGGGCTGGGCCGACCGGCTCAGTGAGCCGGCCGGAGTTCCACTCCCGTCAGCACTCCCGCGCCCTTCGACGTGGCCGGCCCAAGACATCGCCTCACCGGGCGGCTCTCTTCGCCGTCCACTCCGGACGGTCGGCGGCCGGGCGTGACCAGCGAACTGTGAGACGGGCCACGCGTCCGTCCAGTGGAACCGAAGCGCCCGGCACCCACTCAGAGTTGTGTGAACGGCGCGGGGACGGTGACCGGCCCGCGCGCGTGGCGGAGGCCCGATAAGATCAGCGGGCTTTCACGGGGAGAGGGGCGAGGACCACATGAGCCAGCCGGCGACACCGCTGAGCGAGCAGGACCAGCAGCAGCTGGTGCGGCAGATCGGCCGTGCCATGCTGCCGGCCGTACCGCAGGGCTGGCAGCGCATCCGGGCCGAGTACCGCGCGGCGGGCCGGCACATCGAGGTCGACCTGGCGTTCGCCGGGCCCGATGGCCAGCTGCGCCCGGTGCGGCCGCCGATGGACGTCGTGCAGATGTTCGGCCACCTGCGCGGGGGCATGTACCACCCCGAGCGCGGCACCTGGCTGAGCGCGACGTACGAGATCGAGGCGCCCGCGGCGTTCACGGTGGACTTCAACGCCGAGGACGAGCCGCGCTGGCGCAACGCGCCGCCGCCGATCGGGTTCCGCGACGAGCTGCAGACGTTCCCGCGGCCGGACCGGATGATCCCGGACTGGTGGCGCCAGCGCGTCGGCCTGCCGCCGCTGCCCGCGCCCGAGCCGGAACCGCAGCAGCAGCCGCAGCAGGAGTTCCAGGTGCCGCCCGCCCAGCCGGGTCAGCCCGCGGCCTCTGGTGAGCTGCGCACCGCCCGTGTGTACGACGGCAAGAACGACGACGGCCGCATCGTGGTGAACCGCCAGCCGGTCGACCCGCAGCTGCTCGACGGCCTGCTGAACTACCTGGAGTCGGCGCCGGTCGTGCTGGCCGCGCGCAGCTACGACCTCGACGAGTTCTCGCAGAGCGGCGAGCAGGACGTGCCGCTCAACTTCCGCACCGACGGCACGTGGATCTGGGCCGGCGCCGTGCCGCACTACCTGCGCAAGTACGGTCTCCCGCCGGAGCCGGAGCTGGTGGCGCACGCGGTGTCGCGTGGCTTCCAGGTCGCCGAGGTGACCGAGCAGACGCAGGACCGCGCGGTGTCGATCATCACGGGCCAGGGCTAGTCCCGAGGGTCTTCAGGTACGCCTCTCCTCTCGGGGAGAGGCGGTACCCGACCTCCAGGGACTCGGTGAGGCCCTTGGCTTTCAGCTTGCGCACGTCCGCCTTGAACGGCAGCTTCTCGCGGCCGGCCGACGCGGCGAGGTCCGCGGCCCGCACGCCGGGGTTCGCCGCGATCAGCCGCAGCAACGCGACGGCGTCCTCCGCCGGCACCAGTCCGTCCACATCGGACGACGAGCGCAGCTCGATGCGCGGGTCCTCGCCCACGAAACGCAGGCGGATCCGGTAGAGCGAGCCCTCTCGTCCGTCCACTGAGGACATCAGAGCGGCGACGGTCGGGAATCCCGCCGCCACCGCCTCGGCCCGCGCCACCCGCCGCACGACGTCCACCGCGTCGATCGCCAGTACGCCCAGCGACGTGCGCAGGGTTCCTCCGGCGCGCACGGTCGGCCGCTTCCACCGCCGGAACTGCAGCGTGACCTCGCCGGACCGGATCCGTTCCCAGTCAGCCACTCGGATCAGCACCGAACGAGGGTCTCAGGTTGCCGACCCCCGCGACAGCCGAGACGATCCTCGCCATGCAACGGTGGTGGCTCTTCACGGTGCGCGGAGTTCTCGCTGTCCTGTTCGGTGTGGCCGCTCTGGTCTGGCCGGGCCTCACCCTGATCGCGCTGATCATCCTGTGGGGCGCGTACGCGTTCTTCGACGGCGCGATGATGCTGTACCTGACGCTCACCCACAAGGAGTGGCCCGCGCGCTGGGCGCTCGGTCTCATCGGCGTGCTCGGCCTGGTCACGGGCCTGATCGCGTTGTTCTGGCCGGGCATCACGGCGACGGCGCTGTTGCTGCTCATCGCGGCGTGGGCGCTCGTCACCGGCGTGCTGCAGATCGTCGACGCGATCCGCCTGCGCAAGGTGATGACGAACGAGTGGTTCTACATCGTCACGGGCGCGCTGACGGTGCTGCTCGGCGTGGTCCTGGTCGTGAACCCGGCGGCGGGCGCGCTGGCGTTCGTGATCACCATCGGCGTGTTCGCGATCCTGTGGGGCGTGGTGCTGGTGCTGTTCAGCCTGCGGTTGAAGCAGTTCGACGGCGGTCTCGCACGATCCGCACCGCGAGTGTGACCAGCACGGCCACCCCGACGAACACGTAGAGGTTGCCGATCACCTGCTGCCACCAGGCCCAGTCGCGCTCGACGTCGTTGTCGCGCGGGAACAGCCAGTGCGGCCCGACGGCGAACACGGCCACGATGGCCCACGACGCCCAGTGGCGGCGCAATTCGGGCCGTGAGAGCAGCACGAGCGCGGGCGCGATCCATACCCAGTGGTGGCCCCACGACACGGGCGAGATCAGCAGGCCACCGATCGCCACGACGAAGAACGCCTCGGTCTCACCGAGCTGCGACGCCAACCACCACACGGTCGCCACGACGAGAAGCGCGAGCACGACCCACACGCCGACCTGCGCGCCGTTCTCCAGGCCGAAGCGCGCGAGCGTGCCGCGGATGGCCTGGTTCGACGCGTAGGTGAGGCGCCCGACGCGACCTGGGTCGAGCAGCGCGTGCGTCCAGTACTCCTTCGCGTCCCCGAACGAGACGAGGAACCCCACCAGGCCGAAGAAGAAGAACGAGCCGATGGACACGAACACGGGCTTCCACTGCCGTCGCGCCACGAAGAACAAGGCGAAGAACGCCGGCGTCAGCTTGATCGCGGCCGCCAGCCCGATCAGCGCGCCCCGCGGCCACCAGCGGGTCCGTTCGAGCAGGCAGTCGGCCATGACCAGCAGGCCCAGCAGCAGGTTGATCTGGCCGAACCAGAGCGTCTCGCGGAGCGGGTCGAAGATCGACGCGACCGCTGCCGCGCCCAGCCCCCACTTGACGGCGTCCGGCCCCCACCCGACCACGCGCTGCGCCGCGATCAGGCACAACCCGGTGAGCATCGCGAGGTTCGCCGCCGCGACCACGAAGATCGCCACCCCGAGCGGCACGAGCGCCAGCAGGCTGAACAGCACCGCGGCGATCGGCGGGTAGGTGAAGGGCAGGTCCGGCCCGCCGAGCGGCTTCGCGAACCCCTCGACGTACAGGGGGATGTCCTTGAGGAACGCCGCACCGCCGTTGCGGTAGACGCGCAGGTCGAGCGACCACCCCGGAGGGCGGAGCATGACGTAGGCGAGCGTGGCGACCATGACGGCGGCCCACGCCACCACGACCCGCTTGGCGGTGCGGTCGAGCTGCATCCGCGAATGGTATCGATGTGCCACATGAGGCCCACGTCACCACTGCGTTACCGGGATTCTCACGTAGCGTCGTCGCGTGACCGCGCAACGTCGAACGAAGTCGTTTGGGCCGTTCGTAGGGCGCACAAATGCGCACGCACGAGCTATTCTGTGCGCATGAGTCCAGCCTTGGAGACGGTGCTGGCCAAGGCCGGCCTGCAGGTGAGTCCCGACGAGTTCCTGGCCCTCGTGACCGACGCGGCGCGAAGGCTCGCCCCACCACACCCCGAGCCCGCCACGTACTTCACGCCGGACCAGCAGGCCGCACTGCAGGACGTGGGCCTCGACCTGTCCCCGGCGGGCCCGGCCGACTCGAAGCCCCGCACCCGCACCGTCGTGGCCCACGCGGTCCTGCGCGACTCCGCGCTGACCGTGAACGAGGCCGCGCGCCAGCTCCAGGTCGACACCAGCCGCATCCGCCACCGCCTCGGCGTGGGCAGGCTCGTGGGCTGGAAGGACCGGGGCAGCTGGCGCCTGCCCGCGTGGCAGTTCGCGGGCACCGGCGTGCTCCCGGGCCTGGAGACCGTCCTGGCGGAGATCCCGCAGGACCAGCCGGCCCTGGTCGTCGCCGCCTTCATGACCACCCGCCAGGAGGACCTGCCCGTCGACGGCAAGCCCGCGACCCCGCGCGACTGGCTCCTCGCCGGAGGAGACCCGCGCCGGGTGGGCACCCTGGCCTCCACGCTCGGCACACCTGCCTGAGCGTTCCCGAACACCGACAGGACCCGAATGTCACGGCTTCCGCAGCCGCCTGCCCCTGCCGTGCTCCAGGCGCACCTGCGCCGCACCGAGGACGTGGTGGCGGTGCACCGGGCGACCCGCCTGGTCCGCGTCTTCACCGCGAAGGGCTCCCACCCCCAGCGCTGGAACACGTTCCGCTACACGGGCCCCCTCCCGCACGCCCGTTTCGACGCGCAACAACCGGCCGACGACGGCAGCCCGGTCCAGGACCACGAGAACGGCGTCCTGTACTTCGGCCTCTCGGTCCGCACGTCGATCGCCGAGGTCTTCCAGGCGACGTCCATAGTGGACCGCCGCACCCGCTCCCCGTTCCTGGTGGTGCTGAGGCCGCGCCGCACGTTGCGCCTGCTGGACCTGGGCGGGCTGTGGCCCACCCGCGTGGGGGCGTCGCAGGAGATCTCGACGGGGCCGAAGCTGGTGACGCAGGCGTGGTCGCGGGCCATTCGCGCGGCTTATCCGGAGTTGGACGGGCTGTGGTACCGGTCGTCGATGGACTCCGGCGATCCCGCCATCTGCCTGTGGGATCCGCCTGGGGCGTCGGGGTTGCCGGCGGCGCCGGACGTGTTGCTGCCGCTGGACCATCCGGGCCTGGATCTGCCGTTGGCGCGCGTGTGCGAAGAGCTCAACTACACGCTGCTGGGGTGACTCAGGTGGAACCACGCGAAGCGATGATCACGCAGATACCGGCCGGGACCTCTCGGGCACACCGGCTGGAGGCGTGGACGATCCAGGGCGACCTGCTCGGCACGTGGGAGGGCAAGGAGGCCTCGGCCGTCCTCGCCCTCGTCGCGAAGCTCCCGACCGCGGACCCGATGCGGTGCTTCTCCCCCGGATACGCGATCTGGGCGCACGACGCCAATGGGGAAGTCCTGTTCGACCTGGAGTTCTGCTTCGGGTGCTTCTGGGTGGGCGTGCGGGAGCCGGGTGGTCGCCAACGCCTGGTGGCGTTCGACGCCGGCTCCGCGCCCGCGCAGGAACTGCTGGCCGGTTTCCGCGGCTTCGCGGGTCAGGCCTTGAGGTAGCGGTCCCACCACTCCAGCACGGCCTCGAACCGCTGCTTCCGGTGCCGCGGCTGCCCGGACCGGGTCAACTCGTGCCCCTCCCCCGGGAAGATCAGCATCTCCGACTCCACGCCGCGCCGCTTCAGCGCCACGAACATCCGCTGCGCCTGCTCCAGCGGGCACCGCCAGTCGTGCTCCGAGTGCACGACCGCGAACGGCAGGTTGATCTTCTCGGCGTAGGTCAGCGGCGACATCGCGCGCTGCGCCTCGGGATCGGGGCCGCAGTAGGCGTCCGCGAAGAAGTAGCCGATGTCCGACGAACCGCCGAACGAGTCCCACGCGTTGACGGCGCGCTCGGACCAGGCCGCGCGGAAGCGTTCGCCGTGGTGCGCGGACAGCCACGACGTCATGAAGCCGCCGTACGAGCCGCCCATCACGCCGACGCGTTCGGCGTCACAGTCCTCGCGGGCCAGCGCGACGTCCAGGAGGGACAGCACGTCGTCGACGTCGACGGTGCCGAACTTGCCGATCACCGCCTGGCCGTGGGCCTGGCCGTAGCCCGCCGAGCCACGCGGGTTCGGCAGGACGACGGCGTAGCCGGCGGTCGCGTAGACCTGGGCCTCGTCGAAGAAACCCCAGCTGTGGTACATGAACGGGCCGCCGTGGACGGCCAGGACGACCGGGTGCGGGCCGTCGCCGTCGGGCAGCACGAGCCAGCCGTGGACCGGGTAGCCGTCCGAGGCGGAGCCGGTCAGCTCGACGACGCGGCGGGTGGGGACCGACGAGAGCGACGTGCGCACACCGGTTCCGACGAACTCGACCTGACCCGGGCTGTCCGGAGTGGACACCACGGCGACCACAGTGGACCCGTCGGTGGCGAACGCGCGGACGGCCGCCGAGGTGCCCGTGAGCACCTCGCCGGGGCCGCCGTCGAACGGGATGCGGCGCAGTTCCAGGGCGCCGCGGTTGCGCACCACCAGGAGCACGCCGGACGCGTCGGCGACGGGCTGGCCGGAGAGCCGGTCCACGTCCACGGTCTCGACGTCGGTGAGGCGCGTGGGCGACGAGCCGTCGAGGGCTGCCTTCCACAGGCCGTTGTTGCGGGCCACCGCGTCGATGCCGGTGAACTCCGTGCCGAGGTAGAACAACGATCCGTTGGCGACGAACGGCATCGAGGTCTCGCCGGTGGCGCGCACGAGCAGCGACGGCGAGCCGCCGTCGGCGGAGACCCGGTAGAGGTCCGAGTGCAGCGTCTCGGTCACGCCGAGGTCGCGCGGCGCCACGAAGACCAGCGTCGACTCGTCGAGCCAGGCCGGGTCGGAGACGTCGAACGAGCCGTCGGTCACCTCGGCGACCTCGCCGTCGAGCGTCACGACGTGCAGGCGCGGGCGGCGGTCGAGGAGAAAGCCGACGTCGTCGACCCGGTAGTCGAGGCGCGTGATGCGGCGTGGCGCCTCGGCTTCGGGGCCGTCGTCGGTCGTGCCGTAGCGGCCTTCCTCGGCCACGCGCGCGACGAACGCGAGGCGCTGCGAGTCCGGCGACCACACCGGGGCGCCGGCGCCGAGCTTCACGTCGGTCAGCCGGCGCGGCTCGCCGCCGTCGACCGGGGCGACGTAGAGCTGCGGCTTCGACTTTCCGGTGACGCGCACGAACGCGACGTGCTTGCCGTCGGGAGAAATGCGCTGCGCATTGTCACGATCACCGTGCGTCCACGGTGTTGTCGTGCCGTCCGGGAACACCCGGTGCAGACCGCCCCGGTAGGCGTTCTCGTCGAGGTCGGGCGTGGTGATGCTGACCAGCACCAGGTCTCCGGACACGGCGACGGTGCCGGGCGTGGTGAGCAGCTGCAGGTCTTCAGGGCGCACGGCGTGGACGCTAACAGAACTTGTTAGCAAAGCTCAGAGTTATTTGTTGACCGATCACAAAAATTGACTCAGCGCTTAGATTCCCGCGTATGACGCGCATCGTGTTCTCTGGGGGCAGGGTCTTCACCGGCCGGGCGTTCGAGCCCGGCGACGTGGTGGTCGAGGGCGACCGCATCGTCGACGTGGGCATCGGACTCGACGGCGACACCAAGGTCGACGCGACCGGCCACACGATCCTGCCGGGGCTCTTCGACTGCCACGTGCACTTCATGTTCAGCGGCGCGGACCTGGTGCGCTCGCTCAACACGCCGTTCTCGCTGCCGTTCTACGAGGCGATCGGCAACATGAAGGCGACGCTGCAGTGCGGCATCACGACCGTCCGCGACGCGCTCGGCGCCGACCTCGGTGTCGCGGAGGCGGTCCGGCGCGGTCTGGTCCAGGGCCCGCGCATGCAGATCGCGGTCAACATGGTCTCGCAGACCGGCGGCCACAACGACGACTGGATGCAGTGCGGCGCCCACATCTCACCGCCGCTGCACCCCGGCCTGCCGGACACCGTCGCCGACGGACCCGAGGAGCTGCGCAAGGTCATCCGCACGCTGGTCCGGCACGGCGCGGACATCATCAAGATCGCGTCGAGCGGCGGGGTGATGTCCCCGCGCAGCAACCCGCGGCACGCGCACTTCCGCGACGAGGAGATCGCGATGATCGTGCAGGAGGCCAATGCCGCCGGCATCGCGGTGATGTCGCACGCGATGAGCGGCGACGGCATCCTCACGGCCGTGCGCAACGGCGTGCGGTCCATCGAGCACGGCGTGTTCCTCACCGACGAGGGCGTCGAGCAGATGCTCGAGCACGGCACGTGGCTCGTCCCCACGCTCATGGCGCCGCGCATGGTGCTCGACCAGGCCGCGGCCGGCGTGGCGATCTCGGAGGTCATCCTCGCCAAGGCGAACGCCGTTGTCGCGCAACACTTCCAGTCGTTCCAGAAGGCGCACCAGGCGGGCGTGAAGATCGCGATGGGCACGGACTCCGGTGTCGGCCCGCACGGCGACAACCTCACCGAGCTCACGTTGATGGTCGAGTACGGCATGTCGCCGGCCGAGGCGCTCTACGCGACCACGAAGTCCGCAGCCGAGCTGATGGGGCTCGAGAACGAACTCGGCGAGCTCGCCCCGGGCAAGCTCGCCGATCTCGTTCTCGTGGAGGGGGACGCCGAGCAGCACGTGAAGGCCGGAACGCTGAAGCAGGCCATCCGCGCCGTCTACCAGAACGGCGTTTCCCAGTTGTAGCTAGTGGTTCGCGTCGGCGCCGATGTGCTTCGCGGCCGACGGGTCGCGCCGCACCTTGAGGAGGCTGGCGATCGTCGTGATCGCCAGCACGCCGATGATCACCGACAGCGAGACCTCGATGCCGATGGTCGGCACGTGGAAGGGCTCGCCGCCGTTGAGGAACCAGAGGCTGTTGGTGTGCAGGGCTTCCAGGATCAGCTTGACGCCGATGAAGCCGAGAATCACCGACAGGCCGATCGACAGGTAGACGAGCTTCGCGAGCAGGCCGCCGAGCAGGAAGTACAGCTGGCGCAGGCCCATCAGCGCGAACGCGTTGGCCGTGAACACCAGGAACGGCTCCTTGGTGAGGCCGAAGATCGCGGGGATCGAGTCGAGCGCGAAGAGCAGGTCGGTGGAGCCGATCGCGACCATCACGATGAACATCGGGGTCACGAAGCGCTTGCCGTCGATCTTGATGAACGACTTGGAGCCGTGGTACTGGTCGGTGACCGGGAAAACCTTGCGCACCATGCGGAGCATGAGGTTTTCCTTGTACTCCTCCTCCTCGTCGTGGTTCTCCCGCGCCAGCTGCCAGCCGGTGTAGATGAGGAACGCGCCGAAGATGAAGAAGACCCAGCTGAACTGGCTGATGAGCGCCGCGCCGGCCGCGATGAAGATGCCGCGCATGACGAGGGCGAGCAGGATGCCGACCAGCAGCACCTTGTGCTGGTGGATCGCGGGCACCTTGAACGTCGTCATGATGATCAAGAAGATGAACAGGTTGTCGACGCTCAGCGAGTACTCGGTGATGTACCCGGCGAAGAACTCCGTGGCGTACTGCCCGCCGGAGAAGTACCAGATGCCGAGACCGAAGAGGGCGGCCACCGCCACGTAGAAGACCACCCAGCGGGCGGCTTCACCGATCGTCACCTCATGGGGCTTGCGATCGACGATCACGAGATCCACGGCTAGCAGAACGAGCAGACCACCGATCGTCGCGATCCACATCCATGCGGGGACGTTCACAACCCAACCTCCGGGATTCTCAGCGCACGCCAAATTCACCCGGAGGTCTCCTCCGCCGCCGAGATGATCTCTCGAACGACCGACGGCACCGGGACCTCGACACTGAGCTCCGTACTGACGACACCGCCGCTTAGGGAGTACTCCCCTCCATGCTGCGTGAATATTGTGCTCCATCAAGAGCGGTTAGCGCCACACAGGGTGAGCAGACCCACGCAACCAGGGACAACGGGAATACACAGCGTGTCGTTCGGGTTTGAACCGACCACTACCTGAAGGCACGCTGAAGATCCACACATGCTGAGACCGCGAGCGGATCCCGACAGGCCGTTCTCAGCGAAACTCGCATATCGTCATCGACGTGTCCCGCCTCTCCCGCCTTCGCGGCAGGTGGACGATCCCCGCATTGATCGTGGTACTCGCCCTCGTCGCAGGTGGCGTGTACTTCACTCGATCCGGAGACGACCCCGTAGCCGTTTCCTTCAAAGAAGCGAACATCGACGCACCCGAGAGCCCCGACAGCGCTCAGACGGTGACGATCGAGACCCGCCTCTACCTCCCCCAGCAGACGCCCGCGCCCGCGATCATGCTCGCGCACGGCTTCGGCGGCAGCCTCCGCAGCGTGCACACGCAGGCCGAGGAGTTCGCCCGCCGAGGGTTCGTCGTGCTGACGTGGTCCGCGCGCGGCTTCGGCCGCAGCACCGGGCAGATCGCGCTGAACTCGGTCGACCGCGAGGTCCGCGACGCGCAGAAGCTCCTCGACTTCCTCGGCACGCGTGACGAGGTGGAGAAGGACAGCGGCGGCGACCCGCGCGTGGGCGTGACAGGCGCGTCGTACGGCGGTGCGCTGTCGCTGCTGCTCGCGGGCGTCGACAAGCGCGTCGACACCCTCGTGCCGGTCATCACCTACAACGACCTCGCGCAGGCGTTGCTGCCGAACTCCGCGCTCGCGACACCGCGGGCGGACGCCACCCCGTCCGCCACGGCGTTCGGCGAGGACGGTGTCTTCAAGCGGTCGTGGGCGGGCATCTTCTTCTCCGCGGGCATGACGTCGATCGACCTCTCGTCGCCCACGGGCGAGGCGCCCGAGCAGGGGCAGCGGGAGACGAACCAGAACTCGGTGCAGGCACCGCAGCAGCAGCCGGGCGGCAACTCCGGCGCCGCGGGACTGCAGCCGCCGACGCCGTCGCTCGGCGCGTGCGGCCGCTTCACGCCCGAGGTCTGCGCCGCCTACACCGAGGTCGCCACGACGGGCCGTGCCTCGCAGCAGACGCTCGACCTGCTGCGCAAGTCGTCGCCGGTCGCCGTGACCGACCAGATCAAGCAGCCGACGATGCTGGTGCAGGGCGAGCAGGACACCCTGTTCGGTCTCGACCAGTCCGACGCCACCGCACGGCAGATCGCCTCGGCCGGCGGTCCGGTCAAGATGGTCTGGTACGCGGGTGGCCACGACGGCGGCAACCCCGGCACCGCGCTGCGCGGCGAGATCGCCGACTGGATGGACTTCCACCTGCGCGGCAAGGGCACCGACCCCGGCACCGGCTTCGAGTACACGGTGCAGGGCGCGTTCCGCTCGTCCGGCCAGCCGTCGCTGCGCACGGTCGTGGCGCCGTCCTACCCCGGTCTCGCCCAGGGCTCCTCGACCGAGCGCAAGACGCTGAAGCTCACCGGGCGCGAGCAGGTCGCGGTGAACCCGGCGGGCGGCAACCCGGCGGCCATCAGCAACCTGCCGGGCCTCGGCTCGGCGCTCTCGCGGTCGTCGGCGATCTCGTCGCGGCTGTCGCTCGACATGCCGGGCCAGGCCGCGGTGTTCCAGTCCGAGGAACTCACCTCGCAGGTGCTGCTGACCGGATCGTCGACGGTGCGGCTCAAGGTCGCGCGCGGTGACCAGTCGACCGGCGAGGCGATCCTGTTCGCGAAGCTCTACGACGTCTCGAAGGACGGCACGCGCGTGCTGCCGGGGTCGATCGTCGCGCCGTTCCGCGTGGCGCTGCCGCCGGACGGCTCGGCCGCCGAGGTGACCGTGACCCTGCCGGGTGCCGTCCGCCCGGTGGAGGCGGAGCACAAGCTGGCGCTCGTGGTGTCGACGACGGACCAGGCGTTCGCGAACGCCGAGCAGCCCGCCGCGTACCGCATCTCGCTGGCCGCCGACGAGATCTCGGTGCCGGTGGTGCCGGGCCGCAACGTGACCGAGGGCTTCCCGACCGGCGTCCTGTGGGGCATCGTGATCGCCCTGCTGGTGCTGATCGGTTCCGGCATCGTCGCGATGTTCCGCCGCCGCATGGCGCAGGACTCGGACCCCGACCTCGCCGGCGTGCCGCTGGTCATCTCGAACCTGACCAAGGCCTACCCCGGTGGCGTGAAGGCGGTGACGGACCTGTCGTTCCGCGTGGAGCACGGCATGGTCCTCGGTCTGCTCGGCCCGAACGGCGCCGGAAAGACCACGACGCTGCGCATGGTGATGGGCCTGATCCACCCGTCCGAGGGCCACATCCGGGTCTTCGGCCACAAGGTCACCCCCGGTGCCCCGGTGCTGTCGCGGATCGGTTCGTTCGTCGAGGGTTCGGGCTTCCTGCCGCACCTCTCCGGCGCGGCGAACCTGCGGCTGTACTGGGCGGCGACGGGCCGCCCGGAGGCCGAGGCGCACGTCGAGGAGGCGCTGGAGATCGCGGGCCTGGGCAAGGCGGTGCACCGCCGGGTGCGCACGTACAGCCAGGGCATGCGCCAGCGGCTCGCGATCGCGCAGGCGATGCTCGGCCTCCCGGACCTGCTGATCCTGGACGAGCCGGCCAACGGTCTCGACCCGCCCCAGATCCACCAGATGCGCGAGGTCCTGCGGCGCTACGCCGCGGCGGGCCGCACGGTCGTGGTGTCGTCGCACCTGCTGGCCGAGGTCGAGCAGACCTGTTCGCACGTGGTCGTGATGCACAAGGGCCAGCTCGTCGCGGCAGGCGAGGTGGCCGACATCGCGGCGGGAGGCGGCGAGGCGACGTTCCGCGTCGACTCCCCCTCGAAGGCAGCCGATGTCCTGCGGGGTCTCGAAGGCGTGCGCGACGTGCACGAGGACGACGACGCCGTGCACGCCTCGATGAACGGCGTTCCGCGCGCCGCCGCGCTGAACGCCCTCGTGGCGGCCGGCGTGGCGGTGGACTCGGCGGGCCCGCGACGCAGGCTGGAAGACGCGTTCTTGGAGCTGGTCGGTGAATGACTTCCTGATGGCGGCCGCCTCCGCGACCGCCCAGACCCACGCCGAGGCAGAGGTCCCCTCGTCGAGCGAGCGCACGCTGCTCGCCGGCGAAGGGGGTCCCCTTGACTCAATTATCCCAGGCGACCCTGACAATTCCGGGCCCGCCGAAGCCATACCGCTGGTGCGAACGGTCCTCACAGCCAACCCGAACCGCACCAAGGCACCACTCCGCCAGGAGGTGGACCGATGAGCGAGAACGGCGTCCACACCGATCCCGGCGCGCTCAACGACCTGACCGACGCAGCCGCCCAGACGCACACCGCGGTGGCGCCGGACGGCTCGGCGGTCGGCTACAAGGCACGCCGCACGCTGCGCATCCACGTGGAGCTGCAACGGCAGATCCGCCGCCGCAGGACCCAGCTCGTGCTGGGCTTCCTGGTGCTGCTGCCGTTCATCCTCGCGGCGAGCTTCGAGATCGGGCAGTCCGACCCGAACCGCCGCTCCGGCGGCTTCGTGGACCTCGCGACCGCCAGCGGCATCAACTTCGTGGTGCTCACGCTGTTCGTGAGCAGCAGCTTCCTGCTGCCGATGATCGTGGCGCTGTTCTTCGGCGACACGATCGCGTCCGAAGCGTCGTGGTCGAGCCTCAAGTACCTGCTGGCCGCACCGATCCCGCGGCACCGCCTGCTGCGCCAGAAGGCGATCAGCAGCGGCCTGCTCAGCGTCTTCGCCCTCGCCCTGCTCCCCGCGGTGGCGCTGGGCGTCGGCGTCGCCTGGTACGGCACGGGCGAGGTCGTGAGCCCGACCGGCGAGGCCGCCCCGTTCGGGGACGG
The DNA here is from genome assembly GCF_040610935.1 of Lentzea sp. NPDC003310. Lineage (NCBI taxonomy): Bacteria > Bacillati > Actinomycetota > Actinomycetes > Pseudonocardiales > Pseudonocardiaceae > Lentzea > Lentzea sp. NPDC003310. The sequence goes on from NZ_JBEXNC010000017.1 coordinate 118,495, forward strand.
CGTGCTCGCCATGGCGCTCGCGGTCGTCTACATCTCGATCAACCTGTTCTGGGTCGCGGGCCTCGCGATGTTCCTGTCCGTGTCCACCGACGCGCCTCTCGGCGCGGTCGGCGGCACGGTGCTCGTCTCGATCGTGTCGCAGATCCTGGACCAGATCGAGCCGCTCGGGGACCTGCGCAACTACCTGCCGACGCACTACGCGATGGCGTGGGCGGACCTGCTCTCGACCGACATCGACTGGTCGGAGATGGCCCGCGGCACGTTGTCCGCGCTGGTGTTCGGCGGCGTCTTCACGCTGCTCGCCGCGCGTCAGTTCAAGACGAAGGACATCACGAGCTAGCTCACTGCACGCAGAACTCGTTGCCCTCGGGGTCGAGCATCACGACCCAGTGGCCCTTGGCGTCGTTGAACTCCTGGACCTTGGTGGCGCCGAGGGACACGAGCCGATCAACCGCCTCCAGCCCGGCGTTCACGTCGAGGTGGAGGCGGTTTTTCGCTGTCTTGCCCTCCGGCACGCGCTGGAAGAAGAACCGCGGCCCCTTGCCCTCCGGGTCGATGATCGCCGAGTAGTCGTTGATCGACTCGAACGGGATGTTGTTCTTGACCGCGAAGTCCTCCCACGAGTCGAAGCCGGGAGGCGGCGGTTGCACGACGTAGCCGAGCGCGTCCGCCCAGAAGCCGGCCAGCTTGCCGGGGTCCGCCGCGTCCATCGTGACCTGGATTCCGATTGCCATGACAGCACCGTAAGACCCAATGCGGACAACGACTGTCCGGAGTAGCGTGCCGTGCCATGTCACGTCCTGTGCACTTCGAGATCCACGCCGCAGATCCCGAGCGGGCGCGGACCTTCTACACCTCGGTCTTCGGCTGGAAGATCGAGCAGTGGGGCGACATCCCCTACTGGACCGTCCTGACCGGCGACGACGAGCAGCCCGGTGTGAACGGCGGCCTGCTCCCGCGGCAGGGCCCCGATCCCGCGCCCGACGCACCGGTCCACGGGTACGTCATGACGATCAGCGTGCCCGACATCGACGTCGCCATCGCGGCGATCGAGGTCAACGGCGGCACCGTCGCACTGCCCAAGGACAAGATGCCCGGCGTGGGACTGCTCGCCTACTACAAGGACACCGAGAACAACATCTTCGGCATCATCCAGCCCGAAGAGCACTAGACGGCAGGCCGCTTCCCCTTGGGCAACCGCGCGACGACGGCCTCGTAGGAGCCGTCCACGAGCTCCAGCAGGTCGTCGTCAGGCACGGATCCCTTGAGCGCGACGGTGTTCCACCCGTAGCGCCCGACGTACCCGCTCACCGTGACGTCGCCGGGAAAGCGCTCTCGCCACACCGCGGCGGCCTCGGCGTCGGCTCCGCACTTCAGCCCGATGGTGTGCGCGTCGAGGCCGATGAAGGCGAACGCCTTCCCACCGACCTTGCACACGAGCTCGGCCTCGCCCCACGGGTACGTCTCCTCCGCGCCGGGCTTCGACGCGCAGTAGACGATCAACTCATCCAGTGTCACAGCAACGATTATCTCGCGCCGAACACCGCGACGAAACGAGTGAGCAGCCGCGCGAACACGACCCGTTCCTCCTCGTTCCAGTCCGCCATCGCCACGGCACAGGCACTTTGCCGCGCCCGGTGCAGCTCGGCCGAGGTCGCGCGACCCCGGGGTGTTCGCACGAGCAGAACCCTCCGGCCGTCGGCCTTGTCGGCGACGCGAGCGACGAGCCCGGCGTCGACGGCGCTGGTGACGAGCTTGCTGGCCCGTGGCTGGTCGACGTGCAAAGCCAAGGCAACGCTGGAAACCGTGGCCTGCGCACCGGCCCGCTCGGCCGATTCCACGACATCAAGAACGTCGAACGCCGGAACAGCCAACTCGGCCAGCGCCCTGCGTGACTGACTGCGCCGCACAGCGATCAGCGCCTGCTCCACCGCGGCAAGGTGGGAGTCCACATCCACCCCGAGATCATGGCCGCAAAGCGCGCTGACGAAAGCAGTCCGCGCACATCTCACCCCAGAGGGGGATTTACGGCGGGCGCGCAAATCGTTATGCAGCACTGGGATTACGCACCGCACACGGCGATCTAACCCACCGCGACGCGGGGCGCTCCACTATGGACAGGTGCGGTCCGGTAGCGACGGTGCCGGCACGCCGAAGCGGCTCATGTCGGACGGTTTACCGGCACTCGGGCGGGTCGGATGTGAGCGCCATGCACCTGCCGGTGGTGACGCCGGTGGTGACGTCGGTGGTGACGTCGGTGGTGACGTCGGTGGTGACGCCGTGGCGAGGCATCGCACCCGGCGCTCGGCTGGGGCGGCGGAGGGCTGTGCCGGCCTGCGGTGGTGAGCGCACGCCGAAGCCAGCCACACCGGACGATCGACCGGTACGACGTCGAGTCGGAGGTAGAGGGCTGGCAGCGCTCAGCAGCACAACGGCCAGTCAACCGGCACTCGGCTGACGGCCCTCCGGGCCTGGCGGTGGCGAGGGCACGCCGAGGCGGTCCAGTTCAGCCGCGACCACCCGCACCGCTGCGGCGGCGTCGTAGTCGACCTCGTGGTCCCGCTGCCGGTCTGCGGTCACCGCGAACCGGCCGCCGCCGAGCGCCCTCACCCACGGGCCGCCCAGCCGGTACGCGTGCGGAGCGACCCTGAACGACATCCACCAGTGCGAGGTGAACGGGTACAGCGGTCGCAGCCTGGGGTGTCGCATCGCCGCCGCGATGAACTCGTCCAGGCCGGGCTGGTTGCCCGCACGGGTCGTCTGCCACCGGAACTCGACCTCGTCGCCGCTCTCGTACGCGTCGGCGACAGCGACGAAGTCGGCGAACGGCCAGGCCGCGGCCAGCTCTCGCGCGGTGGCGCCGCCTAGCCACGCGGCCACTGAGCCGGTGAACCCGGCCAGGTCCGTTGTGGGTCAGGTCGCCCAGCTGCGTCCCGTACAGCCTCGGGCGCACGTGGAACTCGCGTTCGTCGCCCGTCAGCCGGACGTACACGGCGCGATCGCCATTGGTGACCGTGGCCTCTACGCCGTCGAAGGCGGTCGCGAAGGCCGCGAACTCGATGTCGCTTGCGGGACACGCCTCCCGGAGCACGGCTTCGAGGCCACCCTTGCCGATCACGTCCTGGTACGGCGACTCCCCCATGCCGTCCACGCTACCTGCGTAAATGACCTGTCATTTGACCCCCGCCGCGTCCATGCCCCGCAGTTCCTTCTTCAGGTCCTGGATCTCGTCGCGCAGCCGGGCCGCCAGCTCGAACTGCAGGTCGCGGGCCGCGTTCATCATCTGGTCCGTCAGCGACTGCACCAGGTCGGCCAGCTCCGACCGGGCCATGCCCGCCCGCTCGTGCGAGGCCACCACGCCGGAGGACCTGCCGCCCTCGCCCGTGGCTCGCTTGCCGCGCGACTGGTTGCGGCCCGAGCCGCCGACCGGCACCTCGTCCTCGGCCTCGGAGTAGACCGCCTCGAGGATGTCGGTGATCTTCTTGCGCAGCGGCTGCGGGTCGATGCCCCGCTCGGCGTTGTAGGCCATCTGCTTCTCGCGGCGACGGTTGGTCTCGTCGATCGCGTGGCGCATCGAGTCGGTGATCTTGTCCGCGTACATGTGGACCTCACCGGACACGTTGCGGGCCGCGCGGCCGATCGTCTGCACCAGCGACGTCCCGGAGCGCAGGAAGCCCTCCTTGTCGGCGTCGAGGATCGCCACCAGCGAGACCTCGGGGAGGTCGAGGCCCTCGCGGAGCAGGTTGATGCCGATCAGCACGTCGAACTCGCCGAGGCGGAGCTGGCGCAGCAGCTCGACCCGGCGCAGCGTGTCGACCTCGGAGTGCAGGTACCGGACGCGGATGCCCAGCTCCAGCAGGTAGTCCGTCAGGTCCTCGGCCATCTTCTTGGTCAGCGTGGTGACCAGGACGCGCTCGTCGCGCTCGGCCCGTTCGCGGATCGAGTGCACCAGGTCGTCGATCTGACCCTCGGTCGGCTTCACGACGACCTCGGGGTCGATCAGGCCGGTCGGGCGGATGACCTGCTCGACGAACTCGCCGCCGGACTGGCCCATCTCGTACGGGCCGGGGGTGGCCGACAGGTAGACGACCTGGCCGATCCGGTCGGCGAACTCCTCCCACGTGAGCGGGCGGTTGTCGAGCGCCGAGGGCAGCCGGAAGCCGTGCTCCACCAGGTTGCGCTTGCGGGACGCGTCGCCCTCGTACATGCCGCCGATCTGCGGCACCGTCACGTGCGACTCGTCGATGACCATCAGGAAGTCGTCCGGGAAGTAGTCGAGCAGCGTCGCCGGCGCCGTGCCCGCCCCGCGGCCGTCGATGTGGCGCGAGTAGTTCTCGATACCGTTGCAGAAGCCGACCTGCTTCATCATCTCCAGGTCGTACTGGGTGCGCATGCGCAGGCGCTGGGCCTCGAGCAGCTTGCCCTGCCGCTCCATCTGCGCGAGCGTCGTCTCCAACTCGGCCTCGATGTCGCGGATCGCGCGCTCCATGCGCTCCGGGCCCGCCACGTAGTGGGTCGCGGGGAAGATCCGGAGGTCCGAGACCTCCTTCACCACGTCGCCGGTGAGCGGGTGGAGGTAGTAGAGCTTGTCGATCTCGTCGCCGAAGAACTCGACGCGGACCGCGAGCTCCTCGTACGACGGGATGATCTCGACCGTGTCGCCGCGCACGCGGAACGAGCCGCGGGTGAACGACATGTCGTTGCGGGTGTACTGCACGTCGACCAGCAGGCGCAGGAACGCGTCGCGGTCGACCTCCACGCCCACCTCCAGCGGGATGGACCGGTCGAGGTACGACTGCGGCGTGCCCAGGCCGTAGATGCACGACACCGACGCGACCACGATGACGTCGCGCCGGGTCAGCAGCGACATCGTGGCCGAGTGGCGCAGGCGCTCCACGTCCTCGTTGATCGAGGAGTCCTTCTCGATGTACGTGTCCGTCTGCGGGATGTACGCCTCGGGCTGGTAGTAGTCGTAGTAGCTGACGAAGTACTCCACCGCGTTGTGCGGGAAGAGCTCCTTCAGCTCGTTCGCCAGCTGCGCCGCCAGCGTCTTGTTCGGCGCCATGACAAGCGTGGGGCGCTGCAGCTTCTCCACGAGCCACGCCGTGGTCGCCGACTTGCCGGTACCCGTGGCACCGAGCAGCACCACGTCGCGCTCGCCGGAGCGCACGCGGCGTTCGAGGTCCGCGATCGCCGCCGGCTGGTCGCCCGCCGGCTGGTACTCGCTGACCACGCGGAACTGCCCGTCGGTGCGGACGATGTCGCCGACGGGGCGGTGCTCGGAGTGCGCCTTGACGGTGCTTTCCTCTGACGGGAGCTCGGTTGCGAAAGCCACGGGAAGCACGGTACGCCGAGGGTCTGACAATTTCCGATTAGAGCTGGTCAGGGACCTAATCGCAGGGGCAGCAGCAACAGTCGCCGTTGCAGTTGCAGTTCGGGCCGCAGTCACCGCCGTCACACCCGTCGCGCCGCTTGTCGCTCCACGGACCGGGGAACGGGTCGCGGCAGCAGAACTGGCAGGTGCCGCACATGTAGAGGAACGCCCCGCAGCCCTCGAAGCACCCGCGCGGCTGCCGCTGCCAGTTGAGCCTCGGGTACGCCCACAGCCCGCTGCCGGGATCGGACCAGCTGTGCTCGTCCGGCGGGTACTGGTGGCGCTTGCGCTTGCCGAAGACCCGGATGACCGACTCCTCCAGCTCGTGCACCATCAGCTTGTGCATGAGGCGCCCGTCGGTGAACTCGACGTCCTTGAGCGCGAGCCTGATCCCGGCCAGGGCGTCCAGGCACAGCCGGTGCGCCTCCTCGACCGACGTCCCGGTGGCGAGCAGCGGGTTCCACGCCCCGGACGCGCGGTCCTCCTCCAGGTCCTCCGCGGCGTCGATCAGGTGGGCCACCCGGCCGAACAGCCGCCCGACCTCGCGCAACGGCTCCACGTTGCCCGGCCTGCCGGCGAGCACCGCGGTCTGCCCGACGGCGAACGCGGTCGCGGTCTCCGTCGGCTCGGTCACGACGAGCACGGAACTGCCCAGGCCGGCCGCGGCCTCCACGCCGGACTGCCGCCGGACCGCGTCCACCATCACCGACGCGTCGAACCCGAGGTCGGACGCCGTCTCCAGGCCCTTGGCGGCCCAGCGCCGCGCCATCGCGCGTCCCGCCCACGGCACCTTGGCGGCGAGCCCGTCGCCGTCGTCCACGTGGTCCTCGATCTTCAACGAGGCCAGCACCAGCGACACCGACGCCGCGAGCCGGGCCCCGTTCCCGATGGCCACGTCGGCGGACTTCATGCCGCGCAACGCGCACGGCCCCGCGGTCCGGCGTGAGACCGACGACTGCGCCTCGACAGCGGCCGAGATCATCAACCCGTCGTAGTTGGTGACGAAACGCGAGAGGTGACCGTGCTCGTCGCGCAACGACAGGCACATTCCACAGAGGTGAGAGAGCCACGCGGACCGCAGCTCAGCGCCCATTCTGTTGCGACAGGGGCGGATGATCCCGAACATGCGCGGCATCCTAAGTGGCCGCGGGGCCCGGCGATGGCAGTATCGCGGACGTGGCACACATCCATCCGCCGAAGATCGAGTACTTCGACCTGGACGCCAAGAGCAACACCGACCCCAAGGGGCAGCTGAGGAGCGTCGACGAGTTCCGGCTCACCCCGACCGGCCTCTACATGTTCCGGCCCCTCGCGGGCCACCCCAAGATCAGTCATTTCGAGAGCTGGTTCCTGCCCAAGCTGAACCTCCGCGTGACGCGGCAGTCGTGGCACCCCGGACACCAGCTCGACTTCGACTTCTACGTCGACGTCGTGGAGATCAACGCGATCGGCAGCGTCTGGAAAACAACCGATCTGTACCTCGACCTGATCGTCCGAACGGGCCACAGCGTGATCGTGCTGGACACGGACGAGTTGATCTCCGCAGTTCAGCACGACCTGATCTCGCCGGAACGCGCGCAATGGGCGCTGGAAACCACCTACTCGGCGGTGTCCGGCATTTCAGCGCACGGTCACGATGTGGTCCGGTGGCTCACCTATTCGGGTTGTCCTACGTCCTGGCGCTGATACACAGAGCGTGTTCGTCACCTGACCGTGACGTAACAAATCGACCCGGCGTGTAACTGGGAGCACATATTTGACTACGCTCGGCGGCGTGGGAGCGATCACTACACCTCAGTTGGTCGATGTCGTCGACACCTTTTCGGGCGTGCGCTCGTATTCGTCGGGTGGCTCGCGAACGCTCAGTTCGTGCGACGTCGAACGGTGGGGTCTGCGAATCGAACATCCCACGCCGGAAGACCCGTTCTCGGACTCCGAGGTCACCTGGCTGATGCCCGAACTGGGCCTGCGGCTGACCACCTACCGCCCGCGTTCCCGGCACGCGCGCAGCACCCCGAGCGTGCTGTCCGCGGTGCGGGTCGAGCGCGACCACCGCCACTGGCAGACCACCGACCTGCTGCTGGGACTCGCCGTCCCCGGCGGCACGGTGGCCCGCATCGTGCGCAGCGAGGACTTCGCCGCCGCGGTAGCGGGGAGGGTGCTGCGGCCGGGCGACGCCGACCAGGCGCTGCGCACGGTCCACCGCACCCTCGAAGAGCTCAGCAACGTCAACCACAACCTGACGTCGTGGCTGACGTGGCAGGGCATCTACGACGCCTGGCCGCCCCTGTAGGCCTCGACGCGTTCGACGGCCGCCTCCATCCACGGTTCCTTCGCTTCTCCGTAGGCGAAGGCGCCGGCGTCTCCCACGAACCGCTGGGACAGCTCCAGCTTGAGGTTCGCGTACTCCTCGCGCGCGGCCACGTCGTGCCGCAGCCAGTCGCGGAAGTCGGCGGCCCACCGCCAGTTGGCCGCTCCCTCGACGCGCAGGTGCAGGTTCACACGCCGTCCCGGGTCCGCGCCGGCGTGCAGCCGCTTGTCCCAGACCCCCTCGCCGTGCGGGGTGTCCTCGTACGGCCCGACGTACGGGAAACCGGCCTGCGCCAACGCCTCTCGCAGGTCGTCCGCCGCCTCCATGTCCTCGACGGCGAGCTGGAAGTCGAGCACGTCCTTCGCCGCGAGCCCCGGCACCGCCGTCGACCCGATGTGCTCCACGTGCCGGCCGCCCGCCGCCAGACTGATCCGCCGCGCGAGCCTGCGGGCCTGCGCGGGCCACCGCTCGTCGTAGGGCACGACGATCGGCGAGCTCGACGCGTACGACCGCGTGCGCACGTTCTTCTCGAAGCCCACCAACCGGTCCCACAACGCCGTGACGTCCGGGACCTCACCGCTGTTGTCGAGCCACACGTCCGCGACGGCCCGGCGCTGTTCGTCGGTGGCCTGCGCGGCGATCCGGTTCTCGGCGTCGCGCCGGTCCATCCCCCGGCTCGTGACGAGGCGCTCCAGCCGCGTCGCGGGGTCCGCGTGCACGACGATCACCAGGTGGTACACGGCCGCCATGTCCCGTTCCACGAGCAACGGGATGTCGTGCACGACGATCGCGTCCTCGGCCGCCTCGGCCATCCGCTGCCCGGTGAGCGCGCCGATCCGCGGGTGCGTGATCCCGTTGAGCGTCTGCCGGGCCTCCTCGGTCGCGAACGCCTTGGCCGCGAGCGCCGCCCGGTTCAGCGTGCCGTCCTCGTGCAGCACGTCCTCGCCGAACGCCTTGACGACCTCGGCGAGCCCGTCCGTGCCCGGCTCGAGCACCTCGCGCGCCAGCTTGTCCGCGTCGATCACCACGGCGCCGTTGTCCGCCAGCAGCCGCGCGATCGTCGACTTGCCGGACCCGATTCCCCCGGTCAACCCCACCCTGAGCATGCGGGTCAGGTTAGCGGGGCCGCTAGCGTCACGGCGTGAAGTCCGCTGTGGACACCGCTACAGCGGCGGGGTCATGGACTGCTGGGCCAGCACCGGCAGGACCGCGACCAGCTTCTCCTTGGGGATGAAGTTGTTCCGGTTGCGCACCACGAACGTCGACTTCCCCAGCGACCCGATGAGCAGCTGCTCGTCCTTGCCCTCGACCAGCGTGCCCTTCTGCTTGCCGACGTCGACCTCGGTGATCTTCGCGCCCTCGGCCCGCTCGGCCTCGACGCTCTCCGTGACCCTCGTCCGCGCCGTCAGGTCGTCGGTGTAGGTCGACAGCCCGATCACGATCTTGGCGTCGGGCAGGCCCTTCTTCTCGGGAATGCCGTAGTAGCAATCGATCTTCCCGGTGCGGCCGATCCCCGGTTCCTTGATGCCGATGATGATCCGGGGTTCGCCGGGCATTTCCTGGCCGAGCGTCGCGTTCATGACGTCGACCGGCACCACCAGCTCGCAGTCGTCCGGCAACGCCCGGTCCACCATCACCGGCGTCTTCGAGACGATCGTGGGCGGCGTGATCTTCGGGATCTGGGGCGGCGGCGCCTGAGTCTGCGGCACGGCGGTCGAGCAGGCGGTGCCGAAGGCCAGCACACCCGCGCCGAGTGCCACGACGAACTTGTTCCCACGCATAGGTTTGTCAACCTACACAACGAGGTTGGGCCTCCACCACAGAGTGAACGGGTGGTGGGTGGCGTGTCGTGGGCTGCGGCCAACGGGTGGGGCGGCGGGCGCGGTGGGGGCGGAGTGAGAGGGCGGCTAGCGCGGTGGGGGGCGGAGGCGACTGGCGCGAGGGGCGGCGGGGCAAGAGGGCAGCGAGGCGAGAGCGGTTGGACCGAGAGGCGGCGGGGCGGAGGCGGCGGAGTGGCACGGGTGACGGACCGAGGGCGGCGGCGAAGGAGCCCCGAGGTGGTGGCAAGGCAGCGTGCGGCAGAAGGCGCGGCGCCGGCGGCGTGAGGCGGTGCGAGGGCCGGACCGCCACGCCGAGGTAGCGAACGACGAAGGCCCCGCACTCCAGCGGAGTGCGGGGCCTTCGAAGGTCTAGCTAGCGACTCACATGCCGCCCGACAGCTTCTCGCGGAGCGCCGCGAGCTGCTCGTCGGAGGCCAGCGTGCCACCGGACTGCGCCGGGGCGCCGACCGAGGTGGTGCCGGAGGCGTCGCCGCCCGAGGTGTAGTTGCCCGCACCCTCGGCCGAAGCCTCTTCCTCGGCCTCGGCGGCCTTGCGGATCTGCTTCATGTGGGCCTCGTAACGAGTGTGCGCCTCGGCGTACTGGCGCTCCCACTCCTCACGCTGCTTGTCGAAGCCCTCGCCCCACTCCTGCGACTCCGGGTCGAAGCCTTCGGGGTAGATGTAGTTGCCCTGGTCGTCGTACTCGGCGGCCATGCCGTACTGGGTCGGGTCGAACTCGGAGTCGACCGTGAAGCCCTCGTTGGCCTGCTTGAGCGACAGCGAGATGCGGCGGCGGTCCAGGTCGATGTCGATGACCTTGACCATGACGTCGTCGCCGACCTGCACGACCTGCTCCGGGATCTCGACGTGGCGCTCGGCCAGCTCGGAGATGTGGACCAGGCCCTCGATGCCCTCGTCCACGCGGACGAACGCACCGAACGGAACCAGCTTCGTGACCTTGCCCGGCACGATCTGACCGATCGCGTGGGTGCGGGCGAACTGGCGCCACGGGTCTTCCTGCGTGGCCTTCAGCGACAGGGAGACGCGCTCGCGCTCCATGTCGACGTCGAGGACCTCGACGGTGACTTCCTGGCCGACCTCGACAACCTCGGACGGGTGGTCGATGTGCTTCCAGGACAGCTCCGAGACGTGGACGAGACCGTCGACGCCACCCAGGTCCACGAAGGCACCGAAGTTGACGATCGAGGACACGACGCCCTTGCGGACCTGGCCCTTCTGCAGCTGGTTGAGGAACTCGCTGCGGACCTCGGACTGGGTCTGCTCGAGCCACGCGCGGCGGGACAGGACCACGTTGTTGCGGTTCTTGTCCAGCTCGATGATCTTCGCCTCGAGCTCGCGGCCGACGTACGGCTGGAGGTCGCGGACGCGACGCATCTCGACGAGCGAGGCGGGGAGGAAGCCGCGGAGGCCGATGTCGAGGATGAGACCACCCTTGACGACCTCGATGACCGTGCCCTTGACGGGCTCGTCCTTCTCCTTGAGGGCCTCGATGGTGCCCCACGCGCGCTCGTACTGGGCGCGCTTCTTGGAGAGGATCAGACGGCCTTCCTTGTCCTCCTTCTGGAGAACAAGCGCCTCGACCTCGTCACCGACCTTGACGACCTCGTTGGGGTCGACGTCGTGCTTGATCGACAGTTCACGCGAGGGGATGACGCCCTCGGTCTTGTAGCCGATGTCGAGCAGGACCTCGTCCCGGTCGACCTTGACGATGGTGCCCTCAACGATGTCGCCGTCGTTGAAGTACTTGATCGTCTTGTCGATAGCTGCGAGGAAGTCCTCCTCCGTCCCGATGTCGTTGATCGCGACCTGCTTGGGAGCAGCGGCAACGGGGGCGGTGGTGGTGTCGGTGGACATTAGGTAGGTGGCTCCGGTACGGATTGGCATCGATGGCTTGGTAGTGGTGCGCGCGCAGCGTCGCAGCGACCTGGAATCCGGCGGTTCTGGATCATGGGCAGCACTAACCCACTACGCACGCGATATCGTACGCGGCCGCGAGACGCGCAAGCAAACCAGCCCCCATGTGAAGGAGCAGTGTGTCCGACCAGCACGCGAGCGCGGAACAAGCGCTCGGCACCGCCGGGATCGTCAAGCGCGGCGCGGACGCCGCGGAGTCGCGGGTGGCGAACCGGATCTGGTGGGACGCGGACGCCGACGACTACCACGAGACGCACGGCGCGTTCCTCGGCGCGGCGGACTTCGTCTGGTGTCCGGAGGGCCTGTGCGAGGAGGAGGCGGGTTTCCTCGGTGAAGTCGCTGGTCAGCGCGTCCTGGAGGTCGGCTGCGGCAGTGCCCCGTGCGCGCGCTGGCTCAAGGACCGCAAGGCCGACGTCACCGCGTTCGACATCTCCGCCGGCATGCTCCGCCACGCCCGCGCGCACAACGCCGAGACCGGCATCGACGTGCCGCTCGTGCAGGCCAGCGCCGACCAGCTGCCGTTCCGGGACGACTCCTTCGACGCCGCGTGCAGCGCGTTCGGCGCCGTGCCGTTCGTCGCGGACGTCCAGGAGGTCTTCGGCGAGCTCGCCCGCGTGCTCCGGCCCGGCGCGCCCTGGGTGTTCGCGGTGAATCACCCGATGAGGTGGATCTTCCCGGACGACCCCGGCCCGCTCGGCCTCACGGTCACGCAGTCGTACTTCGACCGCACCCCCTACGTCGAGGTCGACGAGGAGGGCCGGGCGACCTACGTCGAGCACCACCGCACGCTCGGCGACTACGTCAGGGCGCTGACGAACACCGGCTTCGTGCTCGAGGAGCTGGTGGAGCCGGAGTGGCCGAAGGGGCACACCCGCAACTGGGGCCAGTGGAGCCCGCTGCGCGGCAAGCTCTTCCCCGGCACCGCGATCTTCCGGACGCGCCTCACGTCGTAACCTCAACGGCCATGACCTCGGCACGCGGACTGGTGGCGGCCCAGTCAGCGCGTTTCGCGTCACTGGACCCGTTGCTCCCGCCCGCCACCGAGCCGCCCGCGGACGGCCACGTCCTCACGGCGGCCCTGGCGGACGGCTCGCGGGTGGCCGGGGTCGTCAGCCACCAGACCTTCGAGCCGCACACGACCACGCGGCTGTGGTCGGCCGCCGAGGTGTGGGAGATGCTCCCGCTCGTCGGCGGCTCGCAGGGCATGGACGCGTTGCTGACGCGCTTCCGCCATCACCTCGACACGCAGGAGATGCACGAGGACACGGCGTGCGTCGTGCACTGGCCGAGCCGGGACACGAAAGCCGCACGGGCGTTTCTCGACCACGGACTCGTGCCGCTGTCGGTACTCGCAGTGCGCCTGCGCACGCCAACTCCCCCTGTGTCGCGCACGCTCACTATGCGCCGTGCGACCCCTCACGACCTGGAGACCGTGCTGGAGCTTTCGCTCGCCGAGCTCGAGTACTCCTCCTACGTCGGCTCCACGATCGTGCGCCCGAACGCGGCTGTGGTGAAGCGCCGCGCTCTCACGGAGCGTCTCCGCAACGCCAGCCCGATCTGGCTCGCCGAACGCGACGGCATCGCGGTGGGGCTCGCCGAGTGCGCGATCGTCTCCTCCGAACCCGGCACGATGGCCGCCACCCGGCTCCCGCGCGGCCGTTGGGGTTACGTGAACTGCGTCTCGGTGCTGCCGGGCGCCCGCGGCTCCGGTGTCGGCCGGCAGCTCCTCGCCCACGTCCACCAGGAGCTCCACCGGGCGGGCACGGTCGGCACGTACCTCTACTACAACCCGCCGAACCCGCTGAGCAGCGTCTTCTGGCCCCGGCAGGGCTACCGGCCGCTGTGGACCGTCTGGGAAGTACGCCCCGCGTCCGCCCTTAGGTGACCTATGTCCGAGTTGCCAGCGGCCGACGACTGCGGGAGAATTTGTACTGACCGGTCAGTTTAAAAGGAAGGTAAAGGCCGTGGAGATCAAGGCGAGTCGCGCAGGCGTCAACGGGGGCCATGGTCCCCTGCTCCGGCCGACTTCGCTGACCGTGGAGCCCGGCGAGCTCACCCTGGTCGCGGGTGACCCCGGCACCGGTCACACGGCCCTCGCCCTCCTGCTCTCGGGCCGCATGAAGCCCTCGACGGGCTCCGTGTCCCCGGACGCGAAGACGCTGCGCAAGCACGTCGTCCTGGTCGACGCCCCCGAGGTGAACGAGCCGGAGGAGGCACTGACGCTCAGCGCCGTCGTCGGTGAGGAGCTCGCGATGAACCGCATGCCCTCCGGCAAGAAGGCGGTGCACGACTGGTTGGTGGAGCACGCCGCCGATGAGCACGCGGACAAGCGCTTCGAGCACGTGCCGGCGCAGACGCGGTGCGCGGTGATGCTCGAGCTGGCCGCCGCCCGCCCCGGCGTCACGGCGCTCGTCCTCGACTGCCCGGACCGCTACCACCCGAACCCGCGCGAGTGGCTCGCACTGGCCCACGACTTCGTGACCCCCGAACGGTCCGTCGTCGTCCTGTGCTCGAACTCCTCCGCACAGATCCTCGACATCCCGCACGCGCGCCTTGGTGAGGACAACGACACCAAGATGGAGATCACCGCATGAGCGCCCTTCGCATGGCCTTCAACGAGCTGCGCCGGATCACCTCCGGCAAGCTCCCCAAGCTCGCCGTCCTGGCTCTGGCTCTCGTGCCTCTGCTGTACGCGTCGCTGTACCTCTACGCCAACAAGGACCCGTACGCGAACCTGAACAACGTGCCCGCCGCGCTCGTCGTGAAGGACAAGGGCGCGCAGGACCTCAACGCGGGCAAGGACGTCGCCGACGAGCTGCTCAACGGCAAGAAGTTCAACTGGCAGGTGGTCGACGACGCCGACGAGGGCGTGCGCAAGGGCAAGTACATCTTCGCCCTCACGCTGCCGGAGGACTTCTCCGAGGCCCTCACGTCCGCGGAGCAGAACAAGCCGCGCCAGGGCGTGCTGACGCTGACCACCAACGACGCCAACAACTACCTCGGCTCCACGATCGCGAACCAGGTCGTGAGCGAGGTCCGCAGGGCCATCACGGCGAAGGTCTCCACCGAGGCCGCCGACAAGTTCCTGCTGGGCTTCTCCACCATCCGCCAGGAGACGACCAAGGCCGCCGACGGCGCCAAGCAGCTCGCGGACGGCAACGCCCAGCTGCGCGACAAGATCACCGAGCTGGACGCCGGCGTCCAGAAGCTCGACACCGGCGCGACCCAGCTGAGCACCGGTCTGCACGACCTGAGGACGCAGACGGCGGTGTTGCCGGAGGGCGCGAAGAAGATCGCCGACGGCGCACGCCAGGTCGCGACCGGCAACGAGACCGCCGCCACCGAGGCCGAGGTGTACGCGAAGAGGGCCCAGGACCTCATCGGCGTGCTCGACCAGGCCAACGGCGACCTCGCCAACCGTTTGCGCACCCTCGGGTTCACCGAGGAGCAGGTGCAGAAGGTGATGACCTCGATCAGCCAGGTCCGCAAGCCCGTCGACGACGCGAACACCAAGGTCCAGGGCGCGGCGGGCGACCTGCGCAAGCTCGCGACCGGCGCGGACCAGGTGGCCGACGGCGCCGAGCAGCTGTCGGCGAAGATGCCGCCGCTGGTCGCCGGCATCGCCAAGCTCGACGACGGCGCCGCTGCCCTGCGCGACGGCCTGCGGCAGGCGGCCACCGGAACGCCGCAGCTCAAGGACGGTGCCACCAAGCTCGCCACGGGTGCGAGCGACCTGAGCACCGGCCTGTCCGGCGGCATCGACAAGATCCCGAACGCCGACGACCCGACCCGTGCCGCGATCGCCCAGGCCATCGGTGACCCGGTGGCGGTGCGCGGCCTGTCCCAGACCAAGGCCGCCACGTACGGCGCGGGTCTGGCCCCGTTCTTCCTGGGCCTGGCGACGTGGATCGGCGCGTTCGTGCTCTTCCTTCTTCTGCGTCCGCTCTCACGCCGTGCGCTCGCCGCGGGGCAGTCGGCGCTCAGGGTCGCGTTGGGCGGCTGGTTGCCGGGCGCGTTGCTCGGCATCGTGCAGGTGCTCGTGATGTTCACCGTCGTACGGTTCGTGGTCGACATCGAGCCGTCGAACCCCCTAGGCACGTTCGGCTTCCTCGCGCTGATGTCGCTCACGTTCGTCGCGATCCTGCACGCGCTGAACGCCGCGTTCGGCGCCGTCGGCAAGTTCCTCGGCCTGATCCTGCTGATCCTCCAGCTGGTCAGCGCGGGCGGCACGTTCCCGTGGCAGACCATCCCGGTGCCGCTGTACCCGCTGCACTACGGCCTGCCGATGGGCTACGCGGTCGACGGTCTGCGCCACCTCATGTACGGCGGCGACCTCGGCAGCGTCGGAAAGGACGCGCTGATCCTTCTCGCCTGGCTGGTCGGAGCCCTAGCCTTGTCGTCCGTGGCGGCCTACAAGCAGCGCGTGTGGACGGTGTCCAAGCTGAAGCCGGAGCTCGTGCTGTGAGCGCGCGGACGACGGCGACCAAGCAGAAGCTCTTCGACGCGGCGTTGAAGCTGGTCGGCGAACGGGGCGCGGCCTCGGTCACGGTCGACGAGATCGCCGCGGAGGCGGGCGTCGCCAAGGGCACGATCTACTACAACTTCGCCTCGAAGGACGCCCTGGTCGAAGCGCTGCTGCACCACGGGGTGGAGATCCTCGCGGGCCGGCTGCGGTCCGCGGAGGGGTCCGAGGACTCGCTGGAGGCGCTGGTCGACGAGATGCTCGGCTTCTGGGCCGAGTACCCGGCGTTCGGTCAGCTGCTCGTGTCGGAGCTGTGGCGCACACCGGGCCAATGGCACGGCACTCTCTCGTTGCTGCGCGACGACATCGTGTCGATCGTGCGCGGTCAGATGAAACGCCTGTCCGACGCCGGCCGGCTCCCCGAGGGAGTCGAGGTCGGCACGGCGTCGGCGGCGTTGTTCGGCACGTTGCTCGTGATCGCCCTGGACTGGCAGGTGTTCCAGCCGGAGCGCTCACGGGCGGAGGTGCGCGAGTCGGTCATGCTGCTGGTGCGGGGGATGCGTTCCGCGCGTTGACCTGCAGGTCGTTGACCTGGCGGATCACCAGGGCGGCGAGCACGGCGGCCGCGACGGACAGCGCCGCGGAGATCGTCGTGTATACGGTGAGCTCGTACGAGCGCGACGCGGGCAGGATCACCGTCACGTTGGACAGCAGGAAGCAGATCCACCAGCCGGTGATCAGGCCGCTCTGGGGCCGCTCCGGCAGCGGGACCAGCCGGTTGGCCGGGTCCGAGGCGCGCCACACGTCCTGCACGACCGCGTGCGGGACGAAGAGGTTCATGATCGGCACGAACCAGCCGCCGACCAGCCACGCCCTCGAGTAGCGGTGCTGGTGCGGCGACGTGATCCGGTCAGCGTTGACGCGTGCCTGGTACAGCCACACGATGAACGTGGCCGCCGTGACGACGAACGCCACGAGGAGGCACCACGAGAGCATCAACGACACGGCGGCACCGAGCGGCGTGAACTGGTCGGCGTCGACGGTGAGCCAGGCGAGCGCGGCCACGAGCACGTCGAGCACAGCCGAGATCCCGACGAGCACGACCGCTGCCAGGCCGACCCCGTGCACCGGCCGGAAACCCTCGTTCATCACATACCCCCAGGTGAAAGCCCGTCCCCCGATGTTCGGCGCGGAGCGTACCTGCCCACCGCCCGATCGAGCGACGCGTTTGACCGAGCGGGGCCAAATGCCCGCAGGTACGAACGAAGACATGCCGAAACTGCTGAACATCGCCACCGCCCTGCTCGCGACGCTCGCCCTCACGGCCTCCCCCGCGCTGGCCGAGCCCGAACCGGCGAAGGCCACGGCCGACTTCCAGGAAGCGGTCTTCACACCGGTCGCCGGGGTCATGGACTTCGAGGAGACACCCGAGGGCATCAAGGTCACCGGCGAGTTCAAGAAGGGCTTCACCTCCGAGACGCCGGCGGACTACCAGGTCGCGGTCGTCGACGGCGCGGAGGTGCTGCTGGACCTCAGCAAGGACTTCCAGAAGATCGCCGAGATCGAGGCGGCGGAGGTCGCGGAGTTCACGTTCGTCGTGAAGACCAAGGCGAAGATCGCGGACATCCGCAACGAGGACGTGGTCGTCAAGCAGCTGATGGACGTGGCAGCGGGCATCAAGGTCCAGGCGGAGATCGGCCGGGCCAAGATCGAGAAGATCTGACGCGTCAGCGGGCGTCCTCGTGGTGCAGCGAGGGCGCCCGCCCCTCCAACGCCCGTTCGACGGCCTCCGACACCGCACGGCGCGTGCGCTCCATGGCGTCGTGTGCGAAGTGGGCGAGCAACACCTGCTGCGTCGGATGAGGAAGCACAGGGTCCGGCACCGGCGCACAAGTGTGCACCTCCACCACCGGCGCGCCCTCGGCCAGAAGATGCCGCACAGCGGTGAGCACGCTCACGCGGTAACTGGTGTGCACCCACGCGACCAGCAGGTTCACCGGGTGCCCGTCGAGCTCGTACTCGACCTCGGACGCCAGCGCGGCGGGGTCCGCCCAGTCGGCCTTGACCCACGTCGGCCGGTGCCCGCGCGAGAGGGACGCCCGCGCCGCACGCCCCGGGCCGTCGTCGGCCATCAGCGGCTGCGTGCGCGACGGCAGCACGACCCGCCACCCCCGTGCCACGAGGTGGTTCGCGCAGCCGGCCAGCATTCCCGTCCCACCGAGCACCAGTGCCGTTCTTACCGAGCACGCTCCTCCCCGACCGAGGCGAGCGGCCCCGCGAGCCACCGCTCGACCTGTGCCTGCCCGCGCAACCGCACGACCACGACGTCGTCGACCAGGGCGAGCACCCTGGCCCGGTTGCGCCGGTAGCTCTTCCAGCCCCATCGCAGGATGTGCTCGGAGTCGGTGAACGCCGACCACAGCGACGGTTCCCGGTTACCGTTCCACAACTCCACCCCCGCCGCGCGACGTCTGATCGTGCGACCGAAGAGCCGCCCCATCACGACCGGGAACCGGTGGTCGAGCCAGACCACCGTGTCCGCCCTGGCGATCAACGCGGGGCGCGCGACCTTGTACTGGTACTCGGTGACCCAGTGGTCCTCGCGCGCGAAGGCGGCGACCTCGGCGAGGAACTCCGGCCGAGGCGTCCACTGTGGACCCCAGTAGAGGCTGTCCAGCTCGATCCGGCGCAGGTCGTGCTGGTGGGCGATGCGGCGGCAGAGCGTCGACTTGCCGGATCCGGCGTTGCCTGCGACGAGGATGCGCCGGGGCACGTGCGGCAGCGGGTCGGCTGGTCCGAGCAACGGCATCAGGTCAGGCTAGCCACAACCCAATGATCACAACAGAAAAGCCGAGAGGCCCCCGGAGCGGACTCCGGGGGCCTCTCGGGTGGAACAACGTCAGAGAGCGGTGACGTTCGTCGCCTGCGGGCCCTTCTGGCCCTGCGTGATGTCGAACGAGACCTTCTGGTTCTCCTCCAGGCTGCGGTAGCCGGAGCCGTTGAGGGCCGAGTAGTGGACGAAGACGTCAGCGCCGCCGTCCTCGGGGGCGATGAAGCCGAAGCCCTTTTCGGCGTTGAACCACTTGACGGTGCCGTTAGCCATGTACTGCTTCTCCTTGCGTACTGAAGAACGCGCCGCACTGTGCGGCCGCTCCGTGGTTGGTCATGAGCCTGCCCCAACCGCGAAGAAGGAGAAGC
Source organism: Lentzea sp. NPDC003310 (assembly GCF_040610935.1). NCBI lineage: Bacteria > Bacillati > Actinomycetota > Actinomycetes > Pseudonocardiales > Pseudonocardiaceae > Lentzea > Lentzea sp. NPDC003310. The sequence continues at coordinate 137,595 of NZ_JBEXNC010000017.1, forward strand.
GCTCGCAACTGAAGTTTGGCGAGCGTGAAAGACACGAACACAAAACTGCAACCAATGCCGAAGTATACCCCAGTTCAGCCGCGCTTGCGCTGAGGTACCGCGAACCGCTGCTGCATGGTCGAGATCCGGAAGACGACGAAGCAGGCGAGCCCGGCGGCGCCGATGGCGCACACAGTGGACAGAGTCGAGAACACCACGTAGGCCGGGGTGTCGAGCAGCAGCGACTCCAGCACGTCGCACGCCACCATCGCGAGGAACCCGTACTGCCAGGGCCTGATCAACGGGCTCGCGACGCGCTGGTCGAACGGCAGCTCGCGCTGCGCCGGGTCGCTCGCCTTCCACACCTGCGGCACCGTGCGCACGCCGTGCAGGGCGATGGCCTCGGCGTTGTGCGTGACGCCGCGGAACCACAGCACGAACGCCACGGCCGCGGGGATGATCATCATGATGGCGAGGAAGCTCCACGACGACGAGCCGCCCTGCCAGTCGTTGATCGTGCCCCAGATCGACTCCACCGCGACGAGCGCGATCAGGCCCATGCTGACGTAGCCGGTGACCCGGACGTCCTTCAGGTCGATGTAGGTGTCCAACGCAACTCTCCCCGAACGCGGCGAACTGCGCGGCAGACTACCGCCCGAATCCGCAGCCGAGTTCCTCGAAGGTCGCGATCTTCTCCGCGGCCCGCACGACGACCTCGTCGATGCCGTCGAGCACGACCCGGTCGCCGACGCGGCGGGCGGGCAGCAGCGGCACGTCGGCCTTGCCGCACTGCTCGGCGATCGAGGTGAACGCCCTCGCGGCGGCCAGCGGGGAGACGAGGGGCTCGCCGGTCTGCCGGTGGCGGATGAGGTTCTCCAGGAGGTTGATCGACGGCGCGACGGCCATGCGGTGGTCGTTGACCGTCAGTCTGTCGTCGTCGTACCACCACACGGCCTGACCCAGCGTCCCGTGCACCAGGACGACAGGTGGCAACGATGTCGTCGCACAGAGTGTGGTGGCGACCACGACCGGAGGAGCGTCATCGGCCGTGACACGCACACAGGCCGTGTCGTCCGCAGTGATCGCGTCACGGCACCGGTAGAGCTCCAACTCGACAGCGATGTCGGCTCGTTCCTCGACGTCGGCGAGCAGCAAGGCGTTCTGCAGCGCGTGCGCGAACGGGTTCACCAGCGTGCCGTCCTCGCCCTGCCGGCCGGCCCACTCGGAGCGGTCGTAGTAGGAGTCCGTGCGCACCCAACGCCCCGCAGCGCCGATACCGGTGATGTCTCCCAACGCGCCGGAGCCGATCAACGAGCAGAGGCGGCGGTACGAGCCCGTCCCCTGCGTCTGGAACCCGACCTGGCACACCAGCCCGCGGTCCGCCGCCGCCAGGGAGATCTCGTCGAAGTCGGCGATCGACAGCACCGCCGGCTTCTCGACCAGCACGTCGCAGCCCAGCTCGAACGCCGCCAGCACGATCTCGCGGTGCGTCCCCGGCGGCGTGGAGACCACGACGACCTCGGGGTGCAGCTCGGCGGCGAGCGACGGCAGGTCGGGGTAGGACGGCACCGGCGCGTCGACCTCCGCCACGTCGACGACGCCGACGAACGTGGCGAGCCCGTCGTGACCGAGCCGGACCAGGTTGTCCACGTGCCGCGCCCCGTGCCCACGAGCGCCGACCAGCGCAACACGCATCGCTCTCACCCTTCTCGGGCGGACTCCACCGCGCTCACCAGCATCAGCCGACGCGGCGCGAATATCAATGCGCCGCGCCAACCAAGACTCGTTTGCGACAGCATTCGGGCGCCGACGGTCAACGCGGCCACCCGAACGGGCAATGGCGCCGGACGGCCGGGGAGCGATAAGGAGTCCTCAGCGGAGGTCGAGGACGTCCACGACGCGGACCGGTTCGCCGGTCTCGAAGCTGCGGTTGGCGGCGAACCCGGTCAGCAGCGACAGCGCGCCGTCGTGGTGCGTCGCCTTGCGTCCCAACGGGTCCTCCTGCCCCGGCGGCCCGTACAGCGCGTCGACCATCCTCCGGTCGGCCCCGCCGTGCCCGTCCCGGTCGTAGGACAGCGGGATGTCCTCGCGCTGCTCGAACAGCCGGTGGACGGACAGCGTCGCCCAGCCCTGCTCGGGGTTCGCCTCGGCGCCGTGCACCGAGGGGTTCTGCCCGGACACCCCGGAGTTCTCCACGACCTCGAGTTCGAGGCGACCCTTGCTGCCGTTGACCATCAGGCGGTAGCCCTCCCACGGCGAGTAGGCCGTGAGGTGGTACGTCAGGTTCGCGCCGCTGGCGTAGCGCACGAGCACGGACATGTCGTCCTCAATGGACACGCCTGGTTCGAACGGGTTCTGGTCGCGCCGATAGCCATCTTCGTGCCGTGCGTCGACATAGAGCTTCTTCAGCCAGTCGTTCTGCTCCAGCTCGATGTCGAACCTGTCGTCGTGCGTGTAGCCGTGCCGTGCGCCGTTTTCGGCTCCGTAGAAGAACAACCGGCCGTGCGCGTACACGGTTTCCGGCACCGAGCCGACCCACCAGTTGAGCAGGTCGAAGTGATGGGTCGCCTTGTGCACCATGAGGCCGCCGGAGTTCGCCTTGTCGCGGTGCCAGCGGCGGAAGTAGTCGGCGCCATGACGGGTGTCGAGCAACCACTCGAAGTGCACGGACCCGATCTCCCCCACGGCGCCGTCGGCGAGCAGCGCGCGCACCTTCTCGTGGATCGGGTTGTAGCGGTAGTTGAACGTGACGGTGACGGTGCCGTCGTTGCGGTGCACCGCGTCCAGGATCTTGCGCGCCGACGGCACGTCCGTCGTCATCGGCTTCTCCGTCACGACGTCACGACCCGCGTCCAACGCCTCCACGATGTACGTGTCGTGGAAGCGGTCGACGGTGGTCACCACGACGACGTCGACCCGTTGTTCGTCGAGCATCTTCAGGAAGTCCGCGGCGTCGTACACCGGAACGGGCGCGATCCCCTGTTCGGCGAGCCGTTCGTTGTGGACGTTCATCCTCGTGCGGTTCACGTCGGCGAAGGCGACGAGTTCGCAGGTGTCCGCGTGCTCGACGGCGATGGCGTGGACGTGCCGCTCCGCCCGCGATCCCGTGCCGACCACCGCGTACCGCCTGCGCGCCATCTCCAGCCTCCCTGAAAACGTTTTCGCCCGCCTCACCCTACGCGAGCGGCAGGATGGGGACATGCCGACTCCTGTGGTGCTCGACTGCGACCCCGGCCACGACGACGCCATCGCGATCCTGCTCGCGGCGGGCTCCCCCGAGATCGACCTGCGGGCGATCACCACCGTCGCCGCGAACCAGACGCTCGACAAGGTCACCGAGAACGCGCGGCGGATCTGCTCGGCCGCCGGGATCTCGGTTCCGATCGCGCGCGGAGCCGCACAACCTCTTGTACGCCCGCTGCACGTGGCCGAGGACATCCACGGAGAGTCCGGAATGGACGGTCCCGCGTTCGGAGCGCTGACGGTCGACGCGGTCGAGGAGCACGCGATCGACGTCATGCACGCCCACATGCCGGCGACCCTGGTGGCGACCGGCGCGTTGACGAACGTGGCGTTGTACCTGCGGCGGTACGGACCCGCGGCGGTGCGCGAGATCGTCCTCATGGGCGGGTCGACCGAGCGCGGCAACACCACGCCGTACGCGGAGTTCAACATCTACGTCGACCCCGAGGCGGCGGCGATCGTGTTCGGCAGCGGCGTGCCGATCACGATGATCGGGTTGAACGTGACGCACCAGGCGTTGGTGACGCCGGAGATCGTTGCTCAGTTGAACGCGCTGGGGCCGCTCGGCCGGACGTGCGGTGACCTGATGACGTTCTTCGCGGCGACCTACCGCGAGGTGTTCGGGTTCGCGGCGCCCCCGCTGCACGACCCGGTGGCGGTGGCGCGGGTGATCGACCCGACGCTCGTGACCTGTGTGGACGCGTTCGTGGGGATCGAGACGGCGGGCACGTTCACCCGCGGCGCGACGGTCGTCGACCTGCACGGGCGGCTCGGTCGCGAGCCGAACGCGCGGGTGGCCGTCGGGCTCGACGTGGAGCGGTTCTTCGCGCTGGTCATCAAGGCCGTGGCCCAGCTCACGTAACGTGATTGACGGCGTGGCGATGATTAGCCCAGAAGGACTTCCTGGGGGGAAATCATGACCAGTCCTGTGTTCGATCCGCAGCAGTCTGCGGACACCGCCGTGCAGCCGCAGCCCGCCGGACCGGAGTTCGAGGTGTACACGCCTCCGGCGTTCGCGCCGGTCCAGCAGCCCGTCGCACCGGCACCGGCACCCGCACCGCCGAAGCCGAAGAAGACCGGCCTCGTCGTGCTGTCGCTGTTCGTCGTGCTGCTCTTCGGCGCGGGCGCTGCGTTCGGCGTCCTCTTCTTCCAGGAGAAGGGCCGTTCCGCCGAGTTGTCCACGCAGGTCGAGGGCAAGGACCGCGAGATCGCGGACCTGTCCAAGAAGGCCAGGGACAGCAAGGAGGACACCGACCGGGCGGTGGCCGCGCAGAAGAAGGCCGAGTCCGACGTGGCGAGCGCGCAGAAGTGCCGTGACGCGGCGAAGGAGATCAAGTCCGCGCTCGTCGCGAACGACGACGCCAAGGGCGAGGCGGCGATCAGGAGCCTGCTCGTCGAGTGCTGATCCGCATGCGAAAGGGGCGGTGACTCGCGTGAGTCACCGCCCCTTTCCGCGTTCGGGTCAGCTGATGTTCTTACCGCTGAGCACGGCCCACTGACTCCAGCCGCCCTTCTCCTTGTAGAAGCGGCGGATCTGCTTGCCGTCCTCGGTGCGGGCGAAGACCTCGACGGTCTTCGTCTGCGCGTGGTACATCGCGGTCGGCGCCTCGGAGACCTTGGTGGTGCCGAGCTTGGCCCACGGGGTCCAGCCGTTGTCGGTGGCGCGGGAGTGCTCGGCGATGCCGTTCTCCCCGAGCTGCACGACGTCGATGGACCCGGTCGTCGAGTTGTAGACCGCGGACGGCGCGCCGGTGCCCTTGCCGCCGAGCGACTTCCAGACGCCCGCCGCGTACTGCTCGACGCTGCCGGACTCGGTGCGCACGAAGACCTGGTCGACGGCGACGGCCGGGTCGCTGACGATCTTCTTGTCGCCCTGGCCGGCCCAGGTGCTGCCGTCCCACTTCACGAGCTTGCCGTCGGCGGACCGCGCGTACACGTCGTTGTCGGCGACGGCCGGGTTGCCCTCGATCTTGCGGTCGCCGACCGGCGCCCACTTGTCGGTGTGGCGCAGCAGCAGGCCGTCCGCGCCGCGGGCGAGGACCTCGACGGCCTTGGTCTTGTCGTTCCACAGCAGCGTCGGGTCGCCCGCGACGGCGGTGTCGCCGAGCGCGACCCACTTGCCGTCGACGAGGCGGTAGATCCGGTCGTCCGTGCCGCGCGCGAACACCTCGACGATCTTCGTCTGCGGGTTCATCAGCGCGACCGGGTCGCCGGCGAAGATCTCGGGACCGAGCTGCTGCCAGCCCGCCCAACGGCTCGTCTTGTGGAAGTTCGTGACGATCGTGCCGTCGGCCGCGCGCGCGAAGATCTCGAGCTGCTGCTGGCCGGTGTTCGAGATCTGCGGGCCTGAGGCGACGACGAGCTTGTCCGTCACCGGCGTCTCGCTGGCGGTGCCGCCCGCGCTGCCGGCCTCGAGGATGTTGTTGTAGCGCAGCGGCACGTACTTGCGGGCCGTCGCGGCACTCCACACCCGCTGCACGGGCCGGCTGCCGTCGGGACCGGCCTGCTCACGCACGATGGGCCGCGTCTTGGCCGCGTCCGCCCAGCCGATGAACAGCGCGACGTGGTTCTCGCGGTCGTTCAGCGCGTCACCGGGACGGAGGTCCTCCCAGTCGATGCGGTGCGCGACCTGCTCGAGGATGTGGGTGGTGTAGGAGATGCGCAGGCCCCAGGCCATCGAGACGAAGCCGGAGCAGTCGGTGCGGTAGGCGCCGTACTTGTTGCCGAAGCAGTCGGCCTGGCTGTAGGGCACGCGAGCGCTGATCCACGTGCGGGAGCGCGCCAGGACCTCGCTGCGCGTGATCTTGGAGTTGGCCTCGTACGTCCCGCAGACCACCCCACCCTCGGCAGCGGCGACCGCGACGTCCGGCATGGCCAGCGTCGAGCCGAACGTGATGGCCGCCGCGGCGACCGCCAACAACCCCAGCGATCTCATGCCGGTCACCGTAGCAAGGCGATGTGAAGTTTTGGTCCGGTCGAACGTCCTGTCTTGCCACCCGTCAACCGTGAACGCGCGGACCGGGAATCCGACCCCTGTGGACGATCGTCACGGCTCGTCGAGCACGCTCAGGTAGCGGCGCGGTACGTACAGCTCCGCTCCCGTCTCGTAGGGGTAGGTGATGACGCGCAACCGCGTGCGGAACCCACCGGCCTGTTCGTACGCCCAGTACCGTCCCGGCTCCTCGGCCCAGGCAGCGAAGATCACCACGTGGCGGGTCAGGTTGGTGCCGTCCGCGCGGATCACCACGTCGCCCGCCCGCAGGTCGTGTGCGGCGACCAGACCGCTCACCACGGCGAGGCCAGGGGTGTCCAAGCCACCGTGCCGGTGCTCCGGCCGACCCGGCAGTCCCCACGCCATCGACACGAAGCCCGAGCAGTCCGCGCGGTAGATGCCGTGCTCGTTCTGGTGGAACCGCGTCTGGCTGTAGGGCACCGAGTCGCGCAACCAGGTGCACGCGCGCTCCATGATCTCGGAGCGACGAATATGGCGGCCGGCGGCCCGTGCGGTCGTCACGCGGCCATGGTCAGGACGGACCCTCTAAATTCCCTGCAAGCTTTCTATAAGGTCCGCGTCGCTGATCTCCGCGGTGACCCACGCCAGCGGATAGCTCAGTTCGATCGTGTCGGCGTCCCTCGTGAGCTTCACCCCGGGCAGCACCTTCCGCACCAGCGCGAGCATCGCGCGGTTGTCGGGCAGGACGTTGCCGTGCAGCTCGGCGACGCCCATCCGGGCGGCGATCGACGTCAGCTCCTCCAGCAGCAGGCGGCCCACCCCGCGCCGCTGCCACAGGTCGACGACGGCGACCGCGATCTCGGCGCCGCACTCGCCGGTCCTGATCACCCTGGCGATGCCGATCGGCTCGCCGCCGACCCGTGCGCACACGGCCGCGTGCCGCTCGCCGTCGACGTCGGTCAGCACCCTCCGCGCGGACGCGGTCAGCCGCGGCGTCGGCGAGTGGAAGCGCAGGTAGCGGCTTCGCGCGGACAGTCCTTCGAACACCGCGTCGACAGCTTCCGGCGCGGTGTCGCGGTTGAGCTCGGTGACGCGCATGAGGATCTACCCCTCTGGGTTCGGAATCCGAACTGTAGCTGAGTTCGAAAATCGAACGCAAGGGATATCCTGGACTCATGCCGTACTCGAGTTTCGCGAGCATGCCCTGCACGCTGAGCCGCCCCGCAGCGCTGCTGGGCGAGCGCTGGACGCTGCTGCTGCTCCGCCAGATCTTCCTGGGCACCCGCCGGTTCGAGGACTTCCAGGCGACGATGGACATCTCGCGCAGCGTCCTGACCGACCGGCTGAACGTGCTACTGCAGGAGAACGTGCTCAAGCGCGTGCCCTATCACGAAGATGGCCGCACACGGCACGAGTACCGCCTCACGGAGAAAGGGCGCGACCTCTACCCCGTGCTGATGGCATTGCGCACGTGGGGCGAGAAGTGGATGGCTCCGGACGAGGAGGAGTCGTTCCACCTGCACCACCGCGACTGCGGAGGCGGTGTGCGCGCGAAGGTCGAGTGCACCGAGTGCGCCGCCGAGCTGACCGCGCGCGACGTGGAGGTGACGGCCAGGCAGTGAACTTGTACTGACAACTGTCGAAGCGCAGATGAACTAAAAGCGCGGGCCATTGCCGAAGACTTTTGCAGGCGTTGACTCTGCCTGTCATGACAAGAGCTGCTCTCGCGATCCTGCTGCCCCTCCTGCTGGTGACCCCGGCCGCGGTCGCGGCACCGGCGAAGACGCCGAAGGTGCTCGTGATCGGGCTCGACGGCGCCCGCTACGACAAGCTCCTCTCCGCCGACACCCCGAACACCAAGGCGCTGCTGAACCGCGGTTACGGCGCCCGCAGCGCGTTGTACGGCTCGGGCATGGCACAGACCTCCAGCGGCCCCGGCTGGTCCACGGTCCTCACGGGGGTCTGGCCGGACAAGCACAAGGTCAAGGACAACTCGTTCAGCGGCAACGCGCTGACGTCGTACCCGAGCTGGCTGGAGCGCGCGAACACCGCGAAGCCGGCCCTGTCGACGTACGCGGCGGTGGACTGGAAGCCGATCAGCGACCGGATCCTGCGCTCCGGCCAGGACCGCAAGTACGTCCTCGACGGTGACACGGCGGGCTACACCGGGTCCGACGAGAAGATCACCGCCGACGCCGAGCAGCACCTGCGGTCCGACGCCGCCGACGCGTCGTTCGTCTACCTCGGGCAGATCGACATCGCGGGCCACGACCACGGCGCCGACTCCGCGCAGTACGCCGCGGCGATGCGCACGAACGACGCGCAGGTCGGCCGCCTGGTGCGTGCCGTCGAGTCGCGGGCGTCGTACGCGTCCGAGGACTGGCTGATCATGATCACCACCGACCACGGCCACACGGCGGCGGGCGGTCACGGCGGCGACTCACCGGAGGAGCGGATGACGTTCGTGATCTCCACCGGCTCCACACGGCCGGCGGTGGCGCCGAAGCTGGTGGACGTGGCGGCGTCCGCGTTGCGGCACCTGGACGTCCCGGCGCAACTCGACGGCTACGCGCTCGGTGCCGCGCCGGCCGACCCGTTCGACGCGGCGACCCTGAAGCCGCGCCAGGACGAGACGGGCGTGCCCGCCTCGGTGCTCGGCTGGACGCACGAGGGTCCGTCGGGCTGGACGGTCACCACGGCGTCGTCGATGCCGCAGGGCACCGCGGAGTGGCAGGGCTGGTCGTTCACGACCGACGACTTCTGGACTCGCGCGGCGCTTTCTCAGTCGCGAGAAGCGAACGTGCGCGCACGGGGTGTCTTCGCCGTCGCCGACCCCGACGAGTGGGACGACAAGGGCTCGCCGTCGGCGCGCGGCAAGTTCGACTCGACGCTGACCTCGCCGGCCTACGACGTGACGGGCCGGTCCAGCGCCCGGCTCGACTACTTCTCGCACTACCTGCAGGAGGGGACGCAGCGCGGCACCGTCAGTGTCTCGTTCGACGGCGGCCCGCAGCAGGTCGTCCGCACCCACGACGCCAACGGTCTCGCCCAGCAGGTCTCCCTGACCGTGACCGTGCCGCCGGGCGCCCGCACGGCGCGCGTCTCGTGGCGCCTCTTCGACGCGGGCAACAACTGGTACTGGGCGGTGGACGCCCCGCGCCTGTCCTGACCGGAGCGCTACCGCAGCGAGTCGAGGTGCCGGCGCAGCACCGACACGGCGAGGTCCGGGGTCATCCGGTCCGGGTGCAGCACGCCGTCGACGGTGAGTCCGTTGAGCAGCGACGCCAGCCGCTCGGACTCCAGGGTGACGTCGTGCCCGGCCGCGATGGTCCCGGCCTCGGTCATCACCGTCAGCGCGCGGTGGCACAGCGCCCGCAGGCCGTCGTAGAGCTTCTCGGCGTGCGGCACGAGCGACGGCCGGGTGCGCGAGGCGGTCACGAAGGCCAGCCACAGCACCGCTTCGTCACGTCGGCGGTCGTCGAGCGGCAGCACCTCGGACAGCACGCGTTCGGCGGGCCGCCGCGGGTCGTCAAGGTCCTGGAGAGACCGCACGTGGGCCATGACCCGCTCGTCGATGGAGTGGATGAGCGCCTCGACCGCGAAAATGATCATTTCGTCGTGGCTGTCGAAGTAGTGGCGGATCGACCCGATGGCCAGCCCGGCCTCCACGGCGACGTTGCGCAGCGAGGCCTGTTCGACGCCGTCGCGCACGACCACGCGGAACACCGCCTCGGCGACGGCTTGGCGACGGGCGACGGGGTCGACGACTCTCGGTGACACCTCCCTTTTGTAGCATGACCCTGCTAGTTTAAGTAGCAGGGTCATGCTACTTAGGGGGATGTCATGACGTATCTGCTGATCGCGGCCGGTGTGCTGTACGTGCTCGTGCGCCGGTTCCGGGGCGAACCGCTGAACGCCCGCGACCTGCTGGCGCCGCCCGCGTTCCTGTTGTTCTTCGGGGTCTGGGCAGTGGATGAGTTCCACCTCGCCTACCTGGTGCCACTGGCCGCCGGGTTCGCGTTCGGCGCCGTCCGCGGCCTGACGATCAGGCTGTTCGACCGCGACGGCCACTTGTGGCAGCGGTACACGCCGTGGACCTTGCTCGTGTGGGTGACGTCGATCGGCATGAGTGTCGGGTTCGCGATGCTGTTCGACCACCACGCGCCGACGCAGCTCTCCATCGGCGTGAGCATGCTCGGCGAGCTGTGCGCCGTGGGGGCCAAGGCGCTGAACACGGGACTGCCGTTCGCACCGGAGAAGCTGTCCAATGGACGGCATGGAACGTCGTGACTTCCTCGTCGGGGCAGGACTGCTCGCCGTCGCACCGACGGCGTCGTCGGCCACGCGCGGAGTGGACTGGGGCGCCGTGCGCGGCGAGTTCCGGCTGGATCCGGCGCTCACCAACCTCGGCCTCTTCTACCTGGCGTCGAACCCGCGCGAGGTGCGGGACGCGGTCGAGGAGTTCAAGCGCAGGCTGGACGCCAACTCGCACGACCTGATGCCCGAGCAGGCCCAGGAGGTCGCCGTCGCCCTGGGCGAGTACGTCGGCGGGGCGGCGGACGACATCGCGTTCGTGCCCAACACGACCATGGGCCTCTCGATCGTCTACGGCGGCCTGAAGCTGCGGGGCGACCAGGAGGTGCTGCTCAACGACCAGGACCACGCCTGGCACCAGCAGGCCGCCCGGCTCGCCGCCGGACGGGTGGGCGCGAAGGTCAGAGTCGGCACCCTCTTCGAAAACCCCGCGAGGGCCACCGAGGACGAGATCGCCACACGTCTGCGGAACTCGATCACGCCGCAGACCCGCGCGGTGGGCATCACGTGGGTGCAGTCGAGCACGGGCCTACGCATGCCCGTGCGCGCGTGCGCTTCCGTTGTCGCCGAGGCGAACCGCGGCAGGGCACGGGAAGACCGTTGTCTCCTCGTCGTAGACGGCGTGCACGGACTGGCGGCGGTGCACGACGATCCAGCGCGCATGGGCGCGGACGTGTTCGTCGCCGGCACGCACAAATGGCTGTTCGGGCCGCGTGGCACCGGAATGGTGTGGGTGAACCCCGAGGTGAGCGACGAGATCGTGCCGATGCTGCCGAGTCTGAGCGACCGCAGCACCACGGCGTTGCTCGGGCCCGGCGGCTTCCACGCGTTCGAGCAGTACTTCGGTGTGCAAGCGGCAGTGCGATTTCACCAGCGCCTCGGCCGTGACCGCGTGGCGGCCCGGATCGCCGAGCTGGCGGGACGGTTCAAGGACGGCCTCGCTGAGATCCCCGGCGTCGTCGTGCACACGCCGCGCGACCCGGCGACGTCCGCGGGCATGGTGTGCTTCGACGTCGCCGGGCACACCGGCCCCGAGGTCGTGGAGCTGTTGGCGCGCAAGCAGATCCAGATCACCACGGCGTCCTACCGGATCCCGTACGCGCGGGTCGGCACGTCGATCCTCAACACCCCCGAGGAGATCGACCGGACTCTGCGGGAGATCAGGGCCCTGGCGCGCTGAGGCTGGGAAGCTCGGCCGTGCTCGGCGGTTCGAGCTGTGCGCTCGTGTTCTCCATCTTCACCTGAGGCTCGTTCATCGCGTCGTGCGCGAACCACCCTCCTCCGAGTACGAGCACGAGCAATCCCGCCGCGACGAACGGTGTGGTCGGAATCCGCTTCTCGGGCTCTTCCGCCCGTGGCAACGGCACGTCGACGGTGGGCTGTTCGACGGGTTCGGGTTCCAACTGCTTGGCTTCGAGGTAGGCGCCTGTCGCCGCCGCGCCGTCCGGTGCCCGCAGGACGGGGACGCACAGCCGTTCGGCGATCTCTCTGGCCACCAGCGGAATCCGTGACGACCCGCCGACGAGCAGGATGGCGTCCGGCAGGCACGTACCGGCCACGACGCGTTCCAGCGCGTCGATCGTCAGCTCCACGGCGGGCCGGATGATCGACTCGAACTCCAGCCTGCTCAACCGGACCTCGCGCATCTCACCGTTCGCCGCGACGTAGGGGATCCGCACCTCGGGATAGCTGCCGAGCAGTTCCTTCGCCTCGACGCAGCTGCGCACGAGCTCCAGGCTGTGCGTGCCGATCTTCGCGATCACGTGCTCCGCCACCAGCTCGTCCAGGTGGAACCCGCCGACCTCGACCCGTTCCGGCTGCCCGGCCAGCAACAGCACGCCCTGCTTGCGCAACACCGTGATGTCGCACCCCGTGGCACCGAAGTCGAACACCGCCACGGTGCTGTGCTCGGGCATCAGCACGTCGGCGTCGAACGCGATGGCGGCCGCGTGTGGCGCGGGCACGAACAGCACGTCCGCACGACCTTCTTCGATAAGGTCCTGCCGCAACTGTTCCAGGTGCGCGTGTGGCCAGCACAGCGGATGAGTCATCGCGACCCGGCTCGGCGGCTGCCCGTGCCGGTGCGCGAGGTCGTCGAGCACGCCGGCGATCTCCCTGGCCGCGGCGCGCTGACGACGGCCGTTGGTCGTGATGCCGCCGACGGTCGCGACGGTGGTGCCTGCGGATCCGAGATCGAGCCCAACCTGGTACGACATTGCGGGTCACCCCTCACTGCGGACACCCACCACACGTCGTCTCAGCTGGTTCGGTTCAAAACACCTTCACCGGCCAACGAGCTGCCGCGCCAGCTGGTCGGCCTCCTCCGCCGTGAACTTGCCGGTGATCTGCGCGGCGCCACCGGTGATCGGCGACTGGATGCTGGGCGCGCTCAGCACCCGTCCGTTGATGAGGATCGCGACCTGGTTGCCGACGTTGGCGGTGGTGAAGTCGGCCCACGTCCGGGCGCCCTCGGCGTCGAACTCGATCGTCACCACGTGCCCGTCACCGAACTCGCTCGGACCGGACGAGGCCTTGCCGATGCGGGCGCCGTCGAGGAACACCGGCCCGAGGTCGTACCGGTACTCGCCGCCGTCGCAGGTAACCAGTGGTGCGGCCGCCTCGTCGTGGCCGACCAGCGGGTCCGGCGCGCCGCAGTCGAGCGTGCTCATTGCCTGCTCGCGCACGGCCTTGTCGGTGCTCTGCCTGGTCGCCCTGGCCGTCTGCACGGCCGGGTCCCCCGCCTCGTGCTGCGGCACGGGATACCCGGACGACGGCTTCGAGGTCGGTGCCTGCCCCTCCACCTTCCGGAAGGTCAGCTCGCCGGTGAGCCACTCCGCCTTCGCGGGCGTCCCCGGTTCGGTGGCCGTGCAGGCGGTGACGACGAGGAGCAGCACCACGGCGAGGATCTTCATGCCGCTGGCTTACCACGCGGCCACCGCCCGCATCAGCGGAACCAGAGCGCCATCAGCCGTTCTGCCGCCACATCCGCGCCCTGCTCACGCACACAGCCCGCCCGAGCACGTGGCTCGGACGGGCTGTCCCGCGTTTCGCACTAGTGAGCGGCGTCGTCCCAGGAACGCCCCACGCCCACCGAGACCTCCAGCGGCACCTGCAGCTCGTAGGCGTTGCCCATCTGGTCGCGCACCAGCGCCTCGACCGCCTCGCGCTCGCCCTCGGCGATCTCCAGCACCAGTTCGTCGTGCACCTGCAGCAGCATCCGCGAGCGCAGGCCCGACGACTCCAACGCCCGGTAGACGCCCAGCATGGCCACCTTGATGATGTCCGCGGCGCTGCCCTGGATCGGCGCGTTCAACGCCATGCGCTCGGCCATCTCGCGGCGCTGGCGGTTGTCCGACGTCAGGTCCGGCAGGTAGCGACGGCGGCCGAGCACCGTCTCCGTGTAGCCGTCCTTGCCCGCCTTCTTCACGATCTCGTTGAGGTAGTCGCGCACTCCGCCGAAGCGGTTGAAGTACGCCTCCATCTGCTCGCGCGCCTCTTCGGTCGGGATGCGCAGCTGCTGCGACAGGCCGAACACCGACAGGCCGTACGCGAGGCCGTACGACATCGCCTTGATGCGGCGGCGCATCTCCCCCGTCACCTCGGAGGTCGGGATCGAGAACGCCTGCGACGCCACGTAGGTGTGCAGGTCCTCGCCCGAGTTGAACGCCGCGATCAGACCCTCGTCGCCCGAGAGCGTCGCCATGATCCGCATCTCGATCTGGCTGTAGTCCGCGGTCATCAGCTCCGCGTAGCCCTCGCCGACGACGAACGCCTGGCGGATGCGGCGGCCCTCGTCCGTGCGGATCGGGATGTTCTGCAGGTTCGGGTCCGTCGAGGACAGCCGGCCCGTCGCGGCGATCGTCTGGTGGAACGTCGTGTGGATGCGGCCGTCGTCCGCCACCGACTTCAGCAGGCCGTCCACAGTGGACTTCAGCCGCGTGACGTCGCGGTGCGACAGCAGGTGCTGCAGGAACGGGTGCTCGGTCTGCTCGAACAGGTTCTGCAGCGCGTCCGCGTCCGTGGTGTAGCCGGTCTTGGTCTTCTTCGTCTTCGGCATGTTCAGCTCGTCGAAGAGGACCGCCTGCAGCTGCTTCGGGCTGCCGAGGTTGATCTCCTTGCCGATCACCGAGTACGCGTCCTGCGCCGCCTGCTTCACGCCGGCCGCGAAGTGCGCCTCCAGCTCGGACAGGTGGTCGACGTCGATCGCGATGCCGACGGCCTCGACCTCGTCGAGCACGTTCATCAGCGGCAGCTCGAGGTCCGCGAGCAGGTCGGTGCCGCCGATCGTGACCAGTTCCTCGTCGAGCCGGTCGGCGAGCTCGGCGACGGCACGCGCGCGCAGGATCGTGCCGGTGGCGAGCTTCTGGGTCTCCTCGGACTCGTCGGCGAGCAGCGACAGCTGGCCGTCGCCGGACTCCTCCGCGCGCAGCTCGCGCTTGAGGTAGCGCAGCGCCAGGTCGTCCAGGGCGAACGACCGCTGGCCGGGACGCACCAGGTAGGCGGCCAGGGCCGTGTCGGAGGACAGGCCGCGCAGCTTCCAGCCGCGGGCGCGCACCCGGCGCAGCGGCAGCTTCAGGTCGTGGCCCGCCTTGGCCACGCCCTCGTCCGCGAGCCACGCCGCGAGCGCCTGCTCGTCGGCCTCGTTGAGCTCGGTGACGTCGACGTACCCGCCCTCGCCGGTGGCCGTGCAGAGGGCGACGCCCTCCAGGTCGGTGGTGATGCGCAGCGCGACACCGACCCGCGCGCCCCGCGCGTGCTCGTCGAGCCACTTCGCGAGCGTGCCCGCGGGGATCGCGCCGCCGGAGACCTCGAAGCCCTCCTCGGCCTCGGGCTCCGCGGTCGACAGCGTCTGGAACAGGCGGTCGCGCAGGACGCGGAACTCCAGCTCGTCGAACAGGCGGTGCACCGCGTCGCGGTCCCACTGCTGCACCTCGAGGCCGTCGATCGCGTACGGCAGCTCTACGTCCTTGATCAGTTCCGTGAGCTGGCGGTTCATGATGATGTTGGCCAGGTTGCCGCGCAGCGCCTCGCCGACCTTGCCGGGCACCTCGTCGATGCGGTCGACCAGCTCGTTCAGCCCGCCGAACTGGTTCAGCAGCTTGATGATCGTCTTGGGGCCGACACCGGGGGTGTTCGGCAGGTTGTCCGACGAGTCGCCGCGCACCGCCGCGTAGTCCGCGTACTGGTCGGGGCGCACACCGTGCTTCTCCTCGACGTAGGCCGGGGTGAAGCGGCCCATCTCCGAGACGCCCTTGACCGGGTACAGCACCGTGACCTTGTCGTTGACCAGCTGGAACGCGTCGCGGTCGCCGGTGACGATCTCCACCTCGAGCCCCTGCGCCACCGCCTGGGTGGTGAGGGTGGCGATGATGTCGTCCGCCTCGTAGTTCTCCTTCTCCATCGTCGGGATGCTCAGCGTGGCGAGCACGTCCTTGATAAGGGAGACCTGGCTGCGGAACTCGTCCGGAGTGGAGGAGCGACCGGCCTTGTACTCCGGGTACTGCTCGGACCGGAAGGTCTTGCGCGAGACGTCGAACGCCACGGCGACGTGCGTGGGCTGCTCGTCGCGCAGGATGTTGATCAACATGGACGTGAACCCGTACACGGCGTTCGTGACCTGGCCCGTCTTCGTCACGAAGTTCTCGGCGGGCAGGGCGTAGAACGCTCGGTAGGCCATCGAGTGACCGTCGATGAGCAGGAGCCGCTTCACGTCTGAGTGAGTCACGAGCCCGAGTCTAGGGTGGGGGTCTGACAGTTTCGCTTGAGCCCTTGGAGCACGTGTGACCCCCGACCTGCCTATCGAGTTCGCCGACGAGCAGCTGCACGTCAGGATGGGCATCGAAATCACCCGATGGGATGTCCAGGAGATGGTCGGCACCATGCCGGTCAAGGGCAACCGCCAGCCGTTCGGCCTGCTGCACGGCGGCGCGAACGCGGTGCTCGCCGAGCAGCTGGGCTCCATCGCGTCCGCCATGCACGCCTCCGAGCACGGCCTCATCGCGCTCGGGCTCGAGCTGTCCTGCACCCACCACCGCGCGGCACGCGAGGGGATCGTGACCGGCGTGGCGCGCCCGATCCACCTGGGACGCAGCACGGCCACGTACGAGATCGTGATCACCGACGAGGAGGGCAGGCGCACCTGCACCGCCCGCCTCACCTGCATCCTGCGCCCCAAGCCGCCGGGCGCCTGAGTACTGGGGTAAACCACACCCCGGTTCTGCGGTAAGCCCCAGTGTGCGACCAAGATCATCAGAGCATGGTCGGTCGCATGACCTTCACGACTCGACTGACAGCAGCAGTCCTGTGCGGTGCGGTGGTCGCGGCCTCGGTCCCGGCCACCGCGTCCGCGCACCCGGCTCGCGGCAGCCTCCTCGACGTCGTCCCGGTGTCCACGATGGACACCAACCAGCTGGTCGGATACCTGGGGGACCACGCCTTGGACGCGTCGCGCGTCCGCTTCGCGGTGGACGCGAAGCGCATCACCTACCGGACCATCGACGCGTTCGGCAGACCCACGACCGCGAGCGCGCTGATCGCCCTGCCGCGCAACGGCGACCGCACTCCGCGCCAAGCCACGTGGCTGCACGGCACCACGGGCTACCGGGGCTCGGTGGCGTCCGTAGCGGACGGCAACGACAGAGCAGCCACCTATCTCTTCGCCTCGGCCGGCTACCTGACCACGGCCCCGGACTACCTGGGCCTCGGCACCGGACCCGGCTTCCACCCGTACGTGGACGCCAGGTCCACCGTCACGGCCTCGGTCGACGCGCTGCGAGCGGCGCGCGAGTACGCGACCACCCAGGGCTTACGTCCCGACCGGCGCGTCATGATCACCGGTCACTCCCAGGGCGGCCACGCGGCCATGGCCCTGGGCGAGGCGCTGCAGAACGGCGCCGACGCACGCCTGGAGGTGGGCGCCCTCGCCCCGATCGGCGGCCCGTTCAAGCCGAGCCTGCTGGTGGACAGGGCGCTCGACGACGAGATCGCCAACGGCGTCGCGTACATGGCGTACTGGACGGTGGCCTGGAACCGCCTCTTCCACCTCTACGACGACCCGGCCGAGGTCTTCCGCGACCCGTCCGTCGAAGCCCTCTTCGACGGCGACCACCGCAACGAGGACATCTTCCCGCGCCTGCCGGCGACGATGCGGGAACTCCTGACCGACAGCTACTTCGCCCGCCTCCAGCACCCCACCGGAGTCCTGAAGGCACGACTGCGCGAGGCCGACAGCACCTGCGACTGGCGTCCGAAGGTGCCCGTCACGATCTACTCCTCGGCGGGAGACCGCGACACGCTGCTGGAGACGTCGGCGTACTGCGACCGGCAGCTGAAGCAGCGCCACGCCCGCAGCACGCTCGTCGACCTCGGCGCGGACGTGGGCCACGGCAAGGCCGCCAAGCTGGCCCTGCCGCGCATCCTCGCCAGTTTCGACCGCTCCTGACGACAAGTCGGCGGTGCGGAGAGTCTCTTCGCACCGCCCTCGTCGGGAACCTGCCGACGAAGCAATCCATGACGAGCGAGCTTCTTCCAACCCGACAACGGTGAACCGTGTGACGTCCTCGTCGATCTGCTCCGCGTGGTTCTGGCGAAGCCGGATCCCGTCCGCTGGACCCCACCGTTGGTCTGACGTGAGGAGCGCACGGCCGGCGAGGGTGAGTTCTGCCTGTTGGCAGGCGACGCTGACCGGTGCGTTCCGGGCTGACGAACGTGATCCCGAGCCGACGCAATGCTTGTCGCGTCGGGGAATGCGAGGACGTCACGGCCCGTCGCGCCGGACAAGGACACCGTCGAGCAGTGGCAGCGGACCGCGTCCGTCAGCCGGAAGGTGGATCGGCGCTCAGTCCGCCGCGGGACCAGCCGAGTCTTCCCCATCGACCGCGAGTGCCTCGACTTCGCCTGCTCCCCGTACGGGAAAACGAAAACGGGGCGGAGGAAGTCCTCCGCCCCGCTCACCACGACACAAACCTCAGTGGGACTCGCCCAGGTACGCGTCGCGCACCCGCTGGTCGGCCAGGAGCGAGTGCCCCGGACCGTCCAGAGTGGTCTTGCCGAGGTCGATCACGTAACCGTGGTCCGACAACGCCAGCGCCGCCAGCGCGTTCTGCTCCACCAGGAGGATGGTGGTGCCGAGCGACTGGAGCTCCTTGATGGTGTCGAAGATCTTCTGCGTCATGATCGGCGAGAGACCCATCGAGGGCTCGTCGAGCATCAGCAGACGGGGCTTCGACATCATCGCGCGGCCGATGGCGAGCATCTGCTGCTCGCCGCCGGAGAAGAGCCCGGCCTTGTTGTTGCGGCGCTCGCCCAGCACGGGGAAGAGGTCGTACACCCGCTGGATGTCCGCCTGCACACCGTCGTCCTTGCGGACGTAGGCACCGAGCTGCAGGTTCTCCTCCACGGTCATCCGCGGGAAGAGCCGGCGGCCCTCGGGGCAGTGCGCGATGCCCTCACCGAGGATGGCGTGCGCCGGGTCGCTGTGGATCTCCTTGCCCTGGAACCGGATCGACCCGTTCGTCGGCCGCAGAAGACCCGAGATGGTGCGCAGGGTCGTGGTCTTGCCCGCACCGTTCGAGCCGATCAGCGACACGATCTGGCCGGCCTCGACCGTGAACGAGATGTCGCGGACGGCCTCGATCGCGCCGTAGGACACGGAGAGGTTGCGGACTTCGAGCAGCGCGGTCATGCCTGCTCCTCCTCAGCAGCTGCGGCGGCCTCGACATCGTGCTGGACTTCCTCCGGGGGCTTGCCGAGGTAGGCCTCGATCACCCGCGGGTCCGCCCGCACGACCTCGGGGCTGCCCTCGACGAGCAGTTCGCCCTGCACGAGCACGGAGACCGAGTCGCACAGCCCGAAGATGAACTTGATGTCGTGCTCGATGACCACGACGGAGACACCCGTCTCGCGGATGCGGAAGATCAGCTGCTGCGTCGCTTCCGTCTCCTGCGGGTTCATACCCGCGGTGGGCTCGTCCAGCAGCAGCACCGCCGGGTCCGTCGCCAACGCGCGCGCGATCTCCAGCCGGCGCTGGTCGCCGTACGGCAGGTTGCGCGACAGCTCGTCGTCCACGCCGTTCAGGCCGACGAACGCGAGCAGCTCCCGCGACCGCTCGCGCGCCGCCTTCTCACCGCGGTGGTAGGCGGGGCCGTGGAACAGCGAGGCCAGCGGGCCCTGCTTCATCCGGACGTGGCGGCCCACCATGACGTTCTCCAGCACGGTCATGCTGGGGAACAGGCGGATGTTCTGGAACGTGCGGGCCACGCCCGCGTCCGTCACCTGCGCCGGGTCACCGGGCAGGACGTTGCCCTTGAGCAACACCTGGCCGGTGGTCGGCGTGTAGAGACCCGTCAGGCAGTTGAAGAACGTGGTCTTCCCCGCGCCGTTCGGGCCGATCAGGCCGACGATCTTGCCTTCTTCGAGCGTCAGGGTGACGCCCTTCAACGCCTTGAGGCCACCGAAGACCATCGAGACGTCGCGCGCCTCCAAAACCGGCGTGCTCATGCCTTCTTCGCCTCCAAATGCGCCTCTTCGGCGTTCTCGTCGGCGCGTTCGACCATCTCAGCGCGCCTGTGCGCATCGGGGATCAGGCCGACCGGCCGGAACCGCATGATCAGGATCAGCGCGAGGCCGAAGATCATGAGGCGGTAGTCCTCGAAGTCGCGGAGCTTCTCGGGCAACACGAACAGCAGCGCGGCACCGAGCACGGCGCCGGGGATCGAGCCCATGCCGCCGAGGATGACCGCCGCGAGCAGCGTGACCGACTCGAGGAACTTGAACGACTCGTAGGACACGGTGCCGTTCTTGTGCGCGAACACCGCGCCCGCGAGGCCCGCGAGCATGGCACCGATGAGGAACGCGAGGATCTTCATCTTGCCGGTGCGGATGCCCATCGCGCGGGCGGCGTCCTCGTCCTCGCGGATCGCGATCCAGGCACGGCCGATGCGGCTGAACTTGAGGTTCGCGAACACCGCCATCGTCGCCGCGACGAGCAGCACGATGAGGACGTAGTAGAGGACACCGGCGGGCAGCTTGACCGCGCCGATCGTGAACGACTTGTTGAACTCGGCACCGAACAACGACAGCGCCGGGATGCCCGGGATGGCGTTGGAGCCGTTGGTGAAGCCACCGATGTCGTTCTGCGCGGAGCGGGTGAAGATCTCACCGAACGCGAGCGTCACGATCGCGAGGTAGTCACCGCGGACCCGCAGCGTCGGCGAACCGACGATCGCGCCGAAGATGCCGGCGACGACCGCGGCGATCACGGCGGCGACGGGGAACGGCAGGTCGAAACCGAAGTACGCGGTCGCGGCACCGGAGAAGTTCGCCGCCACGAGGGCACCGATGCCCATGAACGCCACGTACCCGAGGTCGAGCAGACCCGCGAGACCGACGACGATGTTGAGGCCGATCGCGGTGGCGGCGTAGATGCCGATGTTCGCCGCGACGGTCATCCAGTACTCGTTGCCCGCCTCGGTGAACGGCAGCAGCAGCGCGCACGCGGCCAGCACGATCACGGAGAACACGCGGTGCTGCTCGGACAGGGCCGAGATCCAGCGCACGAACCCGATGCCGCTCAGCGCGGCGAGCAGACCGCCCGCGAAGCCGAGGAACGACAGGAAGATCGCGCCCGCGTACGGGTTGGCGGAACCGACGCCACCGGTGGTCAGCATCGCGGCGACGGCATAGAGCACCGCACCGAACGAGACCAGCAGCACCAGGTACGCGAGAGGAGTGGAGAGCTTGACCTTCCACTCGCCCACCGGCTCGATGCCGATGCCGTAGCCCGCGAGAATCGTGAGCACACCGGCGACGAGGCCGACGACGCCACCGAACGCGACCGCGCCGTCGAGGGCGGTCACGGCACCGAGGCCGCCACCCTTGACCGTGATGTACGCCGTGTTGACGAACGACACGAGCGCGAGGCCCCAGCCGAGCGCCCGGACGACCCGGCCCTTGGACGGGGTCGGCGCGAAGGCCGCGACGAGGACGAGGACGCCCAGCACGAGGACGTGCCACCGGAAACCGGTGACCAGGAACGGCGCGTCGAAGAACTGCAGCGTCGACTTGTCGGGCCAGTTGCCGTCGTTGAGCGTGAACGTGACCCAGGGCAGCAGTGCCGCGACGATGCCGAGGACGCCACCGGCAGCCGCGAGCGGCTTGCCCAGAGGTGCGAGCGCGGAGCGCTTGACGGGGGTTTCGACCGTGCTCATGCGCGCACCCTTTCCGGCTCACCGAACAGACCCTGCGGGCGGAAGACGAGCACGAGGATCAGCACGACGAAGATCCACACGTAGTCGTACTGGGTGCCGCCCGGCATGTACTGACCGGCCACGGTCTTGATCAGACCGATGATGAACGCGCCGATGACCGCGCCGCGGATGCTGCCGACGCCGCCCAGGACGGCCGCCGTGAAGGCGAAGATGCCGTTCTGGAAGCCCATGTCGATGTTGATGTTGTTCAGGTAGCCGCCGAACATGATGCCCGCGACGCCGGCGAGAACCGCGCCGATGATGAACGTCAGCACGATCACGCGGTCGGGGTTCACGCCCATGAGCTTCGCGGTGTCGGGGTCCTGCGCGGTGGCCCGCATCGCGCGTCCCATGCGGGAGCGGTTGATGTAGGTCTGCAGGATGACGGCGAGTCCCACGGAGAGGACGACGAGCATGATGCCGGTCCACGAGATGTTGACCGAGCCGATCGTCAGGTTGCCCTCGGGGAACACCTTCGGGTACGGCAGGTTGGACTTCGCGTTCGGGTAGAAGACGCGGACAGCCTCCTGCAGGAACACGGACACGCCGAGCGCTGTGATGAGCGGTGCCAGCCGTGGAGCGTTGCGCAGCGGCCGGTAGGCGAACCGTTCCATGATCACGGCGACGACGACCGCCACCAGGATGCCGCCGACGAACATGAGCGGCAGGGCCACGGCAGGCGACTTCTTGAGGTCGTCAGGAAGAAGCGTGAACGTGGCGAGGCCTCCGTACGAGGCCACCATGAAAACCTCGCCGTGGGCGAAGTTGATCAGCTGGATGATGCCGTACACCATCGTGTACCCGAGGGCGATCAGGGCGATCAACGCACCCTGAATGACCCCGTTGGCCAGCTGTTGGAGCAGGACTGACACGACTACCTCCGTAGACGGCGGGGGCGAGCAAACAACGCCCGCCCCCGCCGTGGCTTCAATCAGTAATTAGGTAGTCGATCAGCCGGTGAACTCGCCGGTCTGAACGTCCTTCCACTTGCCAGAGGCAACCTGGTAGACCGTGAGGACCTTGTTCGTGCTGTCGCCGTACTGGTCGAACTTGACCTCACCGGTGGCGCCGGAGCCGCTGTAGGCACCGACGTTGGTCAGCATGGCGTCGCGCTTCGAGTCGTCCCAGGCAGCGCCACCCTCGAGGGTCTTGGCCAGCGCACCGATGATCGCGTTCGCGGCGTCGTAGGAGAACGCGCCGTAAGCGGCGTAGTCGTCCTTGCCGAACTTCGCCTTGTACGCGTCGACGAAGGCCTTGGCCGTGGCCAGGGACTCGGTCGGGGCACCGACGGAGGTGGCGAGGTCGCCCTCCTTGCCGCCGAGCTCGATGTACTTGCCGTCGAAGATGCCGTCGCCGCCCATCAGCGGAACGTCGAGACCGGCGTCCTTCATCTGCTTGGACAGCGGGCCGGCGACCGGGTACTCACCGCCGTAGTAGACGGCCTCCGGGCCGAGGGCCTTGATCTTGGCGATGACGCCGGAGAAGTCGGTGTCCTTCTCGCCGACCTTCTCGGAGCCGACGATCGTGCCACCCTTCTTGGCGACCTGCTTCTGCAGCTCCGCCGCGAGGCCCTCACCGTAGGTCTTGCCGTCGGTGATGATGGCGATCTTCTTCTTGCCGGCCTTCTCGACGAGGTAGTTGGCCGCGTACGGGCCCTGCAGGTCGTCGGTGGTGCAGACGCGGAAGTAGTTGTCGAACTGGCGCTTGGGGGCCGTGAGGAAGTCGTTGCCCCGGGTCAGCGACGGGTTCGTGTTCGCGGGCGACACCTGGGGGATCTTCTTGTCCCGCAGGATCGGCTGCACGGTCTGGGCGACCGACGAGTTCAGCGTGCCGACGACACCGACGACGTTCGGGTCGGTCGACAGCTTCGTGGCGGCCTGGGCACCCTTGGCGGGGTTGGCCTCGTCGTCCTGGGCGGACACGGCGAGCTTGAAGCCCGGAACCGTGCACTTCTTGTTCGCCTCGTCCACGGCGAGCTCGGCGGACTGCTTGATGCCGACGCCGAGAGCGGACAGGTTCCCGGACAACGGGGCGACAACACCGACGGTCAGAGTGCCCTTCGACGTGTCGCAGCTGCCCCCGGTGGTGCCGCCGCCCTCGGTCTTGTTCGAGCCACAGGCTGCAAGAACAAGCAGCGAGGCACCGACGATCGCTGCGGACTTCACAGAGTGCTTACGCACGTGATGTCCCTCCTATATCCCTGCTCCCGGCAACGCGAGATCTCCGCGCACCGCTCCATCACCCTCTCCTGAGGGATGGCCGGAACCTAGGCGATGACTGTGACCGCAGTCATCAAAGCCAATGGGCTCGTGACCATAACGCAACTCGGCGTTATGTTTCACTTAGGGAATGTCACAGACCGTAACCTTCGTTCACTCTTTGGACGGCTGCCATAACCTCGTCGTATGACTCACCGTCGTCGAGTGATCGCAGTGGTGGGCGCCGCGGCCGTTCTGGTGGCGGCGGTGCTGGCTCTGCGCGCCTCTGATGATGCCGTGAAGAAGCCCAGTTCAGGGGCCGTTCGCTTAACTAAGTACACGGCGGATTTCGTTCAGGTTTCCGATCACCCGCCCCGGCCCAACCCGCCGTCCACCGTTTGGAGCAGCGACGGACGGGTCCAATGGACTCCCGTCGAGGGCGCGGCCGGCTACGAGGTCTTCGGGAAACTCGTCTCGGCGCCGGAGATCGCGGGCTCCGGACGGCCCGAAGTCCGCGCGGTGGACGCCCACGGTCAACGATCTTCGCCGGTCAGGGCGGAGGAACGACCGGGTGACGACGGCTGGCGCGCGAAGGTCGAGGGCTGGCTCGACGACTTCGACGACTCGTTCCTCGCACGCCGCTACCACCTGAGCGGGCGGGAGGGGTGCGTGAACCCCAGTTCAGGCTCCGGCGGACGCCTTGTGCTCGACATGCCCTGCGGCAACGACACCGCCGTGTTGCGCGCACGGTCGCCTCTCCGGCTCAAGGAGTCGGGGGAACTGGGCCGGGTCGCGGTGGTGACGGACGCCGCCGGGCCGCGGGGCAGGCTGGTGCTCGACCTCGTCCCCGGCAGCCCCGACCGCCTCGGACCCATACCTCCTGCTGATGCGATCCGGGTGGTCGTGGACGACTCCGTGCTCCCCGGAACGCGCGGCGCCGGGGTTCTGCATCGATTCGAGGCGGTGCTGACAGATAACGATGTGCGCGTTGTGCAAGATGGCGCCCAGATCGCGACCCTGCCGGTCGTGCCGAGGTGGCGCGAGGCGAGCGTGTTGATCAGCGTGACGCCGCCGCCGAGCTATCCCGGCCGCGTGGAGATCGACGCCGTGGGCATCACGGGTAGCCCTGGACCGGCGTCCGGCGTGATCGAGACACCGGTCGTGGCGGGGACGTTGCGCGTGCTCGAGCCCGAGGAGGAGGCGCCGGGCATCGGCATAGCGCGCGCACCGTTGAGTGGGGCGTCTTCCGCGCGGTTGCGGACCACGGTGCGACTGGGCGACGGCGGCGACCCGAACCGCATGGCCGCGCAGCTGGGGCCGGCCACGGTGCCGTTGCGGCCGGTGGTGAGCGGCTGGTCGGCGGCGGTGGACAGCGAGTTGACGCTGGTCGGGGACCTTCCCGCCGAACTGCTCGGGGACACCGGGCCGGACGCGCTGTCGCCGTTCGTGCTGCGCATGCCGGGCGCGTCGCAGGCCCAGGTGCTGGAGAGCTACCTGGAGGTGCCCGGCGAGTCACCGGTGAAGCTGGAGAACGCTCCTGCCGAGCCGCCGCCCGTTTTGCCCGTCATGACCGCTGAGGTCACCGCTAAGGGCCCGAACGACGCGTCGCTCACGATCACCCTCGACGCCGCCCACGCGCGCTCTGTGGCGCCGGTGGCGGGCTTCGAGGTGTACGTGGACAGCTCGCTCGCGGCGGTGGTGCCGATGCCCGGTGGCATCGGCGGGCGCCACGAGCTGCTGCTCTCGCTGAAGGGCAGCCACAACGTCGAAGTCCGCCTGCGCCCCGAGGATCCGGGGCGGCAGACGGACTCCGTGCTGCTCGAGCTCAGACGGTGACTCAGCCGAAGTTCTCGATGACGGCCTCGGCCACCGCCTTCATCGTCGTGCGGCGGTCCATCGCGGTGCGCTGGACCCAGCGGAACGCCTCGGGCTCGCTCAGACCCTGCTTGGTCATGAGGATGCCCTTGGCCCGCTCGACGACCTTGCGGGTCTCCAGGCGCTCGGTGAGCCCGGCGACCTCCTGCTCCAGCGCGGCCAGCTCGTTGAACCGGCTCATCGCCAGCTCGATCGCGGGCACGAGGTCCCGCTTGGCGAACGGCTTGACCAGGTAGGCCATCGCACCCGCGTCACGGGCGCGCTCCACCAGGTCGCGCTGGCTGAACGCGGTGAGGATCACGACCGGCGCGATCCGGTTGCCCGCGATGTGCTGCGCCGCCTCGATCCCGTCGACCTTGGGCATCTTGACGTCCAGGATCACCAGGTCGGGGTCGAGCTCGGTCGCGAGCTTGATGGCCTCTTCACCATCTGCGGCCTCGCCCGCCACGTCGTAGCCCTCTTCGCGCAGCATCTCCACGAGGTCGAGGCGGATGAGCGCCTCGTCCTCGGCGACGAGCACGCGAGGGGCCTTGCGCGTGGCTTCGGACTGGGCCTCGGCAGCCTGCTGGGTCACCGGGGTCCTCCTGACGATCGTTCCTGCGGGCGAAAGCGCAGTCTACCGGCGGTCAGGCCGCTGATCAGGGTCACCAGCCGTGACGGCAGACACGAACTCCTCGGGCCACGGGTAGGTGCGCAGTCCTTCCTCGACGTCCTCGGCAGGTGGGTCGAGGCGGCGCAGCGCGACCGGACGGGTGGTCCCGAAGTCCGGGTGACCGAGCTTCTGCCCGATCTCGTCCTCGGTCGGGCCGCCGGGCCACTCGACGAACCAGGCCCCGCCCATCGGGAGTGCTCGCAACCAGCTGGCGTCATGCCACAGGTGTACCCGGCGCAGAAGAGCGCTCCCAGTGGCCGCTTCCGCGACCTCGTCGTCGTTGCCGCCGCCGTCGGTGTACTCGACGCCCCGGTGCTCGTGCATCCAGCGCACGTAGCGCAGGCCGAGTGCCCACGCCTGCTCGTCGACGCCGGCCAGCACGACCCCGGCGTCACCGGTGGTCAGCTCGGACGACCGCCGGTACTGCCGGTGCTCGAGACCGGCGACGCCCATGCCGAAGCCGCCCTCGGTGCGCGGCAGCAGCTCGAACAGCAGCGGCCCCAGCGCCCTGTCGCTCAGGTGCACCCGGACGGTCTCCCCCGGTTCCACGGTCCGGAACACGTGGGCGGGCCGGACGATGCTCGCGGGAGGCATGAGCTGGAGCATGCTCGCGGCGGTGCAGCCCGCGAGGAGCAGCTTGGCCTCCAGCTGACGCTGGGCCTCGGTGGCGGCGTCGGGCAGCAGCTCGTCCCCGTCGCGCACGGCCGGGACCGCCTGGGACAGGTTCTCGCCGGTGTAGGCGCGCCGGAGATCGGCCAGCTGGTCCGTGGTGGACAGACGTGCCATGACAGCAGTCCTCGTTTCCGCCGCCCGGCTCGGCCGACAAGGACGCACGTGCACGCGTCTCGGTGGTCGGTTCGCTTCAGCGAGCAGGAGTTGCTGAACACTGCGGCGGAGAACGCCACTCGTCGCCGGGGAGTGGCTCCAGCCTCACGTCTGCTCGGACGCCGCCACCAACGGTACCGGATCGGCGCACGTCCTTTTCCCGGTTAGTCGGCGCCGACGATCAGCTTGTACTTCACGTCCACCTGCTTGCCGTCCGCCGATCCGCGGATCAGCAGCTCGTGCTCACCGGACGCCGGCGCGGGAATCCACGCGTACAGACCGCACCCGACCGAGTTGACCCGGCCGGCCGCGGCGCCGTACGGGTTGCCCGCGCGCGCCTCGTAGGTGAACGGCGTGGCGGACACCTTCGTGAGCGTCTGCGTCGACCCGTCCACCAGCACCTCGCCCTGCGCGCTCTTCATGAACGTCTCGCAGGAGGCGATGTCGCTCGCGAGGTTCACCACCGGCGCGAGCAAGGGCTTGTCGGCGGGGACCCGGCACTGCCGCTCGACCGGCTCCTCGGCCAGCGACCCCGCGAGCAGCCAGACCTCGACGGGCTGGTCCCGCATGCAGAAGCGTCCGGAGGTGTCGGACACCGGGTTGCTGCCCGCGGGCTGGGAGGCCCAGGTCCACCAGCGCGCCTGGAAGTCGGCGGGCGCCAGCTTGTCCGAAGTGGACGATGGGGAGGTGGGGGGTTGTGCCGCCAGTTGCGCGTTTCCGCCACACCCGGCGAGCAGAACAACAAAGAACAGCAGGACAATCCTCACTGGTTCTCGCGTCCCTTGCGTCGTTGTTCCTCCGCGCGCTCACGGCAGCGGCGCAGGAACTCCTGGTCGTCGTCAGCATCGGTGGCCGCGAACCGCCCCGGCCGGTCGTACTCGGGAAAAGCGGGAGCGACCCGTTCGTGCGCTCCGAACCGCGCCCTTCCGGTCCCCACCACCGGCCGGCCCGCGAGGAGCCACGCGATCGAACCCACCAACGGGAACAGCAAGACCAGGAGAAGCCACATCATCTTCGGCAGATTGCGTGCCGAACCGTCGTCCGTCGTGATGACGTCCACCACAGCGAAGATCGTCAGGCCCAGCATCAGCACTCCGAACAGCCCACCGAAGTACAGCATCTCCACCCCCAGGTCATGCGGTCGCCGCACATCGTGGCACAAGCGACCACTCCCTGAACACAGTTCACCCGTCAATCACCTCGTGGCCTATTCACAAAGCCGTGAATCCGCCGAAACAAAAGCCGCCCGGAGGCCGGAAACGCCAGCTCACACGGCACGTACGCGACCAGGTGGAACATCACGCGCAAGCCGTCCCGTTCGGCCGTCAGGTCCACCGGCACTGCCCGCCGACCCGCCCAACCAAATCCCCCTGCAAGACGAAAAGCGGTAACGAGGGCGTCGAATTCGAGTCGCCCTCCCCAGCAGCCCGAATTCGCCTTTCCCTCGATTCAGTTCAGGTTTCCCGGACCGGAACGTTCACACTGTCCCGGGTGGACCGGACCGCTGGGTGGAACGCGCCCGCGAGCCGTTCGCCGCCTGACCCTGAGCACCAGACCTGCTGCGCGCCCGTTGTCCGAGTCGTAAGCGGGCCTTAGCGTCGGCGACATGCCCAGGGGTGCCGAGAGCTTGCTGGAAGTGCTGGCCGCGCACGACGTCGAGGTGGTGTTCGGCCTGCCGGGGGTGCACAACCTCGCCATCTGGGAAGCGCTGCAACGGTTCCCGGGCATCCGCATGATCGGGGTGCGCCACGAGCAGACAGCGGTCTACGCGGCGGACGGCTACGCCCGCGCCACCGGCAAGCTCGGCGTGGCGATCGTGACCACCGGCCCCGGCGCGGCGAACACCTTGGGCGCGACCGGCGAGGCGTGGTCGTCCGGCAGCCCGGTCCTGGTGATCGCCACGGACATCCCGTCGACGCTCCGCCGGCCCGGCGTGCACCGCGGTGTCCTGCACGAGACGCGGGACCAGAAGGCGATGTTCGTCCCCGTCACCAAGGCCGCGTTCGACGTGCCGTCCGCCGCGGACCTGCCCGCTCACACCGACCACGCCGTTCACCAGGCCGTCCGAAGCCCGCACGGGCCGGTGTACCTGGGCGTGCCGACGGACTTCCTCTCGGCCGAGGTCCCGCACCACGCGGTCACGAAGTCCGAGCCGGCCCACCCGGCGGTGGACCTCACCGAGGCCACCCGGCTCATCGCCGCGTCGGCCCGGCCCCTGGTCTGGGCAGGAGGCGGTGCCGCAAGGTCAGGCTCAGGACCCGCCATCAGCGCGTTGGCCGACACGCTGCAAGCACCGATCATCACGACGTACGGCGCGCGCGGCCTGACGGACAGCCCTCACGTCGTGCGAGGCCCAGTGCACGCACCGCCCGTGGGCAAGCTTTGGGACGACGCCGACCTCGTGATCGGCATCGGCACCGACTTCGACGGCATGATGACCCAGAACTGGCTGCAGCCGAGACCACCCGCGCTGCTCGCCATCAACATCGACAAGGCCGAAGCCGGCAAGAACTACCCGGCGGACGTCACGCTCGAAGGCGACGCCGCCACCATCACCACCGCGCTCACCGCGGAGGTCGCCCCCAAGCAGTCCTGGGCGGACGTCGACGCCGTCAACGCCGAAGTGCGCGACCTGGTCTCAGCCGACTCCCCCGAAGCGGCGAAGATGTTGCGAGCGCTGGCGGGCACGGACGCCACAATCGTCGCCGACATGTGCATCCCCGGCTACTGGATCGGCGGCTTCCACCACGTCACCAAACCGCGTGGCCTCGCCTACCCCGTCGGCTGGGGCACGCTCGGCTTCGGCTTCCCCGCCGCCATCGGCGCGGCCGTCGCAGGCCGCACGATCGCGGTCGTGGGCGACGGCGGCTTCCTCTTCGCGTGCGGCGACCTCGCGACCCTCAAGCAGGAGGGCGTGCCTCTCACCATCGTGCTGGTCGACGACGGCGGTTACGGCATGCTCCGGTACGACCAGAGGGTCGCCAACCACACCATCAGCGGCGTGGACCTGACCCGCCCCGACTTCGCCAAGCTGGCCGAGAGCTTCGGCATCCCCGCCACGACGCTGGACGGCTTCGACGGCCTGGCCGACGCCCTGGCCGGCACCACCGGCCCCGCCATGATCGTCGTCACCGCGCACCTGGACCCGCCGATCACCACCTCCCCGCGCTGGTACCGCAAACCCGCCACCTGATCACCCACGGCCTGGGTACCTTCGCGTCCATGAGACGTGGTCTGGGGATCGTGCTCATCGTGCAGGCGGCGGTGCTGACGGCGCTGTCGGGCCGCTACGGCTTCCACCGCGACGAGCTCTACTTCGTCGCGGCGGGCAAACGCCCGGACTGGGGCTACGTCGACCAGCCCCCGATCACCCCGCTCCTCGCCCGTCTCACGACGGAACTGCTCGGCGAGACGCCGGTCGGCTTGCGCGTTACCGCCACCCTGCTTGCCCTCGCGATCACCGTCGTGGTCGCGTTCACCGCGAAGGAACTGGGCGGCGGCACCACGTTCGCGGCCGCCGCCTCGGCGACGTCGACGTTCGTCCTGGGCGTCAGCCACATGCTCTCGACCACCACCGTCGACCTGCTGATCTGGGTGCTGATCGGCTACTTCGCGATCAGGCTCCTGAAGACGCGCGACGCCCGGTGGTGGCTCGCGCTGGGCGCCACGGCGGGTGTGGGCCTCGCCAACAAGTGGCTGGTGCTCCTGCTCCTGGCTGCCCTCGCGACCGCCCTGCTGGCAACCGGCCCGCGCGACGTCCTGCGCACCTGGTGGCTCCCCGCCGGTCTGGCGGTGTGCGCGGTGCTCGCGGCCCCGGTCGTGCTCTGGCAGGCGCGGCACGACTTCCCGTTGCTCACCGTGGCCCGCGGCATCAGCGAGGACGACGGCGCCGAGAACCGCGTCCTGTTCCTCCCGATGCAGATCCTGCTGCTCTCCCCGCTGCTGGTCCCGGTGTGGCTCATCGGCTTCCGGAACCTGTGGCGCGACAGGGCGTTCCGCTCGATCGCCCTCGCCTACCCGGTCCTGTGCACCCTCTGCCTGATCACCGGCGGCAAGCCCTACTACACGATCCCCCTGCTGCTCGTGCTGACGGCAGCGGGCGCGCGCCAAGCCCAGGAATGGCTGTCGCACAACAAGAAGACGGGCGGTGTCCTGGTCGCTCTGAGCGTCGTCGTGGCCGCCGTCGGCTCCCTGCCCGTTCTGCCACCCGGCGCACTGGGCCCGGTCATCGCCGTCAACCCGGAACAGGGCGAACAGGTCGGCTGGCCCGAACTGGCCGCCACCGTCGAGAAAGCGTGGCGCGACAACAACCAGCCCGTCGTCATCACCCGCAACTACGGCCAGGCTGGCGCCATCGAGGCCTACAGCCGCGTCCCCGTCCACTCGGGCCACATGTCCTTCTACGACTGGGGACCTCCCAGCACGACCACCGACAAGGTCCTCCTCGTCGGGTTCACCCAACCGCCGTTCAACGACTGCGAGGTGGTCGCCCAGCACCACAACCCCGTGGAGAACGAAGAAGACGGCACAGAGATCAAACTGTGCACAGCCCCCACGGAACCGTGGAACACCTTCTGGCCAAAACTGCGTCACAACCACTGACACAGCACCAACCGCCCCTGGCGACGAAAGCTGGCACACTCGCCCGGTGACCCGATCCTGGCCCGAAAAGCTCGCGACCGACGAGACCGCGCTCGCGTGGCAGTTCCTCGACTTCCTCCGCAAGACCGCCGTGCTGAAGGTCGACGGCCTCACCCGCGAACAGGCCGCGGCCGCCCCGATCGCCACGTCCCCGAAGCTCACGGCACTCGGCCTGCTCAAGCACCTCACCGCCGTCGAGCGGTACTGGCTCTGCATCGCGGGCGCGGGACTCGACCTGCCGTCGCTGTGGCAGGGCGACCCCGACCCGTCCTGGAACCTCGACCCCGACGACACCCCGGCATCGCTCATCCAGGCCTACCGCGAGGAGTGGACGAACGCCGAGGCGATGAAAGCGCTCAGCCCGGACGCGACGGCAGCGGACGGCGACCGCACCGTCCGCTGGATCCTCGCCCACGTGACACAGGAGACCGCACGCCACGTGGGTCACCTGGACCTGCTCCGCGAACTCGCGGACGGACAGACCGGCGAGTAACCATCAGCCCGCCCGGCCCCGGCGAGCCCGCCACCTGTCCCGCAGTTCGACGTACGCGATGCCGGCGAACAACAGGAGATGGCCGCCGACCCACCACGCGAACGCCACCCAGAACGTCGTGCGCAGCCAGAGCACCAGCGCGGTGAACAACGTGATCCCCGAGTAGAGGGCCAACGTGAGCACCCGCTCCACGAAGAACCGCTTCCTCCGCTGACCAACGCTCATCTGTCGTCACCCTGCCACAGCGGTACCAGAGGCGCCACGACACCGTCGAGGGCGTTTTGTCGACGATGGCGCCCGCCAGCGGCATGAGCGTCTCGCGGGACCACAACAGACGCTCGCGCAGCATCGGGTGCGCGAGCGCCGCGGCGACCTGGAACCGAACCGACCACGTCTCGTCCCGCAGCCGATCGATGACCGGCGGGAGCGCGGCCGGATCGGCGGTGTCGCCCAGCGCCACGACCGCCACCTGGCGCCGACCGGCGAACCAGTTCGTCGCGTCCGGCACGATGCGCTCGACCGGACTCACCTCGTGCAGCCTCGTGATGCCGTAGAGCCACACCCAGGGACTGCGGTAGACCTGCCGCCCCAGCCAGCGGCCGACCAGGCTGTCCGTCCGCGTGCGGAAGTACCGGAGCGCGTAGTCGGGATCGCGGTGCGGGTCCCGTTCGGCGAGCACCCGGCACAGCAGCGGACGCGCCGGCCCCGCGTCGTCGAGAGCGTTGAGGATGACCTCCTCGACGCCCGGTTCGGTGCTGTCGATCAATTGTCTGACGTGCGCTCTCAGATCCGGCGAGCCCCAGCTCCGGATCCCAGCCAGCGCCCTGTCGCCGCCGAGTTCCCCCATTTCTCCATCATGGCTGACTTATGTAGCCGCCTACGGTGTTTTGGCACACCTCCTGCAGCGCTTTCACCGCGTCGCGCAACAGCGGGTTCGTGTTCGCGGTCCGGTGGACGACGTGCACGTGCCTGCGCAAAGGCTTGTGGCGCAACGGCATCGCGTGTGTCCCCGGCAGCTCCTTGTGCCCGAGCGCGGGCACGAGCGCGACCCCGACACCAGCCGCCACCAACGACTGCACGACCTCGTAGTCGTTGCTTCGGAAAGCAATCCGCGGCGCGAACCCCGCCGCCGCGCACAACCGCGTCAGGCAGGTCGCGCCCGACGTTCCGTCGCGAGAGGCGATCCAGCGTTCGTCTTTCAGATCTTCGAGCCTGACGTTGTTCCTCGCGGCCGCGTGATCACTCGGCACCATCACCAGGAGCGACTCGTCGAGCAACGGCAGCACGGTCAGCTCGTCCGGCCACGTGCGCGGCACGAGGTCGTACGCGTAGACCAGCGCGAGGTCGAGCTCGCCGGACAGCACGAGCGGCAGCACGTCGTCCGGCTCCGCCTCGTCGAGGCGGATCTCGGCCCCCGGCAACCCGGCCTGCAACTTCGCCAGCGCCTTCGGCACCACCCGCGAACTGGCCGTCGGGAACGTGCCGATCCGCAGCCGCCCGCGCAGGCCCTGCACCATCGCCTTCACCTCGTGCTCGAACCCGTCGATCGCGGCGAGCAGCTCGCCACCGCGGTCGGCGATCAGCAGCGCCGCGGCGGCCGGCCTGATCGAGTGCGCCTCACGTTCGAAGAGCGTCACACCGACCGCCCGCTCGAACGCCGAGATCTGCTGCGACACGGCCGACGACGTGTACCCGAGCCGGCGAGCCGCCTCGGCGAAGGACCCCGTCTTCACGACCTCGACGAGCGTGCGGAGATGAACCGGGTTGAGCACCAGTGCAGCTTATGCTCGACGCCGCGAGGTTTCATTCTGCGACCTCTGGCGCATCCGCAGCCCACCTACCAGGGTGGATGCATGCCCTACATCTCCACGAACCCGTCGAACACCTCCGACGTGGTCGCCGAGATCGAGCTCGGGACCAGCCGCGACTTCGTCGACGCCGCCCAGCGGACCAAGGCAGCGCAACGCGCGTGGGCTCGTGTGCCCGCACCCGTGCGAGGCCAGGTCATCGGCAACATCGGCCGCCTGGTCGAGGCCAACTTCGAACCCCTCTCCCAGCTCGTGACCCGCGAGATCGGCAAGCCGATCGCCGAGGCTCGCGGCGAGGTCCAGGAGATCGTCGACACCGCGAACTTCTTCGTCGGCGAGGGCAGGCGCCTCTACGGGCAGACGGTCCCCTCGGAGATGCCGGACAAGCAGCTCTTCACGTTCCGCAACCCGGTCGGCGTCGCGGCGATCATCACCGCCGGCAACTTCCCGGTCGCGGTGCCGTCCTGGTACATCATCCCGGCGCTACTCTGCGGCAACTCCGTAGTCTGGAAGCCCGCCGAGTACTCGGCCGCATCGGCCCAGGCCTTCTACGACGTGTTCCAGGCCGCCGGCATCCCGGCAGGCGTGTTCGAGATCGTCTTCGCCGAGGGGGCGGAGACGTACACCGGCCTGGAGCAGTCGCTGCGGCAGGGACTCGTCGACAAGGTCGGCTTCACCGGCTCCAGCGAGGTCGGTGTGCGCATCGGCGAACTGTGCGGACGCCACCTCCAGACGCCGTGCCTGGAACTGGGCGGCAAGAACCCGATGGTCGTCACCGAGGACGCCGACCTGGACCTGGCCGTGCAGGGCGCGCTGTTCGCCGGCTTCGGCTCTGCGGGCCAGCGCTGTACCTCGCTCGGCACGGCGATCGTGCACGAGTCGGTGTACGACGAGTTCCTGACCCGGTTCGTCGAGGCCGTCGGCGGCGCCACCGTGGGCGACCCGACCGGTGATGTCCTCTACGGACCGCTGCTGGACGAGAAGTTCGCGCTGGCGTACGAGAAGTACCTCGGCTGGATCGGCGAGCACCACCAGGTGCACGGCCCGACCGGCCGCATCTCGGTCACCAGCCCGCGCGACGGCTTCACTGGTGAGAACGGCTTCTTCTACCACCCCGCAATCGTGTCCGGTGTGCGTGCCGACGACAAACTGTTCCTGCAGGAGACGTTCGGCCCGATCGTCGGCGTCATGAGGTACTCGGACCTGGACGAGGCGATCGAGCTCGGCAACAAGCCGGGCTACGGCCTCTCCTGCTCGATCTACACCACGGACCCGAACAAGGCCTTCCGGTTCCGCGCCGGCATCTCCGCCGGAATGGTCAGCGTGAACAACTCGACGTCCGGGGCCGAGGCGCACCTGCCGTTCGGCGGCAACGGCAAGAGCGGCAACGGCTCCCGGCAGTCGGGCGTGTGGGTGCTCGACCAGTTCACCCGCTGGCAGTCCATGAACTGGGACTACTCCGGGAAGCTGCAGAAAGCGCAGATGGACACTCTCGCGATCGAGGCGAACCTTGACTACCGCCTCACCTGAGCTGCCCGCTCAGGCAGAGGTCGTCGTCATCGGCGGCGGGGTGATGGGCACATCCATCGCCTTCCACCTCGCCGAGGCAGGCGTCCGGGACGTAGTGGTCGTGGAGAAGGACGTACTGGGGTCCGGCTCCACCTGCAAGGCAGCGGGTGGAGTGCGCGCCCAGTTCTCCGACGAACTGAACATCAGGCTCGGAGCTCGATCCATCGAACTGTTCCAGCGCTTTCCGCAGCGGCCCGGGCAGGAGATCGATCTGCACCAGGTCGGCTACCTGTTCCTCCTCTCTTCTCGGGAACACGTCACGGCGTTCGAGCGCAACGTCGATCTCCAGAACTCCCTCGGCGTGCGCAGCCGCATGCTGACTGTCGAGGAGGCTCGGCGGATCTCGCCGCTGATCGAAGCGGACGGTCTGCTCGCGGCGACCTACTCGCCCGACGACGGACACTGCACGCCTGAGTCCGTCGTGCTGGGCTATGCCACCGCGGCCCGCCGGTTCGGGGTCCGCTTCCACACCAGAACTACCGTGGAATCGATAGTAGGGACGGAGTCCGACACTTTTCGCGTCGAGACGAGCGAAGGGACCGTTCACGCGCGGAATCTGGTCTGCGCGGCGGGTGCTTGGTCCCGGGAGATCGGCGCGATGGTGGGCGTTGACCTGCCGGTTTCCCCGCTGCGGCGGCAGATCATGTTCACCGAACCCATGCCGGAGCTACACGATCGAGTGACTCCGTTCACCATCGACTTCGACAGCACCTTCTACTTCCACCGCGAGGGGCGGGGACTGCTGTTCGGCATGTCCGACCCCGACGAGACACCGGGCTTCAAGCTGGACATGTCCGACGCGTGGCTGCCGCGCCTCACCGAGGCGATCGCCAGGCGTGCGCCGAGGTTGCTGGACGTGGGCGTGCGCGACGGGTGGGCAGGGTTGTACGAGGTGACCCCGGACCACAACGCGCTGATCGGTTCGGTGGGCAGGTTCTTCTACGCCACCGGCTTCTCGGGACACGGCTTCCTGCAGGGGCCCGCGGTGGGCGAGGTCGTGCGCGACCTCGTGCTCGGCCGCGAGCCCTTCGTCGACGTGTCCAGTTTGGACGCTGCCAGGTTCGCCGCCGACCAGGCCCGGCCGGAACTCAACTGCGTGTGAGGAATGTGATGGACGTTCTCGAGCTCATGGACGAGTGGGGGCCGGAGAAGGTCGTCTGCGTGTCCGACCGGCGCACCGGCATGAAGGGCGTGCTCGTCATCGACAACACCGCGCGCGGCATGGGCAAGGGCGGCACGCGGATGAGCCTGCACATAACGGTCGCGGAGATCGCCCGTCTCGCGCGCGTTATGACGTGGAAGTGGGCCGGCGTCGACCTGTTCTTCGGGGGCGCCAAGGCGGGGATCGCGTTCGATCCCTCTTCTCCCGGCAAGGAGGCGGCGCTGCGGGCGTTCGCGCGCAAGCTCTCCAACGAGGTGCCGCGCGAGTACGTGCTCGGCCTCGACATGGGCCTCACCGAACGGGACGCCGCGATCGTCCAGGACGAACTGTCGGACCGCGGCGCTATGATGGGCGCACCGGCTCAACTCGGCGGTCTTCCGTACGACGAGCTGGGCGTCACCGGGTACGGCGTGGCCGAGGTGGCGGACGAGGTGCGGGAGCTGCGCGGCGCACGCGTGGCGATCCAGGGTTTCGGCGCGGTGGGTGCCGCGGCGGCCAAGCGCTTCGCGGAACTGGGCGCGGTCGTCGTGGCCGTGTCGTCGGTGCACGGCGCCGTGGTGGATCCCGGCGGCTTGGATGTCGTACGACTGCTGAAGCTGCGAGGCGAGTTCGGCGACCTCGCGGTGCGGGAGTACGGCGCCGTCCACCCACTCGGCACCGAGCTCCGGGTGCCGTGCGACGTGCTGGTGCCGGCAGCTCTGCAGGACGTGATCGACGCGGAGCTGGCGGGCGAGCTCGACACCACCCTGGTGGTCGAGGGCGCGAACCTGCCGACTTCCGTTGCGGCGCAGGAGGTGCTCGCGGCGCGCGGGATCACGGTCGTGCCGGACTTCATCGCGAACGCCGGCGGCGTGGTCGCGGCGGCGTACGGCATGGACGCGCGGTACTCGCCGTTCCCGGTGGATCCCGCGACGGTGCTGGAGGCCGTGTCCTCGAAGCTGAGGACGAACGCGGCGACCATCATCGCCGAGGCGCGAAGCCGTGGCACCACGACGCACGTTGCGGCACGGGAGCTGGCGCAGGAACGCGTACTGGCCGCGATGAAGCTGCGCGGACGGGTCGCGTGAGCGCGCGTGGTGGCGTGGGCTTCGCCTGCGCCGCAGCAGAAGCGTGCGGAAGTGGGTGCGAGAGCGCGGGTGCACGTCACGCGGGTTCTGCCTGCCCCGCAACAGAAGCGTGCGCTAGAGCAGGTGTCACGCGTGCCGGTGAGACGCGAGCGCGCCACGCCGACATCGCTTGCCCGGCAACACGAACATGCGCGTCGGCCACCAGCCTCAGCCCAAGTCGTGTGCACAAGACCAGCGGAGTGCGAGGCGTGCCGGCGCGACGGAGCGGACGTCACGAGCCCCGCGGCAGAGGCATGCGCTCACACCGCACAAGAGAAAGCAGACCACAGGTGACAACGACGACGCGGAGGTGGAAGGCATGAGCTCCCTCGAAGGCGTGGTGATCGCGGACTTCAGCCGGGTGCTCGCGGCGCCGTACGCGACGATGGTGCTGGGCGACCTCGGCGCCGAGGTGGTCAAGGTCGAGCTGCCCGGCCGGGGCGACGAGACCCGCACGTGGGGTCCGCCGCACTACGAGGACGAGGCGACGTACTTCCTGTCCGTCAACAGGAACAAGACGTCGGTGCAGATCGACCTGTCCACCGAGGCCGGTCGGGAGGAGGCGCGCGAGCTGATCGCGCGGGCCGACGTCGTGGTCGAGAACTTCAAGCCCGGCACGATGAAGAAGTTCGGTCTGGACTACGAGTCGCTGGGGCGGGACGACCTGGTCTACTGCTCGATCTCCGGGTTCGGTTCGGGCAAGGGCGCGGACCTGCCCGGCTACGACCTGGTCGT
Organism: Lentzea sp. NPDC003310; assembly: GCF_040610935.1. NCBI lineage: Bacteria > Bacillati > Actinomycetota > Actinomycetes > Pseudonocardiales > Pseudonocardiaceae > Lentzea > Lentzea sp. NPDC003310. Next base: position 176,394 of record NZ_JBEXNC010000017.1, read on the forward strand.
GCAGGCGGTCGGCGGGTTGATGAGCGTGACCGGGCCCGGTCCGTACGAGCCGGTGAAGACGGGTGTGGCGCTGGTCGACGTGCTGACCGGGTTGCACGCGTGCGTCGGGATCCTGGCGGCGCTGCGGCACCGGGAGGCGACCGGGCTGGGGCAGCTCGTCGAGCTGGACCTGTTGACGGTGTTGTTGTCCAGCATGGTGAACCAGAGCGCGGGCTTCACGCTGGCGGGCTCGGTGCCGAAGCCGATGGGCAACCGGCACCCGTCGATCGCGCCGTACGAGGTGTTCCCGACGGCCGATCAGCCGATCGTGCTCGCGGTGGGCAACGACCGCCAGTTCCGCCGGTTGTGCTCGGTGCTGGATGTACCGGAGCTCGCCACCGACGAGCGGTTCGTCTCGAACTCCGACCGGGTCGAGAACGTCGACGAGTTGTTCGAGGTGCTCGCGGGGCGGCTGCGGACTCGACCGGCGCGGCACTGGTTCGAGACGCTCACGCCGCTGGGCGTGCCGTGCGGGCCCGTCAACGATGTCGCGCACGCGTTCGCACTGGCCGAGTCGCTCGACCTCGCCCCGACCGCGACGATCGACGACATGACGCTCGTCGCGAACCCCATCCGCCTGTCGCGCACGCCGGTCACCTACCGGCTGCGCCCGCCGAAGCTGGAGCAGTGACGTGCCGGACCCGTTGGAGCTGCTGAACATCCCGTCGTTGCTGAGCGACGAGGAACGTGACATCCAGGCCACCGTGGCGGCGTACCTGTCCGATCACGTCCGGCCGCACGTGGCCTCGTGGTTCGAGGCGGGCACGTTGCCGCGCGAACTGGCGCAGGAGCTCGGCAAACTCGGCGTGCTGGGCATGCACCTGGAGGGGTACGGGTGCGCGGGGACGTCGGCCCTCGCGTACGGGCTGGCGTGCCTGGAGCTGGAGGCCGTGGACAGCGGCATCCGCAGCTTCGTGTCCGTGCAGGGGTCGCTGTCGATGTTCTCGATCTGGAAGTACGGGTCGGAGGAGCAGAAGCAGGAGTGGCTGCCGCGCCTGGCCGCCGGTGACGCGATCGGCTGCTTCGGACTGACCGAACCGGACTTCGGCTCGAACCCGTCCGGCATGCGCACGCGGGCCGTGCGCGACGGCGGGGACTGGGTGCTCGACGGCACCAAGATGTGGATCACGAACGGTGGTCTCGCGGATGTCGCGACGGTGTGGGCGCGGACCGAGGAGGGAATTCGAGGATTCCTCGTTCCTCGGGGCACGCCCGGATTCTCGACGCGGGACATCACGCAGAAGCTGTCAATGCGAGCATCCGTCACGTCCGAGTTGGTGCTGGAGGGCGTGCGGTTGCCGGAAAGCGCCCGGCTGCCACTCGCGACTTCCCTGCGCGCTCCGCTCACCTGTCTGAACGAGGCGCGGTTCGGGATCGTGTTCGGAGCCGTCGGTGCCGCGCGGGATTCGTTGCAGGCGGCGCTCGACTACTCCGGAACGCGCATCCAGTTCGACCAGCCGATCGCCGGTTTCCAGCTCACCCAGCGCAAGCTCGCGAGCATGACGGTGCAGGTCAGCAACGCGATGCTGCTCGCACTGCACCTCGCACGGCGCAAGGAGGCAGGCACGCTCAAGCCCGAACAGATCAGCGTCGGCAAGTACAACAACGTCGAGTCGGCCATCGCGATCGCCCGGGAAAGCCGGACCATCCTCGGCGCGAACGGCATCTCGCTCGAGTACTCGCCCTTGCGTCACGCCAACAACCTGGAATCCGTACTTACTTATGAGGGCACTTCGGACATCCACCTGCTATCCATCGGCCACGCGTTGACCGGAATCGCCGCATTCCGTTGATCGTTCGCCCTATCCTGCACTCCGCAACGGGGTTCGCGGGTGGGAGGACGTTCTGCCGGAGGAGACAAACAGCCGCAGTGACGCGCGTCGCAACCGCAAGCGATTGCTGGATGCCGCAACGCACGTCCTGCGGGCTGAACCAGCAACGGCGACGATGCACTCCATCGCGCGCAAGGCGGCGCTTTCCCAGGCGACGGCGTATCGGCACTTTCCGTCCGTGGAAGCGCTCGTGGTGGCTTACCACGAGGACGTCATAGCGTCGTTGGCCGAGCACGGTGAACGGTCTCGCAAGACCGGCAAGGAACTGTTCGAGCACCAGGCCACGCGCTGGGTGAAGCTGCAGAACGTGCACGGGCCGGTGATAGTGCGGTTCTCGCTCCAGCGCGGGATTCTGGAACGGCTCCACAAAGCGGAGGAGATCGCGGCGCTGACGTGCAGTGCGTGGGACCCGGCGTTGCGCGGCGTGCTGATCGAACTGGCGCTCCCCGACGCTTTGTTGAACGTGGCACGGTTTCTGCACAACGCGTTGTTCGACCCGCGCGAGATCCTCGACCTGACGAAGACCGCCGGACTACCTGACGACCAAGTGGTCCGGCGGCTGTCGGACGCCTTCTACGGCGCGTTGCAGGGCTGGGCCTCGCACTAGATCCCGAGCGGGAGCACCCACTTCAGCTCGGACTTGACGTTCGGGCGGCCGTCGAGCGGGTTCTCCCCCGCGATGCCGCCGGCTGCGATCTTGTCCAGGGTCTGGAGGCCCTCGGGCAGGATCTGGCCGAACACGGTGTAGTTGGGCCGCAGGATCGAGTCCGACTGCACCAGGAAGAACTGCGAACCGTTGGTGTCCGGTCCCGCGTTCGCCATGGCGAGCGTGCCGCGCGGGTAGATGCGGCGCTGTCCGGTCGGGTCGTTCGGCGCGGGCTGCAGGTCGGTCGGCAGTTCGTCCTTGTACCTGTAGCCGGGGCCGCCCTCACCCGTGTTGGACGGGTCGCCGCACTGCAGCACCTTCAGCGTCGGGTACGCGGTGAGCCGGTGGCACTCGGTCTGGTTGTAGAACCCGCGGTGCGCCAGGTGGATGAAGCTGTGCGCGGTGCAGGCGGCCTTGGAGCGGTCGAGCACCAGCGGGATGTCGCCCTGGTTGGTCTTCACCTTGACCAGGACCTTGCCCTTGGTGAACCACGGGTCGTGCGGGATGGACACCGGACGCGCCGCGGGTTCCTCCGGGGTCGCGGTGTAGCCGCAGTCGGGCCGCGCCGTCTGCACGTCCGCGGACGCGGTGCCCGTCGTGATGACACCCACGGCCAGCGCCGCCACTGCCAGTCCAGCTGCGATTCGCCTCATGCGCGTTTCCTAGTGGAGCCGGAGGCGGACGGGCAAGGGTTAACGGATCACACGACCGGTCAGTTGTCGGTGATCTCTTTCGTTCTCCACGTGGAGTTCGGCCCGACTGCGGCTTCATGGTCTCGGACCGGGACGCACCACCGGGGACGCTGAGCGTCAACTCGCCGCAGGTGTAGCCCTTCGGGCCGCATGCGGTGAGCGCCGGCACGGGAATCAGCAGCAGGAGTTTGTTCATAGCTCGAGTTCTGGTTTCCATGCAGGGAAAGGACTTCTGTCCCCAGACCGGTTGCGGTCCTACTTCAGCCGACCATCCTGGTCTCCCAGGCCGAGGCGGCGATCTCGGGCAGTTGCCACACCGTCCGATGTGGAGGGTGTGCTCTCGAATGGTGCCGGAGAACGCGTGTCGGCGGGTGTGGAGGTGGTGTCGCGTGCGATCGGTCCGACCCGCAAGGGACTCAGCCGCCTGATCACTTGGAGGCAGGCCTACGCGTGGCTCGCGATCATCTCGCTCGGAGTCGAGTGGCCCCTGCATGTGCCCGTGGCCGTGGCACGAGTGCGTCTGGCCGCACTACTTCACTCGATCCAGTTGCGTCTGGCCGCACTACTTCACTCGATCCAGTGACGTGTACCGGATCCGAGACGGGGTAACCGAACTGCATAGGGAGGTAATACAGCCATGGGATTCGATGAACTGAAGAACAAGGCCAAGGACCTCGTCGGCCAGCACGGCGACAAGGTGGACGACGGCGTCGAGCGCGCAGGTCAGTTCGCCGACGACAAGACCGGCGGCAAGCACTCCGAGCACATCGACAAGGGCGAGGAGAAGCTGAAGGAAGGTCTGCGGAACTTCGGCGGCCAGCAGCAACAGTGACAGGACCTACTCAGAGTGGGCTCCTGAGGCGGCACAGGCGGTTGGTTCGCGTGTGAGTTAAGCCTGATCGGATTCACTTCCGCGATCCCGGCGACACGGTTACCGTCGTTCGCCGGGATCGCGGAGGTGAAGGTGGATCCGAGCGGGGTGACGAGGGCGGCACGGCTGACCGCGTTGGCCGCGTTGTGCCTGGTCACCGTCGTGCTGCTGCTCCCGGCGGCGATCAGCGTGAGCACCGGCGGGGCAGTGCCGGAGTTCATCGGCGAGTTCGGTCGCTGGCTGTGGCCCGCCGTGGGCGTCATGGTGCTCATCGCGGTTGGTCTCGCGATCTGGGAACGCGTCCGCGGCCACGAGACGAGCAGCCGCACCGCCGCGCTCGCGCGGGTCGAGTCGCGGGTGAAAGCGCTGATCGCGGCGTCGTTGGCGGCGCAGACGCAGATCAAGCTCGGCGTTTTGAAGCAGCCGACGATCTCCGTGCGTGTCGAGGGTGAGGAAGTCTCCTCCTCCGACTTGGAGGCCGTCTACGACCGCCTCGGCCACACGGTGGTGCTGATCGGCCCGGTGGGCAGCGGCCGCTCGACGCTGCTGCGAGAGCTCTGCCTGACCTTGGTCCAACGCGCACGCGACGACCCCGAGGCACCGATTCCGGTCGTCGTGGACTTGGCGACGTGGCGCGCGTACGGCACGCGCAAGCCGACGGAGTTCACGGCGTGGCTGCTGCGCGAGATGAACCGCCGCTACGGCATCAGCCGTTCCGCCGGCACGATCTGGTTGCGCCGCGAGCGGGTGGCCGTGCTCATCGACGGCCTGGACGAGGTGCCGCGCGTCGACCGCGCGCACTGCGAGTCCGAGCTCGCCCCGTTCGCCTCCGTGGTGACGTCGACGCGTGCGATCGAGAACCTGCCGTCGGTGTCGGTCGAACCGCTGTCGCGCGGGCAGGTCCTCAAGTACATCGCGTCGGTCAGTCCCCGGCTCGACAGCCTGGAGTCGGCGCTGACCCCGGAGATCTGGGAAGGCCTCGACTCGCCGCTGGCGCTGAACCTGCTCGCGTTGACGCACCTGGACAAGCAGGTCGACACGATCGGCTCGGACTTCGTGGGTTCTTTCGTCGTGGAAAGGCTTTCCGGCCAACGCGGTGCAGGCCCGACCATTCGCGCGTTGAAGTTCCTCGCCCGGCTGGACCGCCCGGACCTCGGCGCCCCCGTGCACATGCCACACCGCCGTGCGTGGCTTCCGCTGCTTCCGACGCGTCCGCTGTGGTTGCTGTTCGTGCGCGCCGTGCCCGCGGCGTACGCGGGAGGCATGTGCGCCGTCGCGTTCATGACGGGTCTGCGCCTGGGCTTGTGGTCCGCCGTGGCGTTTGTGGCCGCTGCGTCCGCCTTGCTGGTGCTCGTCAACAAACTCCCCCACGTCTTCCACCCGCCCGGACGCGCGCACGGCATTCTGACCGCGATACTGGGATTCCTGGCCGGTGTGCTCGCGGGATTGCTCGTGGGCCTCGCCGGTTTGTGGCTCGGCGGAATCGGCACGCCGTGGCCGTACTTCGTGGCGTACGTGTTCGTGGTGGTGGCGTCGTTCTTCTTGGCGTTGGGTTTCATTCCAGGTGACGCACCCGTGCCGTGGGCACTTCTGATCGCCATCGCGCCGGGTGTGGCGATGATCTGGACCGGTCCCTACGAGGTGCTGGCAGGAATGGGACTCGGCTTCTCCGCAGGCGTGGCGGGCGGAATCTTCGCGGCAGCTGTGGGACGCGTGTGGCGCACGGTGCGTCCGGGACAACAGCAACGCATGCGCCAAGGTCGCCCGTGGTGGGTCCAGCCCGCGGTCCCCCTGGCGGGCCTGGTCGGTCTGGCGGGCGGGATGGGCGCGCTGGGCTCGTGGGGCACCGCACTGGGAGTAGCGCTGGGTCTGCTGGTCACCCCGACCGCCGCCCGCGACTACGTCTGGCCGTTCGACGCACTCGCCGAAGTCGCCGCCGAGGGCATCACGCGCCCCCTGTCGCTGGGCGAGTTGTCGTTCCGCCGCAAGGCTTTGCTGCACCTCGCCCAGGACCGCCTGCTGCTCACCCGCGTCGACGGCGAGTACCGCTTCGCCCACGTCGCCCTGCGCGACCACCTGGCGTCGTGCGATCCGACGGCCCTGGTCCGCGCCACGCGCCGTTGAACCTTCCCGATCTGCGGGCCGTACGGCCTGACAGAAAGGTCGGGTGTTGCGCATGCGCTGGTCGAAGGGCTGGATCGCGGGAGTCGGGGCCTTCTCGGTCGCCGCGGCCATCGGGGGCACAGCCTTTGCTCTAGCCGGTTCCGGTGCCTCGTCGTCCCAGCCGGGAGTGGCGGGCAAGGAGGTGTGCAGCGGGCAGCAGGTGAGAACCGTCAACGCCAAAGGCCCGGCGACGGTGCTGTCGGACAAATTTCCGCAGGGCACTTTGCTGCGCGTGACGAATCCCGCCAACGATCGCGCGATCACGGTGTCGGTCACGGGTCCGGCGAACGGCTGCGCGGTGCTGAACACCGCGGCGCTCGATTCCCTGTGGTCCGCCGAAACCGGTGAGGGAGGCGTGGAAAGCGTTCTCAAGCGCATTCGGGTGGAGATCGTGGGAAACGCGCCGGCGCCCTCCACCACCACGCGTACACCCGCGTCACGGGTGCGGCCTTCCGGAACGGTCGGGCAAGTCGTGTGCGATGGCGCGACCGTGGGGTTGTCGGCGGTCGGCGGGGCACCGGGGGCGTTCTCGTCGCAGCTGCCGGTGGGGACCTCGGTGCGGGTGACCAACCTGGACAACGGGAAGCAGACGACCGTGCCGATCGTCGGGGTCGGACCGTCGTGCGTGGTGTTGAACAGCGCGGCTTTTGGGTTGGTCGGGGAGTCGGGCAGGAACCTGATCAAGCGGGTGCAGATCGAGATGGTGACCTGACGGGTTCGCGTCCACGCACGCGCCGGGAGGGTGTGGGGCCGGGCGGCCGGTGGCTGGGGTACGGGGCGGGGCGAGGGTGGGTCGGGAGGGAACGCGTGGGCGGAGACGGCGGGAACGCGGGTTGGGCGGGCGGTGGAAGTGGCGAGCGTAGGACGAGGCGGTGGCCCAGCGCGGGGCAGGCGGGTGCGTTGGCGCGGGCCGGGGCAGGCGAGTGCGGTGGCGCAGGTTGGGCGAGGCGAGTGCGGTGGCGCGGGCCGGGCGAGGCGGTGGCCCGGCGCGAGTCAGGCGGGCGCGGTGGCGCGGGGCGGGGCAGGCGAGTGGTGCCGAGGCGAGGCGGCACCGGGTCGATGTGGCACGGGCCGGACGTGCGGTGGGCAGACACCGTCGGGATGGGATGCCGACTGGGTGAGGCGGGGGAACGCACCAGCGTGACGACAGGGTCGGCTTCTGCGAGGCGGAAGCGTCGGTCGGGGGTGCGGCGCGGCAAGGATGCGGCGTAGCCGAGCGGAGGCGTGGCGGAAGCGCTGGCGAAGCGACCAGGCGGGCACTGATCGCCTCGGGGTTGGGCGTGCGCTTGTGCGAGGCGAGCGCTGCCAGGGGCCTGGCAGCGCTGTCTGGTGTTACCAGTCTGTGGGCTCGTCTGGCTCGTCTGGCTCTTCTGGTTCTGGCCATTCGTCTGCCGCGTCGCCTGAGCCCCAGGCGGCGCCGCCGGTGCTGGTGGTTTTGGGTTTGGGCTTGGCCTGGGGTGGTGCCGCCACAGGGGCGGTGGTGGGGGCTGGGCCGCCTGCTGCCACCACTTCCAGGATCTGGTCGCCGTACTTCGTGAGCTTGGCCTGGCCCACGCCGCTGACGCCGCCCAAGGCGGAGAGGGAGGTGGGGCGGGAGGCCGCGATGGACTTCAGGGTGGCGTCGTGGAAGATCACGTAGGCCGGGACGCCCTGTTCGCGGGCCTGGGTGGCTCGCCATTCGCGCAGTGCCTCGAAGAGCGGGGTGGCCTCTGGGGTGAGGTCGACCTTCGCCTTGGTGCTGGTGGACGAGGTGGAGGCGGTCCTCGTGGTCGAGCGGGTGGGGGTGGGGTCCTTGCGCAGCTTCACTTCGCGTTTGCGGGCCAGGACGTCGGCGCTCGCCTCGGTGAGGACGAGGGTGGAGTACTCGCCTTCCACCGCCAGGAGGCCTTGGGCGAGCAGTTGGCGGACCACGCCTCGCCACTCGCTCTCGTTCAGGTCTTCGCCGATGCCGAACGTGCTGAGCTGGTCGTGGTCGAACTGGATGACCTTGGCGGTCTTGCGGCCCAGCAGGATGTCGATGCTCTGGCCTGCGCCGAACTTCTGGTTGCGCTCCTTGCGCAGGCGGTAGACGGTCGAGAGGACCTTCTGCGCGGCCACGGTGCCGTCCCAGGCCTCGGGTGGGGTGAGGCAGGTGTCGCAGTTGCCGCAGGGCACGCCGGACTCGTTGAAGTACTCGAGGAGCCTGGTGCGGCGGCACGTCACGGTCTCGCAGAGGGCGAGCATGGCGTCGAGGTGGGCCTGCGAGCGGCGGCGGAAGGCCAGGTCGCCTTCCGACGACTCGATCATCTTGCGCTGCTGGACCACGTCCTGCAGGCCGTAGGCGAGCCAGGCGGTGGACGGGAGGCCGTCGCGGCCCGCTCGGCCCGTCTCCTGGTAGTAGCCCTCGACGGACTTCGGGAGGTCGAGGTGGGCCACGAAGCGGACGTCCGGTTTGTCGATGCCCATGCCGAACGCGATGGTGGCGACCATGACCAGGCCGTCCTCCCGGAGGAACCTCGCCTGGTTGCGCTGGCGGACCGACGCGTCGAGGCCCGCGTGGTACGGCAGGGCGGGGATGCCGTTGGCCACCAGGAACTCCGCCGTCTTCTCGACGGAGGCGCGGGACAGGCAGTAGACGATGCCGGCGTCGCCCTGGTGCTCGCCGCGCAGCAGGTCGAGCAGCTGCTTCTTCGGTTCCTTCTTGGCGACGATCCGGTACTGGATGTTCGGCCGGTCGAAGCTCGAGACGAACTGGCGGCCCTCGCTCAGCTCCAGGCGCGTGAGGATCTCCTTGCGCGTCGCCTCGGTCGCGGTGGCGGTGAGGGCGATGCGCGGGACCTTCGGCCAGCGCTCGTGCAGGTGCGTGAGCGAGAGGTAGTCGGGCCGGAAGTCGTGGCCCCACTGGGAGACGCAGTGCGCCTCGTCGATCGCGAACAGCGCGATCTCGCCCTGCTCGAGGAGCTTCAGGGTGGCCTCGGACGTCAGCCGCTCCGGCGCCAGGTAGAGCAGGTCGAGCTCGCCGTTGACGAACTCGGCCTCGACCATCCTGCGCTCGTCCCAGGACAACGAGGAGTTCAGGAAGCCCGCGCGCACGCCCAGGGCGCGCAGCGCGTCGACCTGGTCCTGCATCAGGGCGATGAGCGGCGAGATCACCACGCCCGTGCCGGGCCGCACGAGGGCGGGCACCTGGTAGCACAGCGACTTGCCGCCGCCGGTGGGCATGAGCACGAGCGCGTCGCCGCCCGCGATCACGTGCTCGACGATGGCGGCCTGGTCGCCGCGGAACTCGGGGTACCCGAAGACGCGCTGCAGGACCTGCAGCGCGTCCCCGAGATCGACACCGTCGGTTGACACCATGCCGCCGATGCTAGCGAGCAGCACCGACAGTGCGGATCGCTAGCCCAGTGCGCTCTTCGTACCAGCGGAAACGCTGCTCGCGACCAGCGGAGCCGGCGAGGCGGCCGGCACCGAGCCCTTCAGCGGGATCCGCACCGACGTGTCCGCCAGGTCGACGGTCAGCCTCGGCAGCTGGCTCGGCCGCACGATCGCGGTGGTGTCCGTGCCGCCGATCACCAGGCCGAGCCGGTGGCCGGCCGGGACCAACCAGTCCGTTGTGGACAGTCGGAACGTCATGCGGTACTTGGTCCCCGGCGTGATCGTGCGCGGGGTCGTGAGCGACTGGTAGTTCGCGAGGTCCGCCCAGCCGCGCGCGATGATCTGCGCGTCGACGTTGCCCGCCGTGGTCTCCGTGTTGCGGTAACAGGCGTCATCACCCGTGCGGCTCTCGCCCCAGCACGACTCCGTGGTGAGCGTCCGGATGCCCTCGCCGGTCCGCACGCGCGCCGGGCCGTAGTCGACCAGGTACGCCGTGAGGTGCGCGGTCGAGGTCGACGACGACACCCCCACCGTGATCGACGACGTGCCGGCGATGCGCAGGTCCGACGTCAGCGGCGCCGTGGAGTAGATCGTCCTGCCGGTGTTCGAGCCGGAGAGCCAGTTCGACGGGGTGCCGCTGCCGTTGTCCGTGAACGCCGACGTACCGGTGCCCGGCGTCGTGCCCAGTCCCGAAGAAGAAGGACGCAGCACGGTGCTGACGGTGCCCGCGGGCGGCCAGGTCTGGTCGGTCGACCACTGGTCGGGTGCGCGCTCCGAGGACACCTGCGGTTCGTTCTCGATGCCGTTCTGCACGTTCAGCAGCCAGCGGTCGAACCAGCGGTGCAGCGTCGGGACCCACTCGCTGCGCCGGAAGTCGAACGGGTCGACGTGCGCGGTCTGCGAGAACCAGAGCTTCTTCGGCACGGTGGCGGGCACCGCGTCCCAGAACTGCCCGAACTGCAGCGTCTTCACGTTGAGGTCGTTCAGCCCGTGGATCGCGAAGATCGAGGCCTTCACCTTCGACGCGTTGCGCACGAAGTCCCGTGTCTGCCACATGGCAGTGTAGTCGCCATTGGCAGGAGAGCCGTTCGTCATCTGCGAACGCACCGCACCGCAGCGAGAGCGCGCGTTGGAGTTCTCGAACTGCGAGCCCAGCCCGGTCGGCGAGCTGTAGCCGGGGTACGCGACGCCGTCCGAGCGGAACCAGTCGTACCAGGAGCTGATGGCCGCGATCGGCACGATGGTCTTCAACCCGTCGACGCCGGTCGCCGCGACACCGTTCGCGATCGAGCCGTCCCACGACTTGCCGATCATGCCGACGGCGCCGGTCGACCACGAGGCGGACTTCGTGGAGGAGCCGGTCAGGGTCGAGTAGCCGGTGCGCCGGCCGTTCAGCCAGTCGATCACGGCGGTGCCGGAGGCGATCTCCGCCTGCCCGCCGACGTCGACGCAGCCGCGCGACCGGTTGGTGCCGAGGAAGTCGACGAGCACGACGGCGTAGCCGCGCGGGACGAAGTAGTTGTCGTAGAAGAGCGGGAACTTCACCGGCACACCGGCGGAGTCGTAGGTCTTGACCTCGCTCTCGTTGCCGCGTCCCGCGCTCTGGTAGTAGGGGCTGGCGTCCATGATCACGGGCACGCGCCCGGTCGTGGACGGCCTGATGATGTCGGCCGTCACCCGGTCGCGGGTGCCGTCGCCGTCGAGGTCGAGCCCGGAGTCGACGTAGACCGTCTCGCGGACCGCGTCGGCCATCGAGTGGATCGGCGCGGTGACGCCTCCGGACAGGCTGAACGCTGGTGTCGCCGCTGTGGCAGGGAGTGGCGCCAGGGTCAGGGCCCCTGCCAGCGCCACTACAACACGAACACGCTTCATGAAGATTCACGCTAAGGAGTGACGAAGTCGCCCCGTCAGAGCCGAAAGGCTTGACCCTCTGCTGTTGCGCCGGGCACGCCGCTCACGAATATTCGTTCTTCGTGAGCTTCGCCTTCGAACCCGGCCGCACCCGCGTCGTCTTCGGCCGCGGCACCGTCTCCTCGGTGCGCGCCGAGGCCGAGAAGTTGGGCGCGGAGCGGGTGCTGCTGATCGCCCGGCACGGCGGTGACAGGGTGGCCGCCGAACTCGGCTCGTTGCTCGTCACCCGGTTCACGGGTGCGGCGATGCACACGCCGGTCGAGATCACGGAGCGCGCGCTCGCGTCGATGCGCGAACACGACGCGGATTGCATCGTCTCGGTCGGTGGCGGGTCGAGCACCGGACTGTCGAAGGCGCTCTCGGTGCGCACCGGGGCGCCACAGATCATCGTGCCGACCACCTACGCGGGCTCCGAGGTCACCCAGGTGCTCGGCGAGACGGCGTCGGGGCTGAAGAAGACCCGTCGCGACGCCGCGATCCAGCCGAACACGGTGATCTACGACGTGGACCTCACGCTGGACCTGCCGCTCGACGTCACGGTGACAAGCGCTCTCAACTCTCTCGCGCACGCGGTGGCGGCACGAGGCAACGAGAACCCGTTGATCGACGCCATCGCGACCAAGGCGATCGAGGGCGTTTTGCACGCTTTGAGCGGAAACCCGTCCACTGTGGATGCCCGCACCGAACTGCTGTCCTCGGCCTGGCTCGCGGGCACGTGCCTCGCGTCCGTCCCGATGGGACTGCACCACAAGCTCGCGCACGTTTTGGGCGGTACGTTCGCTTTGCCGCACGCCGCCACGCACACGGCACTGCTACCGCACACGGCACCGTCCGATCTGGCCGGTCGCATCCACGACACCGCCACCCGCCACGGCGCCGCGACCTCGTTGCGCGAACTGGGAATGGCGGAGTCCGATTTGTCCCGCGCCGCGGAGATCGCCGAGCACCCGGACGCCCTGCGGGTGCTCACGAACGCCTGGCGCGACGCACCCGGCGGCTGACGGGTTGTCATTCTTAAGGCTGATGTTCACGGCTCTGAACCGAGACGAATCTCCGATGTGCTTCCTGAAGACTTCCTGAAGCATCGAAGGCATGCTCAGCCCGTTGGATCTGTCCCTGATAAATGGACCGATCCCCCAGCTCGCCACGGCCGCCGCCGTCCTCGCCGTCGCCTACCTGGCAATCCGGAAGAACCGGACCTGGTGGGCCCGTGTGCTGCCGATCGTCGTGCTCGCGTGCGCGCTCGTGGTGACCGGGCTGACGCTCTTCATCGACCACGTGTGGAAGCCGTGGCCGGAGCCGATGCCGGTCGTGCTGATGGTCTGGCTCGGCGCGGTGCTCGTGGCGCTGACGCTCGCGGCGATCAGGCTGCGCTCCGGTCGCTGGTACGGCCGGGTCTTCGGCGTGCTCCTCGCGCTGGGCGTGACGACGAGCGCGCTGGTCGCGACGAACGCCCACTTCGGGCAGTACCCCACGACGCGGGCCGTGCTGGACGTCTTCCGCAACGACCACGTCGACCTGAACGCCGCCGCTCCCCCGCCCAGCGGGTTCGTCGAGGTGCCGCCGGGCAAGACGCTCGCCGACGTGTGGCAGCGGCCGGCGACCCTGCCGGACAAGGGCACGGTGTCCGAGGCGGCGATCCCCGGCGCGTTCCAGGCGCGACCGGCGTGGATCTACCTGCCGCCCGCGTACAACACGACGCCGCGGCCGCGGCTGCCCGTCATCGTCCTGATGGCGGGTCAGCCGGGCAGCCCGCGCGACTGGTTCGACGGCGGCCGGATCCTCGACAACCTCGACGCGTACGCGCGGCAGCACGACGGGCTCGCGCCGATCGTCGTGGTGGTCGACCAGCTCGGCACCTCGACCGCGAACCCGCTCTGCCTCGACTCGCGACTCGGCCAGGTCGAGACCTACCTCGCGCGGGACGTGCCCGCGTGGATCAAGCAACGGCTGACCGTGGACGAGCGCCGGGAGTCCTGGACCGTCGCGGGCTTCTCCCAGGGCGCCACGTGCTCGGTGCAGCTCGCCGTGCGCGCGCCCGACGTGTACGGCAACTTCATCGCCCTCGCCCCTCAGCCCGAGCCCTCCCTGGGCACGCGGCAGGAGACGGTCAAGGCGGCTTTCGGCGGCGACGAGGCCGCGTTCGTCCGGGTCAACCCGATGGACGTCCTCGCGCGCCAGCAGTTCCCGCGGACCGCGGGCATCGTCGTCGCGGGCCGCGACGACGTCACGTACCGCAAGGCGGACGCCGAGGTGTTCGAGGCGTGCCGCAAGGCCGGAATGGACGTGCAGTGGAAAGAACTGCCGAACAACCACGACTGGAACATGGCACGGGAGGGTCTCTTCGGGTCGCTGCCGTGGCTCGCGCAGCGGACAGGACTGGTCAGATGATCGCCCGGCTGGTCCGCGGCGCACCTCTGACGTGCGCGTTCCTCATCGTCTTCTGGACCGCCGGCGCGCTGACCGGTGCCATCACCGAGGCGAGCGACGGTCTGCCGGCGAACACGGGGTTCGGCCCCGAGAGCCCCTGGTGGACGGTGCTGACCTCGGCGCTGTGGTCGATGGACCTGCTCGGGTACGTCGCGACCACCGTCCTGCTGCTCGTGGTGGGACCGCTCGCGGAGCGCGAGTTCGGTGCGCTGAAGACCTCGGCGATCTTCCTGACCACGCACGTGCTGGGCTCGTTCCTGGGGATCGGGCTGGTGCTGGTCGGCGGCGAGCTGCACTGGGGCTGGCTCGAGTCGCTGGTGGGCGAGGTGGCGGCGGGGCCGTCGACCGGCGGGGTGGGTCTCGTGCTCGCCCTGACGTTCCGGATGCCGCCGTTGTGGAGGCGGCGCGTCCGCCTGTTGATGATCTTGTCGGTGCTGGTCCTTACTCTGTACTCGGGTTGGCTCGAAGACCTGCTCCGACTGTCCGGTGGCGTGGCCGGGTTGCTGGTCGGGGCGTTGTTCCTGAGGAACGGGCCGGTGCACCAGGCGCGCTCGCTGCAGGAGACGCGGGTGCTGGTGGCGTTGCTGCTCGCGGCGTCGGCGCTCGGGCCGGTGGTGTCGATGATGTCGCCGTACCCGAACGGGCCGCTGTGGTGGTTCGCCGACGTCGTCGCGGTCGCCCAGCCGGTGCAGGAGGACGTCGACGCGATGTGCTCCTCGGACGCGGTCGAGCTGTGCCGGACGATGGTGGTCCAGCTGTCGTACGGGCGGTTCCCCGCGCTCGTGATGTCGTTGCTGCCGGCGTTGCTGCTGCTCGTGCTGGCGGAAGGGCTGCGGCGCGGACGCCGGTTCGCGTGGCGGACGGCGCTCGTGTTCAACGTGGCGTTCGCGGCGTTCATCGGTTCGTACGTCGTGTACGTGGCGCAGTTCCCGGACGCGAGCATGCTGGAGCTGGCGGTCTCGTTCGGCGTGCCGATGCTGGCACCGCTCGCGATCATCGTCGTGTTGTTGTTGACGCGCAGGCACTTCGACGTGCGTCTGCCCCGGCACGCCGTCGTGCGGTTCTGGCGCTTCACGGCGATCAGCGTCGCGCTGCTGTCGGCGCTGTACGTCTTCGGCGGGTACCTGGTCCGCGACCAGTTCACGCCGGAGCCGGGGTTCGGCGCGCTGCTCGCGGACCTGCCGACGCGGTTCCTGCCGCCCGGCTACCTCGACCTGGTGCCGCTGCGGTTCTCGGCCGAGGGGTTCGTCGGCACGCTGCTGTTCGAGTACACGGGCGTGGTGTTCTGGCTGATCGTGCTGGCCGGGCTGCTGATGGCGTCGTGGCGCACGTGGCCGTCGGAGTGCGAGGAGTCGGCGGCGCACGCGCGTGAGCTGATGCGGCGGCACGGCGGGTCGTCGTTGTCGTACATGACGACGTGGCGCGGCAACCAGTACTGGTTCACGCCGGACGGGGAGACGGCCATCGCGTACCGCGTGGTGGCGACCATCGCGCTGACGGTCGGCGATCCGATCGGTCCGGCGCGGGTGGACGCCGTGCGCGGGTTCGCCGAGTTCTGCGCGCACAACGGCTGGACGCCGTGCCTGTACAGCGTGGGCGCGGAGACGCGCGCCGCGGTGGAGGGGCTCGGCTGGTCCGCGGTGCAGGTCGCCGAGGACACGGTGATCGAGCTCGACGAGCTGAGCTTCACCGGCAAGAAGTGGCAGGACGTGCGCACGGCGTTCAACAAGGCCGCCAAGGCGGGCATCACCGCCGAGTGGTGCTCCTACGCCGACGCCCCGTACGCGATCACGGACCAGATCCGCTCGATCTCGGCGGAGTGGGTGGCGGACAAGGGCCTGCCGGAGATGGGCTTCACGCTGGGCGGCCTGGAGGAGCTGGCCGGCGACGGCGTCCGCTGCCTGCTGGCCGTGGACGGCGACCGGACCGTGCACGGCATCACGAGCTGGCTGCCGGTGTACGCCGACGGCGAGGTGGTCGGGTGGACGCTCGACTTCATGCGCCGGCGCTCGACCGGGTTCCGCGGCTCGATGGAGTTCCTGATCGCCTCGGCGGCGCAGCTGCTGCAGGCCGAGGGGGCGCGGTTCCTCAGCCTGTCCGGGGCACCGCTCGCCCGGCTGGACCGGGGTGAACGGCCGCGGGCGTTGCAGCGCGTCCTGGACTTCACCGGGCAGGTGCTGGAGCCGGTGTACGGCTTCCGCTCGCTGTTCGCGTTCAAGGCGAAGTTCCAGCCCAACTACCAGCCGATGTTCATGGTCTACCCGGACTCGGCGGCACTGCCGCGCATCGCGAACGCGGTGAGCCGCGCGTACCTGCCGCACCTCAACGCGCGGCAGGGACTCCGCCTCGCGACCAAGATGATCATCAGGACGCGCGACCGCGTGACCACGCATGGTCGAACTCGCTAGACCGAAAGGGTGGTGAGCCGATCCTCTCCGTCACACTTCCGCTCCGCTAGGCGAAGATGCGCCGATGACCGTGCGGGGCACTCTGCCTGCCCAGACCACGACGTTCATCGGCCGCCGGGCGGTGCTCGCCGACACAGGGGCACTGCTGCGCCGCGCCCGGCTGGTCACGCTCACGGGTGCGGGCGGCGCGGGCAAGAGCCGGATCGCCGTGGAGACCGGGCGTGCGCTGGCACGGGCAGAGGCGTTCCAGCACGGCGTGTGGCGGGTGCGGCTCGGGCACCTGGAGGACCCGGCGGCGCTCGCCCGCACCGTCGCGACCGAGCTCCGAATCGTGGACAACTCGCCCGAGGCCGGCCTCGGCAGACTCGTGGAGTCGTTGTACGACAAGCACTTGCTGCTCGTCCTGGACGACTGCGACCAAGTGCTGGAGGCGGTCCGGCACCTGGTGCACCACCTCGTGCGGGACTGCGAGGGGCTGACGCTCCTGGTGACGTCGCGGGAACCGCTCGGCGTGTACGGCGAGCAGGTGCTGCGCGTACCGCCGCTGAACGAGGACGACGCGGTGGAGCTGTACCTGGACCGGGCCGGCGCGGCGCCGGCCCGGGACGTGGTGGCCGCGCTGTGCCAGGCCGTCGAACGGGTCCCGCTCGCGATCGAGCTGCTGGCCGCGCTGCCGGCCGACGTGGTGCCGGCCGGGACGACCCCACCCGCCGCTCTGGACCAGGTGCTCGAGTGGGTGGCGCGGCAGTGCACCGACGAAGAACGGCGGCTGTGGGCGCGGCTGTCGGTGTTCCCTGCGGACTTCGACCTGGCCGCCGCCGAAGCGGTGGCGGACGCGGAAGTGCGGAAACCGTTGGCCGCGTTGGTGTCCTGGTCGCTCGTCACCACAGCGCCAAGTGCCGCCACGGGCGAGACGCGCTACCGGTTGCCGGCCACCGTGGCGGCGTTCGGTGCCCGACTGCTGACGGACGACGACGAGCCGTTGCGGCGTTTTGCCCTGCACTACAGCGAGTTCGTGGACGAGGCCGCCCGCTCGTGGTTCTCGGCCGACGAGGCGCTGTGGATGGCGCGGCTCTGGGAGGAGTGGCCGAACGTCCGCGCGGCGGTCCACCACGCTCTGCGGACCCCCGACCTGGCCGCGCAGGGTGCCGCGGTGACGATGAACGTCCAGCGGGCGCGCTTCACGTCGTTCGCCGGGATGCTCGGCCAGGCGTGGGACCTGCTCGCGGCCGCGCGCGAGGTGATCACCGAGGCCCCGCTGCGGACGTCGTTGCTGGCACACAGCGCGTACATGGCCCAGGTGCGGGGCGACTCGGCGGTGGCGTTCCCGCTCATGCACGAGGCACGCGCGTTGCCGCGGTTGCCGGTCACCGACGTGCACCTCGTTCTCGCCGAGGCCACGCACCTCTTCTTCGTGGAGGGCTCGCCGGACTGCGTGCCGTTGTACGCGCACGTCGTCGAGTTGTGCCGTCAGTACGCCTCACCGGGCGACACCTACATCACCGAACTGATGCACACGATGGCCACGTGCTTCCTGCTCGACGCGGAGGCCGCGGACAAGGCCACGACCTCTCTCGCGCGCCAGGCGGAGGACAACGGCGTGAGCTGGTCGCACGCCTGGGGACTGTGGCACCGAGGCCTCTACGAACTGCTGCACGGCGACCCGGCACAGGTGCACCCGCCCGCGGTCGAGGCGTTGCGGATCCAGCTGAGGCTCGGCGACACGTGGGGCGCGCCGTTCAGCCTGTGGCTGCTCGCCTGCGCGTGCGCGGAGCTCGGGGCGTTCGACCGCGCGGCACGGCTGCTCGGCGCGGTGCGGGCGCAGGAACGGATCTCGCGGATCTCGTTCGGCGGCATGAGCCCGTTCCACCGGGTGCTGGACCGCGCCGACCGGACCGTCCGCCGCTCGCTGGGCGACGACTACCAGGTGATCACGACGCTCGGCGCGGACCTGCGCCCGGACCAGGCGATGGCGTTCGCGCTCGAACCGGTGCCGGAGGCCGAGCGCCGCCCGGCGAAGCCGCTGCTGCCGGGAGGGCTGACCCGGCAGGAGTTCACGATCGCCGGGCTGGTCGCCGAGGGGCTCACGTCGAAGCAGATCGGCGCGCGGCTGTACATCTCGCCGCGCACCGCGGACCGGCACGTGGTCAACATCCGGGTGAAGCTGGGCCTGCCGAACCGGAGTGCGCTCGCGGCCTGGCACCGCACCGCCTCCGGCGAACGCTAGCGCGCGTCGAACGCGAGTTTCAGGCCCAGCGCGACGAACACGGACGCCGTCAGCCGGTCCAGCAGAACGCGCTGGCGCAGCAGGAAAGCACGGGCTCGACCGGCCACCACGACCAGCAACGGCAGCCAGATCAGGCCGAGTCCGAGGTGGACGGTGACGAGCACCGCGCCCCACACGGGCTCACCGGCGGGCATGAACTGCGGCAGCAGCGACAGGTAGAAGACGCCGACCTTGGGGTTCAACAGGTTCGTCAGCAGGCCCACGCGCAACGACGCTCCGGCGCCCGGCACCGGCCGCGAGTCGTCGAGCGAGACGGCCTTGCGCGACAACCACAACGCCTTGACGCCCAGGTAGACCAGATAGGCCGCACCGAGCCACCGCACGATGTCGTACGCCAGTTCGGACGCCTGCAACAACGCCGTCAACCCGGCGAGGCTCGCCACCGCCCACACCATGCACCCGAGCGTGATCCCGAGGACCACGCCGAGCGCCGCGCGACGGCCGCTCAGCAACGCCGTGCGCAGCACCATCACCGTGTCCAGGCCGGGCGTCAGGACGGTGAGCAACGCGATGAGGGAGAAGCTCAGGAGCGCGGCGGTCGACATGGGCTCATCACATCACACGTCAGCGCGCGTCGGCCGCCGTTTTCACCCCGAACGCGACCAGCGCCGACGCCGAGAGCCGGTCGAGCAGAAGCCTTTGGCGCAGAAGGAAAGCACGCGCCCGGCCGGCCGCCGTGATCAGGACCGGGAACCACACCAGCCCAATGCCGAGGTGGATGGCGACGAGCACCGCGCCCCACGCGGGCTCCCCGACCGGGAGGAACTGCGGCAGCAGCGAGACGTAGAAGACGCCGGGCTTGGGGTTGAGCAGGTTCGTCAGCAGACCGACCCGCACGGCCGCCTTGGTGGACGGCACGGGCGCGGGTTCGTCGACCTCGGCGGGCCGGCGCGACCGCCACAGCGCCGTGACGCCGAGGTAGACCAGGTAGGCCGCGCCGAGCCAGCGCACGATGTCGTAGGCCAGCTCGGACGCCTGCAGCAACGCCGTCAGGCCGACGAGGCCCGCGGCCGCCCACACCAGGCACCCGAGCGTGCTGCCCACCACGACCCCCATGGCCGTGCGGCGGCCGACGAGCAACGCCGTCCGCAGCACGAGCAGGGTCTCAAGGCCCGGTGTGATGACGGTGAGCAACGCGACGAGCGTGAAGCTCAGGAGTGCGGCGGTCGACATGACGCCATCAGAACACGGAACAACGGCGCCACAGCGAGAATTAACACGCCGGACACGATCGCCGCGCCACCGGCGGGAACTACCGGTACCAGGCCCGGACGCCCAACCGCCCGGTGCTGCCGAGGTCGATGTAGATGCTGCCCTCCTGCGGCGACGCGACCAGCGGCTCCCACGCCCCGTCGGGCACGGCCGCGACGTCCGCGTGCCGAGCGAGCTGCGGCGGGTCGACCGACGCGTGCGTGTTCCGCCAGAGGAACGCGCTCTTCGCGCTGTCACCCGGTGCCACGGTGATCGGCTGCGGCGGGTCGTCGAAGCCCTCGATCGCCGCGATGCCGCCGGAACCTTCGAGGATCGCGACATCCAGCTGCTGACGGTCCGCGTCCAGCAACTTGACCCGCGGATAACCGTTGAGCTGCAACGGTTCCGTTCCGCAGTTGGTCACCTCGATCGCCATCAGGCGCAGGCCCATCGCCGCACCTGTGCCGGTGGCGCTGAACCTGACTCCCGAGTCGCACGAAGGAACTTCGGCCTGCGCAACGGTCGTGCCCGTGAGCAACGCGAGCGCAGCGGTCAGTGCGAGAATTCTGCCCCCAGATCTCATGTGATCGATGGTGCCACAGGTCGTGGATCTTGCGCCGCAACCTTCACAAGCGGAACCAGTTCCGTTTAACGGAGTCTATTGTGGACAGTGGGGCGCCGATACAACACGCCTGTACAAGGCTACTTTCGCGCTGCGAGAGGGCTGCTGTCCTTCGTGACACTCCACTCGCCGTTGACGGCTTCGTCGAGCGCCTTCTCGTCGAGTTCCCAGCCCATCGCCGCAGCGAGAACGTGCGCGGCGAGCCGAGGCGGAATGGCGTTGCCGATCTGCTGGGAGACGTCTTTCCCGGACCACGGGTAGTCGAGCGGGAAGGTCTGCAACCGTCCCGCCTCGGGCAGGGTGAACCGCTGGAGTTCGAGATCTTCTCGGTTCACCAGCCGGTTGCGAGACACTTTCCCGGTCACCGTGGCGGCTGGTTCGTCGGACGTGCGCCTGCCACGGAGTTTCGGGTCTCCGCCTGTGCCGTAGTTGGAAATCACCACGTACGGGGACTCCCGCTTGACCGCTCTTCCCATCGTTTCCCACGGCAGCAACAACTGTTCATCGCTCACGTCAGCGGGCTCGCCCTTGCGGTAGCGCTGGTGCGTGGGCGCGGGAAGGGCAGGCTTGCGATCGCGTCGCGCGATCAGAATCGCCCGGCGACGTGTTTGCGGGACACCGAACATCTCCGTGTGGAGAATCCCGCAGTCGGCCTTGTAGCCGATACCCTCCAGCGCCTCACGCACGGCGTGCCACACCGGCAGGACCGCGGGAACCTGTTCGAGGACAATGGCTTCATACGGCTTGCCGTTGTGAAATGCCTCCAACGCCCATCGCAACGGCTCCAGGACGAGGCCTGTCCGGTCGTCGTCGAGTCCCGCCAGACTCTCCTTCACGTCCTCCCCGGCCGCCATTAGCTTCACGAACCGAAGGACCTGCTCCAGCGCGCGGCGGCCCGCTCCGCCGCCTGCCACCGTGTAGGTCTGGCACGGCGGCCCGCCCGCGAGAACCGTCGCCTTCTCGAAGTCGGCGGGCTTGTGGTCGCGAACGTCGGCTTGCTTGGTCGCCAGTCCCGCCTTGTCGCGAGTCGCGCACGCGTTGGCGTCCCACTCGACCCCCTCCACCGCCATGCCCAGCCAATGCGCGGCCACGTCCAGCCCTCCCGGCCCGGCGAAGAGATCCACCATGTGGATCTGTCCAGGCTTGTCGACGGAGGACTGTTCTTGGGTCATGGGACGGAAGTTTATCCGGTGTCGTCGGCCCACCCCGGGAGGCCGGTCAGAGTTCTTCGAGCACCTTTCGAATCGCCTGCCCGACCGCGTGCGCCACAGGAGGCGGCAGGGCGTTGCCGATCTGACGACTCTGCTTGGTCTTCCGGCCGGCGAACTGCCATTCCTTCGGAAAGCCCTGCAGGAGCGCGGTCTGGGCAACCGTGAGCTTGACCATGCCGGGGCGTCCGGCACCCGGATCCCACCGGAAATCTGCTCCCGGCGGAATGTCCGCGATGGAGACTCCGTTCACGCCCATGGCCTCCCACGCACGCTTGGACCCACTCGGCCCGAGGTCCGGGCCCCCTCTGTTCTCCGACCCGCCGACAATGGTCGGAGCCGGCCTGTCCGCCTGCTCCGCCCACTCGACAGCCTGTTCCCACCCGAGGGAACTCATGGACTCCAGCAGGACCGAACCGACGGTCGGGTGGGGAACCACCGGCGAGGGCATCTCGAACGAGCCGGCGGACTTGCCCTTGAATGCGACGAGAATTCCCTGCCTGCGTTCCTGAGGAACTCCGTGATCGGCGGCGTTGACGACCAGCCAGCGAGGGTGATAGCCGAGGTGCTCGAGTTCGGCTTCGACCTCCGCTCGATCGCCCTTGTACCTATCGCTCGTGGCCAGGTCAGGCACGTTCTCGATCAGCAATGCCCGGGGCTGAACGGCGTGCATGAGCATGACTGTGTCGTGGAGGAGCCTCAACTCCTCCTCACTTCCTCCGGGACGGCGCGGAGCGGCGGTGGCCTCGACACGGGGAAGTCCCGCGGACAGAAGATCGACGTCGTAGACGCGCTCGTCGTCCGCTGGATCGAAGTCGGCGACGTTCATCTCTCGCACGTCCCACTCAGGACGATTCATCCGCAGCGTCTCGACGGCGACGGTCTTGTTGTCGATCAGGAGCACCGGGTCGAAACCCGCCCACTCGAGCCCCAGCGCCTGCCCTCCGGCACCCGCGCACAGCTCCAACGACCTGAGACGCCGTCCACCCCACCTCGAAGGTCCCGTGGATCCATTCGATTTCACTGTCATCTACTTGTTCCGCCCCTTGTGCAACATTCAAAACTTGGAGACGTCGTTGCTCGGTCCCGAACTACTCACCGTCGTCCGACTCGTTCGCCACTTCTTTCCTGGCCCGAACGCGGCGAGGCGCCTCGGAGAGGAGCTTCTCGAACATCGGGACGAGAAGCTCGACAGCCGCCTTGTCCACCGCACCGTCGTCCGGACCATCCGGCAACCGATCCCACGGAACCTCCGGCGCGTACGCGGATTCGGCTATCCAATCGACGAGAGCGTCGTGAGAAACGAGCGCGTCCGCCGCGATCACGTCGAACACGAGCGTGCTTCCCGCCGCGTTCACCGCCTTGGACAGCGCGTTGATCAGGTCGGAGGGATTCGCCATCCTCTCGTCACGAATTCGCTGCACGATCCGAATGATCGCGGCGGCGGTCGGACGGTGATCGATGACGTCGAGGCGCATGACGCTGTTCACGACGTCCTGATAGGCGAACGACGTCTCGACAGGCCGGTAGTCGCTGCCGTCGCGGAACAGTTCGGCCGCCCACCACAGCCGGGCGAAGGTCTGCACGTAGTGAATGCCGCTGAACCTCGCCGCCTCCGCCACCCCGCGCTTCTCGCTCTTGTGCCGCCACACCACGTAGTCGGGTGCGACGAGCATCGCCAGGTAGTTCCAGAAACGATTGTTCGAGGCTTCCGCTCGGGTCATCCGCAAGGTGGCGTGCAGCCGCGGTGCGAGCCACCCGTCCGCCTTGCTCCGCTGGTCCTCGAACCTTCGCATCGCCTCGTCCACCAGCGCCCGCACGGGCTCGGCACGCCACCTCGGCTCGTTCTCCAGCAGATCGACCACCGACCTGCGCAGTCCGGCAGACGGGAACTCCTGGCCTGCCTGCATCGAGTGGCTGAGGTGCTTGGTCACGGCCGCGTCCGGGAGGAACCCGAGCACGGCCGGGTAGTCGACGACAGGTGCCCGGCTCATCAGAAGCCCGTCCTCTCCTCGCTCGCGGCCGTACGTACGGCCGTGGTCAACTTCCGGGCGATCTGGCTGCGCTTGCCCGCCGCGTACTGGATGTTCGTCTGCAGATCAGGCCAGCCGTCACCACTGGTGCGGCGGTCGTTGATCTCGTGCAGAGCATCGGTGAGTTGTCTGCCCGGCAACACGTCCGGCAGCATCATGCGCAGCACGGACTCCTTCCACCCAGTCGGCATGATCGGTGTGCCGTCCTCGTCCTCGTCGAGATGGCTCACCGAGGTGTGGAACATGGCGGTCCACACGTCCTGTGCCGTCTGGCTGGCAGCCATCTCGCGCAGCACCTTCTCGGCTGCGGACCCGCCGCTGCCGTTGTAGATCGCGATGAGTCCCTCGACAGCGGCCGTGTTCAGGTACACCGTCGGGATGTCGTCGTTGACGGTGTCGACCACCCAGGTGGAGTCCTTGAACGGCCGAAGCCACTCCTCCGGTCCCTCCCGGAAGTCGACCTGCACGACCTTGATCTGGCGTTGACGACGCGGAGCGGACTCCTTCAGGTCGACGTACCAGGGCCGGGTCGACTCGCCGATCGCACGCCCCGCGACGCCCCCGACTTCGGCGACCACCGCCAGGGACAGGACCGCTCGGCTCGAGTGCCTGCCGCGCACCAGTTCGATCTCGCCTTGCCAGGACCCGTCCCGTTGTCGGGTCAGGCGTGCGCTGGTCCGGGCGTTCGTCGCGCTCTCCGAAAGGACAGCCAGACACACGATGTCGGTCCACGCGGGGTCGGTGCTCGCCTGATCAGGCAACAACGCTTTCAGCTGCAACGTGGCCGCCTGCCACGAGCCGCGTTCCGCCTCGTGCAAGGCGACCACGTGGTCGGTCTTCGAGATCTGCGAGTAGGGGAGGTTCCTGCCGTCGACGGCGACCGAAACGACCTCGAGGGTCGCCGTGTCTCCGAAGGTCGGATAGGGAAGAAGAGGCTTCA
Organism: Lentzea sp. NPDC003310; assembly: GCF_040610935.1. Lineage (NCBI taxonomy): Bacteria > Bacillati > Actinomycetota > Actinomycetes > Pseudonocardiales > Pseudonocardiaceae > Lentzea > Lentzea sp. NPDC003310. Next base: position 201,021 of record NZ_JBEXNC010000017.1, read on the forward strand.
TGTCCTACCCCCGCGCCTTCTGGATGTCGATGATCAGGCCGGCCAGACTGCCGTGCACAGGGTGACTGGAGGGATCGGTGATGCCGGAGAAAGAGGCCGACTGGACACCGGGTTCGACGATCAGGTTGCCGTTCTCCTCACGACAGTTCGTCGTGGCGACGATCTCCTTCCAGAAGACCACCGCACGTCCCCCGGATCGCACGTCGAACTTCGCGACCGGCGTGAGTCGCCATTGGTCCGTCGCGTCGGGCAGCTTCAAGTCCACGCGGACGTTCCACGCTCCCGTGTCGTCCAACTGGCCCTTGACGCTGCGCACCGTGGGCACGCCCTGCGGCCGGCGGACTCCTACGGATCCGAATCCGTCCAGCCTCAACAGCTCCTGCAACACCGCAGGTCCATCACCTCGATTCGCCACGCGACGCCCGACCAGCTGCCGGACCGTCTTGTCGATCTCGACCCGGAACTCTCGGAGCCGACTCGCGGCACCACGTGCGTACAGGGCGGTCAGTTCCTCGGTGTACTCCCAGTTGGTGTGTTCCGGGGGTTCCGAGGCACGCAGGAACTGCTCCGCGAGTGCCACATCCCCGGCCCCTTCCGACACCGTGGCGTAGCCGGCGAGCAGCACCGCCTGGAAGCGAGTAGCGCCCAGCGGCAGCTCCCGCGGTCGCTTCCGCATCACAGTCATGCGATTCCCTCGCATGTACACCACGTCGTTCACTCGCTCGTCGTCGTCTTCGGCCGGCGTGACGAGGAGAACGGCGCGGTGCTCGCCACCGCTCTTCTTCGTCTTGTCCACCTTGTACGGCGGAATCACGAGCGTCACGTCGGCACGCGCCACCTGAACGCTCGACGTCAGCTCGTCGACCGTGTCACCGTCGAGGTAGGCCTGAAGCGCACGGCTCAAAGCGGCGTGCCGCACGCGCGGATCAACACGCTCCTCGTCGATGACGATGCTGCCGTTCTGCATCGTGACGACGGTGGCCTCCAGCAGTGGACCACCAGTGCGGCCGCCGATCATCGCGGCCCAAAAGCCGTCCGCCAGAGACCTCACCAGCTTCTCGTGCATCTCCTTCAGCGACGTGGCGTCCCCCGAAGCGTCGTGCGCGCCGACGATCAGGAAGGAGGTGCCTGCCTCGCCCGAGGAACGTTCGAGGTGGAGTTCACGAACCGTCTGCTCGTCAGCCCACCACGAACGAGAGACCCGCTCGCGGTTCGGTTCGGTGTCGGCCTGACCGAACCAGGCCGGTCCCGCGTAGGCCTCGCCGCCGACCTGCCTCCAGGGAAGGTCCACCCGCCCCACGACCCGTCGCGCGGTGTGCCCCTCGTAGGGATCGGACAGGGTCGAGTTGATGAGCACGAGACTGAAGCGGCTGGCTGCCCACAGGGTGACCTTGCCGAGACCGTACGATCCGCCCGCTTTCGCGCCGGACTCCTTGTGGCTGTCGAGCTGTCGGCGAACCACGGCGGTGTACCTGCCGTCGTCGTACTCGTGACCGGTGAGACCGGCCGCGTTGTAGTCGTCGACCCTCAGCAGGAGCAGCCTCCTGTTCTCGTCCAGGTCCTCGAGCGCGGCCTTGAGGCTGCGAGACACCTTCTGCCTCGTGTTGGCGGCCTCGTCGTAGTGCTCGCGAAGCTCGTCCCACTGAATCGCGGACAAGAACGCGTCGAGGTGATCACCGGTCAGCTCGTGCAGGGTGTAGCGAACGCGGACGGGCTTGCTCTTGCCGAACCGCTCGTCCAACGAGTTCTGCGTCGCCTCGCGTGCGAGCGCGGTGAGGTTGGCGTCGAACGCGAACGCAGCGGCGTTGCCGTACTCGCGACCGCCGTCCTTGTACGCGGACCTGTGGTGCCACTGAAGAGGCAGGGGCAGAGCGACATCGGTGCGGTTGTAGATCGACGCCGAGTCGGTGCCGAGGATCGCCGCGATCTTGCGTTGGGTGTCCGGTCGAGGCTCGGCGCGGTCGTTGATCCACGCTGACACAGCCGCCCTGGTGATCTTGAGCTCGTCCGCGAGCTGTGCCTGGGTCATGCCCGCTTTGCGGAGTTGTCGCCCCAACCAGGACCCGAACTTCTCCTCCTGCTGTGGACTCATCTCAGCCGCCGCCTCCAGTGCTCGGGCCGCCTGCGATAGGCGAGCCACGTCACACTATCAGCTGAATTTTGACTTGGCCATGAGAATCAAAATTCGGCATACAAGCTTCGCGCCTGTCCCCTGTCCGAGGGATATCGTCTCGGCCGTCGATCTCGCTACTTCGTCCTGCGACGACTCTCCACGGCCTCGCGCACGCGCCCCGCGGCGACTTCCACCGACTCGTGCTCCCAGATCCGTACGGCCAACCAACCTGCCTCGGCGAGACGAGCGTCGGTGTCGAGGTCGCGCTTGCGGTTGCCTTCGATCTTGTTCCGCCAGAACTCCGCGTTGTTCTTGGGCCAGGTCGCGTGCTCAGGACAGCCGTGCCAAAAGCACCCGTCCACGAACACCGCGACCTTCACCGCCGTGAACACCACATCCGCTTCCCGCCGCACGCCCTTCATCGGGCGCAGGTGCACTCGGTACCGCAGACCCGCCGCGTGCAGCGCCTGGCGCAAGGCGATCTCCACCTGCGTGTTCCGCGACTTCTGCCGGCTCATGCGGACTCTGGTTTGCTTGGTCGTTTCAAGGGACGCCACAAGCTCATTCTGTCTGGCGGCACCAGTAGGTCGCGCCGCCGTGCGTCACCTGGGCGTCGGTGGCGCAGGTTGTGTACGAGGCCCAGGCCGACCCGCCAGGGGAGGTCGTGATGGTGGACGTCGTGGTCGACATCGGCGGAGTGCCGGCACCGGGCGGCAGGTCGGCGGCGATGGCGTATCTGGTGCCACCGAAGGTGAAGGTGAAGTTCGACGGCATGGCGAACGGCTGCGGCGTCCCCGTGTCGAACGGATCGCGGCACGGGCGGCCCGCACCAACAGCAACAAACGCGGCATCGGGCCGATCACGCGGTTGCTCATGCCCCTCGTCGTGAAGACCTTCGGCGCCAAGGCGTTCACGAAGGACCAGGACTACCGCATCGACTGGGACGCTCAGGTCAGCCGGTAGCCGTGCGCCGGGCGGTTCGCCATGCCGTAGCGCGGCTGCACCTCCGCCTTGCCGATCGTCACCAGGTGCTCGAGGTACCGGCGGGCGCTCACGCGGGACAGCCCCGCCCGGTCCCCCACCTCCTGGGCCGACAGGTCGTTCTCGCTGTCCCGCAACGCGTCCGTCACGAGCCGCAGCGTCACGGCGGACAGGCCCTTGGGCATCGCGAGGGTGCGCGGCCGGTGGTGCATCAGCGAGTCGACCTCGTCCTGGTCCAGCACCTGTCCGAGCCGCTGCACCTCGATGCGCTGCGCCAGGTACTCGCGCATCCGGTCGAGGAACGCCGTGCGCGTGAACGGTTTGACGAGGTAGTTGTCGACACCGCGGGACATGGCCTGCCGCACGGTCTCGCGCTCGCGGGCCGCCGTCACCGCGATCACGTCCACCGGTGGTCCGCCGCGGGCGCGCAGCCGCGACAGCACCTCCAGCCCGGACATGTCGGGCAGGTGGATGTCGAGCAGCACCAGGTCGGGTCGCAGCGACTCCACGGCCCGCAACGCCTCCCCGCCGCGGTGCGCCTCACCGACCACCTCGAACTCCGGCATCGCCTCCAGGAACCCGCGGTGGATCGCCGCCACGGCGAAGTCGTCGTCAACCACGAGCGTCCGCACGCTCATCGGTTCCCCGTTTCCGGCAGCCACACGTCGAACGACGCGCCGCCGAGTTCCGAGTCGGTGATCGCCACCCGGCCGCTGCGCCGGGTCACCACCCTCGACACCAATGCAAGACCTATACCCCTGCCGTGCGCGCCCTGGACGTCCTTCGACGAAACACCCAGGTCGAAGATGCGGCCGCGTTGCGACTCCGCCACTCCCGGTCCGTCGTCGTCCACGACCACCCGCACCCCGCTCACCGACGACCGCACGAGCACCCGCACGGTTCCGCCGGTCTCCACGGCGTCGACCGCGTTGTCGACCAGGTTCCCCAGCACGGTCAACGCGTCGTCGCCCGCACGGATGTCGACGGAGCTGCCGGGATCCAGCCGGAGCTCCACTCCCCGTTCGTGCGCGGTGGAGGATTTTGCCAGCAACAACGCCGCGAGCGCGGGATCCGCGTTCGCTCCGTCGATGATGTCGGCCGTGACCGAGCCGGCGCCGCCGACCCGTTCGATGTAGGCGACGGCGTCCGCGCCCCGGTCGAGGTCGAGCAGGCCGCCGATGACGTGCAGGTGGTTGGAGAACTCGTGCGCCTGCGCGCGCAGGACCTCCGTGACCGTGCGCTGGCCGTCGAGCTCGCGCAACGCGTCGTGCAGCTCCGTCCGGTCGCGCAACGTCAGCACCACGCCGACCGCGCGTTCGTGCGTCTTGGCCGTCATCCGGTTCGCGACGAGGACCCGTTCCCCGGCGAGCACGAGCCGGTCCGCGACGTCGTCGTCGCCGCGGGCCAGGTCGAGCAGGCCGTCGTCGAGGACCTCCGCGGCCGGGCGTCCGCTCGGGTTCTCGTCGAGGCCCAGCAGCCGCATCGCCTCGTCGTTGACCAGCGCGAGCCGTTCCTTCTCGTCGACCGCGACCACGCCCTCGCGGATGCCGTGCAGCATCGCGTCGCGGGTCTCGAGCAGCTGCGCGATCTCGGCCGGTTCGAGCCGGAACGTCCGCCGGCGCACGTGCTGCGTGACCAGGGCGGCGCCGAGCACGCCGACCAGCGCGGCCGCGGCGAGCCAGCCGATCAGCTCCGGCAGGTCCTCGGCCAGGTCGTCGGAGAGCTGGCTCTCCAGGATGCCGACGGACGCCATGCCGATGATGCGGCCGCCGTCGGACCGGATCGGCACCTTGGCGCGCAACGACGTGCCGAGCGTGCCCGTCTCCGTGCCGACGAAGACCTCGCCGGACAACGCGGTGCTCGGGTCGGTCGACACGCGTTCGCCGATGCGCTTCGGGTCGGGGTGGGCGTAGCGGACGCCGTTGTGGTCGGTGACCACCACGTACGTCACGTTGGACGCCTTGCGGATGACCTCGGCCAGCGGCTGGATCGTCGCGGACGGGTCAACCGTGCCGAAGGCGTCGATCACCGTCGGTAGTCGCGCCACGCTCTCCGCCACCGACAGCATCCGGTCCTTGTAGGAGTCGCGGATCCGGTCGCTCTGCAGTTTGGCCGCGAGCAGCCCGGCCGCACAGGTGGTCATCAGCACGATGACCACCTGCAACGCCAGAAGCAAGGCTCCAAACGAAACAGATCGACGGAACATGGATGGAATTCTGACGCATCAGCTGTGAAACAGGTCACGAACTAAACGACCAATACGGAACTTACGACCTAACCCTTACGTGTGCACACAGCCGCTACCTAGCGTCCCCGCTCAACGTTCGCGACGAAGCGAGGAGTGCTCGATGGGTACGGCATGGAGACGAGCGGTGGCGGTGGCCGCCGCCGGACTGGTGCTCGCGGGATGCGGTCAGGGGGCGAAGAGCGCGAGCGGCGGTGACTCCATCGCGAAGCTGGAGATCATGGCGCCGGCCGACCCCGGTGGCGGCTGGGACCAGACGGCGCGGTCGATGCAGGCGGCGGTGCAGGGCGCCAAGCTCGCGAACTCGGTGCAGGTCACCAACGTCGGCGGCGCGGGCGGCACAGTCGGCCTGCAGAAGCTGCTGAACGAGCGCTCCGAGTCGTACCTGATGATCACCGGCCTGGTCATGGTCGGCGCGGTCGAGACCAACTCCTCGCCCGCCCGGCTGGAGGAGACCACGCCGATCGCCCGGCTGACGGCCGAGGACGAGGTCGTCGTCGTGCCGGCCGACTCGCCGCACAAGACGATCGACGACCTGCTCAACGCCGTGAACGAGAAGGGCAAGGGCGTCTCGATCACCGGCGGCTCGGCCGGCGGCACCGACCACATCCTCGCGGGCATGCTGCTCAAGGCGAAGAACATCGAGCCGTCCAAGCTGAACTACGTGCCGTACTCCGGTGGCGGCGAGTCGCTCGCGGCCCTGCTGGGCAAGAAGGTCGACGCGGGCATCTCCGGCGTCGGCGAGTACAAGGAGCAGATCAAGGCGGGCAAGCTGCGCGCGCTCGGCACGTCCGGCCCGAACCCGGTGCCCGACCTCAACGTGCCGACGTTCTCCGAGCTCGGCGTCGAGCTGATCAACTGGCGCGGCGTCGTGGCGCCGGCGTCGATCTCCGCCGAGGCCAAGCAGCGGCTGACCAAGCTCGTCACCGAGATGCACGCGAGCGAGCAGTGGAAGGCCGAGCTGTCCAAGAAGGGCTGGACGGACACGTTCCTCACCGGCAGCGAGTTCTCGACGTTCATGGCCAAGGAGATCGGCCGCGTGAAGCCCGCACTGCAGGACATCGGGCTCGTGAAGTGATCACGGCAAAAGTCGAGGAGTACGCGTTCGGCGGTCTGGTCGCGGCGGTCGGGGTCTTCACCCTGGTCGACGCGACCACGATCGCCGCGCGCGACGACAACGTCGTAGGACCGCGCGCGTTCCCTTACGCCGTGGGAGTTCTGCTTGTCGTCTCGGGCATCGTGGCGATCATCGCCACGGCGCGCGGGAAGCTCGGCCAGGCCGAGGAGGGTGAGGACGTCGACGAGAACGTCCGCACCGACTGGCTCACCGTGGCGAAGCTGGTTGCCGTGCTGATCGCGCACCTGGTGCTGATCGACCTGGTCGGCTGGCCGGTCGCGGCGGCGCTGCTGTTCTTCGGCGCGGCCTGGACGCTGGGCGCGACGTGGTGGCGGGCGCTGCCGATCGCGGTGGTGCTCGCGCTCGTCGTGCAGGTGGTGTTCGCGTACGGCCTGGGCCTGTCGCTGCCCGCCGGGATCTTCGAAGGGGTGCCGTTCCTCGATGGATAGCATCACCGCCCTCCTGGAGGGTTTCGCGACCGCCGCGCAGCCCGAGTACCTGCTCTACGCACTGCTGGGCGTCACGCTCGGCACGGCCGTCGGCGTGCTGCCGGGCATCGGACCGGCGATGACGGTGGCGTTGCTGCTGCCGCTCACCTACTCGCTCGACCCGACCGCGGCGCTGATCATCTTCGCCGGCATCTACTACGGCGGCATGTACGGCGGCTCGACGACGTCGATCCTGTTGAACACCCCGGGCGAGTCCGCGTCCATCGTGACCGCCTTGGAGGGCAACAAGATGGCGAAAGCCGGACGCGGTGCCGCCGCGCTCGCGACCGCCGCCATCGGCTCGTTCGTGGCGGGCACCATCGCCACGGTGCTGCTCACCCTGCTGGCGCCGACGATCGCGGACGTCGCGGTGCAGCTCGGCCCGGCGGACTACGTCGCGTTGATGGTGGTGGCGTTCACGACCGTGGCGGCACTGCTCGGCTCCTCGCCCGTGCGCGGCCTCGCGTCGTTGGGGCTCGGCCTGTTCATCGGCCTGATCGGCACGGACACGCTGACCGGGCAGCAGCGCTTCACGCTCGGCATCACGACCATGGCCGACGGCATCGACGTCGTCGTCGTGGCGGTCGGCGTGTTCGCGGTCGGCGAGGCGCTGTACGTGGCGTCGCGGCTGCGGCACGGACCCATCGAGGTCGTGCCGATCGGCGGGAAGTGGATGACGGGCGAGTTCTGGAAGCGCTCGTGGAAGCCCTGGCTGCGCGGCACGTTCATCGGGTTCCCGATCGGCACCGTGCCGGCCGGTGGCGCGGACGTGTCGACGTTCCTGTCGTACGCGGCGGAGAAGAAGCTCTCGAAGCGGCCGGAGGAGTTCGGCAAGGGCGCGATCGAGGGCGTGGCGGGTCCGGAGGCGGCCAACAACGCGGCGGCGGCGGGCGTGCTCGTGCCGTTGCTGACGCTCGGCCTGCCCACCACCGCCACGGCCGCGGTGATCGTGGCGGCGTTCCAGAGCTACGGCATCCAGCCGGGTCCGTTGCTGTTCACCAACAACGGCCCGATGGTGTGGGCGCTGATCGCGTCGCTCTACATCGGCAACGTCATGCTGCTCGTGCTGAACCTGCCGCTGGTGAAGATCTGGGTGAAGGTGCTGCAGATCCCGCGGCCGTACCTCTACGCGGGCATCCTGCTGTTCGCCGCGCTGGGCACCTACGCGGTGAACTTCGTGACGGACGACCTGATCGTGCTGCTGGTCATCGGTGTGATCGGCTTCTTCATGCGGCGCCACGGCTATCCGGTCGCGCCGCTGGTCGTCGGCCTGATCCTCGGGCCGATGGCGGAGGAGCAGGTCCGGCGCACGTTGCAGATCAGCGAGGGCGACCTGTCCGCGCTGGTGACGAGCCCGTTCGCGGCGATCGCCTACAGCGTCCTCGTGGTGCTGCTCGCGGTGGCGGTCGTGCTCCGGTTGCGCCGCAAGAAGTCCGAAGTGACTGTCTAACCGCGCACGGCGGCAAGCGCCTGTTCGTACAACTCGAACGCATCGGCCTTGCCGCCGTGCCGGACCCACAGTTCCGTGGCGGTGTCGACGCACGCGAACACCGTGGCGATGACGCCCATCGCGCGGGCGTCCGGGATCTCGCCGGACTCGATGCCCATCCTCTTCTCGATCGCGGGCACGAGGGAGCGCTGCCACTTCAGCCGCTTCTCGAAGTACCTGGACCGCAGCGACGCGTTCGTGAAGATCAGCCCGGAGATCTCGAGCACCCGCTCCGGCGAGTGGTCCGAGGCGGTGAGGATCGTGGTGAACCCGGCCCGCAGCGCGTCCCACGTGGACACTTCGGGAGCCTGCGCCTCGACGGTCGCGACCAGCAGTTCGCCCAGCGCCTCCTGCTCGCCGCAGACCAGGTCCTCCTTGGACCCGAAGTAGCGGAACAGCGACCGCTGCGACACCCCCGCCTTCGCGGCGACCTGGGCCATCGTCGTCGCCTCGTACCCCTGCTCCGCGAACAGGTTCAGCGCCGTCTCGACGATCTCGGCGACCACGGCCTGCCGCGACCGGTCCCACAACGTCGACGGCTTCTCCATGACCTCACTCTAGCTCTGCCGGACCATCCGGCCGATCATCCGCGCGCCCATCGCGCGGGAGGCGAAGTGCCGTCCCGCGAACGCCAGCACGCGGTTCAGCCGGCCCGAGATCACCCCGACCGGCGTGACCCGGCGGTCCAGCGCGCGCATCGCGGTCGCGACCACCTCCTGGGCGGTCTGCATGCGCGTGCCCCCGGCCATGTCCTCGCTGCCGGCGACGTCGAAGAACTCGGTGCGCGTCGCGCCGGGCGAGAGCGCCATGACGCGCAGGCCGGTGCCGCGCGACTCGACCCACAGCCCTTCGGTGAAGCTCACGACGAACGCCTTCGTCGCGCCGTAGACCGACGACCACGGCGTGCCCTGGTACGCGGCCATGCTCGCCACGTTCACGAGGAAGCCGTGACCGTTGGCGCGCAACGGTTCGATGAACGCCCTGCTGATCTCGACCACGGCGTTGACGTCGACCGCGACCTCCTGCCGCAGCCGTTCGGGGTCCTCCTCGTGGAACGCCCCGAAGTTCCCGAACCCGGCGTTGTTGACGAGGCTCGTGACGCCGAACGCGGCGACCTCCTCGGCCAGCCGCGCGCCGATGCCCGGCTGGGCCAGGTCCGCGGCCACGACGTGCACCGTCGCGCCGTGCGCGGACCGCAGCCGCTCGGCCAGCTCCTCCAGCCTGTCCTTGCGGCGCGCGACCAGCACGAGGCTCGATCCGCGTGCCGCCAACTGGCGCGCGAACTCCGCGCCGATGCCCGAACTCGCGCCGGTGACCAGCACCGTCTGCTTCCCGAAGTCGACTCCCATGCCGACACCGTACGCCAGCTTGGCAGTCACTGCCAACCTGTCTTCAGCTGACGGTTCTGCTCGTGGCAGAACCGCCCATCGCACCGGCCGGGGTGCTGTCACGATGACGGCATGGCGGAGATCCTGGACTTCACCCGGAACCCGGAGCCCCTCTGGCGTGAAGCCCTGGGGCGCAAGCTGCGGGAGAGGCGCGAGGAGCGCGGCGACCGCCTCGTCGACGTGGCCGAGCGGGCGGGCATCTCGGTGCAGTACCTGTCCGAGATCGAACGCGGCCGCAAGGAGCCGTCGAGCGAGATGATCGCGGCGGTCGCCGGGGCGCTCGGCGTCGACCTGGCCGACCTGCTGATCGGGATCGCCGGCCAGGTCCGGCACCTGCGGGTCCAGCAGGCCCGCCACTTCCACACGTCGCGCCCGACGGGACGGCCGTCCGGTCCGGTGGCGATGGCCGGAGCGCTGCTCGCCGCCTAGAGGTTCACGGCCGCTGGTCCAGCACCTGGTCCACCAGCCCGTACTCGACGGCGCCCTGCGCGTCGAACACGCGGTCCCGGTCGGTGTCGTGGCGCAGTTCGGCCACGGTCCGGCCGGTGTGGCGGGCGAGGATCGCCTCCAGCTGCGTGCGCACCCGCACCACCTCGTCCGCCGCGAGGATGAGGTCCGGGATCGTGCCCCGCCCCTGCGCCGCCGGCTGGTGCAGCACGACGCGGGAGTGCGGCAGCACGGACCGGCGTCCCTCCGCGCCCGCCGCCAGCAGCACCGCTCCCGCCGCGACGGCCTGGCCCACGCACGTCGTGGCGACCGGTGCCTTGATGTAGCGCATGGTGTCGTAGAGCGCGAGCATCGCCGCGGGGTCGCCGCCCTCGCAGTTGATGTAGAGGTTGATCTCGAGGTCCGGGTTGTCGGCCTCGAGGTGGAAGAGCTGCGCGATCAGCGCGTTGGCGACGCCGGAGTCGATTCCCGTGCCCAGGTAGACGATCCGCTCGGACAGCAGGTGCGAGTAGACGTCCATGATCCGCTCGCCGCGCGCGTCCCGCGTGACGACGTTGGGGATGGTGTAGGTGCTCATGCCACGGCTCCCGAGTGCAGTCCCAGCTTGTGCATGCGGACGGGCACGACCTGCCCGAGGTCGCTCACGACGTGGTCGATGAACCCGTACTCGCGGGCCTGCTCGGTCGTGAACCACCTGTCGTGCAACGAGTCCGTGAAGATCCGGTCGAACGGCTGCCCGGTGTCCTGCGCGATCAGCCCGAGCACGGTGTCGCGGGTGTAGCGCAGGTCGTCGGCCTGCACCTCCACCTCGACCGCGGACCCGCCGATGCCCGCACTCCCCTGGTGCATCAGGATCCTGGCGTGCGGCAGCGCGAACCGCTTGCCCGGCGTCCCCGCCGACAGCAGGAACTGCCCGGCGCTGCAGGCGAGGCCGAGCGCGAGCGTCGCCACGTCGCACGGCACGAGCCGCATCACGTCGCGGATGGCGAGCATCGACGGCACCGAACCACCCGGCGAGTTGATCCACAACGCGATGTCCTGCCGGGGGTCCTCGCTCGCGAGCGACAGCATCTGCGTCGCGAGCACCGTGCCGTTGTCGTCGTCGAGGGCGCCGTCGAGAATCAGCACCCGCTGACCGAAGAACCGTTCTCGCAGCCCTGGGCTGAAGAGCTTCTCGCTGTTCGTCATGGCACCGACGATGCCTTTCCGCGCCGCCGGACCGCCGCTTTCTCTGCTGTGGGCGGATCAGCTCACAGCAGGGACGAACTCGGCGGCGGGCAGGCCGGGCACGTCGACGTCGGCCGCGAACAGCGCGCCGTCGTGCAGCGAGGGGCGGCGCAGGCCGTAGGCGGCGGTGGTGACGAAGAGCCTGCTCAGGTCCGGTCCGCCGAGGCAGACGCTGGTGGGCTGGCGGGCGGGCAGCGTGATCTCCCGGTCCAGCCGGCCGTCCGCGCGGTACCGCCGCACGACGGACGCGCCCCAGAACGCGATCCAGACGTTGCCCGCGACGTCGGTGGTCATGCCGTCCGGCGTGTGGTGCGGGGTGTGCAGGAAGACGCGGCGGGCACCCAGTTCGCCGTCGACGTCGACCTCGAAGCGGTGCACCACACCGCGTGCGCTGTCGGCGAGGTACATCAGCCCGCCGTCCGGGGAGAACGCCGGGCCGTTCGGGATCGTCAGTCCTTTGAGGACGGGTGCGCCCGCGCCGAGGCGGTGCAGCGCTCCGGTGCCGGGTTCGGTGTCGTAGGTCATCGTCGTGACCCAGAACCGGCCGGCGGGGTCGGCCACCGCGTCGTTGACCCTCGTGCCCTCGCCCGAGAACGACTCCCGCAGCGGCCCGCCCAGCAGTCCCGCGCCGGTGCCGGACGCGGCGATCAGCCGGTCGCCGCCGCGCACCGGGGCGACCGCGCCGACGGGCACGGGCAGGGCCGCGATCTCCTGGAACGGCGCGGGAACGTCGCCGCGGGTGGCCAGCACGCGACCGGCCAGGAGGTCGACGCAGACCAGCCTGCCGCCGATCCAGCGCGCGCCCTCGCCGAGCTCGAGCCGCTCGTAGTTCCACTGCGTCAACGTCATCGGACGGTGCTCCCCGAGTGCAGGTCCAGCAGGTCCAGGTCGGTGCGGGCGGGCAGGCCCTGCCAGTCGCCCGGTGTCGCGACGGCGAACGCGGCCACGGCGGTGCCGCGCCGCAGTCTCTCCTCGGCGTCGAGCCCGTCGAGGAGACCGGACAGGTAGCCCGCCACGAACGCGTCGCCCGCGCCGGTGGTGTCGGCGACGGTGACGCGGTGCGCGGCGGCGGACCAGGAGCCGTCCGGTGTGCGCACGGTGGCACCGTCCGCGCCGTGCTTGACCACGACCTCGGGCACCCGGTGGTCGCCCGCGATCGGGAGCTCGTCGTCGGAGGCGATCAGCACGTCCACCCCGGCGAGCAACGGCCGGATCACCTCCGCCGCCTCGGTCGCGGACCACAGCTTCGACCGGAAGTTGACGTCGAGGCTGACGGCGCTGCCCGCCTCGCGGCCGAGCCCGATCGCCTCCGTGACGGCGGCGAGTGCCGTGCCGCTCAACGCCGGCGTGATGCCGGTGACGTGCACGACGCGCGGGACGCCGAGGTCGAACGCCCGCCGCACGTCCTCTGTGGACAGCGTCGAGCCGGCGGAACTGCGGCGGTGGTAGAGGACGCGGGTGATGTCGGCGGTCCGCGGTTCGAAGAGGACCAGGCCCGTGCTCGCGTCCGGCGTGATCCGGGCGGCCGCGATGTCCACCCCTTCGGCCAGCAGCGTGCGGCGGACGAGCGAGCCGATCTCGTCGGCGCCCGTCACCCCGGTCCAGCGCACGGCGTGGCCGAGGCGCGCGAGCCCGATGGCCACGTTCGACTCCGCGCCCGCGACGGTGAGCTCCGCGGTCCCTCCCAGGCGGAACGGCCCGGCGGCGCGGAACGCCCCCATGGTCTCGCCCAGGGTGAGCACGTCGGTCATCGCGGTCCTCCTGCGAGAGCGGTGATCGTGAGGCGCCAGCGCACCGCACCGGAGGCGGGGACGACCGCCACCGGACGGGTGCGGTCCTGCCGGTCGAACGTGCGGCCGATCATGGGTTCCACGCCGATGCTGCGGTAGGGCTCGCCGTCCGGCCAGCCCTTCAGGTTGCGCCACAAGGCGATCGACACGGGTTGGTCCGCGCACTCGACGCGGAGGTCGAGGAACTGGTCGCCGTCGACCACCCTGATCTGCCCGCGTTCGAGCACCGCGCCCGTGGCCGTGCCGTCGTCGGGCCCGAGCGAGTCGAGGCCGGCGGGCCACTCGCACGGCACCGGAACCGGGTCGGTGACGAGCACGGGAGTGCCGGCGGGAGCGTCCAGCCGGGCGTCCTGGCCGACGTCGAGCAACGCGTGCGCCGCCCACACGAACCGGTAACCGGGTTCGGCGGACAGCTCGTAGTCGACGACGACCGCGCCGTTCTCGCACGTCAGCGACCGGGTGAGCGCGAAGTCGGGGCAGTCGACGCCGGTGCGGTGCCACGGCCTGCTCCACGCGTCACCGTGGTCCGGCAGCCCGCGCACCGTGGGCACGCACTCCTCCAGGCCGCCCGCGTCGACGAACGGCGAGCCCGGGGACACCTCGGCCCGTGCCGGATCGGCCCGGTGCCAGAGCCACTCGCGGTCGGCCGTGCGCAGCGACGTCCAGCGTCCGCCGAGGCCGTGGTCGACCTCGACGGACAGCGGCACCACCCTCGCCACCTGCACGGTTCACCCTCGACAAGATCAATCAGCAGTTAATTACTAATTTATCTTGCCACGGGTGGCCGCCAAGGCCAACTGTCAGCCGGTCGTGCAGGCCGTTCCGTTGAGGGTGAACGAGGCGGGCGCGCCGTTGCGGCCGCGCGACGACCCGAGGAACCCGATCTCCACCTGACCGCGCGACGGGATCGACCTGGTGTGCTCGGCGGGGGTGGCGGTGACGGCCGAGCCCCGTTGCGACGCGGACGCGTTCCACATCTGCCGCACCGTCTGCCCGTCGGCGAACGACCACTTCAACGACCAGCCGTTGACCGCCGCCGCACCGGTGTTGCGGATCGTGATCTTCGCCTGGAACCCGCCGTCCCACTCGCCCTCGAGCCGGTAGGCCACCGCGCACGCCGGCGCCGGCGGCGAGGACGTCGTGGTCGTCACGACCGGAGGGGGCGGCGTGGTCGTGGGAGCGGCCGCCGACGACTCGGCGCGCTGCTGGGTGGTCGTCGTGGTGGTGGTCGGCGTGGCGTCCATGCCGTTGCACGGCGCACCCCACAGACCGCGATCCTCCCGTGCGGCACCGAGTTCGGCCTCGGCGAGCACGCCGGCGGCGTGCTGTGCGCGCAGCACGCCCTCCTGCACGGCGAGCAACGCGTAGTCGGTGCCGTCCTCGAGCCGCAGGTTGACCTCACCGGGCGTGAGCGCGCTGACGCGGACGGCCTTGGCCAGCAACAGCTTCTCGGCGAACGTGCGCGCGGCGGCGGCCCAGCAGTCCGCGGGCTCCGCCAGCAGCGAGAGCTGGACGCGCTCACCGGTGTCGAGCTCGACCGTGCGGCCGTCGACCACCTCGCGCACGACGGCCGGCACGTCACCGCGCGAGTCGTTGACCAACGTCGGCTGCCGCACCTGGACCGGTGCGGCGACGGGACGAGAAGGCCCCTCGGCCGCACACGCGCACGTGAGAAGAACAAGCAGAAAGGACAAGGACTTCCGCAACACCAGGGGACTCCCGCACACGTTCACGCAACCTGCACGACCGTAGCGCTCCCCGAGCGCCGCTCACATCCGCCAATCGGCCTTGATCAACGGACCTGAGCGGCTCCGCGGGTCCTACCTGACCACTCCCTGCAGCGTCTGGAGCTCGTCGACCCCGCCGCGGAACGACTCACCGACGACCAGCACACCGTCGGAGTTCCAGCCGGTCACCCGCGCGACACTGCTCTTCTGCACGTCGGCGGTGTCGTCGTGACCGACCGAGAGGCTCAACGTGCGCGCGCTCGCGTCGTACGTGGCGACGAGGTGCGTCCACCTGCCCGCGACCGCGTCTCCCTTGGCCCGCCACACCTTCGTCGGGTTCGCCGAGGCGTCCGGCATCTCGGCGCTCCACTGAGCACCGTCGTACCGCAACGTGAACGGGTCCACTCCGGACGGACCGCGCTGCGCGACGACCACACCCGGCACACCGGTGCCGTCGAGCTTCGCCCACACGTCGACCGTGAACGACTGGTCGGTGTACAGCACGGCCTCGCTCGTGCGGACCGACGCGGTGCCACCGCCGAACGCGAGCCCGGTGCCACCATGCCCGGCCCCGTACGCCACGTCACCGGTGAAGGTCGCGATGTCGTGCGCGTACGGCGAGGAGTCGGTGGCGAACCTGCCGCCTCCGTCGTTGAACAGCCAGTACCCGACCCTGGCGGCGCCGGTCAGCTCGCGCACCTCTCGCGGGGTGACGGCGCGGTTCCACACCACCAGCTCGGTCAGCTCGCCACGCCACGCCTCGGCGGCCACGCCCGAGCGCAGGGCCTTGCCGATCCACAGCTCACCGCCGGCCGCGAAGCCCTTCTTCACGACCGGGACGTTCTCCTGTGCCACACCGTCGACGTACAGCCGCACCTCGCCGCTCACGTCGTCGTAGGTCCCGGTCAGGTGCGTCCACACACCTGGCACCGCCCTGGCCACAGAGCGCACGGTCCGCTGCGCGGATCCCAGCGCGTCCTTCTCGGCGACCGCGAACGTCCACCGCAGGGTGTCGGCGTCGTACCCGAGCCGGAACGCCGACTCCACGGCTCCCTGCTGACTCACGGCGGTGCGGTCCGCGGAGCCGTCGGTGAGCCGGACCCACGCGGACACCGTGATGCCCTGCGTCGTGTCGAGCACCTTCGCCGTCGTCGCCCCGGTGGCCACGTCGCCGTCGAACCCGACCGTCGCCGGCCCGCCGACCGTCCGCCCGGCCCTGGCCACGTCGACCCCGGTGAGCGTCAGGTCGTGCCCGTTGCCCGACGAGTCCGACGCGGGGTCGTCCTCCCAGGCGAACCACTGCGCCTCCTGGGCCCTCGGCGCCGCCACGGAGAAGTCGAACCTGCTGCGCGTCGCGGCTCCCGAGCTGTCGACCGCGTCGACGTAAAGCGACTTGGGTCCGGCCTCGGCAGGCGCCCACCGCACCGGCGTCCCCGGCGCGACCTCGGCGACGGGGAAGTCGGTGAACCCCCACCGGAACTTCACGACGTCGGCCGAAGCGCTCGCGAACAGGAACGTGTCCTCGACCCCGATCCCACCGCACCCCTCGGGCGCGCACCCGGAGGTCCTGTACACCGACGACGTGTAGGTGGGCGCCTCAGGAGCGGCCACCGCCACCGGTACCGCCACACCCTGCGACAACGCCACCACGACCACGCCGACCCCGACGCGCACACCGAATAGCCGTCTCACCGCAATGCCCCCAGCAATCCGCGCGCGCCCCCCGACAACACGCGAACGTCAATAAGCGCCGGAAGCCTTACACGCAAACCCCGCCCTCACAACAGAATTCACCGATTCCACATTGGAATGGGACGGACGGGCGGCGGGCCGGCCACCCGGATCAGGGGGCGGGGGCACCACGCCGCGACCCGCGTCCCGGGGTCCCCTGGAGAAACCGGTTGGGGAGATCCGCTACAGTTCATCCTGCTACGCCCCCGTAGCCCAATCGGCAGAGGCAGCGGACTCAAAATCCGTCCAGTGTGCGTTCGAGTCGCACCGGGGGCACGATCATCGGGCGAGGTATGCCGGCGGAAACCGCGGGCAGCACCTCGCCCGTCGTGTTTTCCGGCCTAGGACTTGACCAGCCTGCCGATGGCCGCCGACGCCTCTGCCAGCTTCTCCTCCGCGACGGCCCCGCCTTCGGCCGCGGCCTGCGCGACACAATGCTTGAGGTGCTCGTCGAGCAACCCCAGCGACACCGCTTGCAGCGCCTTCGTGGCGGCGGAGATCTGGGTGAGGACGTCGATGCAGTATTCGTCGTTCTCGACCATGCGCTGGAGACCGCGGATCTGTCCCTCGATGCGGCGCAGTCGCTTGAGGTATGCGTCCTTGTCCGCGGTGTACCCGTGCATCGGCTCCTGACCTTCCCTACCCCTGGCGGGTATGTCGAGGATACCCGCACCGGATGGGGGTGCGTTATGTGCGGCGCTGCTCCGTCAGCGGGAATGGGGAAGCGTCCGGCAAGCCCAGCAACGGCCCGAAGTGAGACGTCCAGCACCACATTTTGGACCCATAACACCCGTGTGGTTTACCGGGTAAATGCCCCGACCGGGCGGTTGGGGTCACATTTTAGCGGCGAAAGGTTCGCCGTTTTTCCTCGTGTGTACTACGGTGTTGTCGAAGCACGTGGTTACGTCGAGGATCCGCGTGCTATGTGAGTACCCAACGGAGGAACAGTGGCACAGCAGACCGTCGTCCAACTCATCGACGACCTCGACGGCGGAGAAGCCGACGAGACCGTGACCTTCGCACTTGACGGTGTCGAGTACGCCATCGACCTGTCGAAGGGAAATGCGGAGCGGCTTCGCGAGTCGCTGGCGGACTTCGTCGGCAAGGCTCGCCGCGCGGGTGGCCGCAAGCAGCGCAAGGGCACCGGCAAGTCCACGGTCAAGGCCACCGACAAGGCTGAGGCGCAGCGCATTCGCGACTGGGCTCGCGCGCAGGGGCACCAGATCTCGGACCGCGGCCGCATTCCGCAGAACCTGGTCGTGCAGTTCCAGGAAGCACACGCCTCCTGACCTGGGCCGACACGCGAGGTTTCCACACGTCGGCCGGTGCTCCGGCCGACGTGTTAAACCCTTCGATCCTCCTCATCCCGGTTCGTTCACACTATCCCCGGAACGCCGGATCAACGGCCCGGAAAGTGCGCTCCGAACAGGCGTGACACCGCAGTGGCCTTGACCGCTGTCTCCTCGAATTCCTCGTCCGGGTCGGACAGCGAGATCACCGCTCCGCCCACCCCGAAACTCACCTGGTCGCCGTTGCCGACCAGCGTTCGGATGACGATGCTGAAGTCGGCTGCTCCGTTGAGCGAGAAGTAACCGAGCGCTCCCGAGTACACCCCACGTGGACCGGCTTCCAGCCCATCAAGGATCTGCATGGTCCGGATCTTCGGCGCACCGGTCATCGATCCTCCGGGAAACGCGGCTCGAACACATCGGACAGCAGAACTGTCCGGCCGAAGTCGTGCCCGCACGGTGCTCACCAATTGGTGCACGGTCGCGTAGGTCTCGACGTCGAACAACCGCGTCACCTCGACCGAACCCACTTCCGCGCACGTGCCGAGATCGTTGCGGACGAGGTCCACGATCATCAGGTTCTCCGCGCGGTCCTTGACCGATCGCGCCAACGTTGTGCGCAACATCTCGTCGTCGGCCGCATCAACACCTCGGGGCCTCGTCCCCTTGATCGGCGATGACTCGACGACGCCATCTCGATCCACCTTGATAAATCGTTCGGGTGACGTACTGAGCACGGACAGGTCACCGAAACGCAGCAACGCCCCGAACGGAACGGGATTTGCGGTACGAAGCAACCGATACGTATCCCACGGGTCGAGCGAGGCGCGCCACGACATCATGTTGGTCAAGCACGCCTCGTAGGTCTCCCCCGCCGTGATCGCCTCCTGGCACGCGCCGATCAACTTGAGGTAGTGCGCGCGCGGATGGCGCAACGTCACCTCGGACACGACCGGCCGGGACGGTTCCGGCAACGGCGCGAGCCGGGACAGCACTGCGGACACCTCGCCGAACCAGTCGTCGTCGGTCAGCGACAGCAAGTAGACGCATTCCTCGGCGTGGTCGACGACCACGGCGCGGTCCGCGAACACGAACGACGCGTCCGGCTGTTCCGCGCGGTGGGCGAAGTCGCCGCCGCACTCCGCCTTCAGCTCGTAGCCGAGGTAGCCGACCCAGCCCAGCGCGAAGTCGAACGGCACGTCGGGCTGCTCGACGGCGTGCGCCGCGACGTCGTCGTCGAGCCAGGAGAAGAACGAGGGGCAGGGCCTCGGCACGCCGTCGAGCGTGAGCACCTGGTCCTGCACGGAGTACTGCGCGACGCGGGCGAGCGGCCCCGAGGCGTCACCCAGGAACGAGAACCTGCCGCCGGTGCCGCTGTCCAGCCAGAACGCGGTCCCAGAAGCCCCGTGGAGCGCCGCGAACGCCCGTTCCGCGTCGACGGCCGCGGCGAGCTTGCGGACGTGCACAGTGCGCTTCTGAGGCGTTGGGCGAACCAGCACGGGTTCCGGCACGGCGGCGGTCCTCGTCGGGGTCAACGCGGCGAAGTTGGCGAGCATCTCGCGGCCGAACTCCGTGCAGATCGACTCGGGGTGGAACTGCACGCCCCACGCGGGCCGGTCGAGCGCGCGCACCCCCATCAGCACGCCGTCGTCGCTCCACGCGACCGCCTCCAGCTCAGGAGGCAGCTCGGTGACGGCCAGCGAGTGGTAGCGCACGACGTCGAACGGCGAGGGCAGGCCGGCGAACACGTCGACGCCCGTGTGCGTGACCGGGGAGACGATCCCGTGGCGCGGCACGGGTGCGGGGCCCACGACGGCGCCGTACGACAGGCACAACCCCTGGTGCCCCAGGCACACGCCCAGCAACGGGATCTCGGCGTGGTCGATCACCGCGCGGCAGATGCCGAAGTCGGCGGGGTTGCCGGGCCGGCCGGGGCCGGGCGAGATCACCACGTGGTCGAACGACCGCAGTGAGGACAGCCGGAAGCGCGGGTCGTCGTTGTGGACGACCACGGGCTCGGCACCGTTCACCTCGGCGAGGTGCTGGAAGAGGTTGAACGTGAACGAGTCGTAGTTGTCGATGAGCAGCGTCCGCATTGCAGGACGGCACTCTACCTGCAAAAACACCCGAAATGAGCAACGAGAGAGGGCGGCCACACAACGTGACCGCCCTCTGCGTTCCTAGCTACCGAGCAGGAACTTCGGATCCGCCGCCAGCGCCGCCAGCTGCGGCATCAGGAACGGCTGCTGGTCGAGGGCCGGGTAGCCGCTGTAGCGGTACTCGTCCTCCTGCGTCACCGTCACGGTCCAGCCGTTGGGGGCGCGGTAGGACGCCGACATGCCGGTGCCCAGGTCGGGGCTCGCGGGAGAGGCGACCCCGACCCCCTTCCCCGCGACCTCGACGACCTTGCACTCCGCCTTGTCCTGACCCTGCATCCTCTTGGCCAGCGCGCACGGGTCGGTCGGCAACCTCGGGTCCGGCGTCGACACGTTCACCGTCAGCTGACCCACCTTCTCGCCCTTGCGCACGGGCACGTACGCCGTGTACAGCCAGACCTCGGGCGACTCACCCTTGTTCGACGACACCTGCGCCTGGGCGCGCAGCATGCCGCCGTGCATCGCCGTGTCCAGGTACTTCAGGTCCGGCGCCTCGTACCCGGCCGGGAGGGACGCCTTGGCCAGTTCGAGCAACTGCGTGCCGCGGTCGGCCTGCGGGCCGTTGGTGGCCGTCCGGTCGGACTGCCCCACCGGCCACTCGTCACCCCACTGCGTGTCGGGCAGCCCCGGCTTCGAACTGCTGCTGCTCGGCCCCGCGCCTATGAGGGCGTCCTTCGTCCCCCGCGGGTTCAGCGCGAACGCCGACCCGAGACCGACGCCGACGACCAGCACGGCGACCACGGCACCGGTGACGGACGCCCTGCGCTTGGACCGGGCCTTGTGCGCCCGGTCGAGCGCGACCCCCGGATCCATCGCGGGCGGCGGGCTGCTCGCCACCACCACGTCCTGGAAAGCCCTCTTCAGGTCCTCTTCGTTCATCGAACCCTCTCCTGCTGTGAGAGCAGGCCGCGCAGCGTCTGCAGCCCCCGCGCGGCCTGGCTCTTTACGGTTCCCTCCGAACACTTGAGGACAGCGGCCGTCTGCTCGACGGACATGTCCTCCCAGTACCGCAGGACGAGGCACGCACGCTGCTTCGGAGGCACCTTCGCCAGCGCCTCCAGCAGCACCATCCGTTCCTCGGGGTACGCGCCTGGCGGAGCGGCCGAGTCCGACAGGTCGTCCGTGGCCGACTCGAACCGGAACCACCCGCGCCGTCGCTCGGACAGGAACGTCCGCACCACGATCTGCCGGGTGTAGGCGTCCAGCGCCTCGTGCCGCTCGACCCGCCTCCACGCCAGGTAGAGCTTCGTGAAGGCCTGCTGCACGAGGTCTTCCGCGCGATGCCAGTCGCCGCACAGCAGGTATGCCGTGCCGCGCATGGCGTCGGAACGGGCCGCGAAGTACTCCTGGAACGCGGCGTCCCGATCACTCATCAGGTTTCCCCCTATCTGCGGTGCCGGGTTAGTCACGCCACCTGGGGCCTGGCGGGTTGCATGCCGTTCGCGAAACGCATACTGATGTCGTGATTTTCCTTTTGCTCCTCGGCGTCCCCGTCGCGTTGGGCCATTTGTACCTGTGGCGGCGGCTGGTCGTGGACACGACGCGCCCCCGCACGCTGGGACGGCGCATCGGCGGCGTGGCGGTCGTCGCCGCGTTCCTGGTGCTGATGAGCGCCCTGGTCGTGACGCGCCGGGTGCCGCCGGAGTACGGGAAGTTCTTCGCCTGGCCCGGCTTCATCTGGCTCGCCGTGCTCTTCTACCTGGCGATCGCGCTCGGCGTCGCGGAGGTCCCGCGCCGGATCCTGCTGCGGCGCGCCTCCGCCGCCCCGATGCCCGTCGCCGCGGGCGCGGCACCCGCCGAACCGGTCGAGGTCGTGCCCGACCCGTCGCGCCGGCTGTTCATCTCGCGCTCGGTCGCGATCGGTTCCGGCCTCGCCGCCGGCGGTGTCGTCGGGTACGGCATGACGCAGGCGCTCGGCGACCCGCAGCTGCTGAACGTGCCGGTGACGCTGGACAAGCTGCAGAAGTCCCTGTCGGGGTTCCGGATCGCGGTCGTGAGCGACATCCACCTCGGACCGCTGCTCGGGCGTTCGCACACCGAGCGGATCGTGCGGATCATCAACGAGCAGCAGGCCGACCTCGTCGCGATCGTCGGCGACCTGGTGGACGGCACCGTCGCCGAGCTGGGCGAGGCCGCGGCGCCGTTGCGCGACCTGGTTTCGAAACACGGCAGCTTCTTCGTCACCGGCAACCACGAGTACTTCTCCGGTCACGAGCAGTGGATCGCGGAGCTCGACCGGCTCGGCGTGAACCCGTTGCGCAACGAGGGGTTGACCGTCGCCGGCGGCATCGAGGTCGTGGGCGTGAACGACGTCACCGGCCGGTCGTACGACGACGGCCCGGACTTCGGCAAGGCCCTCGCGGGGCGGAACTCCGCCAACCCGGTGGTCCTGCTGTCACACCAGCCGGTGCAGGTCACCGACGCCTCTTCACACGGCGTCGACCTCCAGTTGTCCGGTCATACACACGGTGGACAGATGGTGCCGTTCAACTTCCTTGTGCCGCTGCAGCAACCCAGCACCGCCGGGTTGTCGAAGGTGGACGACACCTGGCTCTACACCAGTCGTGGCGCGGGTTTCTGGGGTCCGCCGGTGCGCGTGGGCGCGCCCCCGGACATCACGATGATCGAGCTGCGTTCTGCTGGGTAAATCACACTCGCCTGGACTGGCTTGCGCACTTGCGGTGTCCAGGCCGTAGAGTGGACGGCCGTGCCCGCGTGCAGACCGCGAGGCGGATGAAGGGGGACCCCTGGGGAAATGACGGAGAGCTTCGCCGTTGATCGGCGCAACGAGGCAGAGGCTCGTATTCGGCGTTTCCTGGACCAGGAGAACCCGTCGACACCATGTCTGGTGATCGACCTCGAGACGATTCGCGGGCGCTACCAGGCGATTCGCGCGGCACTGCCGTCCGTCGACATCTACTACGCCGTCAAGTCGAACCCCGAGTCCGACGTGGTCGGCACGCTCGTCGAGCAGGGTGCGCACTTCGACGTGGCGTCCCCCGCGGAGATCGACCTGTGCCTGGCGCGCGGCGCCGCGCCGTCGTCGATCTCCTACAGCAACCCCATCAAGAAGGCCGCGGACATCGCCTACGCGTACTCACGCGGGGTGCGGATGTTCGTGTCCGACAGCGAACAGGACGTCCGGTTCGTCGCCGAGCACGCGCCCGGTTCGTCCGTGCTCATGCGGATTCTTGTCCACAGCAAGGGTTCCACGTACCCGTTCGGCAACAAGTTCGGTTGCGATCCGGAGATGGCGACGGATCTCTTGCGGCTGGCGCACGAACTGGGGCTCGTTCCTCTCGGCGTCGCGTTCCACGCGGGCTCGCAACAACTCTCCACGCAGGGCTGGGACTCCGGCATCGCCGACGCGGCGCTGATCGCCGCGAAGCTGCGCGCCGAGGGCATCGAGACCACGACGGTGAACCTGGGCGGCGGGCTGCCGGCCGTGTACCAGGAGTCGACGCCCTCGCTGGACGACTTCGGCGCCGCCATCGAGGCCTCGATCGCACGGCACTTCGGTGCCGCACGCCCCAGGGTGATG
The DNA here is from genome assembly GCF_040610935.1 of Lentzea sp. NPDC003310. Taxonomy (NCBI): domain Bacteria; kingdom Bacillati; phylum Actinomycetota; class Actinomycetes; order Pseudonocardiales; family Pseudonocardiaceae; genus Lentzea; species Lentzea sp. NPDC003310. Next base: position 224,750 of record NZ_JBEXNC010000017.1, read on the forward strand.
ATCGAACCGGGCCGGGCGGTCTCCGCCGAGGCCGGGATGATCCGCTCGTCCGTCGTGCTGGTGTCGCGGAAGTCCTATTCGGACGAACGCCGCTGGGTGTACATCGACATCGGCCGCTACCAGGGCCTGGCCGAGACCGAGGGCGAGGCGATCGCGTACGCGCTGCGGACCTCGCGCGACGGCGGGCCGGTGGGCCCGGTCGTGCTGGCCGGTCCGACCTGCGACGCGGACGACGTGATCTACCAGCACACGCGGTACGACCTGCCGCTCGACCTGAGGGCCGGTGACCACGTGGACATCCTCCACGCGGGCGCCTACACCTCCTCCTATTCGTCCGTGTGCTTCAACGGCTTCCCGCCGTTGGCCACGTACTGCGTCTAAGACCGTTTGCACATCACATAGTTTGGAGTGATTGATGTCCGAAGCGCCCTGTCAGACCGAGGAGACCGTCGGTTTGTTCGCGGGACAGCACGTACTTGCAGAGCTTTCGGGTGTGAGTGCCGATCTGCTCGATGACGAGCAGTTCCTGAAGCACGCCCTCGGTGAGGTTCTCACGCAGGCCGACGCAACCGTGCTGGAGGTGATCTCCAAGAAGTTCGATCCCCAAGGAGTCACCGTGCTGGCCCTGCTGTCGGAATCCCATGCGTCGATCCACACGTACCCCGAAGTGGGTTCGGTGTTCGTCGACGTCTTCACCTGCGGTACACGTGCGAAACCCGCGCTGGCCGTCCAGCTACTCGCTGACGCCCTGGGCGCTGCTCATGTGAGCACGGATCTCGTCACTCGTGGCGTCAAGGAGCATGTCGCGTGAACACGATCAACGAGCCGCTCGCCGAGGGCATGACCCGCCACTGGCGCGTGGACGAGGTGCTGGTCGACACCAAGACCGACTTCCAGCACCTGGTGATCGCCCGCACGGCGCAGGGGCTGTCGCTGTTCTGCGACGACGACCGCCAGTCGACGGAGTTCAGCCAGCTGACCTACCACGAGGCCCTGATGGTGCCGGCGCTGCTGCTGGCCGACACCGTCGAGCGCGTGCTGGTCATCGGCTCCTCCGAAGGCGTCGTGTGCCAGATGGCCGTCGAGCACGGTGCGACGGTCGTCGACCACATCGACATCGACGAGCAGGCCGTGAAGCTCTGCGCCGAGCACCTGCCGTACGGGTATTCGGTGGAGGAGCTGGCTCTCGCCGAGAAGGGCGAGGGCCCGATCCGCGTGCAGTACATCGACGGGTTCGAGTACATCCGCACGACGTCGGAGAAGTACGACATCGTGCTGGTGGACCTGCCCGACGAGCGCGAGGAGGAGGCACAGCACAACCGCCTGTACGGCGCGGACTTCCTGCGCATGTGCAAGGCGCTGCTGCGTCCCGGCGGCGTCGTCGTCAACCAGTCCGGGTGCCAGACGATGTGGCGCAACACCACGCTGATCCGCTCCTGGCAGCGGTTCAACGAGGTGTTCGAGACGGTCGCGTACTACGGCTCGGACGAGCACGAGTGGGCGTACCTGTTCGGGCGCGCGGACGTCGTCGAGGACCCGACCGCGCTGATGGTCGAGCGGTTGAAGACGGCCGGGTACCAGCCGGAGTCGATCGACGACCTGGCGTTGCTGGGCAACAGCATTCCGCCGTACCGGGTGCGGCAGTCGCTGGCCTGATCGAGGCATGAGGAAGGGGGCGTTCCCGGTTCGCGGGAACGCCCCCTTCGCCGTTTCCGGGGGCGTCTCCCGCTCGCAGGGACGCCCCATTCGCTTCTCTCTGCGGGCTTCTCCCGTCGCGGAGACGCCCCTTTCGCCTTACCTGCGGGCGTCTCTCGCTCGTAGAGACGCCCCTTCGCCTTCCCTGCCAGCTTCTCCCGTCGCGGAGACGCCCCTTCGTCGTCCTTTAAGCCAGTGCCTGCTTCAGGAAGTCCACCTGCAGCAGCAGGAGGTTCTCCGCCACCTGCTCCTGCGGGGTCATGTGCGTGACGCCCGACAGCGGCAGCACGGTGTGCGGCCGGCCTGCGGCGAGCAGCGCGCTGGACAGGCGCAGCGTGTGCGCGGCCACCACGTTGTCGTCGGCCAGGCCGTGGATGATCATCAACGGGCGGGAGAGCTTGTCCGCGTCGGCGATGAGCGAGTTGGCGTCGTAGACCTCGGGCCGCTCGTCCGGGTGGCCGAGGTAGCGCTCGGTGTAGTGGGTGTCGTAGAGGCGCCAGTCGGTCACCGGGGCGCCCGCGATGCCCGCGTGGAAGACGTCCGGGCGGCGCAGCACGGCCAGGGCCGACAGGTAGCCGCCGTAGGACCAGCCGCGGATCGCCACGCGCGTCAGGTCGAGGTCGGGCTCGATCGCGGCGGCCGCCTCGAGCGCGTCCACCTGGTCCTCGAGGGTGGCGCCGGCGAAGTCGAACGCGATCGCGCGTTCCCAGGCGAGGCCGCGGCCCGGGGTGCCGCGGCCGTCGGCGACCAGCACCGCGAAGCCCTGGTCCGCGAGCCACTGCGAGGCCAGGAAGGCGTTCTGGGCCGACACGACGCGCTGGGCGTGCGGGCCGCCGTACGGGTCCATCAGCACCGGCAGCTTGGTGCCGGGGACGTGGCCGGTCGGCAGCAGGAGCGCGGCGCGCAGGCCCCGTTCGCCGAGGGTCAGCATGCGCGGGGACGCCGTGATGACCGGCGTGTCCGCCCACGACTCGATCACGTGGTCGCCGACGCGCACCTTCGACCCGAACCAGTCCACAGAGGCCGACACGAGCACAACCGTGTCACCGCCCCGAACCGCGGCGTGCACACCGTCCTCAGAGGACAGCCGGGTGGTCTCGGCGCCGACCTCGTAGACGTGCGTCTGCGTCGGGTCGTCGGCGGAGGCGGCCACGAGGATCGAACCGTCGGCGATGTCGAGCACGCGGCGCACCTGGAGGCCGTGGGTGACGACCTCGTCGCCGACCTGGAGGGCGTACTCGTCGTCGTGGCCGACGATCCGCACGAGGCGGCCGTCCGGCGTCCACGCGGGAGCGCCGTCGGTGACCTCGAGCCACACCGGGTCGGTCTCGACCGCGAGCTCGGTGACGGCACCCGTGTCGGGGGCCAGCGTGTGGATCGTGCGGGTGCGCTGGTCGCGCGTCTGCGTCGTGATCAGCGGGGCGCCACCGGACGACCAGTGCACGTCGTTGAGGTAGTCGAACTCCAGCAGCACGGGCACGAAGGTGCCGTCCAGCGACACCACGTGCAGCGACACGGTGGCGTTCGTCGTGCCGGCCGCCGGGTAGGCGATCTCGGTGGCGGGCGTGGCGGGGTTCGCCGGGTCGGCGATGTACCAGCGCTTCACCTCGGCGTTGTTCACGCGCGCGGCGATGATGCGCGTGCCGTTCGGCTCCCACCAGTAGCCGCGGTAGCGGGACATCTCCTCGGCCGCGATGAACTCGGCGAGGCCGAACGTCACGTCCTCCCCGTCCGGCACGGCGACGGCGGTGTCCTCACCCGACGCCAGCTCGACCACGCGGAGCGTGCCGCGCGTGACGTACGCCACGCGCTGCCCGGTCGGGTCGACGCGCGGGTCGATCACCCCGCCCTCGGTGGGCAGTTCGCGGACCTCGCCACCGACCAGGTCCGCCACGAACAGGCGGCCGGACAACGCGAACGAGGCGACCGACGCGTCCCGGGAGAGGGCGTAGCCGACGATGCCCGCGCCGGACTCGCGCGTGCGCTCGCGGCGTGCCTTCTCCTCCGCCGGCAGGTCCTCCGGATCGGACAGCAGCGCAGCCGGATCGGCGAGCAGCCTCTCGGCGCCGGTGGCCGTGTTCAGCTCCCAGAGCCCGTTCGCACGGCTCGTGGCCGTGGCCGGGCGCAGGAAGAAGACGCGGCCGCCGTCCGCCGACACCGCGAAGGTCCTCGGTGCGCCGACGGTGAACCGCTGGGTGCGCGCCTGTTGGCGCGGGAAGGAGATGTCGTTGCCCACGAGCCCACACTAACCCGCGCACGCGTGCGGCACGGGCGCTGTGACGTGCGCTGCTCCGCACGCCACAGCCTCCAGAGGCGCCTGGGACCGGTGGGGCGACCGGGACACGCCCGGCCCACGTGGCTCTTCGGCGGCAATGGCAACGCGGTGCCGCGAACCCCTGTCTCACGTGGCTCTCGGCGACAGCGTCAACGCATGGCCGCGAACCCCTACCCCACGCGGCTCTTCGGCGGCAACGGGAAGAACCCGCTCGTCCGCCGCACGTACTCGGCGTACCCGGGCCGCCGCGACACGATGTCCTTCTCCAGCAACGGCTTCCCGCTGCCCTTGGCGAGCAGCCACGTCATCACCAGCGGGCCGATGACCGTCGCCGCGCCCCACCACGAGTGCAGCGCGAACAGGAACAGGCCCCACCACACGACCGAGTCGCCGAAGTAGTTCGGGTGCCGCGTGTAGCGCCACAGCCCGCGATCCATCACGGCGCCCTTGTTCGCGGGGTCCGCGCGGAACTGCGAGAGCTGCCAGTCCCCCACGGCCTCGAAGGCGAACCCGACCACCCACACCACGACGCCCACCACGTCCAGCACGCCGAACGGCGCCTCCAGGTGCTGCGCCGCCTGCACCGGCAGCGACACGACCCACATCAGCACGGCCTGCAGCAGGTACACCCGGTACATCCGCAGGCGCGGGTTTCCCTTGGCGCGCTTGAGGATGTCCTGGTACCTCGGGTCCTCGTCCTTGCCGCGGTTGCGCGAGTGGATGTGCACGCCCAGGCGCACACCCCACACGACCGTCAGCGCCGTGACGACCCACTGCCGCGTGGCGTCGCCGTCCGCGAGCAGCAGCGTGATCACCGCGATCACGGCGAACCCGGGACCCCAGACGGAGTCGATCAGGTCGTAGCGCTTGCGGGAGTCCGCGTACAGGAACAACGCGCTCAGCAGCAGCAGAACCGCCACCAGGCTGATCAGGAACGTCATCGGGCCACCAGCTCACGACGCACGCGCGGCATGCCGCTGCGGCCGTTCTCGCTGCGGCGCACCGCGAGGATCTGGTCCACGCCCATCCGTCCCTCCTCGAACGTCAGCGCGCCGCCCGCGAGGTAGAGCCGCCAGACGCGGGCCTGGCCCTCGCCGACGAGCGCCACCACCTCGTCCCAGCGCTCCTCCAGGGTCTCCGCCCACGCGCGCACGGTCCAAACGTAGTGCTCCCGCAACGCGTGCACGTCCCGGATCTCCAGGCCGGCCCCCTCCAGGAAGCCGGTGGTGGCGCTGACCGGACGCATGTGCATGTCCGGCGCGACGTACGACTCGATGAACGCGCCGCCGCCCGGCGCGTTGCGGCCGCGCGACATCTGCTGCAGCAGCAGACGCCCCTCGGGCTTGAGCAGCCGGTGCAGGGTCGCGGCGTACTCCGGGTAGTTCGACTCGCCGACGTGCTCCCCCATCTCGATGGTGGAGATCGCGTCGAACGGCTCGTCGCGCACCTCGCGGTAGTCCTGCAGCCGCACCTCGACGCGGCCCTCCAGGCCCTCGGCGGCGATCCGGCCGAGGATGTGCGCGCGCTGCTGGGCGGAGATCGTCACACCGGTCGCGTGCACGCCGTAGTGCTTCGCCGCGTGGATGATCATCGAACCCCAGCCGCAGCCGACGTCGAGCAGGCGCATGCCCGGTTCGAGGCCGAGCTTGCGGCAGACGAGGTCCAGCTTGTTGTGCTGCGCCTGCTCGAGCGGCTCGTCCTCGGACGTGAAGTACGCGCACGAGTAGGCCATGCTCGGGTCGAGCACGAGCTGGTAGAAGTCGTTGCTCAGGTCGTAGTGGTGCGAGATGGCGTCCCGGTCGCGGCTCTTCGTGTGCAGCGCGCCCTTCAGCCGTGCCTCCTCCTTCGGCGCGTCGGGGTTGGGCCCGAGCACCTTCAACCGGAACGCGAGCCGGGCCACCTCGGTGAGCTTCGGCCGCCGGGTGACGCCCCGGCGCACGAGCCCCCAGATCTGGGAGAGACCGGTCGCGAGATCACCCTCCACGTCGAGCTCCCCGCTCACGTACGCGCGCGCGAGCCCCAGCTCGTTCGGACTCCACACGAGCCTCCGCAACGCGTCGCGCGAGCGGATCACGAGCACCGTGCCGTCCTGCGGCCCGGCGACACTTCCGTCCCAGGCTCGAAATCCGATCGGCACCGGCGCGCCCAGCACCCGTTCGGCCATTCCCGCCAGCTGACCAGCGACGACCACCCTGCACCTCCTGCGTGACCTGGCTCCGCCAGACGTTCGAGACAGGACGAGGTTCGGTTCGTTTCTGAACCGAGACGCAACCACGCCCGTATGGCCTCGATAGAGCGAACGGATGGACAAGGAGGACATGAGTGTGATCCGACGTAACCGCATTGCCATCGGGCTCGCCGCGGGACTCGCAGTTGTGCTGGGTCTGGGTGTCTGGAGCGCCACGGGCAGTGGCACGAACTCCAAGCCGGTGGCACAAACCGAAACCGACCTGGGCGTCCTCGGTGACTACGGCGACGTGGGTCAGCCCCCGGTACTCCAGGAGCCCGCGCAGGCGCCCGAAACCCCCGTGCAGCAGCAGGCCCCCGAGACCCCGGCCGCCCAGCCGGCCGCGCAGCCCCCGGCTGCCGCTCCCGTCAGCTCGTTGAAGCTGGTGGGCAAGCCCGTCGACAAGATGGGCCTCGTGGTCCAGGACGGCGACGGCCGCACGATGTACCGCTTCGACAAGGACGTTCCCAAGCCCGAGGGCAAGTCGAACTGCAACGGCACGTGCGCCACCACGTGGCCGCCGCTGCTGTCGGACACCGTCCCGCAGGTCGAGGGCATCGACTCGAAGCTGGTCTCCCTGATCACCCGCGCCGACGGCAAGAAGCAGGTCGCGATCGACGGCTGGGCCCTCTACGCCTACTCGCAGGACCCGAAGCCGGGTGCCTGGAAGGGCCAGGGCGTCGGCGGTACCTGGTTCGTGATCCAGCCCGACGGCAAGCGCAACGTGGAGTGCCTGCCCCCCGGTGTCACGGCCCCCGCTGCGTAACCCCACAGCATCCCGTTAGGACGGTCCATCTGAGACACACATCACCCTGACACGGTGACACCCCGGCCCTGGGGAAGGGGCCGGGGTTCCCGTCGTTTCGCTCCAGGGACGCAGAACGCGAAGGGCGCCACCGGGAAGTCCCGGTGGCGCCCTTCGTCGTCAGTGCGTCAGAGCGTGGAGTACAGCGGGTGCTTGGCCGCCAGCACCTCGACGCGGGCGCGCAGCTCGTCGAGCGCCGCACCCGGCTTCAGGGCCTCCGCGATCACGTCGGCGACCTCGGTGAAGTCCACCTCGCCGAACCCGCGGGTGGCGAGCGCCGGCGTGCCGATCCGCAGACCGGACGTCACCATCGGCGGACGCGGGTCATTGGGAACGGCGTTGCGGTTGACCGTGATGCCGATCTGGTGCAGGACGTCCTCGGCCTGCTTGCCGTCGAGCTCGGAGTTCACCAGGTCGACCAGGACCAGGTGCACGTCCGTGCCGCCGGTGAGGACCTTCACGCCGGCCTCGGCGACGTCCGCCTGCGAGAGGCGGTCGGCGAGGATCCGCGAGCCCTCCAGCGTGCGGCGCTGGCGGTCGGCGAACTCCGGCGAGGCGGCGTGCTTGAACGCCACGGCCTTGGCCGCGATCACGTGCTCCAGCGGGCCGCCCTGCTGGCCGGGGAACACCGCCGAGTTGATCTTCTTGGCGATGTCGGCCTCGTTCGACAGGATCACGCCACCACGCGGACCGCCGAGGGTCTTGTGGGTCGTGGTCGTCGTGACGTGCGCGTGCGGCACGGGCGACGGGTGCAGACCGGCGGCGACGAGGCCGGCGAAGTGCGCCATGTCGACCATCAGGTAGGCCTCGACCGAGTCCGCGATGCGGCGGAACTCGGCGAAGTCCAGCTGGCGCGGGTAGGCGGACCAGCCCGCGACGATCAGCTTCGGGCGGTGCTCCTGCGCCAGGCGCTCGACCTCGGCCATGTCGACACGGCCGTCGGAGTCGGCGACGTGGTACGGCACGACGTTGTAGAGCTTGCCGGAGAAGTTGATCCGCATGCCGTGGGTCAGGTGACCGCCGTGCGCGAGGTCCAGGCCGAGGATCGTGTCGCCGGGCTGGAGCAGCGCGAACATCGCGGCCGCGTTGGCCTGCGCGCCCGAGTGCGGCTGCACGTTCGCGAAGCCCGCGCCGAAGAGCGACTTGATGCGCTCGATGGCGAGGCGCTCGACGACGTCCACGTGCTCGCAGCCGCCGTAGTAGCGGCGGCCGGGGTAGCCCTCGGCGTACTTGTTCGTCAGCACCGAGCCCTGCGCCTGCAGGACCGACACGGGCGTGAAGTTCTCCGAGGCGATCATCTCGAGCGTGCCCTGCTGGCGCGCCAGCTCGGCCGCGACGGCCTCGGCGACCTCGGGGTCGTACTCCGCGAGGGAAGCGTTGAACTGGTCGGACATCTGGAAGAACTCCCTACTTGGCGCGCTTGTAGAACGGAAGTGCGACGACCTCGACCGGCTGCTTCTTGCCGCGGACGTCCACCAGCAACTGGGTGCCCGGCTCGGCACTGGCCTTGGTCACGTAGGCCATGGCGACGGAATAGCCGAGGGTCGGGGACAGCGCGCCCGACGTCACCTCGCCCACGACCTCGTCGCCGTTCAGCACCGCGTACCCGTGGCGCGGGGCACGGCGCTCGGGGGTCTTCAGCCCGACCAGGACCGAGTCCACACCGGACTCGGCGACCTTGGCGAGCGCGTCGCGGCCCACGAAGTCGCCCGGCTTGTCGAGCTTCACGACGCGGCCGAGGTTCGCGTTGTAGGGCGTGAGCGACGTCGTGAGCTCGTTGCCGTACAAGGGCATCCCGGCTTCGAGGCGCAGCGTGTCGCGGCAGCCGAGACCGCACGGCTTGAGCTCGTGCGCCTGCCCGGCCTCGAGCAGCGCTGCCCACACGGCGGACGCGTCGGCGGGCGCGACGAACAGCTCGAAGCCCTCCTCGCCGGTGTAGCCGGTGCGGGCGAGCAGCGCGTCGACGCCGGCGACCGTGGAGGGGTAGGAGGCGTAGTACTTGACCGTCGAGAGGTCCGTGTCGGTGAGGCCCGAAAGGATCTCGACCGACTTCGGGCCCTGGATCGCGATCAGCGCGTAGTCCGTGGACTTGTCGGTGACGACGGTGTCGAACCCGGCGGCGCGCTCGACCAGTGCTTCAGCCACCACTGAAGCGTTGGAGGCGTTCGCGACGACCATGAACTCCTCGTCGCCGAGGCGGTACACGATCAGGTCGTCGATCACGCCGCCGTCGGCCTGCGTGATCATCGTGTAGCGCGCCTTGCCGACCGCGAGCGCGGAGATGTGGCCGACGAGCGCGAAGTCGAGGGCCTCCCCCGCCTGCGGACCGGTCAGCACGATCTCACCCATGTGCGTGAGGTCGAACAGGCCCGCGGTCTGGCGCACGGCGTGGTGCTCCGCGAGCTCGGACGAGTAGCGCAGCGGCATCCGCCAGCCCGCGAAGTCGGTGAACATCGCGCCGAGCTGCTCGTGCTCGGCGTTCAGAGGCGTGAGGCGGGACATCAGAACGCTCCTCCAGGGTGCGCCGAAGAGCCGGACGCGGCCGGCTGAGGCATCAGAAGAATGACACGGTCCATCGGAGACTCCTCACTAGAGCGAGCCTCCCCCTCTGTCATGAGCCTGAGAGCTTCACCACCGCAGTGGTTTGCACCGTGGGCGAGGCTGCCGAGCAGCCTGCTTTTCAGAGTTGCCTGCGTCGCGCGGTACCTGTACCTGAGAGATTCCGGGGAGGAGTTGCTCCTACGGTGCTCCCACTCAAGGGAGCTCTCCCGCGCGACATCGACGGCCGTGTTCAGTTGGTAGCCCCAGACGCTAGCAGGCCAAACGTCACAACGGCACGCCCTGAGCGGTCTTCTCGACCACCTTGCGCTCCGCCCAGAAGGACAGGAACGGGATCGTGCCGGCGAGCAGCACCAGCAGGGTGCCCTTGATCGACCACCGGAGCTTCAGCGCCAGGTCGACCGAAAGCACCAGGTAGATGGCGTAGAGGAAGCCGTGGATCGGGCCGACGACCTTCATCGCGCCACCCATGTCCGCGGCGTACTTGAGCACCATCGCCACGACCAGGAGCAGCAGGAAGACTCCGACCACGTAAGCCATGACCCTGAACCGGGTCAACGCACCCTTCATCTGCCCGCCTTCGCTCAACGACCGTCCCGCGCGTTGAGGTCCGCGAGCATGCGGTTGTAGGCCGCGAGCTCCGCGTCTTCGTCATCGTCGAACTGCTCGACAGGCGCGGGTTTGACGGCGACAACCGTACTTACCGGCGAAGGAGCGGCTGCAACCGGCTCGGGTGAGAGAGCCTCGTCACGGCGTTCGCGCGCGAGCTTGCGGAAGCGCCACACCATGAAGAGGGGGAAGAGGCCGAAGAGCGGCCACTGGAGCACGTACCCGAGGTTCTGGAACGTGCCGCTGGCGGACTCGAAGCGCTGCCACTGCCACCAGGCGAGCCCGCAACAGACGATCAACGCCGCCAGACAGGCGAGCGCGATCAGCACACGTTGGGGGGTAAGGAGGCCGCGCACGACCTCAAGACTACTTGGGTGAGGCCTCCTGATGGAGGCCACCCCGTGGGGTGTGAGGGCCTCGGCCCTCAGCTGAGGAACACGGCGGACGAACGTTCGGCGAGCGCGCCCCGCACGGACGCGCGTGCCCGTTCAACGAGTGGATACAGGGCTGCCGCCTCCGACAGCCCGTTCCGCTACTACGCCACGCCGTCCCGGCGCTGCCTCTGCAGACGTGCGACGCACCAGGCCGCGGCGGAGCCACGACGAAGGTGCTGGAGAACCGTCATCGGTCCCAGGCGCCTCCCGAGGTCGGCAGGCGTGAGGCCGGCCGCGCGGTAGTCGAGCGCGCGCTGGTCCAACGGGCTGATGCCCGCGTCCCACCACTGCTCGGCCTCGGCGACGTCGCCCACCAGCTGCCAGTAGCTCGCCGCGGCGGCGAGCAGTGCCTCGGGTGCCTCCGGCGCCCGCTTGCGCATCGCGGCCACGTAGGCCGGATCCGCCGAGTCGACCTTGACCAAGCCACGCGACCCACTCCTGCCTCCCCGCTGCACGGGGATGCCGGGCGCCGAGGGGGGAGCCTCCGCGAGCCACGCGTTCTTGATCCGGTTCACCTCCTGCATCTCTGCGTCGTCAGACCGTTCAGCCGCCCACTGCTGCAACAGCTCGTGGACCCCGGAGTCCTCGACCATCAATGCCTCCTCGTCGGTCGGGGATCGGCCATTGCAGCGGAAGGTATTCGGTAGGTCTGACAATCGCCAGACCCTGAATCCCCAGAACACCCGTTACCAGTGCGTGATTGGCCTCATTCCACCCGTCCGGCGCAACGCGGAGGGCTGAAGATCACCGTCCGTGACTAGCTGAGCGGGGTGGCCGTCCCGAAGAGGCTGCGGACGAAGGTGATGATCGACTCCGCGCCCTGACGCAGCCAGCCGAGGACCTGCTGCACCGCCGAAGCGGACTGCTCGGGCTGGGTGATCAGGAGGAACAGCACCAGCGCGACGCCCGCCAGCACTAGCACCTTCTTGAGGTTCACAGGTACCTCTCCGTCCGTGTCGTTCACCGGTCGGGCGGCCGACCGCCCGTGTCACCCGTCATGGTCCCTCATTCACCCGGCCGATGAACAACGACCACGCCAAACTCGTCACAGGATCCGCCAGGGACGCACGCCTGCACGACGTCCAATGTCACCCGAATGGCGGCTAAAGACGGGCCTCAGCAGCGCCGATGTCCTGGGCACGAGGTGAACACGGACACCCTCGCATCCCACAGCTTGGAAGAAGGACTGTTGCACCGGGGCTCACCCGGATGCCGACCGTGCCCGATCACGCACCGTCACGCCGTCGTGGCGCCTTTAATACGCACCCGACCATTCATCCAATTACTCCAGACCGCCTCAGTTCCATAATCCGGTCCTCTGCCACACCCATGTCGGCAAGCACTTCCGCGGTGTTCGTCCCCGGCGGGACCGGGGGCGTCGGAACGGCCGCCGGAGTGCGGTCGAAGCGGGGCGCCGGAGCCGGGTGGGCCACCCCGGACACGTCCACGAAAGTGTCTCGGGCGGCGTTGTACGGGTGAACCGCCGCCTCGGCCGGGGTCAGCACCGGCGCCAGGCACGCGTCCGTGTCCCGCGCCAGGTCCGCCCACTCGTCCCGCGGCCGGGTCTTCACCGCCGCCGCGATGCGCTCGCGCAGCTCGGGCCAGTTCGCCGGGTCGTTGCGACTCGGCGCCTCCTGCAGGCCCAGCACGCGGACCAGGTCGGCGTAGAACTTCTCCTCCAGCGCGCCGATCGCCACGTACCTGCCGTCGGCCGCCTCGTAGACGTCGTAGAACGGCACCCCGCCGTCGAGCATGTTCTCGCCGCGCCCGCCGGACCACAGGCCCGCGGACCGCATGCCGTGCAGGAACGTCGTCAGCAGCGCCGCGCCGTCGACCATGGCCGTGTCGACGACCTGGCCGCGTCCGGAGCGCTCCCGTTCGTACAGCGCGGCCAGCACGCCGAGGGCGAGCAGCAGCCCTCCCCCGCCGAAGTCGCCGAGCAGGTTGATGGGGAACGACGGCGGCCCGCCGGCCCGTCCCAACGGCTCCAGAGCGCCCGCCACGGCGATGTAGTTGATGTCGTGGCCCGCCCGGTCGGCCAGCGGCCCGTCCTGCCCCCAACCGGTCATGCGCCCATATACAAGGCGCGGGTTGCGGGCGAGGGCCTGGGCGGGGCCGATGCCCAGCCGTTCGGTGACGCCCGGCCGGAAGCCCTCGATCAGCACGTCCGAGCGCTCGACCAGGCCCAGCACCAGCTCGGCGCCCTCGGGCTTGCGGGTGTCGATCGCGATCGACCGCCGGCCGCGGGTGAGGAAGTCGCCGGGGACGGCCGGGTGACTCCCCGGCTTGTGCACCTGGACGACGTCGGCGCCCAGGTCGGCGAGCACCATGGCACCGAACGGCGCGGGCGCGAGTCCCGCCAGTTCGACGACCCGAAGTCCTGCCAGCGGGCCGCTCACAAGGACCTCGCGATGATTTCCTTCATGATCTCGTTCGTGCCGCCGTAGATCCGCTGGACGCGGGCGTCGGACCAGGCACGCGCGATCGGGTACTCGGTCATGTAGCCGTAGCCGCCGAAGAGCTGCACGCACTCGTCGACCACCTTGCTCAGCCGGTCGCTCGCCCACCACTTCGCCATCGCGGCGGTCGGCACGTCCAGTTCGCCCTTCAGGTGCTTCTCGATGCACTCGTCGATGAACGCCCTGGTCACGGCCGCCTCGGTGGCGCACTCGGCGAGCTTGAACCGGGTGTTCTGGAACTTGATCAGCTCCTTGCCGAACGCCTGGCGCTCCTTCACGTACCTCAGCGTCAGCTCCGTCGCGGCCTCGATGCCCGCGATGCAGCAGACGCCGATGATCAGGCGTTCCTGCGGCAGCTGCTGCATGAGCTGGATGAACCCGAGCCCTTCTTGGCCGCCGAGGAGGTTCGCGGCCGGCACGCGCACGTCGTCGAAGAACAGCTCGGCGGTGTCCTGGCCCTTCATGCCGACCTTGTCGAGCACGCGGCCGCGCCGGATGTCGTTCTCGACGACGAGCAGGGAGATGCCGGTGGCGCCCTGCGCGGGGTCGGTCTTGGCGACCACGATGACGAGATCGGCGAGCGCACCGTTGGTGATAAACGTCTTCGAGCCGTTGATGACGTACTCGTCGCCGTCCCTGATGGCCTTCGTGCGGATGCCCTGGAGGTCGGAGCCCGCGCCGGGTTCGGTCATCGCGATCGCGCCGACGTACTCGCCGGACGCGAGCTTCGGCAGCCAGCGCCGCTTCTGGTCCTCGGTGCCGTAGGAGTTGAGGTAGTGGGCGACGATGCCGCTGTGCACGCTGTTGCCCCACGCGCTGTCGCCGGCGCGGGCCTGCTCCTCCAGCAGCACGGCCTCGTGCGCGAACGTGCCGCCACCGCCGCCGTACTCCTCGGGGATGCTCAGGCACAGCAGCCCGAGCTCGCCGGCCTTGGTCCAGAGGTCGCGGTCGACCTGCTTCTGCTCGGCGAAGCGTTCGGCGTTCGGCGTGACCTCCTTCTCGAAGAACGTGCGCGCGAGCTGCCGCAACTGGTCCAGGTCGCTGTCCATCCACCGCGATCGACGCTCTGCCATGCGGTCCACGAAACCACCGGGCGGTGGTCCACGCCATGACCGCCGCGCCAGGTCGTCACCCGAAAAACTGAGCGAAATTCCCACCCCGATCGGTCAGACTGCCCGGTATGCAGATCCAGCAGCTCACGCCGGACGCCTGGACGCTCTGGCGGGACGTCCGCCTCGAGGCGCTGGCCTCCGACCCCGGCGGGTTCGGGTCGACGCTGGCCCGTGAGCAGGCCTACACCGAGGCCGACTGGCGGGAGTCCGTCGGGCGCGGGCTGAAGTTCGTCGCGCTCGCCCCGGAGCCCGCCGGACTGGTCGGCGCGGCGGAGACGCCGGGCGGCCTGGAGCTGTACTCGATGTGGGTGCGGTCCTCGCATCGCGGCCGCGGCGTCGGGGAGGCGCTGGTCAGGGCCGTGCTGACGGCAGCGGCCGGCGAGGGCTGGAAGCTCGTGCGGCTGCGCGTGTACGACGACAACGAGCCCGCGCGGCGGCTCTACCGGCGCATGGGGTTCGTGGACGTCGACGAGCCGGAGCACATGGAGTTCCGGGTGAGCTAATCGGTCACCCTCCACGGTCATGGCCAGGTCCCGGGAGCGGGCCTAGCGTGGTGTCATGAGCGAAGCCTTGATCTTCGACGCGGTGCGCACGCCGCGTGGCAAGGGGAAGCGCGGGTCGCTGCACAGCGTCAAGCCCGTCGAGCTGGCCGCCGGTGTGCTGCGCGCGCTGTCCGAACGCAACTCCCTCGACACCTCGGCGGTGGACGACGTCGTGCTCGGCGTCGTGTCCCCGCTCGGTGAGCAGGGCGGCGACATCGCCCGCACCGCCGTGCTGGCCGCCGGGTGGGACCAGCGCCCGGCCGGGGTGCAGCTCAACCGGTTCTGCGCGTCCGGCCTCGAGTCGGTGAACCTCGCCGCGGCCAAGGTCGCGTCCGGGTTCGAGGACCTGGTGGTCGCGGGCGGCGTCGAGTCGATGTCACGCGTGCCGATGGGCTCGGACGGCGGCGCGTGGGCGATCGACCCGCAGACGAACTTCGACCTGTCGTTCGTGCCGCAGGGCGTCTCGGCCGACCTGATCGCGACGCTGGAGGGCTTCTCCCGCACGGACGTCGACGCGTGGGCCGCCCGGTCGCACGCCCGCGCGTTCGAGGCGCAGAAGAACGGCTGGTTCGAGCGCTCGGTCGTACCGGTCGTCGACCAGAACGGCACGGTGGTGCTCAAGGAGGACGAGACGATCCGTCCCGACTCCACTGTGGACTCGCTCGGGAAGCTCAAGCCGAGCTTCCAGTTCCACGGCGACCTCGGCTACGACACCGTCGCGATCGACCGGTACCCGACCGTCGAGCGCATCAGCCACGTGCACACGCCGGGCAACTCGTCGCAGATCGTCGACGGCGCCGCGGCCATGCTGATCGGGTCGGCGGCGGCCGGCCAGTCCCTCGGCCTCACGCCGCGCGCCCGGATCGTCTCCGTGGCCGTCGTGGGCACCGAGCCGACGATCATGCTGACCGGACCGGCGCCGTCCGCCCGCAAGGCTCTGGACAAGGCGGGCCTCTCGGTCGAGGACATCGACCTGTTCGAGGTCAACGAGGCGTTCTCGTCGGTCGTGCTGAAGTTCCTGCGGGACATGGACATCCCGGAGGACAAGGTCAACGTCAACGGCGGCGCGATCGCGCTGGGCCACCCGCTGGGCGCCACCGGCTGCATGATCCTCGGCACGCTGCTCGACGAGCTGGAGCGCCGGGACCTGCGGCGCGGCCTCGCCACGTTGTGCGTGGGCGGCGGCATGGGTATCGCGACGATCATCGAGAGGGTCTGAGGCATGCCGTTCCACTACGACAAGGACGCGGACGGCATCGTCACCCTGACGATGGACATGTCCGGCTCCGCCAACGTCATGAACGACGAGTACCGCGAGCTGATGGGCGACGCGGTCTCGAAGCTCGAAGCCGACGACATCACCGGCGTGGTCATCACGTCCGCCAAGAAGACCTTCTTCGCGGGTGGCGACCTCAACGTGCTGATCGCGATCACGCCGGAGAACGCCTCGCAGGCGCTGGAAGGCGTGGAGGAGCTCAAGTCGCAGCTGCGCCGGCTGGAGAAGCTCGGCAAACCGGTCGTGGCCGCGATCAACGGCACCGCGCTCGGCGGCGGGTTCGAGATCGCGCTCGCCGCGCACCGCCGGATCCTGCTGAACGACAACAGCATCCGCGTCGGCCTGCCCGAGGCGACGCTCGGCCTGCTGCCCGGCGGCGGTGGCGTCACGCGCATGGTGCGGCTGCTCGGCGTGCAGAAGGCGTTGCCGTTGCTCATGGAGGGCAAGCAGCTGCGGCCGGAACGCGCGCTGCAGGCCGGGATCGTGCACCAGGTCGTGGACACGCGCGAGGAGCTGATCTCCGAGGCGATCGCGTGGATCAAGGCGAACCCGGCGCCGTCGCAGCCGTGGGACGTGCAGGGCGCGGGCGTGCCGGACCTGAAGTTCGGCGACCCCAACAGCTACGGCCTGCTGGCGGCGGCCCCGGCCGTGCTCTCGAAGAAGTCGCACGGCGTGTACCCGGCGCCGGAGAAGATCATGGCGACGGCCGTCGAGGGCGCGTACGTCGACTTCGACACGGCGCTGAAGATCGAGGGCCGCTACTTCGTGGAGCTGGCCTCCGGTCAGGTCTCCAAGAACATGATCACCGCGTTCTGGTTCAACCTCAACGAGGTCAACGGCCGTGCGTCCGCCACGGGCAAGCGCGTGGCCAAGCTCGGCGTGCTGGGCGCGGGCATGATGGGCGCCGGAATCGCCGAGGTGTCCGCGAAGGCGGGCATCGAGGTGGTCCTGAAGGACGTCAGCCTCGAAGGCGCCCAGAAGGGCGCTCAGGGCCTGGCAGGCATCACGCCGACCGACTCCGACGACGACCTCGCGGGCTGCGACCTGATCATCGAGGCCGTCTTCGAGAACCGCGAGCTCAAGAACAAGGTCCTCCCCGCCGCCGAGGCGAAGGCGTTGCCGGACGCGGTGATCGCGTCCAACACCTCGACGCTGCCGATCACCGGCCTCGCGTCGGCGGTGACGGCGCCGGAGCGGTTCATCGGCCTGCACTTCTTCTCGCCCGTGCCGAAGATGCGGCTCGTGGAGATCATCCGCGGTGAGAAGACGTCCGAGGAGACGCTCCAGCGGGCGCTGGACTACGTGCGGCAGATCGGGAAGACGCCGATCGTGGTCAACGACTCGCGCGGCTTCTACACCTCGCGGACGTTCGGCACGTACGTGATCGAGGCGATCACGATGCTGGCCGAGGGCGTGGCGCCGGCGCTGATCGAGAACGTCGCGAAGAAGTCCGGCATGGCCGTCGGCCCGCTCGCGGTGTCGGACGAGGTGACGCTGTCGCTGCAGCTGAAGATCCACGACCAGACGCTGGCCGACGACCCGTCGCTCGTGTCGGAGAGTCCGGCCTACGACCTGATCCGCGAGCTGGTGTCGTTGGGGCGCAGCGGGAAGTCGACCGGCGCGGGGTTCTACGAGTACCCCTCGGACGGCTCGAAGAAGTTCCTGTGGCCCGAGCTCACGACCCGCTACGCCAAGGCGGACGCGGGCGTGTCCGAGCAGGACGTGCGCGACCGGCTGCTGTTCGTGCAGGCGCTGGAGACCGTGCGGTGCCTGGACGAGGGTGTGCTGACGTCGGTGGCGGACGCGAACATCGGCTCGATCTTCGGGTTCGGGTTCGCGCCGTGGAGCGGTGGCACGCTGCAGTTCATCAACTCCTACGGCGTGCAGGCGTTCGTGGAGCGGGCCGACTACCTCGCCGACACGTACGGCGAGCGGTTCCGTCCCCCGGCTTCGCTGCGGGAGCGCGACAAGTTCTAGGCGCGGTAGGAGCCGGGCGATGATCCGGTCCACCGCTTGAAGGCCCGGTGGAAGGCGCTCGCCTCGGAGAACCCGAGGCGCAGCGCCAACTCCTCCACCGACTCACCGCCCCGCACGAGCGAGGCCACCGCCTGGTCGCGCAGCAGCTGCTCCCGCACCTCGCGGAACGACGTGCCCTCCCCCGCGAGCCGCCGCCGCAACGTCGGTGCCGACACCCCGAGCTGCGCCGCCACGGCCTCCAGGCCCGTCACCCCGCGCCCGAGCAGGCGCCGCACGTGCCCGGCCGTGTCCGCGCCGTGGTCCCGGCGCGACAGCAGCTCGGCGGGCGAGTGCCGCAGGAACCGCTTGAGCGCCGCCTCGTCCTGCACGACGGGCATGCGCAGGAACTTCGGGTCGAACGCGATCGTGGTGGCGGGCGCGCCGAAGCGCAGCGGGCAGCCGAAGATCAGGTGGTACTCGGCGGCGTGCGCGGGTTCCGGGTAGCCGAACTCGGCGCTCTGCAACGGGATGCGGCGGCCGATGAGCCACGACGAGAACCGGTGCCACAGCACGAGCAGCGACTCGGTCAGGAAGTGGTCGGGGTCGCCCGGGATGTGCAGGGTGAAGCGGCCGCCGTCGAGCGAGAGCTCCAGCGGCTCGTCGAAGAGCGCGTAGAACGCGAGGCCACGCCGCAGGGCCGACTCGAGGTCCGGGCAGTGCACGGACAGCAGGCACATCATCGCGAACGTGCCGCGCTTGGACGGCCGCGGTCCGAAGCCCATGAACTCGTCGTCGAGGACTTCCCAGAGCGTCTGGATGAATTTCGTGTACTGCGCGGGCGTGACGCGCGCTCGGTCGTCCGCGAGCAGGCTCGGCGGGATGCCCGCCCCCAGGAGGACGGCGGACGGCTCCGGGCACGCGCGGAGCGCCGCGCGCACGTAGTGGATCGCCACCGTCCTGGAGTGCACGACCCACAGTAAACGCCCGCGGCGGTGACGCGGCTCCGGGGAGAGTGGGAGCCGCGCCACCGCCGCAGTGGGCCCACCCAGTGAGCCTGCTCCTCGCCAACGGGGCTTCCGCACACCCGCTGACAAGGGACGATGTCGTGTTCGCAGATCGACGGTATGTGGTCTAGACCAGGAAAGTCAATGGTGAAAGCCCACCTTAGCGCCGCAATGTTTCAGGCTTGTTCCAACGGCGCGACCGCGAAGCCGGCACTGAACCTCTGGCACCAGATCACGACACTCCGAATGGACGACACATCGACCCCGGCCGGAATTTCGTACACCTGGTCGCCACGGTTCCCCTTCAACTTGCCGAGACTCGTGAATCCCTGACCGAATGTTTTCTCCGAGGAGCTCGACGCGTGCGGAGACAGGTAAACGTACAGGTCAGGGCCGTCACTGGTGTTCAAGGACGCGAACTGCACCGAATGCGCGCCACCCGGCAACCGGACGAGGCTCGCCTTACCGGTGGTGGCGTGCTCGAGCGACCGCCACTCCCCGGCGGCCACCTCCTCCGGCGTTTCGACGGGAGCGGGCGCGGGCGTCGAGACGGGAGCGGAGACAGGTGCGGACACCGAAGTGGAACTGGGCACCGGAGGCACGAGCAACGCCTCGTTGGTCTCGCGCACCGTGAACAGCCGCCACGGCTGGAACAGGTACAACCCGACCCCGAGGGCGACGACCAGGAAAACTGAGACGGGAATCAGGAATCGACGATGGCGCATACCGAAAATACTGGCGCAAACCGGACCGAAAAGAGCTTACGGAGTTGTTAGGGTGCCGCCCGTGGCGACACAGGCGAGGATCGGCCAGGCCGTGCTCGGCGTCCTGATGGTCGGCTGCGCCCTCACGGGCCTGTTCCCCAAGCCGGTCCCCCTCCTCTTCGCCATAGCGGCGGTCGGCACGGCCAACGCGGCCTTCCCCGCGATGCGCACCTTCGGCTCGGCCCTGCTGGGCGGAGTGGCAGCGGCCTCCATCGCCCTCTCCTCGGTCCCGTTCGTCACGTGCTCCACAGAACGCTTCACCGAGGTGTTCACCTGCTCGGGTGACGCTCCGACGTGGCACCTGACCGGAACAGTGCTGGTGGCAGGCCTTTCCGGAGCCAGTCTGGTACTGGCCCGCATCACAGTTCAGTGACAGCGATCACTCAACCGGGGCCGCAAGGAAGCCGATAAGGCATCCAGGCGAGCGTTCTCCTGCGACCGGCGTAGCCGGTACTGTGCCGAAGAGCGTGATCGCTCGACTTCACACCGTGAGCATCAAGAGGAGGATTGCTGTGCGCGCACTGTGGGCCGCAGGCGGTTCCGCTGTGCTCGGGTCAGCTCTGCTCGGCATCCTGGTGGGCATGGCGCTCCACGGAGCGGCCGGAGAAGACCCGCTGAGCAGAACGCCCGAATCCACCTGGATCACGTCCACCCCGAACAGCACGCAGAGCTCACCGGAGAGCTCCACCACCCCCAGCAGCAGCGCGTCACCCTCGGCAAGCAGCACACCGGAGACCACGCAGCAGCCGCAGAAGACCACCACCCCACCCCCGGCGGCGACCAACCCGGCGCAAGCCCCACCACCCCCAGCACAAACGACGACGGCGGCAACGTCCTCGTCAGGCTGGCCGTGCAGCC
The DNA here is from genome assembly GCF_040610935.1 of Lentzea sp. NPDC003310. Lineage (NCBI taxonomy): Bacteria > Bacillati > Actinomycetota > Actinomycetes > Pseudonocardiales > Pseudonocardiaceae > Lentzea > Lentzea sp. NPDC003310. The sequence goes on from NZ_JBEXNC010000017.1 coordinate 245,325, forward strand.
CCCTGAACCCGCTGCCACCCCCAACCTGCAAGAACATGAGCAACGGCTAGCACCAGCCAGCAAGCACAGCACAGCAACACGAGGGCAACAGAGGGCGAGCAACGAAGCCACGCCCCCACCCCACCCCGCCTCTCAGCGATGCCGAAGGCGAGCAGTCTTTCCCAAGACTCCAGGGCGGTGGGGTCCCATCACGAGTCGCGCCATAGCTCTTGCTGCATGCCTGGAGGGGTGGCAGAGCGACACGCGGTTAGTAGGGTTGTAAGCCCACCAGGCAGGGGGCGCCGAG
>NZ_JBEXNC010000018.1:0-233817 GCF_040610935.1 Lentzea sp. NPDC003310
AAGCCCGGCCGAGTGGTCAAGTTTAAGGCCTCGCACCCAAAGTCAAGCCCCAATCGCCGTCGTGGTTGCGTCACCACCACTTGACCGACATCCAGTGCTCACACGCCTCGGCTTCGCCATTGCGCCATGCCCGGTTGACCGACGTCGAGTGCTCACACACCTCGGCTTCGCCATCGCGTGATGCCCAACGCCCACCAACCTCGGGCCGTTGCCCCCACGTCACCTCTCGCCCCACTCCACCCCCGAAATGCCGAACCGCCCCCGTCGCCGGCGGGGGCTCGGCAGCGGGGGCGGTCTGGGCTGAAGCGTGGGTCAGGCGGTCAGGCGGTCAGGGGGTTCCCGCCGGCTTGCCCTTGGCGTCGGGGGCGGAGGAGTCCAGCAGGTAGTTGTCCTGCCACACCGCCCACTTGTAGGTCGCGCCCTTCTGGCTCACGTAGGCCGCGCCCCACCCGGTGCCGGTGAAGCGGTTGTTGATGGACTTCATGTTGCGGCCGTACACGTTGCCGAAGCCCGATTCCAGGCCCAGCTGGTAGCCGCCGCCCTCCAGCAAGTTGCCCTCCACGGTGACGTTGTCGATGTCGCCGCCGTAGGTCTGGATGAACAGCGCGCCGGTGTCGTTGCCGGTCGAGCAGTCGATTCGGTTGTTGCGGAAGGTGAGGGTGCGGCCCGCGTTGCGGTCCAGCGGGAAGTCGCGGACGGTGGCGCCGTCGTTGTGCGACTCGCCCTCGGAGCGGAGGCCTCGGACGTAGTTGCCCTCGGCCAGGCCGCTGAGTGAGCTGCCGGTGTTGTAGAAGCAGATGCCGGAGCCCATGCCGCTGATGTAGTTGCGCTGCAGGGTGCCGACTCCGAGGAACGCGCAGGAACCCGCGATCGTCTTGGCCGGGAGGGCCGAGCCGTCGATGTTCGAGTCGCGGATGGTGACCGGGGCGCCGGTCACCTGGCAGGAGTCGCTGCCGCACGGGCCGTTGGTGGTGATGAGCGGCTGCGTCTCGCCGAGGCGGGTGGGGCGGACGCAGGACTTCTCGATCGTGATATTGCCGGCGAAGAGGGTCAGGGCCTGCTCGATGCGCTTGCCGGAGATCACGGTGCCGGCGGCGGGGGCGTCGGGGCCCGTGTAGCGCGGCAGGGAGTCGCAGTTCAGGCCGTGCGCGGCGAGGCCGGTGTTGGCCTGGGTGAGCTTCCAGCCCGGGGAGCCCGCGGGGGCCGGGGCGACCGGCGGCTTCACGGGGCCGTTCGTGGCGGACTTCGTGGTGGAGCTGCTCGGGGCCGCGGAGCTGCTGCTCGGGGCGGCCGAGCTACTGCTGGGGGTGCTGGTCGAGGTGGCGCTGGTGCTGTCGGCGATCGGTGTCGGCTGGGCCGCCTTGGTCGGGGAGCAGGCGGCCAACGCGATGACACCACCGGTCAGCAGTACGGCCAATCTCAGTCTCACGGCTGGTTCTACCTCCACGCGCGTTCACGACGGGGGACCGTGAACTCGCTAATTGTGTCGTCGGCCGTTGCGGAATGTGCACAGAACTCGTGCGACGGAGTTCGTACGGGGCCGTTGAACGGACTGCACACTGCACGGCGGGACGAGTGGAGTCAAGCCGATGTTGTTGTGCCGCAACATCATCTTCCGCTCGGTGAGGAATGCTCCATCCGTGTGAGCAGGTAGATCACGGTTTTATCACCGAGCCATATGATTCTTTGATGTGTGAGATCAGCGACCCGTGAAAGTGGCGCGGCCGGGACCGTCCGTGAGGAAGCTGTGCACAGCGCGTGGCAGGTCCTCGGACTCGAACAACGCGGACGCGATCGTCGTGACGTGGGCGTCGGCCTCCGGGACGCCGCCGTTCTCGAAATGCGCGAGGACCTGTTTGGTCGCAAAGTGTGCCTGCGTCGGACCGGTCGCCAAACCGAGCGCGAACTGTTCGGCCGCCAATGCGAAGCCCTCGTCGGGAAACACCCGGTTGACGACATTCCAGCGTTCGAGCGTCGCCGCGTCGTAAAGGTCGCCGGTCATCACGAACTCCTTCGCGCGACCCACGCCCGCCCGCGCCGCCAGCCGCTGCGTGCCGCCCATCGTCGGCGTCAGGCCGACCACCTTCTCGACCAGCCCGAAGCGCGCCGACGGCGTCGCCACGATCAGGTCGCACGCCACCGCCAGCTCGAACGCCCAGGTCAGGCACAGCGCGTGTGCGGCGAAGACGGTCGGGATCGGCAGTGCGGCGAGGCGCTGCGGCAGCACGAGCATGCGGTCGAACAGCTGCTGCGCCTCGTGGCGGTACTCCTGCGCGGCGAACAGCGCCACGTCCACGCCACCCGACACGACCTTGCCCGTCGCGTTGACCAGCAACGCCCGCGCGTCGCCCAGGTCGTCCAGGGCCTCGTGGAACTCCGCGTCGAGGTCCAGGGAGTAGAGGTTGAGCGGCGGTGCGTCGATCGTGATGATCGCGAGCTCGTCCCGGCGGGTCAGGTGGATCTTCAAAGCAGGCTCACAACCAATCGCGGCGCTTGAACATCACGTACAGGAAGTACGAGAGCCCGAAGATACCCAGCGTGGAGACCCAGAAGCCCCACTTCTGCTCGAAACCGGGGTACGGCACGTTCATGCCGTAGTACCCCGAGATCGCCGTCGGCACGGCGATGATCGCCGCCCAGCTGGTGACCTTCTTCATGATCGAGTTGAGCCGGTTGCCCTGCACGGCCACCTCCGCCTCGCGCAGGTTCGTGATCAGCTCCCGCATCGACTCGGTCAGCTCGGCCGTGAACAGCGCGTGGTCCTTCACGTCCAGGTAGTACGGCATCATCGCGTCGTCCACGAGCTCGTGCTCGCGGTGCAGCAACGACCCCAGCACCTCGCGCATCGGCAGCGCGACCCGCCGCAGCTGCACCAGCGCCCGGCGCAGCTGCAACGCCTTCCGCCCGACGTGCGGCTTCTCCTCGTAGATGCGGTCCTCGAGGGCCTCGATGTCGTCGTCGAGCGCCTGGGCCGCGGCGTAGTGGCCGTCCACGACGTCGTCGAGCAGGCCGTGCAGCAGGAACCCGACACCGGACGAGGCCAGCGTCGGCGCGCTGTCCCAGCGCCGCTGCACCCCGTCCAGCGCGTAGTCCTCGCTCTCGCGCACGGTCACGAGCACGTTCCGCGTCACGAACACGTCGACCTCGCACGTCTTGACCTCGTGCTGGTCGTAGCGGACCGCGTACACGCTGAGGAACAGGTGGGTCGGGTAGCGGTCCACCTTCGGGCGCTGCCGCTCGGAGAACGCGTCCTCGATCGCGAGCTCGTGCAGACCCAGTTCGTCGCGCAGCAGGCCGATCTCGTCCCCGGACGGCGCGCACAGGTCGAACCACACCACCGCGGAGTGATCTTGGAGACGCTCCGGCACCTCGGCGAGCGGGAAGTCCCTGTCCACGAGTTCGCCGTTGCGGTACAAGCGTGTCCGACCCATGGGTGACAAGCGTACGTAGATCTACTCAGATGTGAGGTTTGAGCCCGAGTTCCCGCTACCCTCGATCCGGTGAAGGTGGACCAGCCCCAACGCATAGGCGACTACCTGCTGCTCGGCAGGCTCGGTCGTGGTGCCATGGGAACGGTCTACCTGGGACAAGGCAGCGACGGACGCCAGGTCGCGGTCAAGGTCGCCCGTGCCGAGCTGGCCGACGACCCGCGCTTCCGGGAGCGGTTCCGCCGCGAGGTGCAGATGGCCCGGGCGGTCGGCAGCGCCGGCACCGCGGCGGTCGTCGACGCCGACACGCGGGCGCCCCGGCCCTGGATGGCCACCGAGTACGTGCCCGGCCCGACGCTGCAGGAGGCGATCGAGCGGCACGGCCCGTTGCCCGAGCACCATTTGAGACGACTCGCCGAGGGACTGGCCGAGGCGCTCACCGCGATCCACCGCGCCGGCCTCGTCCACCGCGACCTCAAGCCGTCGAACGTGCTCCTGGGCGCCGACGGCCCGCGTGTCATCGACTTCGGCATCTCGCGCGCGATGGAGCACACGGCGCTCACGGAGACCGGCATGGTCTTCGGCACCCCCGGCTTCCTCTCGCCCGAACAGATCACCGGCCAGGAGGTCGCGTCCCCGAGCGACGTCTTCGCGCTCGGCGCCGTGCTGGTCTACGCGGCCACGGGCAAGGGCCCGTTCGGCGAGGGGCCCACCGCCACGTTGCTCTACAAGGCTGCCCACGGCGAGCCGGACATCGACGGCGTGCCCAAGGCGCTGCGCCCGCTGGTGCAGAAGTGCATGCACCGCGATCCCGCCAAGCGCCCGGAGCCGGCCGAGGTGACGCGCCTGCTCTCGCAGGTCGTCACACCGAAGGCGCCGACGAACAAGCTGCCCGCCCCGATGACGCCCGCCGCCGCGACGTTCTCCACGTCGCGGTTCGTGCCGATGGCGTGGGGCGGGCTGAACCTCGCCGTGGCCCTGCTCGCCGCCGCGATCGCCGACCCGGCCGCGCAGGCCAACGGTGCCACGCAGCTCCTCGCGCTCGCCGCGTTCTGCGTGCTCCTGGTGCGCGCGGTGCGGTACTTCAGCGCCGCCGCGCGCCGCAGGGTCGTCATCGAGATCAGTCGCGAGGGCATCGCCACGACGCGCAACGGCAAGTTCCACCAGTACTGGTGGTACGAGCTCGCACGGGTGCGGGTCGTGCCGCACAAGAAACGGCCGTGGGTCGTCGTCTGGCTGAAGGACCCGGCGCCGCGCCGCTTCTTCGGCGCGCACCACGGCGGGGTGCGGGTGTTCCCGATCGCCCACGAGCGCACCAGGAGGCGGCGCGAGCGCGACGTCGCCGAGCTGCGCGCCGCCCTGGCCTGGTACCTGCCCCGCAGCTACGACGGCCGCTGATCGGACCACTCCCAGCTGACGGACACCGACAGCTGGGGGACACCGCCCAGGCTGTTCCTGTTCGCCTGCTGCTGGACGAACTCGACCACCTGTCCGGTCGTCGGGTCGATCCGGAACGAGAACACCCCGCCCGCGTCGGTCACCGTCCCGTTGTCCCAGTGGACGCCGGGGGAGTCGGCGAGCTCTCGGTACGTGGCCGCTTTCTGCTCGTTGGTCGTGTACGGCGACAACACACGCGCCGAGGCGCCTTCGAGCTTGCGCGCGGGATCCACCGGTAGCGGCAAGGAGAGCGACGACTCCGTGCACGGCGTGACCGCGCACCACGTGCTCCACAGCTTCGGCATCTCCGAGTCGGCGAACTCGACCTCCGGTTCGAGCGGCGGATATCCCGCGAGGGGCTGCCGCTGGCCGGTGGCCCGGCGGAAGATGTTGATCAGCTCGCCCCCGGCGGTCGGCACCCAGGCGTCGATCTCGAACTCGACCACCGAGCCCCGGTCCGCCCTGTCGTCGTGGTCGTGCACGATCGTCTGCCAGATCGTGTACTTCACGTGCCGGTACTTCGCGGCCGGCTTCTCCGCCGTCTCGAGCAGCGTCGCGGCCTCGGCCAGCGACTCGGCGGGCTTCACCGGCAACGTCGCCGGCGCGTCCCGGGACTCCGGCCGCAGCAGCACCACGAGCCCGGTGATCATCACCACCGCCAGCGCGGCCGCCGCCGCGCCCACCCAGCGGCGGGAGCGGCGCACGGGCGCCTCGGCGAACAGCTGCTCGCGCAACCGGGCCAGCCGCACGTCGTCGGCACCGCGCACCGCGTACAGCTCGGCGAGGTCGTCGTCCAGCGCGTCACGCATGTTCCACTTCCTTCAGCTTCGCGCGCAGGCGGTGCAGGCGCGACCGTGCGGTGCCGGGGTTGAGGTCGAGGGCTTCCGCGGCCTCCTGGACGGACAGGCCGGCCAGGGACACGAGCAGCACCAGGTCGCGGTCGGCGTCCGCCATCCGCGCCAGCTCGCGAGCGATCCGGCGCAGGTGCGACCGGGAGTCGACGCGGGCGATCACCGTGTGCTCCAACGACTCGGCCACGCCTAGGTCGACGCCGTACCGCTCGGCGGTGCGCAGCAGCCGGGCCTCGCGCTTCGCGTGACCGCGCAACAGGTTCGTCGCGATCCCGTACAGCCAGCCGACGACGCTGCCCCGTTCGGGGTCGTAGCTCCGCTCACCGCGCATCGCCGCGAGGAAGGTCTCGCTGACCAGGTCGTCGGCCACGTCGACGCCCACCCGCCGGGCCAGGTACCGGTGCAGCGGGTGGGCGTGCTCGTCGAACAGCTCCGCGAACATCACGCCCCCAGTTGGCTTCTCGCGGCACCGGTGTTGCAGTGACCTGAATCACAGTTGATGGGCTTTCGATGATGATCCCATGACGAACTGGACCGTCGCGGTCGCCGACGCCGCGCGTTCGCCCCTCAACCGCGAGTACAACGCGGAGATGATCAGCCGCTACTGGGGCCGGCCGGCGAACGACGCCGAGATCGACGCCTACGAGCGCGACGAGCAGGACCACGACGTCCCGGTGTTCCTCGTCGCCTCCCGTGATGGCAACGATGTCGGCTGTCTGGGCATGCGCTTCCTCGACAACGGTGTCGGTGAGCTGACGCGGATGTTCGTCCGCGTCCCGCATCGGGGACAGGGCGCCGCCTCGGCGTTGCTCGCGGCGATGGAGGAAGAGGCGAAAGCCCGCGGCATCACGACGTTGCGGCTCGACACCAGGAAAGATCTCGTGGAGGCGCGGAGTCTGTACGCCAAGCACGGCTACGTCGAGATTGCTCCGTACAACGCAGCCGAGTACTCCGACCACTGGTTCGAGAAGAGGCTAACGGTCGCACGCCCCGCCGCGATGTCCTGAAAAGGTCGGGATGACGCGCGCCAGGAGGCTTGAACAATCATGCGGTTGCGTCCTTTGGTGATGGCGGTCGCCGTCACCTCGGCACTGGTGGTGACCCCGGCCCAGGCGGCAGCACCTGCCGGCCGGGTCCTCGGTTACGTCGCCAACAACGGCGGCGGGGTGTCGGTCATCGACACGGCCACGAACGCGGTGTCCACGACGATCTCCGACAGCGGCAGCAACTCGCCGTACATGGCGGCGGTCGCGTTCGACGGGACCCGCGGCTACGTGACCAACTCCCAGCAGAACACGCTCACGGTCATCGACACGCCGACCAACACGGTCGACAGGTCCATTCCCGTCGGGACCCACCCGGCGGGCGTGGCGGTGGCACCCGGTGGCGGCTTCGCCTACGTCACCAACTACCTCGACGGCACGGTGTCCGTGGTCGACACGGCCACGCTGACGGTCACCGCCACCGTCTCCGTCGGCTCCAACGCCGACGGCGTCGTCGTGACCAGGGACGGTTCCGCCGTCTACGTCACGCACGACGTCCCCGGACCGGGCAAGGTCTCGGTCATCGACACGACGGCCAACGCCGTCGTCGCCACCATCCCGGTCGGCAACGCGGCGACGGCCATCGCCGCCTCCGCCGACGGCACGCGGATGTACGTGGTGAACAAGGGTTCGGACAGCGTCTCCGCCATCGACGTGGCCTCGCGCACCGTCGTCGGCACCGCGGCCGTCGGCTTCACACCGCACGGCATCGCGTTGACGCCCAACGGAACCCGCGCGTATGTGACCAACAGCGAGTTCGACTCGGTGTCGGTCGTGGACCTCACGACCATGACCGAGCTGCAGAAGATCGTCGTCGGCGACCGCCCGATCAGCGTGGCCCTCACGCCGGACGGCGCCTCCGCCTACGTCACGAACTTCAACAGCAACACGGTGTCGATCATCGACACGGCGTCCAACACGGTCACCGGCTCCATCGCCGTCGGCCAGCGCCCGGTGGGCATCGCGATCAACTTCGTGCCGCCCGCCGCGTCGAAGCTCGTGTCCGGCACGGCGCTGCTGCAGCTGCGGCTCCTCGGCTTCACGGTCCGCGGCCTCAACGCCACGCTGACCGACAAGCACACCGGGGTGCCGGTCGCCGGTCAGAAGGTCGTCTTCCGCACGGTGAAGGGCAACCCGCTCTGCACCGCGACGACCAACTCGTCCGGCAAGGCGACCTGTGACTCGAACGTGTCACTGCTGGTCGGCCTGTCCACTCTGCTGCAGGGCTTCACGGCCTCGTACGCGGGCAACAACGAGCACGGCGGCGCGTCGTCGCACGGGTACATCACCCTGCTGTAGTCGTTCTAGGCGGCGAGCGGCAGGTCGTCGCGGAGCGCTTGCACGTAGTCCAGGCAGGACTGGCGGCAGGCGACTCCGTGGACGACCTGCCAGCCGGCGGGCACCTGCAGCACCGCCGGCCAGATCGAGTACTGGCCCGTTGGGCTGACCAGCACCAGGAACATGGTGTGAGCCTGAGCGAACGGGGATGTCATGTCCCCAGGGTGACCTGCGCCACCTATGGTCCGGCTATCCCCGCGCTCAAGCTCCCTCACCCGACCGCGTGGTTCCCGATCATGCCCGCGTGTGATTACGTGGTGCCCGTGACTGTGGAACAGGTGGTCCTCCTGGCGGAGGACGGTTCGGCCATCGGCGTCGAGGACAAGGCGGTGGTGCACCACGCGGACACCCCGCTGCACCTCGCGTTCTCCAGCTACGTCTTCGACTCCGCCGGGAACACCGTGCTCACCCGGCGCGCGTTGCACAAGAAGACGTTCCCCGGCCTGTGGACCAACACCTGCTGCGGCCACCCGGCACCCGGCGAGGACATGGAACAGGCCGTCCTGCGCCGGCTGCGCGACGAGCTCGGCATGAAGGTCTCCTCCGCCGAGCTCCTGCTGCCCGCCTTCCGCTACCGCGCGGTCATGGACGGCGTCGTCGAGAACGAGATGTGCCCGGTGTTCCGCGTGCTCACCGACGACGAGCCGGTGCCGAACCCCGACGAGGTCGACTCGACCGAACGCGTCCCGTGGGCAGAGTTCGCCGCGTCCGCGCTCGACGGCACGCGGGAGATCTCGCCGTGGTCGAGGTTGCAGATCGCCGAGCTCGTGGAGCTCGGGCCCGATCCGCTGGCGTGGCCTGTCGCGGACCGGGCCGGGCTCCCTAAAGCCGTGGTGCTCGGGTCACCACTCCAGTGAGCCACCGTTCTGGTACTCGATGACGCGGGTCTCGAAGAAGTTCTTCTCCTTCTTGAGATCCATCATCTCCGACATCCACGGGAACGGGTTCTCCGTCTGCTCCCACACCGGCTCCAGGCCGAGCTGTGCGCACCGGCGGTTCGTGATGAACCGCATGTACTGCTCGCACAGCTCGGCGTTGATCCCCAGGATGCCGTTCGGCATCGTGTCGCGGCCGTAGGCGATCTCCAGCTCGCAGCCCTCCGCGAGCATGGTCCGCACCTCCTTCTGGAACACGTCGTTCCACAGGTGCGGGTTCTCGATCTTGATCTGGTTGATCGCGTCGATGCCGAAGTTCAGGTGGATCGACTCGTCGCGCAGGATGTACTGGTACTGCTCGGCGATGCCCACCATCTTGTTGCGGCGGCCCAGCGACAGGATCTGCGCGAACCCCGTGTAGAACCACATGCCCTCGAACACCACGTAGAACGCGACGAGGTCCTTGAGGAACGCCTGGTCCCGGTCCGGCGTGCCCGTCCGGAACTCCGGGTCCTCCAGGTGCTGCGTGAACTGCAGCGCCCACGCCGCCTTGTCCGTGATGGACGGGATCTCCCGGTACATGTTGAACAGCTCGCCGTCGTCGAGACCGAGCGACTCGCAGATGTACTGGAACGTGTGCGTGTGCACGGCCTCCTCGAACGCCTGCCGCAGCAGGTACTGGCGGCACTCCGGGTTCGTCAGGTGCCGGTACACCGCGAGCACGATGTTGTTGGCCACCAACGACTCGCTCGTCGCGAAGAACCCGAGGTTGCGCTTGATCATCAGGCGCTCGTCGTCGGTCAGGCCGTCCTTCGACTTCCACAGCCCGATGTCGGCCTGCATGGACACCTCGGTCGGCATCCACGCGTTGTTGCAGCCGGCCAGGTACTTCTCCCACGCCCAGTGGTACTTGAGCGGCAGCAGCTGGTTGACGTCGGCACGACAGTTGATCATCGCCTTGTCGTCGACGCTCACGCGCGCGGCGCCTGCTTCGATGTTACTCATTACTGGCACGCCTCGCAGTCGGGGTCGGTGATGGAGCAGTTGGGGTCCACGGCGACGGGGGAGACGGCGTTGAGCTTGCCGTCCGTCCCTTGCAGCGTGGACTTCTCCACGTGCGTCGCGCTCTGCGTGCGCAGGTAGTACGTGGTCTTCAGCCCGCGCAACCACGCCAGCTGGTACAGCTCGTCGAGCTTGCGGCCACTGGGCTGGGAGAGGTACAGGTTCAGCGACTGAGCCTGGTCGATCCACTTCTGCCGGCGGCTGCCCGCCTCGATCAGCCACGAGCTGTCGACCTCGAACGCCGTGGCGTACAACGCCTTCAGGTAAGGCGGCACCCGGTCGATCGCGCCGAGGCTGCCGTCGTGCAGCTTGAGGTCCGAGATCATCCGCTCGTCCCACAGCTTGCGCTGCTTGAGCGCCCGCACCAGGTCGGGGTTGATGACCGTGAAGTCACCGGACATGTTCGACTTCACGTACAGGTTGCGGTACAGCGGCTCGATCGACTGGGTGACGCCGGTGATGTTCGCGATGGTCGCGGTCGGCGCGATCGCCATGACGTTCGAGTTCCGCATGCCGCGCCGGGCCTTCTCCCGGACCGGCGCCCAGTCCAGCGTGGACTCGCGGTTCTGCTCCAGCTCGCCCTCGCCGCGCGTCCGCGCGAGGATCTCGACCGAGTCGATCGGCAGGATTCCCTGGCTCCACAACGACCCGTCGAAGGACTGGTAGGCACCGCGCTCCTGCGCGAGGTCCGCGGACGCCTCGATGGCGTAGTAGCTGATCTCCTCCATGGACCGGTCCGCGAACTCGACGGCCTCCTGGGACGCCATCGGCGTACCGAGCGTGAACAGCGCGTCCTGGAAACCCATCAGCCCCAAGCCGACCGGCCGGTGCTTGAGGTTGGAGTTCTTCGCTTCCGGGATCGTGTAGTAGTTCACGTCGATCACGTTGTCGAGCATCCGCACCGCCGTGCGAACGGTCTTCGCGAGCCGCGCGTGGTCGATGCCCTGGTCCGTGACGTGCTGCGCGAGGTTGACGCTGCCGAGGTTGCAGACCGCGACCTCGTCGACCGCGGTGTTCAGGGTGATCTCGGTGCACAGGTTCGAGGAGTGCACGACACCGCTGTGCTGCTGTGGCGACCGCAGGTTGCACGGGTCCTTGAACGTGATCCACGGGTGACCGGTCTCGAACAGCATGGTCAGCATGCGCCGCCACAGGTCGACGGCCGGCAACCGGCGGAAGACCTTGATCTCGCCGTTGTCCGCCTTCTGCTCGTAGGCGCGGTACTTGTCGGCGAACTCGGTGCCGAACGCGTCATGCAGGTCCGGGACCTCGTCGGGGGAGAAGAGCGTCCACTGGCCGTTGGCGCGGACGCGGCGGAGGAACTCGTCCGGGACCCAGTTCGCGGTGTTCATGTCGTGGGTGCGGCGGCGTTCGTCGCCGGTGTTCTTGCGCAGGTCGAGGAACTCCTCGACGTCGATGTGCCAGGTCTCGAGGTACGCGCAGACCGCGCCCTTGCGTTTTCCTCCCTGGTTCACGGCCACCGCCGTGTCGTTCGCGATCTTCAAGAACGGCACCACGCCCTGCGACTTGCCGTTCGTCCCCTTGATGTGCGCGCCGATCCCGCGCACGGGTGTCCAGTCGTTGCCGAGCCCACCCGCGAACTTCGACAGCAGCGCGTTGTTGCTGATGCCGTGGAAGATCCCCGCGAGGTCGTCATCGACGGTGGTCAGGAAGCACGACGAGAGCTGCGGGCGCGTGGTGCCCGAGTTGAACAACGTCGGGGTCGAGCACATGAAGTCGAACGACGACAGCAGCTCGTAGAACTCGATGGCGCGGGCGTCGCGGTCGTCCTCCTCCAGCGCGAGGCCAATGGCGACGCGCATGAAGAACGCCTGCGGCAGCTCGTAGCGGCGGCCGTCGTGGTGCAGGAAGTAGCGGTCGTACAGGGTCTGCATGCCCAGGAACTGGAAGTTCAGGTCCCGTGACGCGTTCAGGGCGTCGCCCAGGCGGGCCAGGTCGAACGACTCCAGGCGCGGGTCGAGCTGGCCGAACTCGATGCCGGAACGCACGAACGACGCGAAGTACGCCGGGTAGCGCTCGGTCATCTCGGCGTGCGACAGGGGTTCTCCGCAGGCCTCGGCACGCAGCTTGTCCAGCAGCAACCGGGCGCTGACGTAGGAGTAGGCCGGGTCGTGCTCGACCATCGTGCGGGCGGCCATGATCGGCGCGAGCGCGAGCTCGTCGTCGGTGATGCCGTGGTAGAGGTTGCGCTTGGTCTCGGCCAGAACCGCCTCGGCCGACGCGGTGGGCAGGTCGGCGCAGGCTTCGTCGATGACCACTGAAAGGCGGTCGGGCACGCTCTCTCCTCGCGAGCAGGCCGAGGGTGAACGCGTGCGCGCGCCGGCGGCCGACGCCACCGGTGCACACAGCCGCCCTCCCTCGGGGCACCGTGTCGTGCGCGCAGGCTTGCGCGCACACCAGTGGCAGGTCTTCGGACTCGTGGGCGCACTTCCAACGCCTACCGGCCGTCGCTTCCCAGGTCGGCTGACCCAGTGCTTGGTTGACGGCTTTCGTTCCCACTCACCGCTGCGGGGCAGTCCCGGGTTCGCACCGGGTTCCCTCTTGCCTCACCGAACGGGTCGGTGAACCACCAGCGCGGCAGATACTACATGTGGTGGTGGGGTCTGGATCACCACCCAACATGCGCGTGTCGTGGGTTAGGGTCGGAAACGTGGGTGATCTTCGGCCTCGGGTCGTCTTCGGTGCACTGGTCAGCGCGGGGCTCGCTTCGGCGTCCCTTTTCGTCGGGACGGCGGCGCCCGTGACGTGTGGCGCCCTGGCCGTCGCGGCGGTGCTCGTGATGATCACCAGCCGGCGATCAGGGTCACCCCGAGAGTGATCATCACGGCGGCGATCAGGCCGTCGAGGACGCGCCACGAGCGTGGCTTCGCGAACAGCGGGCTGAGCAGCCGCGCGCCGAAGCCGAGGGCGACGAACCAGGTGATGCTCGCCGTCACCGCGCCGATCCCGAAGAGCCAGCGACCGGCCGCGATCGACCCGAGCAGCAGCACCGTGTCGAGGTAGACGTGCGGGTTGAGCCACGTGAGCGCGAGCGCGGTCAGCACGGGCCGGCCGCTGGGCTCGGAGCCGGTGTGCAGCGCGGACGGCCGCAGCGCGCGGCGCGCGGCCAGGAACCCGTACCCCAGCAGGAAGATCCCGCCCACGACGGCGGCGATCGTGATCGCCTGCGGGACCGCGCGGACGAGTGCTCCGAACCCGGCGATGCCGACGGCGACCAGGATCGCGTCCGACAGCGCGCACACGGCGACGACCTTGGCGACCGCCTGGCGTCGAAGTCCTTGGCGCAGCACGAAAGCGTTCTGCGCGCCGATCGCGACTATCAGGGTCATCATGGTGCCGAAGCCGAGCAGCAGGTCAGTCACCCGGCCCACGGTATTGACGCCGTCTTGATGAGACCAGCTAAAGATTCTTACGTAGCATTAGCGCTCGTGATGGACCTGGACCTGGTGCGGACGCTGCTCGCGGTCGTCGACGCGGGCACGTTCGATGCCGCCGCGACGGCGCTGCACGTCACCCCTTCCGCTGTCTCGCAACGCATCAAGGCGCTCGAACAGCGAACCGGGCGCGTGCTGCTGGTGCGCGCCCGGCCGGTTCGGCTTACGCCGTCCGGCGAGGTGCTGGTCCGCTATGGTCGGCAACTGCTCGCGCTGGACCAGGACCTCGACGCGGCCCTGGGCGAGGACGCCGTGGTGCGGGTCCCGATCGCGGTCAACGCCGACTCGCTCGCCACGTGGTTCCTGCCCGCCCTGCAACGGGTCTCGCCGGAGCTGCGGATCTCGTTCGACCTGCACCGCGAGGACCAGGACCACACGACGGCGTTGCTGCGGCAGGGCCTGGTGATGGCCGCGGTGACGTCCTCGCGCGAGCCGGTGGCGGGCTGCTCGGTGAGCAAGCTCGGCGAGATCCGTTACGCCGCAATGGCTCCCGCGTCCTTTGTGGAGCGACATGCGCGAGGCCCGCTCAAGTCGTGGCTGCCGGACGCGCCCGTCGTCGTGTTCGACCGCAACGACGACCTGCAGGACCGGTTCGTGCGCACGCTGACGCGCGGGCGGGGCGCGTCGGAGCACCGCCACTACGTGCCGTCGTCGGAGGTGTACGTGCGGGCGATCGTGGCGGGCCTCGGGTGGGGAATGGTGCCGCCGCAACAGCTCCAGGAGGGCCTGGTCGACCTCGCGCCGGGCCGCACCATCTCCGTGCCGCTGTACTGGCAGCAGTGGAAGCTCGACTCGCCGGCGCTGACGGCCGTCGCGGAGGCGGTGGCGGCGGAAGCGAGCGAGGCGTTGCGCTAGCGGTTAGCCTGCCTGGCATGACCGGCGAACCGATGAACCTCGACGGGAAGATCGCAGTCATCTACGGCGCGGGCACGATCGGCGGTGCCATCGCGAAGGCGTTCAGCGCGGCGGGCGCCGAGGTCCACCTGGCCGCGCGCACCGAGGCGCCGCTCAAGGCCAAGGCCGAGGAGCTGGGCGTCCGCTACGCCGTGGTCGACGCCCTGGACGAACGCGGCGTGGACGAGCACGCGGCCACGCTCGACCGCATCGACATCTCGGTCAACGTCATCTCCGACAACGACGTCCAGGGCACGGCGCTGCACGAGATGAGCGTCGACGACTACCTGAGCCCGGTCGTCACGAACGTCCGCTCGAAGTTCCTCACCGCCCGCGCCGCCGCCCGGCACATGATCCGGCAGAAGGACGGCGTGATCCTGTTCTTCGGCGGCACGAGCGACGGCCAGGTGCACCGGCGCTGGCAGCTCGGCGGCCTGGTCACGGCGTTCGACGCGGTCGAGGCGATGCGCCGGCAGCTCGCCGCCGAGCTCGGGCCGCACGGCGTCCGCGCGGTGACGCTGCAGACCGGCGGCATCCCCGAGTCGATCCCGGGGGAGTTCCGCGACCAGGTCGAACCCGACATCGTCGGGCAGACCGCGCTCGGCAGGGCGGCGACCCTCGACGACGTGGGCCGGGCCGCCGTGTTCGCGGCCTCGGACTGGGGCCGCACCCTGACGGGAACCCAGGTGAACATCACGTGCGGCGCGATCCTGAGCTGAGGCTGTCGACTTCCTGGGCCGAACCTGTCGGGTTCCTGAATCGCGGAACCCCTGCCGCCGACCAGGGCGTTGTCCGTTATGTGCTGATACCTCGCCTCGCCGCCGCCGGCGGTTCGCTCGCCGTCGTCGTCACGATCGCCCTGGTCGGGACGTTGGACCTGACCGTCGGGCCGTTGCGCCGCACGATCAGCGAGTACGCGCTGGGGGACTACCGGCCGGTCTTCGACGTGGCCGTCGTGCTGCTCGCGGCCGGGTCGCTCGCGATCCTCGGCGTGCTGGTCCACAAGGGCGTGGCGCGGTGGCGGTCGGTCGGCGCGGTGGCGCTGGCCCTGTGGTCGTTCGGCCTGGTCCTCGTGGTGATCTTCCCCAAGACGAACTGGGCGATGGGCACCAACGAGCTCAGCGGCAGCATCCACCGGTTCGGCAGCATGGTCGCGTTCGTGAGCCTGCCGATCGCGATCATCGCGCTCGCCCGGCCGTGGCTGAGGCACCACGTGTGGGGGCGACACGCGCGGTGGACGATGGTGTCCGGTTTGTTGAGCGTTGTCGCATTCATGCCGCTGCTCTACGCCATTGCGCTAAGCATGGTCTCGGACGTTCGGTGGTGGCGCGTGTTCCCGTTGGGGTACATCGAGAGGATCTTGCTCGCGGCCGAGGTGCTCGCCGTGCTCGTCGTCGGGCTGTGGGCCATCGCGGCCAGTAGGGTTGCGCCATGGCGAGTTGGGGAGACCTCGCGGATTACGTCCGCGCCGAGTACGACGTCATCCACGACGAGGACGAGGAGCTGAGGATCCTCTTCACGTTCGGGGACGTCGAAGAGGACGAGGACGACCGCACGCAGGTCGTGATCATCGTCCGGGAAGTGCTCGACAAGATGCACGAGTGGGTGCAGATCGCCTCCCCGTGCGGGCTGGCGTCGCAGGTGAACCTGCACGACGTCCTGGCGGAGGTGGGCAACTCCACCGTCGCCTGCGGCCTCGCGATCATGGGGGACCACGTCGTGGTGCGGCACTCGCTGCCGCTCAAGGACCTCGACATCCACGAGTTCACCGACCCCCTCCAGCTGCTCGCCGGCACCGCGGACACGTTGGAAGAGCAGTTCTGGGGAGGAGACGGCTACTGATGTTCGACCTGACCCCCGCGGCCGACAGGCTGGCGGGCTTGGTGCGCACCGTGACGGACGGCGACCTGAAGGCGCCGACCCCGTGCCCCGACTACACCGTGGGCGACCTGCTGGACCACGTGAACGGCCTGTCGGTCGCGTTCACCATGGCGGCGCGCAAGACGCCGCTGGAGGGCACGGCGTCCGGCGACGCGGCCCGGCTGCCGCTCGACTTCCGCGAGTCGGTGCCGGCCCGGCTGGCCGAGCTGGCGCAGGCCTGGCAGGTACCGGCGGCGTGGGAGGGCATGACCCGCGCGGGCGGTGTCGACCTGCCCGGCGAGGTCGCGGCCGCCGTGGCCCTGGACGAGATCGTGCTGCACGGCTGGGACCTCGCGAAGGCCACCGGTCAGCCGTTCGAGGTCGAGGAGGGCCTGCTCCAGGTCGTGCACGGCTTCGTGTCGTCGATCGGCCCGGACGACCGCGACGGCTCGCTCTTCGGCGCCGCGGTGGAGGTCGACGCGAACGCTCCTCTGCTCGACCGTGTCCTGGGACTCAGTGGACGGGATCCCGCCTGGAGCCTCGATTAGGGTCACCTGACGTGAGAGCCATTACGGTGCAGGTCCGGGCCGGGCTGGGCGTCGGACGCCTGGCCACCGCCATGGAGTCCCTGGTGCAGCTGCACCCGGAACTGCGCCGCAGCGGTTTCGCGCACCACGAGGTCGCCGATCCCGCCGCCACCACCACCGCGGCCCTCGCGGAGGCGGAGGCGGGACTCGACCTCCAGGCCGGCGTCCTGATGCACGTGGTGTGGCTCGACGCCGGGCCGGAGCGGTCCGGCCGGCTGGTGCTCGTGCTGCACGACGTCGTGGCCGACCGGCTGCCGCGGATCCTGCCGTGGCTCGTGCGGGCGTGGAAGCAGCCGGCGCTCGTCAGCTGACCCGCCGGGCCAGGAACACGTGCTCGCGGCCCGGCCGCTCCGGGGCGTCGCGCACGTCCACGACGGCGAACCCGCACGTCACCAGGCTGTCCTCGACCTCGGCGCGGGAACGGAACCGCAGCGTCGAGTCCGAGGCGATCTCCGTGCCGTCCGGGAACCGGTAGGTGTGCCGGAACGACACGAACGGCAGGTCCACGCCGAGCATCTCCCGCACCTCCTCGACGCCGCCGACGACCCGGTGCGTGGTCTCCGCCCAGCCCTCCCACGCCTTCGCCTCCGGACGCCGCGTCTCGAACACGAGGTGTCCGCCGGGCCGCAGCGCGTCGTGCACGCCGCGGAGCGTCTCTTCCCAGTCGTCACCGAGGAACACCTGTGCCACGTTGCCGGTCATCGTGGCGAGGTCGACCTGCAACGGCGGCAACGTCGTCGCGTCCCCGTGCAGCCACGTGACCCGGGAGTCCTTGGCGCGCGCCAGGTCCAGCGAGGCGAGCGCCGGGTCCACGCCCACGACGGCGAGGCCCGCGTCCGCCAGCAGCACGCCCAGGCAGCCGGTGCCGCAGCCGACGTCCAGCACGCTCGCCGCACCGAGCTCGGCGGCGATCCCCGTGTACAGGGCCAGGTCGTCGCGCGGCCCGTCGAACGCGTCGTAGAGCCGGGCCAGCCGGGCATCGGCGAAGAGCGCGTCAGGCATGCCACATCCTCGGTCCGACGACGAACGGCATCAGCAACTCGATCACCTCTCGGTCAGGTTTCCCGTGCAGCTCCTCCTCGGCGACCCGGCGCGCGATCCCGGCCAGGAAGTCCGCCACCTGCACGCGTGCGTCGTACTGCGAGTCCACCAGCGTCAGGCTCCGCAACCGCGGCGCCAGCTCCTTGAGCCGCTGGATCCTGCCGTCGGTCAGCGACAGCTGCTGGTCGTGCACGATCGACACCGGGCCCTCCCACTGCGCCACGGCCCGCAGGATCGCCGGGAACAGCGGGTCGAGGTCCCCGCGCGGACCGCGGGCGCGCAGCAGGTCGTTGTACAGCTCCAACGGCCCGGTGACCGAACCGAACTCCGCCCGCACCCGTGAGGCGAGGAACCGCCGCTTGTCCACGAGTTGCACGCGGGCGCGACCGGCCAGCGGGCCGTCCGGGCCGAGGAACCACAGCAGCACCCAGCGGTTCTTCGCCCGCAGCAGGTGGTTCGCCTTGTACTCCTGGGCCGGGGACTTGATCATCTCGCGCAGCGCCTCGACGCAGTCCGCAGCCTCCGCCGCCGACAGCGCGACGCCGGCGTGCGCGAAGACCGCCGTGACGCCGCCGACGAGCTTCTCGCCCTCGGACCCCGACTCGTCGCAGGCGATCTCCATCACGACATCCGGAACACGGGGCCGCGGGCGCGGAACGGCAGGTGCGCGCCCGCCGGGATCAGGAACGCGTGCTCGCGCCGGATCCGCAGCACGTCGCACGCGCCGTCGGTGATGACGAGCAGCGGTCCGGCGGAGGGGAAGTCGTCGGCGCGTTCGAGCAGGTCGATGCCGGGCTGCAGCACCGTGCCGCCGCGCCCGCGCACTCTCACCCGGCCGGCGATGTCCTCCACAGGCACGTACCCGGCGTCATATGCCATCGCATCACAGAAAACCACGCGTGCGGCGGGCACGTCACGTGCCGCGGCGTAGGACGCGATCGCGCCGAGGGCCTTGCCCAGCAGCTTGGGGTCCATCGAGCCGGACGTGTCGAGCACGACGCCGAACGTCGGCCGCGCCTCCAGCGACTCGGGCCGCACCCACGCGGGACGCGGAATGTCCGGAGTGGACGCCTGCCTCCGCGAGGCACGGGCGTAGCTGCGCCGTTTCTCCGCCGACGGCACGAACTCCTCGAACCACCGCGCCAGCTGGGCGTCCCACGACAGCGGCGGGTGCTCCAGCGCCCGGATCTCCTCGACCAGTCCCGCGGGCAGCAGTCCGCGCGCGGACGTGTGGTGGCTCAGGCCCGTCAGCAGCGCACGCCGGTAGAACTCGTCCAGGCCGGTGATGTCGGCCGGGCCGCGCAGGGGTTCGCCCAGCAGGTCGCCCTGGTGGTTCCCCCGCAACGTCAACAGCTTCCGGTAGCGCCGCAGGTCCACGGCGATCCGGTCGTACACCGACTCCGCCGACAGGCCGCGCAGTTCGGGGTCGTGCAGCACCCCGGACGGCGCGGTGCCCACGCCCATCTCGACCAGCCAGCCGTTCACCACGAAGTCCGCGGCGATGTTCCACAGGTACGGGTCGCGCCCGCCGACGCGGTCGCAGTGGCGCAGCGCGGCGTGCAGCATCTCGTGCGCGAGCACGAACCGCCACTCCGGCTTCGTCAAGCCCGCCAACGGGTTCACGTAGATCTCGGCCGAGGAGGTCGAGACCGCCGCGATCGAGATGTCCCAGCCGCGCGCCAGCTCCGCGTCGGCGACGATCGTCATCGTCGACGCGAGTGCGCCCAGCAGTGGGTAGTTCGACACGAACCAGCCGAGAGCCAGTTCCCACTCGGTCTTCCGCGGCCGCGAGTCGGTCAGCGACGACCGGGCGCCGCCGGCCACGTCGATGGCGGCGACGGCGGCGTTGGAGAGCCCCGCGGCGAACCGTTCCGCCCACACCGCGGGGTCGGTGGCCGGTCCGCCGCGCACGCACCGGCCCGGGTCCCACGACGACGGGCGGGACCCCAGCCGGATCGCCGGCTGGAAGTCCAGCACGTCGTCGCACGACGCCGTGCCGAAACCCAGGTGCAGCAGGCAGTGCGCGAACACCCACACCCACTCGGCCTCGCCGGCCTTGCGGGTCGGGTGCACGCGCATCGACCCGTCCAGCGAGATGTCCGCCCACGGGTGGTCGGAGTTCCTGGTCTCGTAGCCGCTCAACGGTGCGAACAGCGGGTGTGCGCGGATCTTCGTGCGGGCGGCCTCGTAGTCCAGTGCCGCCTGGTCGACGAAGACCTTGCGCCGCCTGCTCATGCGCGTGCGGCGACCAGGCGCGGCAGGTCGCGCGTGACCTCGACCAGGAACCACGCGGGCAGCACGGGGTTGCCGTCGTCGTCGGCCGCGATCACCATCTGCGCGATCTCCAGCGACAGCTCGGCCAGCTCCAGCAGCAGCCCCTTGCCCCGGTGCGCCAGCTGCTTGCCCGCAGGCGACGCGTACGCCTTGTCGTGCGGCAGCTCCTTCACCAGCCGCGCGCGGAACGCCTCGGCCAGGAAGTACAGCAGGTCGCGGTCCTGGGGAGCCGACGGCCAGCGGGTGTCGCCGCGCAGCACGGCCTCCAGCCCGTAGGCGTGGCGCACGGTCTTCACGTACGCCTTGAACATCGACGCGTGGTTCGCCGTGACCGTGCCGAACGCCAGCACGCCGAGGAGGTCGTCGGAGATGTCCTCGCCGAACGAGTGCAGCGCGTCGGACAGCATGTGCCAGCCGCGCGGCGTGGAGAACGTCTCCTCGACCTTCGGCGCCGCGCTCCACAGGTGGTCCGGGCGCTGCGCCAGGTACTCGAGCACCCACGGGTGGATGTTGCTCTCCCGCGCCCACGTGAGCCAGTCGCGCGCGGACGCCGTGAGGTGCACGTGGATCATGCGGTTCACGAGTGCGGACGCCATCGGGCGAGCCAGGGCGTTGTCGACCGCCCGGTTGCCGGCGCCGATCACGATGGACCCCTTCGGCAGCTCGTACGAGCCGATCCGGCGGTCGAGGATCAGCGAGTAGAACGCCTTCTGCACCTCGGGGGAGCTCGCGTTGAGCTCGTCGAGGAACAGGCAGTACGGGTCGTGCCGCGCGATGGACTCCGGTGGGGCGAAACGACTCCGGCCACCGACGAGTTCCGGGACTCCGATGAGGTCCTCGGGCGCGAGCTGCGTGCCCAGCAGCGTCACGCACTCCAGCCCGAGCTCGGCGGCGAACTTGCGGACGAGCGAGGACTTGCCGATACCCGGTGCTCCCCAGAGGAAGACCGGTCGGACGACGGCGACGTGCAGCAGCACCTCCGGGAGCTGTGCTGGTGTCACGGTGACTGTGGATCTCATCAGGGCACGAGGGTCTCAGATCCGACTTGTTCCGGTCGCCCGAATTTGTTGACACGGGTAGTGGTCTGGTGTTGTCATTCAACCGTTAGGAAACCTTCTTAACTAAATCGCCGCCGCGCCCTGCTGTTCCCCTTACACAGGAGGCACCCTGTGGCCAGACCTCTGTTGCTGGTAGTCCCAGCGGCACTAGCCCTCGCCGTCGTCCCGGCCGTTCCGACCGCCGCGAACGCCGCCGTGGTCGAGTACCAGGCCGAGAACGCGACGATCACCAACGGCGTCGTCGAGTCGAACCACGCGGGCCACACCGGCTCCGGGTTCGTGAACTACGACAACGCGGTCGGCAGTGCCGTCGAGTTCACGATCAACTCGCCGACCACCGCGGCGGCGAAGCTGACGTTCCGGTACGCGAACGGGACGACGACCGCGCGTCCCATGGACATCTTCCTGAACGGCGCGCTGAAGCAGAGCGCCTGGTCGTTCCCCGCCACGGGCGCCTGGACGACGTGGGCGACCAAGACCATCACGCTCACCCTCCAGGCGGGCTCGAACACGGTCAGGACGGTCTCGACGTCGTCCAACGGCGGCCCGAACCTGGACCGCCTCGACGTCGACGCTCCCGGCGGTGGCACGCCGGACGCCGAGGCCCCGTCGGTGCCCGGCAACCTGCGCTCGACCGGCTCCACCGCGTCCTCGGTGTCGTTGGCGTGGAACGCTTCCACGGACAACGTGGGCGTGACGGCGTACGTGCTGTCCAACGGCCAGACGGTGTCCGGCACCACCCACACCGTCTCCGGCCTCACGCCGGACACGGCGTACACCTTCACCGTGCGGGCGCGCGACGCGGCGGGCAACCTGTCCGGCGCCTCGAACTCCCTCTCGGTGCGCACCCAGCCGGGCACGCCCGGCGGCACCAGGCCGCACGACATCAACGGCCTGCTGCGCGTGTGCGGCGTGCAGCTCTGCAACCAGTACGGCAAGCCGATCCAGCTGCGCGGCATGAGCACGCACGGCATCCAGTGGTACCACCAGTGCTCCAAGTCCCAGTGGTGGGACGCTCTGGTGAACGACTGGAACGCGGACTTCATCCGCGTGGCCATGTACATCCAGGAGGACGGGTACGAGACCGACCCCCGCAGGTTCACCGACCTGATGCACGGCTACATCGAGGAGGCCACGCGCCGCGGCATCTACGTCCTCGTGGACTGGCACCAGCTCTCGCCCGGTGACCCGAACTACAACCTGGCGCGCGCCAAGACGTTCTTCACCGAGATCGCCCAGCGCCACAAGGACAAGACGAACATCATCTACGACATCGCCAACGAGCCGAACGGCACGTCGTGGGCCAGCGTCAAGTCCTACGCCGAGCAGATGATCCCGGTCATCCGCACCATCGACCCGGACAGCCTCATCGTCTCGGGCACGAACGGCTGGTCGACGTTCGGCCACTCCGACGGCCAGAGCCCGTCGCAGGTGCTGAACAACAAGGTCAACGCGACCAACTTCATGTACTCGTTCCACTTCTACGCCCAGGCGCACAAGGACGCGTACCTGAGCGTGCTGGACCAGGTGTCGAGCCAGGTCCCCGTGTTCGTCACCGAGTTCGGCACGCAGGCCGCGTCCGGTGGCGGGACGAACGACTTCACCATGTCGCAGAAGTACATCGACCTGATGGACCGCAAGAAGATCTCGTGGGCCAACTGGAACTTCTCCGACGACGGGCTGACCGGTGCGGTGTTCAAGACCGGCACGTGCTCGGGGACGACGTTCGCGGGCACCGGCGTGCTGAAGCCGGCCGGAGTGTGGGTGCGCGAGCGCATCCGGACGCCGGACAACTTCCCGACGTCCTGATCTGACCGAGGGGGTGGCCGCTTTCCCGGCCACCCCCTCGTTCTCACGTCAGCGGCCAGGTGTGCACGGGTTCGTTGGCGTGCATCAGGTCCACATAGGTCCGCAGCATCGTGCGCAACGCGTCCGCCCGGTCCATGTGCGAGTGGTCGTAGTGCCGGTGGAACTCGCGGGCCTGCCACGTCGCGCCGTTCACGCCGCTCAGGCACCGCTGTTCGATGACGCCCAGTAAACGATCGCGCTCCGCCGAGTCGACGCCCCACCGGATCAGGCCCTCGTGGGCGAGCGGGAGCAGCCGGCGCAGCACCAGTTCCACGACCGGCACCGTGCCGACGCCCGGCCAGTACATCTGCGCGTCCATGCCGTTGCGCGAGGCGGCGTTGAAGTTCTCCTCGGCCGCCTGGAAGCTCATCTGCGACCACAGTGGACGTTCGTCCTCGGCCAGCGCGCGCACCAGCCCGAAGTACAGCGCCGCGTTCGCGAGGGTGTCCACGACGGTCGGTCCGGCGGGCAGCACGCGGTTCTCGACGCGCAGGTGCGGCCGGTCGCGGACCACGTCGTACACCGGCCTGTTCCAGCGGTAGATGGTGCCGTTGTGCAGCTTCAGCTCGCTCAGCGACGGCGTGTCGCCCTTGTCGAGGACCGCCAGCGGGTCCTCGTCGTCGGTGATCGGCAGCAGCGCGGGGAAGTAGCGGACGTTCTCCTCGAACAGGTCGAAGATCGAGTTGATCCACCGCTCCCCGAACCACACGCGCGGCCGCACGCCCTGCGCCTTCAGCTCGTCGCCGCGGGTGTCGGTGGCCTGCTGGAACAACGCGATGCGCGTCTCCCGCCACAGCTCCTTGCCCAGGAAGAACGGCGAGTTCGCGCCGACCGCGACCTGCACGCCCGCGATGGCCTGCGCCGCGTTCCAGTAGGCGGGGAACTGCTCCGGCGACACCTGCAGGTGCAGCTGCGTGCTCGTGCAGGCGGCCTCGGGGACGATCGAGCTCGACGTGAGGTGCAGCCGTTCGACGCCGTCGATGGCGATCTGCAGGTCCTCGCCCCGCGCCGCCAGCACCTGCTCGTTCAGCAGCGCGTAGCGCGGGTTGCTCGACAGCAGGTTCGGCGAGATGTCGCTCGAGCGCAGCGTCGGCAGGATGCCGTTGATCACCATGTGCGCGCCGACCTCGCGCGCCTTCTGCTCGGCGTCGTTGAGGCTGCGGCGCACCGTCTCCTCGAACGCCGTGATGCCGCCGCCCGCGAGCCGGCGCGGGGCGACGTTGATCTCGATGTTCCACTGGCCGAGCTCGGTCACGAAGTCCGGGTCGTCGATGACCTGCAGCGCCTCGTGGTTCTTCATCGCCGGATCGGCGTTCTCGTCGATCAGGTTGATCTCGATCTCGAGACCGGTCATCGGCCTCTCGAAGTCGAAGCGCGCCTCACGCAGCATCCGCGCGAACACGTCGAGGCACCGGCGCACCTTGGTGCGGTACCGCGTGCGGTCCTCGCGCGTGAACTCGTGCTTCGCGACGTCCTCGCCCATGGTGGCCTCCCGGCGGTCGAGGGTTCACCCCACCACTGTGCACCATGATTGATCAAGCCGACAGTCGTGTGTCTTGTCCGGAACTAACCGGACAGGCCTCCCGCGGGCACGGCGATCGCCGTGACGAGCAGGTCGCCCTGCACGAGCCAGCGGCCGTCGAACCCGGCGATCGGGGTGTCCGGCAGCAGGACCCGGCTGTGGAACGTGCCGTCGGCGTTCAGCGTGATGTCCGCGTCCTCGAAGCCGAGCCACCGCTTGGTGACCGGGAACCAGGCCTTGTAGGTGCTCTCCTTGGCGCTGAACAGCAACCGGTCCCAGCAGATCTTCGGGTCGTCGGCCGTCAGCCCCGGCATCCGGTCGAGCTCGGCCGGGATCGCGATCGCGCCGAGCACCCCGTCCGGTGCCGGGGCGTGCGGCTCCGCGTCGATGCCGATGGTCTCGAAGTCGGTCTTGAGCGCCAGCGCGGCCGCCCGGTAGCCCAGGCAGTGCGTGAGGCTGCCGACGACGTTCTCCGGCCACAGCGGCTCGCGCTTCGGGCCGGGCAGGATGGCCGCGGGGGCGACGTCCAGCGCCTTCATGGCCTCGCGGGCGCACGCGCGGACCGTGCCGAACTCGAACCGGCGCTTGGGCACGGCCTTGCCGAGCTGCGCCTCCTCCTCGGGGAAGAGCTCGACAGGTTCGTCGTCGTCGTACCGCTCCGCCACCGCGACGGGGGAGGGGAGAAGCTGCTCCAGCACCTCTACGACTCCCGCAACACGTCGTGCAGCTTCACCCTGGTGGTGCCGCGTGGTTTCCACTCGCGCGGGTAGCCGAGCGAGACCTCGTCGAAGCGCACGCCGTCGTGGACCGTCGTGCGCGGGATGTGCAGGTGGCCGTAGACCATCTCGACCGCGTTGAACCGCAGGTGCCAGTCGGCGGTCGCGGTCGTGCCGCACCAGAGCGCGAACTCGGGGTAGTGCAGCACGAACGTGGGGTCGCGGACCAGCGGGTAGTGGTTGATCAGCACGGTCGGGCCCTCGATCTCGGCCAGCCTGGCGGCCGTCTCCTCGACCCGCGCCGCGCACCACGCCTCGCGCGACGGGTAGGGGTCGGGGTGCAGGAAGTACTCGTCCGTGCAGACCACACCGGCCGCTTTCGCGATCGCCAGGGCGGACTCCACGTCCGTGGCACCCGGTGTCCTGAACGAGTAGTCGTACCCCAGGAACAGTGGACACACGGTGACCGGACCTCGTGGCCCGTCGAACGTGACGTACGGGTCCTCGGGCGTGATCACGTCGAGGCTGCGGCAGAGCTCCACGAGCTGCTTGTAGCGCATCTCGCCACGCGACTGGTTGGCGTCGTCCTTGGTGGTCCAGAGCTCGTGGTTGCCCGGCGACCAGATCACCTTCGCGAACTTCGGGCGCAGCGTCCGCAACGTCCACTCGATGGACTCGAACTTCTCCGCGACGTCCCCGGCGATGACGAGCCAGTCATCCGGGTCGGGAGGCGCGATCGCCGCCACGACGTCACGGTTGTCCTGGTAGGAGACGTGCAGGTCGCTGGTGGCCAAGAGCTTCACACCCCGACGGTAGCCCGACCGTCAACGTCCCGATCACCGGGCGCGCGGCGAGCGGCACCACCACCCGATCGTGAGAGCGGTACCACGACCGGTTATCCGTTCGTCGCAGACAGTGCGCCACTCGTCTCAACAGGACGAGCCGTGCATCGCCGCCCCCGGGCCGCTCATCGCCTTTCACGGCCTACCTACTTACCTGTTTCCGACCCGCGTTCTTACTGTGAGCGCTGTCACCTGACGGAAAAGTCCTGGCGGAGGACCACACCATGACCGACTCACAGTTCGCTCGCACCCCGGACCCGCGGCTCGCGCGGCAGGTGCCACCCCGTCAGGTGCCGGGCCGCGTTCCCCCGCGACAGGGCCAGGTGCCGCTCCCGCCCCGCACCGCCGCCGCGCCGGGCCAGGTCCGCTACGGCCAGCCGGTCGACCCGCGCCTCGCGGCCAACCCGTCGTTCCGCCGCACGGTGAGCGCGGAGATCGCCCGCCACGCCCAGCAGCAGGCCTACGCCGTCCCGCAGCGCCGGACCACGGCCGAGGACACCGCCCTGGCCACGCTCCTGCGGTCCCGTCAGCGCGCCGAGTCCGCCCGCCAGGACCCGCGGCCCGCAGACCTGGCCCCGCATCCGGAGTCGTGGATGCGCTCGTCCTGGCCCGGTGCCTCCGAGGAGCCCGGCCGGGGTGACGTGATCGAGCAGCTGTCGTCCCGGCTCGTGTCGGCGGACCTGTGGGCGGTCGTCGAGCCGCTGATCCCGCCGGCCAAGGTCCGGCGCCAGGGTGGTGGGCGTGGGCGGGTGTGCAACCGGTCGGTGTTCACCGCCATCGTGTTCGTGTTGTCTTCCGGGTGTGCTTGGCGGCACCTGCCGGCTTCGTTCGGGGTGACTGTGCCGACTGTGCACCGGCGGTTCCAGGAGTGGACCGATCTGGGGCTTTGGGTTCGGTTGCGGCGGGCCGCGGCTGAGGGGGCCTGTGGGGCGGAGGAGCTCGACTGGGTTCGGGCCGTGTTGGACGCCGCTGATCGGCGGGCTGCCAAGGCTGCCAGCTGAGGTTGGGTTTTACCGAGGCTGAGCTTGGCCGAGGGGTGGGGGTTTCGCCGGGGTCGTCCTGAGGAAGGGCGGCCCCGGCGGGTTTTTGCCGTTTGTCCCACGACAGAGTGGTTCGCCTTTGCGTCGTGGTTGCTCAGGCCGTCACGAGCCGGGTCGTTTCATCGCCGCTGACGCGTCGATAGCGATTGGGGCTTGACTTCGGGGCCCTTGCGAGACGCTGGTCGGCCTTTCAAAAGCCGGGCTGAAAAGAGCCCGGCCGATCCGTGCGAGGGTAGCGTCTCGCACCCAAAGTCAAGCCCCAATCGCCATCGTGCGTGGTTGCGTTGGCGGGGCACGTCACCGTTACCGCTGACGAGGGCGGCAGAGGTTCCTACGCCTCGCCTTCGGCATTGCGTTGGAGCGGGGTGGCTCGCCTCCGGCCTCGCCTGGCGCGGCTCACATGCCGTTGATTCCCGCGTGGTACTTCGGCACCCGCACGGTGATCTTCGTGCCCAAGCCGCACGCCGTCTCCACCACCAGGCCGTACTCGTCGCCGTACACGCGGCGCAGCCGTTCGTCGATGTTGCCCAGGCCGATGCCCGCGGACTCGTCCACCTGCCCGGCCAGCGTGCGGCGGAGCTTCTCGGGGTCCATGCCGATGCCGTCGTCCTCGATCGTGATGTGCGCTTCGGCGCCGCCGTCGTTCGCGTAGATCTGGATGTGGCCCGGTTCCACCTTGCCCTCCATGCCGTGGCGGACGGCGTTCTCCACCAGGGGTTGGAGGCACAGGAAGGGAACGGTCACGGGCAGGACCTCTGGTGCCACCTGGAGGGTGACCTTCAGGCGTTCGCCGAAGCGGGCGCGTTCGAGGGCGAGGTACTGGTCGATCGAGCGGAGTTCCTCGGCGAGGGTGGTGAAGTCGCCGTGGCGGCGGAAGGAGTAGCGGGTGAAGTCCGCGAAGTCCAGGAGGAGGGTGCGGGCGCGCTCCGGGTTGGTGCGGACGTAGGAGGCGATGGCCGAGAGCGAGTTGTAGATGAAGTGCGGGGAGATCTGGGCTCGCAGTGCGCGCACCTCGGCTTCGACGAGGCGGGTGCGGGAGCGGTCCAGTTCGGCCAGCTCCAGTTGGCCCGCTGCCCAGCGGGCCACCTGGTTGGTGGCGCGGACCAGGCCCGCCGAGGCTTCCCTCGAGTACGCGGCCAGGGTGCCGACGACTCGGCCCTCGACGGTCAGCGGGGCGACGACCGCGCAGTTGATCGGGCAGTTCGGTTCGGTGCAGCCTATGTCGAAGGCTTGGGTGCGGCCGGTCAGGAAGACGTCCTCGGCCTGGGTCATGGCGTCGGCCGCGTGGTGGTCGGAGACGCCTTCCCAGGCGACCACCTCGGTTTCGTCGGTCAGGGCCAGGGCCGGGGTGTCGAGCAGGGTGCGGAGGTGTCGGGCCGACTTCTTCGCGGCGTCCGGGACCAGGCCCGCGCGCAGCGGGGGTGCGGCGGACCAGGCCGTGTGGAGGGTTTCGTAGGTGACGCGCTGGGCCTCGGTCGAGAGCGACTGCCTGGTGCGCGTGCCCTTCCACAGCACGAGGACGGCCGCTCCGCCCACGATCAGGATCGCCGCGGCGGTGAGGAAGTCTTGCATTCGCGCGTCACCTTCTAGCTTCGCTCGTCGTGCGACGAGGAGGAGCCGGAGCCGTCCAGCCCCAGGTTCTCGGGGGCGTGGAGCTTGACCATCGTGCGCTGGACGCCGGACGGCAGGTGCCGCGGGGTGAGCAACGAGACGACGTACATGACCGAGAAGCCGAGCGGGACCGTCCACGCGGCGGGGCGGGAGAGCAGGATCTCGTACCAGGCGTCGCCCGTGTCGGTGAACATCGTGACGAGGCCCGCGGTCAGGGCCGGGACGCCGCCCGCGAGCATGCCCGCGATCGCGCCGGGCGTGGTGATCCGCGAGGACCAGATGCCCAGCATCAGCAACGGGCACAACGACGACGCGGCCACGGCGAATGCCAGGCCCACCATGTCCGCGACGGGCATTCCCGTCGACACGAACGTCATCGCGAGCGGCACCAGGCCGGCGAGCACCGTGGAGATCCGGAAGCCGCGCACGCCGCCGAGGCGCAGCACGTCCTGCGAGAGCACGCCCGCGAGCGACACGACGAGGCCCGAGGACGTCGAGAGGAACGCCGCGAACGCGCCGCCCGCCACCAGGGCGCCGAGCAGCTCGCCGCCGATGCCGTCGATCATCCTCGTCGGCAGCACCAGCACGACGGCGTCGGTCTGGCCCGTCATCAGCAGCTCGGGCGTGTACAGGCGGCCGAGCGCGCCGTACATCGGGGGCATCAGGTAGAAGACCGACAGCAGGCCCAGCACGATCAACGTCGTGCGGCGCGCGGCCGTGCCGTTCGGGTTGGTGTAGAAGCGCACGATCACGTGCGGCAGGCCCATCGTGCCCAGGAACGTCGCGATGATGAGCGAGTACGCGCCGTACAGCGGGAAGTCCTGGCCGCTCGACATCGGCAGCGACCACATCTCGTTGGTGTTGTGCTCCATTGTGGACAGATGCGGGACCGGCGCGTCCTTCGGGAACGTGAACTCCGAGCCCTGCCCGATGCGGTGGTAGCCCTCGGTCAGCGTGAAGTCCTCGTCCACGCGCACGCCGTCGACCTCGCCGGTGCCCTTCACCAGCACGGGCTGCTCGGCGTGGATCATCGTGGAGCGCTGGAACGAGACCTCGGTGTCCTGCCGGAAGACCGGGTAGTCGGGCCTCGTCAGCGACTCGGCGCCGTGCACCTGCCACACCACGATCAGGAACACGATCGGCACCGTGATCGCGGTCAGCTTGAGCCAGTACTGGAACGCCTGCACGAACGTGATCGACCGCATCCCGCCGGACATCACGTTCGCCGTCACGACCGCCGTGACGATCAGCGCACCCACCCAGTCCGGCGCACCCGTCACGGTGTTCAGTGTCAGGCCCGCGCCTTCGAGCTGCGGCAACAGGTACAGCCAGCCGATCGCCAGCGCCAGGACCGACGCGACCGCGCGCACGCCCCGCGAGCGGAAGCGGGCCTCGGCGAAGTCCGGCAGCGTGTAGGCACCGGACCGCCGCAGCGGCGCCGCGACCATCGTCAGCAGCACCAGGTACCCGGCGGTGTAGCCGACCGGGAACCACAGCATGTCCGGCCCGTAGGCGAAGATCAGGCCCGCGATGCCGACGAACGACGCCGCGGAGAGGTACTCGCCGCCGATGGCCGAGGCGTTCCACCACGGCGAGACGGTGCGCGACGCGACGTAGAAGTCCGACGTCGTGCGGGAGACCCGCAAGCCGTAGGTGCCGACCAGGATCGTGCCGAGCGCCACGACCACCACGGCCACGATGGCGTAACCACTCGTCATGGACGTTCGACCAGCTCCGCGAACTCGCGTTCACTGCGCTCGGCCTGCCGCACGTAGAACCAGCCGGCCAGCAGCAGCATCGGGCAGGTCGCCACGCACAGCAGGAACCACGGCAGCCCGAGCCCGAGGATCCGGAACTTGCCGAGCTCCGGCTCGATCGCGAACAGCAGAGGCAGCAGGGCGAGCGCCCCGGTCGCCACCAGGCAGACCGACAGGCCCAGCCGCAGTTGCGCCCGGATCAGCGTGCGCATGTAGACGGCGCCGAGCTCGCTCTGCTCGTTGATCTCGCGCGTGCCCGAGTACGGGCGGCGCGCACGGGGTGCCCGCGTGCGCGGGCTCGTCACCACCACGCGCTGGGTCGGCTTGGGGTCCGGCCTGGGAGGTGGTGGCGTCGTCACGACCCGAGCCCGTTCCGGGGTTGCGCGCCACCCGCGACGGGGGTGGGCCGGGCGCGGCGGACGAGCAGCTGCCGCAGGTGCCGGGCGTGTCTGCGGCTGACCGGCAGCACAGCGCCGCCGATCGTGACGCTCAGGTGCCCGTCCTCCAGGCGCAGTTCGTCGATGTGGCCGAGCGACACCAGGTGGCTGCGGTGGATGCGGACGAAGCCCGCGCTGCGCCAGCGCTCCTCGAGACCGTTCAACGCCGCGCGCACGAGGCCGCTGCCGGTCGTGGTGTGCAGGCGGGCGTAGTCGCCGTGCGCCTCCACGTACCGGATGTCGGCGAGGCGGATGAACCGCGTGACGCCACCGAGCTCGACGGGGATGACCTCGTCACCGACCTCCGGCGGCGTGGCGTTCGCGGGCTGCGGGGGCGTCTGCGCGGTGGGTTCGGCCGGCGTCTTCGAGTCCCAGACCTCGTGCACGATGCGGTGCACGGACTCCGCGAGCCGTTCGGGCCGCACGGGCTTGAGCAGGTAGTCGAGCGCCTTGAGCTCGAACGCCTCGACGGCGGGCTGCTGGTGCGCCGTCACGAACACGACGGGCGGCGGCTGCGCGAAGCGGGAGAGCACGCGGGCGAGGTCGAGACCGTCGAGCCCGGGCATCCGGATGTCGAGGAACACCGCGTCCAACGGCTGACCGGCGTCCATCGCGCGGTGCAGCACCCGCAACGCCTTGGTGGCGTCGGTGACCGCTTCCACGTGGGCGATGCGCGGATCGGAGCGCAACAGGTACACGAGGTCTTCCAGGGCGGGCGCCTCGTCGTCCACGGCGAGCACCCGCAGCGAGCGCTCGAGGCTGCCACGTCGATCCGGCCCCTCGCAGACGGGGCAGGGCAGACCTGAGGTCATTCGAGATCGAGTCCAAACTGTGTACGGCCGATCCTCACGTGGCTGCGATTGGACCACGCTCGGTCATCGCGCGCCTGGTGAGCCGAGGGCGTCGGATACGAGATCATGCCCTCTCACGGAGGGTGACCCGTAGCGGGGGTCCGGTTGCACAGCGTGTGCACGACGAGAACCCCCTCCCACCCTGGAAACCCCGAACGGCCGCATCATCCGCCAGCGGGAGGACGTGCGGAAACCCTCCGATCGGGTGCGACTCGGCGGGCTGTCCGAAGGTCCTATCACGCAGCGTGCAGGTTTCCTGGTCAGGCTCGCCGCAGCTATTCCACCGGGCACGCGACGGCCTGGCGTCGACAGGTGATCGACAGGTGCTACGGCTGCCGGAGCACGCGGGGCTGGGCCGCCAGCGCGTCACCGAGCGTGATCTCCAGCTCGATGAACGACTCCTCGGCGCGGCGCGCGGCCACGCTCACCGACGCGGCGGCGGCCGGGCCGATCAGTCTGCGGGTGGGGGCGCGGAGCGCCTGGATCGCCTCGGACCACTGGTTCGACAGCTTCGCGAGGCCGCTCAGGGTGTCCACGAGCTCCTCGGTGCTGTCCGGCGGTGACGCGACGATCTCCGCCAGCCGGTCGCGCAAGGCGTCCAGTGCCGGGTCCACTTCAGTCCTCCAGAGGGCTGCGCCAGACAATTCTTCCCACTGGCATCACCATATCCCGACCGCTGCGGTCCTGGGCAATGATGTTGCCCCGGCGGGACCGCCCGGTCAATCGCACGCGCATTCCGTCTCAACAGGCTCTCGTCTCAACTGGCCTGCGCTTATGTCATCGGGACGAAATGTGTGTGATTTCAACCATGGAGCCTGTTCTGCGACGTCAGGCCGGTTCACTGCAGCTGGTGCGAGAGAAGGCGAACCGGCGTCACCGCGGACTGTTCGGTGTGCGAATTAACTCTTTTGCCACACCGCTGCGCCGTTTGTGCCGACGATCGCGTGCGATGTTCAGTCGTTCGGGTTCAGCGGACAATCGAGCGGATATGAACGAACTGCGCCGTCGTTCACGAACAGCTCAGAGCCGGCCGACGTCCGTGATCGTCACGACCGCCTCGCCGACCTCGTCCGACGCCGCCAGGTCGACCTCGGCGTTGAAGCCCCAGTCCTTGTCCCCGGCCGGGTCCTCGAAGATCTGCCGGCACACCCAGCGCTCGCGCTCCACGTTGATGATCAGGAACGCCGGGCCGCGCGCGTTCGGGCCCGCGCCGATGTGCGAGTGCTCCTCGAAGTACGGCTCCAGCGCGTCCATCCACTCCTTGGCCGTCCAGCCCGACTCGTGGTCGAGTTCGCCCAGGGAGTACCAGTCGCGCTTGGCGGCCAGCTCGACGCGGCGGAACAGCGCGTTGCGGACCAGCACGCGGAACGCCCGGACGTTGCGGGTGACCGCCGGCGGCAGGTCCACGCGGACCTCCTCGACGGGTGCGTCCGGGTTCGTGAGCTTCTCCCACTCGTCGATCAGCGACGAGTCGACCTGGCGCACGAGCTCGCCGAGCCACGAGATCAGGTCGTTGAGCTCCTCGGTCTTCGCCTCGTCCGGCACCGTCTGCGACAGCGCCTTGTAGGCGTCGGCGAGGTACCGCAGCACGAGCCCTTCGGAGCGTGCGAGACCGTAGAACGCCACGTACTCCGAGAACGTCATCGCGCGCTCGTACATGTCGCGCACGACGGCCTTGGGGGACAGGTGGTAGTCGCCGACCCACGGGTGGCCGCGGCGGTAGGTGAAGAACGCGGCCTCCAGCAGCTCGTTGAGCGGCTTCGGGTACGTGACCTCCTCCAGCAGCTCCATCCGCTGGTCGTACTCGATGCCGTCGGCCTTCATCGCGCCGATGGCCTCGCCGCGCGCCTTGTGCTCCTGCGCGCCCAGGATCTGCCTCGGATCGTCCAAAATGGACTCGATCACCGACAGCACGTCGAGCTCGTAGCCCGGCGCCTCGCGGTCGAGCAGCTCGATCGCGGCCAGCGCGAACGGCGACAGCGGCTGGTTCAACGCGAAGTTGAACTGCAGGTCCATCGTGAGGCGGAAGTCGTCGCCGTCGCGTTCCACGACGCCCGCGGCGACCAGCGCCCGGTACATCGCCAAGGCGCGCTTGATGTGCCTGAGCTGCTTCGGGCGGTCCTCGTGGTTGTCCTCCAGGAGGTGGCGCATGGCCTGGAACGCGCCGCCGCCGGGGCGGCCGATCACGTTCAGCAGCATGGCGTGCGAGACCTGGAACGACGACGTGAGCGGCTCCGGTTCGGCGCCGACGAGCCGTTCGAACGTCGAGTCGCTCCACGACACGAACCCGTCCGGAGCCTTCTTGCGCACGACCTTGCGGCGCTTCTTCGGGTCGTCGCCGGCCTTCGCCAGCGCCTTGATGTTCTCGACCTCGTGCTCGGGCGCCTGCACGACGACCGTGCCGACGGTGTCGTAGCCCGCGCGGCCCGCCCGTCCGGCGATCTGGTGGAACTCACGGGCCTTGAGGATGCGTGTGCGCGTGCCGTCGTACTTCGAGAGAGCCGTGAACACGACCGTGCGGATCGGCACGTTGATGCCGACGCCCAGGGTGTCGGTGCCGCAGATGACCTTGAGCAGACCGGCCTGCGCGAGCTGCTCGACCAGCCGGCGGTACTTGGGCAGCATGCCGGCGTGGTGCACGCCGATGCCGTGCCGCACGAGTCGCGACAGGGTCTTGCCGAAGCCGGAGGAGAAGCGGAAGTTGCCGATCGTCGAGGCGATCTCCTCCTTCTCGGCCTTCGTCGCGACGTTGACGCTCATCAGCGACTGCGCCCGCTCCAGCGCCGCGGCCTGCGTGAAGTGCACGACGTAGATCGGCGCCTCACGGCCGTGCAGCAGGTCCTCGATCGTCTCGTGCAACGGCGTGGTGACGTACTGGAAGTTGAGCGGCACCGGGCGTTGCGCCGAACGGACCACCGCCGTCGGCCTGCCGGTGCGCCGCGTCAGGTCCTTCTCGAAGAACGAGACGTCGCCGAGCGTCGCCGACATCAGCAGGAACTGCGCCTGCGGCAGCTCGACGATCGGCACCTGCCAGGCCCAGCCGCGGTCGGGCTCGCTGTAGAAGTGGAACTCGTCCATGACGACCTGGCCGACGTCGGCGTCGGCACCGTCGCGCAGCGCGATGTTCGCGAGGATCTCCGCGGTGCAGCAGATGATGGGCGCCTGGTCGTTGACGCTCGCGTCGCCGGTCATCATGCCGACGTTCTCCGGGCCGAACACCTCGCACAGCGCGAAGAACTTCTCCGAGACCAGCGCCTTGATCGGCGCGGTGTAGAAGCTGCGCTGGTTGCCCGCCATCGCGACCAGGTGGGCACCGATCGCCACCAGGCTCTTGCCCGACCCGGTGGGCGTGCTGAGGATGACGTTGGCGCCCGAGACCAGCTCGATGACCGCTTCCTCCTGCGCCGGGTACAGCGCTAGCCCGCGCTCGGTAGCCCAGTGGGAGAAGGCGTCGAACAGTTCGTCTTCGTCGGCGATCGAGGTGAGCCGGTCCGTGAGTGCAGTCATCGCAGGTGAACTATAGGTGGTACGCGTATTCGGTGAACTCCCAGTCGGTCACGAACCGCTGGAACCGGGCCACCTCCTCCCACTTGAAGTCCACATAGGACCGCACGAAGTCCTTGCCCAGCACGTCGACCATCGCCGTGTCCTCCTCCAGGTAGGCGAGGGCGTCCGGCAGGGTGGCGGGCAGCGTGGGGGCCTTCGACGGGTCGTAGCCGTAGCCGGCGGACGGCCGCGGCGGCTCGATCTGGTCGCGGATGCCCAGGTAGGTGGCCGCGATGAGGCCCGCGATGCCGAGGTACGGGTTCGCGCTCGCGTCGCCGAGGCGCAGCTCGAGCCGGGTGGTGTCGCCGCGCTCGGCCGGCACCCGGAGCATCGCGCTGCGGTTGTCGAGGCCCCAGTCGATCAGCCAGGGTGCGAGCGAGTCCGGCCCGAACCGCTTGTACGAGTTGACCGTGGGGTTGAGCAGCGCGGCCAGCGCCGGGGCGTGCTTGAGGATGCCGCCGATGGCCCAGCGCGCCTCGTCCGACAGGCCGCTCGTGGTGCCCGGCGCCTGGAACGCGTTGCGGCCGTCCTTCTCGTGGCACGACAGGTGCAGGTGGAAGCCGCTGCCGCCGCCGTCGTTGAACGGCTTGGCCATGAACGTGGCCATCCGGCCCTCCCGGCGGGCGAGCTCCTTGACGCTCGTCTTGAACCGGAACGCGCGGTCGGCGGCGTCCATCGCGGGGGAGTGGACGAGGTTGATCTCGAACTGCCCGCCGGCGTACTCGTGGTTGCCGCCGGTCGTCTGGAGCCCCGCGCTGGACAGCGTGCGAAGAGTTCTCAACAGATGACCGTCTGAATCGCCCCGGCGGCCCGTCGCGTAGACGTTGCCCGGCTCATCGCAGTAGGGCCGCCACCCGTTCGGGCGATCTTCGTCAGGTTCGCACAGAAAATATTCCAACTCGGGCCCGACCACCGGGCTCAGTCCTGTGGTCTCGAATATTTCCAGCGCCCTGCGCAGCACCTGCCGGGGCGATTCGTCCACGGGTCTTTCGTCGGCCGGGCTCACGGCGTCGCCGATGCACCACGCCACCCCCGGCTCCCAGGGGATCGGCAGCAGGGTGTCGAGGTCCGGGACCACGATCACGTCGGGCAGCCCGGCGTCGAGCACACCCCCGTTCTCGGTGGTCTTGCCGCCCGGGGTGGTGCTGTAGACGGCCCGGCAGAACGACAGTCCGCGTTGGATAACCGCAGGTAGATGCTCCACCAGGACGTCACGGCCCCGGTCGGTGCCGAGCAGGTCTGGGAAGACGACGCGCACCACGTCGATCCCGTCCTCGCCGAGTCTTGCCGCGAGTTCCCGTGTCACCTGTTCACCGACCACGTCGAACTACCTTTCCGGCACAGTGTGCTGCTGGTCCGGAGGGGATAACGTTGAGGGGCAAACGCTATCGACCCGTCCGTGGAGCAAAGACCGCCATTGGTCCCCGTCGGGTGCTCCACACTCATCGTCCACCACGGGGCAACAGTCCGTAACTGGACGGGTGACGACCGTCACGAGATCATGCACGATGTGGGATCGTGATCAAAGTGGTTGCGGACCGACTCGCACCACATCACAGACATAGTTCGGAACCGCAAGTATTGTGCCGGGAACACCTGAGCTCGAGCACGGGAGACTTTGAG
The DNA here is from genome assembly GCF_040610935.1 of Lentzea sp. NPDC003310. Lineage (NCBI taxonomy): Bacteria > Bacillati > Actinomycetota > Actinomycetes > Pseudonocardiales > Pseudonocardiaceae > Lentzea > Lentzea sp. NPDC003310. Next base: position 36,997 of record NZ_JBEXNC010000018.1, read on the forward strand.
TTGTCTGGTCACCACACGATTGCCGAGACCGAGAAAGCCGTCCAGGCCAAACTCGGTGCGGTGCCGCTGCATCGCGAGCAGATGGCGGCGGTGTCGAACATCCACCGCGCCGCCACCGCGATCCGCCAGCACCTCGAGAACTCGGTGCTGCGCACCAGCGATCTGACCTGGACCGGCTTCGTCGTGCTCTGGGTCGTGTGGATCTGGGGCGAGATGGAGACGCGCTACGTGGCCGAGGAGGCCGGGATCTCCAAGGGCACCCTGACGGGCGTCGCCAAGACGCTGCAGTCGCGGGGCCTGCTGGAACGTCTCGGGCACCCGACCGACGGGCGCCTGGCCGTCCTGCGGCTCACCCCTGAGGGTGAAGAGCTGATGGCCGACCTCTTCCCCAAGTTCAACGAGGAGGAGGTGTTCGTCTCCGACCCGCTGGAGTCGTCCGAGGCGCAGTCGCTCGCCGAGATGTTGCGGCGGATGGTGACGCACCTGGAGGCCAACGGGGAGCAGCGCCGGTTGGACCTGCGCGGGGACACGCCGTTGCCGCCTCGTCGGTCTGGGCGGCGGGCCAAGCACGGTTGATGGCTTTTGGTGGAGGGCGACTCACTCCGGGGTGAGTCGCCCAATTTGGCGTTTTCTTTGGGTCTGGGTGGGCAGAGGGTAGTGGGCTGACCTGCGTATTTGGGTCACCTTGCGAGGGTGGTCGCCTTCACCGTGCGTCCCGTCGCCTTCCAGCGTGGTCACCTTTGCTCGTACCGAGCCGGTGCCGGACATCGCCGCTTCGCGACGATCGCGATTGGGGCTTGACTTCGGGGCCCTTGCGAGGCCTTCCTCGGCCTAGAAAAGCCGGGTCTGTACAGCCCGGCCGAGGGTCAAGTTTAAGGCCTCGCACCCAAAGTCAAGCCCCAATCGCCGTCGTGGTTGCGTCATCACCGCTGATCAGAGGCTTGCAGCTCCCACGCCTCGGCTTCGCCTTTGCGTGGGGTGGGCTTTGGGGTGGCTCGCCCTGTGTTCTGTGTTGGCCCTGGTCAGAGCAGGCTGAGCACCCTTGCGTGCAGCGTGTCGAGGTAGTCCTCGGACTCCGGCTTCATCAGGACGCTGCGCAGCACCCGTGCGCCGTCCGCATCGGCCTCCACTTCGGGGTGCCTGGCTGCGAACGCCGTCTTCGATGCCCGTGCCACGCTCAGGAAGATCGGGTCGACGGCGGCGTTCATGCCCGTGTCCATCACACGGTGCGAGGCCTCGTCCACGGCTGAGAGGGTCAGCGGGGTCGTGCGCGGGAAGTACGCGACGATGTCCAGTTCGGGCTCCTGGTAGAGCTCCAGGGCCTCGGACTCGCGGATGATCGACGCCCACCGCACGGCTGCGCGGCGTCCGGCTGCGAGGACCTCGCCCAGGCCCTCACGGGTCAGGGGCAGGAGGCGGAGGGTCAGCCAGAGGCCTGCTGCCGCCGCGCCGGCTCGGGAGCACTCCAGGCTGATCTCGCCCAGGTGCAGTTCGTCGGACGTGAAGTACGTGTACGGGGAGTCGTGCAGGTAGAAGCGGCCTACGGACGGGTCGCGGAACAGGACTGCTCCGCAGCCGTAGGGCTGCAGGCCGTGCTTGTGCGGGTCTACGACCACGGAGTCGCACTGGGCGATGGCTTGCCACGGTTCGGGGGCCAGGTCTGTGCCTGCGAGGAGCGTGAAGAAGCCGCCGTACGCTCCGTCCACGTGCACCCGTGCGTCGTAGCGGCGTGCTACGTCCAGCACGAGGTGCACCGGTTCGATGGCGCCCAAAGCGGTGGTTCCTGGGGTGACGACGACTGTGCCGACCTTGCCGGTCTTCAGGAGGTCCTCTAGCGCGTCGAGGTCCATGCGGCCGTGGTTGTCCGCGGGGACAGGGTGGCCCTCGATGCCCAGGACGCCGCACATGCGTGAGTGGGTGTAGTGCGCCTCTGAGGAGTAGGCGATGCCTTTGCCCGGGTGCAGGGAGCGGGCTACGAAGAGGGCTTCCAGGTTCGCGATCGTGCCGCTGGAGGTCAGGTGGCCGAGGTGTTCGGGGCCGTAACCGAACATGTCGGCCAGGCCCGCGACGACCTCGCGTTCCATGGTGGCTGTCGCGGGGCCGCCGTCCAGGGCGTGGTTGTTCGGGTTGATCAGCATCGCGGACAGGTAGCCGACCACGGCCGCGGGGTGCGGGGGCTTGAGCATCTGGCCCGCGTAGCGCGGGTGGAAGAACGGGTAGTTGTCGCGCAGGCGGTCCTGGAGTTCCGCGAGGGCCGAGCCGAAGACCGCCGGGTCGACCTGGAGGGACGAGTGGGGTGTGAAGGAGCCGTACTCCGCCGTCCACTTCTCGTGGTTGGCCAGCGCCTCGTTGAGCCAGTGCTGAAGATCCACCGCACACCCCACTCGTCCACCGTTGTTCGAATTTGTACGTTACGGCAGACCCCAGCGCGAAGACGAGCCGTTGGCTTTCACATCACGCGCCGAGGTGTCGGGGCGGGTGCCCTTGCGGGTGACGACGGCGCTCTGACCTCGGCGGAGTGGGATCTCGATGGCGGTGCCGCGGGTCTTGTGGTCGAGGCGGCGGCCCCACGTGTCGCGGACGTCGATGTCGCCTGTGATCCCGTGTTCCAGCAACAAAGGTGAGCCCGCCTCGGAGTGCACCTTGACCCAGTCGGTGCGTCCGCCGGAGCGGGAAGCGTCCACCAGGAACGCGCCTTGTGTGCGCAACGACGAGATGGACGCATCGGCCCAAGTGGACGACACGGACGGGAAGACGCGCACGACGTTGTTGTGCGACTGGACCATCATCTCCAGCACGGCCTGGGCGGACATGAGCGGCGACTCGATCGCGAGGTTGCCGCCCTCGCGGTAGAAGGTGTTCTCGGTCAGCACGGCGTTCGAGCCCACCTGCTTGCGGTCGAGGAAGTAGCGCAGGAACGACAGCGCCTCCTCCGGGCGGCCCATCGCCGACGCCATCGCGGACGCGGCGCCGTAGCTGTAGCCGGCCCACGCCTCGCGGCGGGAGACCCAGTGGTCGAACGTCCTGTCGATCAAGGCGCGGTGTTCGGGCATGTCGTAGGTGAGTTCGCGCAGCGGGTAGAACCACAGCATGTGCGAGAAGTGGCGGTGCGACGCGTCGAGCGACACGTCCTTGCCGATCAGCACACCGTTCTCGCCCCGTGCGTAGGGCACGAGTCGGGTGGCGATGTCGCGCCAGCGCGGGTTCTCCTCGATGGACAGCAGCGTGCGCACGCCCCAGCGGATCAACGAGAGGTCGTACGTCGTGTCCGTGGCGTTCGCGTACTCCGGTGAGCGGGTCTCGGGCAGGTGGAGCTTCCCGTCCGCTCCCTCGACGAGGAACCGCGCGTAGTAGTTGACGGCCTTCGTCAGGATCGGGAAGAGGACGTCCTTGAGGATCTTCTTGTCCAACGTGTGGCGGTAACCCAGCCAGACGTTGTGACAGGCCCACAGAAGATTGCCCGTATGGTCGTTCGGCGCGACGCCGGGAACGCCGCAGTAGCGCGGTCCGGAGCGCAGCGTGCGGTCGCCGGGGTGGCAGATCGCGTACGACTTCCCGTCGCGGTAGGCGGGGTTCACGTTCAGTTCGAGGTTGTGCTCGAACCTCTTCAACGTCGTCGTCACCGCGTCGAGCTCGTGGTGGTTCGAGCCGTTGACCAGCGGATACGAGATCTGGACGTTGAGGTTCCACCACACGGCCGTCCAGCTGTTGCCCTGCTCGGGGAACCACGGACCCCACTCGGAGATGACCGGCGCGTCCGCACGGGTCGCCGAGGCCATCTTGTAGAGCTGCAGCCAGTAGAAGCGCTGCACGAGCTTGTCCGGCACGGAGACGAGAGACTTCTCGTAGTAGGCGTTCCACCAGCGGCGATGCTGCAGCGTCAGCACCTCGAACGGGATCGCGAGCGCCTGACGCACCTCGCGGATCGCGTCAGAGGTGTGCGTGTTCGCAGGGTGTGTGTACGCGACGTGGGCAGCGAACCGGCCGTTGCGGGTCTGCCAGGCCGTTGTGTAGCCACCGCCCGCGAGCAGCGGTTGTGCGGCGTAGGAGACGCCGTTGGCCGTGCCGAGGGTGGGCGCGGGGTTGGCGGTGTAGTCCGCCGGCCTGCGGATCTGACGCGTCGTCGACGACTCCAGCGGCTGGAATCCCCAGGTCACGTCGCCGCGGACGGAGGCGAGGAACGTGCTGCGGGCGTTGTGCACGAGCATCGTGAACGTGGCGCTGCCCTGCGTGGTCGTCACCGAGCCGGTGAGCTCGGCGTTCCACAGGTCGAGGGTCCAGTCGACGGCGGTGATCGCGCCGGCGAACTTCAGCGTCAGGTAGCCGATGGGCAGCCGGGACAGCCCGACCGCGGCTTCCCAGTGCGCGCGCTGGTCCTGCACCTCGGAGTGGCTGAGCATGAGCTTCAGCTCGTCCGGGGTGCGGCCCGCGTAGACCTGCACGCCGAGGAAACCGTTGGCCAGAAAGGGACTATCACCCCAATTCGCCGGTACCCGCCTCCACTCCATCCGAGCATCCCGGACCACGTCCCGGTGCACGTTGTGACCCGATGTTTCGGGGATCGTCGGTGCTGCGACCGAGGTGCCCGTCCCCAGTGCGGAGGCCCCCACGGCCGCGCCCGTCCCGTACAAAAAGGTTCTACGCGACAGCTCTGTCACTGTTCGTCCCTCCGTGCCGTGGCGGCGGCGGAACGGATCTAACCGCAGAAGTCATCCGATGACTAGCGATGCTGTGACGATCGCCGCGTTGTTGCCCTGCAATCGTTGTTGCACAGTCCTAGCCATAACCGAGGTCCGGCAATTAGCGTCTCGGCTCATGTCACCTGTTGCCATGCACATGAGCGACGGTCTGCTGAACGCGCCGGTGTCGGTCGCGTTCCTCGTGATCGCGGCGCTGGGCGTCGGGTTCGCGTTGGTCAAGGCCCGTGCCGACCTCGACGACCGCACGGCGCCGATGGCGGGCCTGGTGGCCACGTTCATCTTCGCCGTCCAGATGATCAACTTCCCGATCCTGCCCGGCGCCTCCGGCCACCTGCTCGGCGGCGCGCTCGCGGCGATCCTGGTCGGCCCGTACGTCGGCGCGCTGTGCGTGACGATCGTGCTCGTGGTGCAGGCGCTGCTGTTCGCGGACGGCGGCCTCACCGCGCTCGGCGCCAACGTCACGAACATGGCGCTGATCGGTACCGCGACCGGCTTCCTCGTCGCCGTGGCGCTGCGCAAGGTCGCCGAGAAGGGCAAGGGCGGGCTCGCGGTCGTCGCGTTCGTCTCGGCGTTCGTGAACACGCTGTTCGCCGCCACCGGCTTCGTCGTGGAGTACGCGATCGGCGGCGCGGGTGGCGTGGAGATCGGCAAGGTCGCGCTGCTGATGTGGGGCCTGCACGCGCTGATCGGCATCGGCGAGGGCCTGATCACCGCCGTCACCGTCACGTCGGTCGCGTCGATCCGCCCTGATCTCGTCCACCTGCTGAAGGGCAGCCGCAAGCCGCTGGAGGTGCGGTCGTGAAGAAGTTCTTCATCGGGTTCGCGTTCGTGTCACTGCTGATCGCGGGGGTGCTGTCGTACTTCGCGTCCGGCGACCCGGACGGCCTGGACAAGACCGTCGAGGACACCGGGATCGCCGAGCACGCGCAGGAGCACCCGTTCTCCGGCAGCACGTTCGCCGACTACGCGCTGGGCGGCGACGACAAGTTCACCGGCTTCGCGGGCGTGCTCGGCGTGGTCGTGGTGCTGGCGTTGTCGTTCGGCCTGTTCTGGGTGCTGCGCAAGAAGTCCGACGCGCGGTGAGCGGCGCCCACGACGTCCTGCACCACGCCGGCGACTCGCCGGTGCACCGCCTCGCGCCCCACGTGAAGATCCTCGTGGCGTTCGGGGCGGTGCTGGGCGTCGTGGCGACCCCGCGCACGCTGTTCCCGCTCTTCGGCCTGTACCTGCTGGTGGTCGTCGCGGTGTGGTTCGTGGCGCGCGTTCCCGCGCTGTGGTTCGTCAAGCGCGCGGTGATCGAGGTGCCGTTCGTGGTGCTGGCGTTCCTGCTGCCGATCTTCGGCACGGACCCGCGCACGGACTTCCTCGGCCTCTCGGTGTCGGTCGAGGGGTCCCTGGCGGGCTGGAACATCCTGGTCAAGGGCACGCTGGGCGTGCTGATCAGCCTGACCCTGGCCGCGACGACGGCGCCGGGGGAGCTGCTGCGCGGACTGCAGACGCTGCGCGTGCCCGCACCGTTGATCATGATCGCCACGCTGATGCTGCGCTACGGCGAAGTCGTTGTCGGAGAAGCGAAGCGCATGCGCGTGGCCCGCGTCTCCCGCGGCGACGACCCGCGGTTCCTGTGGCAGGCGGGCGCGCTGGCCCGGTCGGTCGGCACGTTGTTCATCCGGTCCTACGAACGCGGAGAGAGGGTGCACCTCGCGATGGTGTCGCGCGGCTGGACGGGCAGGCCGGGAGGCTCGGCGACGATCGTTCCCGAGGTCGCCGCGGCGCCGGCCCTGGAGGTCTCGAAGCTCGCGTTCGCCTACCCGGACGGCCATCAGGCGCTGTTCGGCGTCGACCTGCGCGTGGAGCGCGGCGAACGGGTCGCGGTGCTCGGCCCGAACGGCGCCGGCAAGACCACGTTCGCGTTGCACCTCAACGGAGTTCTCTCCGGCGGCTCCGGCTCCATCTCGGTCGCGGGGCTGGAGGTCTCGAAGCACACCCTGCGCGAGATCCGGCGCCGGGTCGGGCTCGTCTTCCAGGACCCCGACGACCAGCTGTTCAGCGCCACGGTCGCGGAGGACGTGGCGTTCGGCCCGCGCAACTTCGGCCTGTCCGACGTGGACGCGCGGGTGGCGAAAGCGCTGGGCGCCGTGGGCATGGAGTCCGTCGCGGACCGCTCGCCGCTGCACCTGTCCGGAGGCCAGCGCCGCCGCGTCGCCCTGGCGACCGTGCTGGCCTGCGAGCCGGAGGTCCTCGTGCTGGACGAGCCGTCGGCGAACCTCGAACCGGTGGCCCGCCGCGAGCTCGCCGAACTGCTGCTCTCGTTGGCGCCCACAATGCTCATGGTCACGCACGACCTGCCGTTCGCGCTGCAGATCTGCCCGCGCAGCGTGCTGATCGACGACGGCGTGGTGGTGGCGGACGGCCCGACCCGCGAGATCCTCGCGGACACCGAGCTGCTGGCCCGCCACCGCCTCGAACTGCCCTACGGCTTCCGGCTCTGAAGGCCCTGCAGCACGATCTCCAGCAACACCTGGGGGTTCGCCCCCTCGTGCATGCTCTGCAGCATGCCCTTCATCAACGACACCAGGTCTTGGGTGACGATGTCGGCGCGCACCGCCCCGGCCTCCTGAGCCCGCGCGAGCAACCCGCCCAGCGTGGCGTGCAGGCTGTCGCGCAGCTCTGACGGCACCGCGATCGCGTCGGACATGTCCCTCTTCGCGGCGGCCTCGCCCGCCATCTTCCGCAGGAACGCGAAGAGGTCCGCGCCGGGGTCCCCCGACGACCCGGCGGACGCGATCATGGCCGAGACCCGCGCCTCCGTGACGGCCTGGAAGAGCGCCTGCTTGGTCGGGAAGTGCCGGTAGACCGTGCCCGGCCCGACACCGGCCTTCGCCGCGATCTCGTCCAGCGGCACGTCGAAGCCCTGTTCCGCGAACAGCTCCCGCGCCGCGTCGAGCACCTTCGCGCGGTTGCGCGCGGCGTCGGCCCTCATCGTTGCCAACCGGGGCGCGCGTTCCGTATGTTGTTAACCGGGGTCACCGTTCCGATTCTACGAGGGGCACGCGATGACACGCACACCAGCACAGATCGTGGAACACGTCCGTCGCCAGGTGGCGGGGGAGCAGTCGCACGACTCGTTCGCCGACATGTTCACCGAGGACGGCGTGATGGCCTACCGCTTCCCGGCGCCGTTCCAGGAGCCGGAGATCAAGGGCCGCGACGCCATCCGCGCGTACTTCGACAGGATGAGAGGCGCCCGCGTCCGGGAGAAGCTCGAGATCCAGCACGTCGAGGCCATCACCAGGCTCACCGACGACCCGGACGTGGTCGTCGCCGAGATCACCCACCGCGGCTGGTCGAAGGTGAAGCAGGACTACTACACGTTCACCGCCGTCGCGATCATCCACTTGCGCGACGGCGAGATCGTCCGCTACGACGACTACATGAACCCGTTGCTGCTGCAGGAACTCCTCGGCGCATGACGTTCGACCTGTCCACCTGGTGCACGTCGACGCTGGGCAGCGCCTCGTCGTCGGTGTTCTACTCGCGCGAGTCGATCTCCTCGGTCTTCGGCGTGCACCTGGTGGACGGGCGTTCCGTGTACGTGAAGGCGCGGCCGGACGACGGACGCGCGGCCTCCTGCCTTGCGGCGCAGTCGTTCCTGGCTTCGCGGGGTTTCCGTGTCCCCGGCCGCTGACGCCGGTCGTGGCGGTCGACGGGCTGGCCGTGCACGCCGAGGAACCGTTGCCCGGTGGCGAGATGCTGCTGGGTGCTTCTACGGCGGTCGCCGTGCGCTATGCGGAGGTGTTTGCGCTCTCGATGTCACTGCTGGCGGAGGTCTCCGTGCCGCCGCCGGTGCCTGCGCCCCGGTGGGCTCGGTGGGACCACACCGATCCCGGCTTGTGGCCCGCCATCGACTTCCTGGACGCGCGGGACCAGAGCGTGGTGCCGTCGTACGTCGTGGAGGTCGCTTCTCGGGTTCGTGCGCGGTTATCGGGCTGTGCGCTGCCGTGTGTGTTGGGACATGCGGACTTCGAGGCGCAGAACCTGCGGTGGCGCGGTGGTTCCGTGCTGGCGGTGCACGACTGGGACAGCCTGGCGTGGCAGCCTGAGGCGGCGTTGGTGGGGGCTGCTGCCGGGGCGTTCGCCAACGCGTCACCGCCTGGGCTCGTGCCGGTGGAGAGTTCGGCGGCGTTCATCGAGGCTTATCAGGCTGCGCGCGGCCGTGCGTTCTCCTCGGAGGAGGTGGAGGTCGCTTGGGCTGCGAGCTTATGGACCGCCGTGCACAACGCACGGTGGGAGGTGCTGCACGGGGATCCCACGGTGTCGGGGGATGCGGTGCGGGAGCAGGCGGCGGAACGGCTCCGGCTGGCGAACGCCTGACGCTCCGTCCGCTTCCAGGGCGTCACGAATGTCAACGGCGCGATCCCGAACTGTCCGGCTTTTGTCCTGTTGCTTCCTTGGTGTGTGGCCGGACTGTTGCTCATCTTGTTCCACAGCAGTGTCAAAACGTCTCACGACGTGTCTGCCGGTTGCCGCTCGGATCGAGGATCGCCTAGCTTCCGGGGTACTCGGAATCGCACGAGTCCGAGCCTCGCCCACACCGGGGCGACGCAGCCGCATGGGGCGTGCGGCCCGAGGTGATGCAGGCCGATGTGGAACGGAGGTAGGACCGCCATGCCCGCTGTGTTCGTCAGTCACGCCGTTGACGTGGTTCCTTACCGCCGTCGTGCGCGGACCTCCGGCGTAGACCTGGCGAGCGAGTTGCGGAAGCTGCGGTCGAGGATGAAGCGGCGGGCGGAAAGCCTGCTGGCCGACGCCGCGCTGGCGGAAGAGTGGGGCGAGACGGAACTCGCCGAGGCGCTGTTGTCCGCTGCTGTTCTGGCGGAGTCCGCCGGCCGGTCTGCGCGCGTCACCGCGGAGCGCAAGCCTCGCGAGCAGCTGGGTCCCGAGGTGGGACCGCCTGAGGCGGCACTGCCCGCGCGCCCGGCGCCGGAGAAGGCCGCGGCGCGCGCTCATGCCGAGTGGAGCGCGTTTCCCCGCAGCATCATTCGAGGTGCGCTCTGGCTGATCACGCGGCCGACTGCACGTCCTGACTTCTCGCCTGGGCGGTGGGGTGCCGAACCGTCCGAATTGTGGTTCGGTCGCTCGCTGGAAGGCCTTTCTCGAATCTTGACTCCCGTTCGTGTGAGCTTGATCGGAGCCGCGGCTGCTGGAAAGTCCGCGCTGTTGCATTCGCTCATCAATGACGGCGATGCCGACTTTGGCTCGCAGTCGCTCTTGTGCTGCCGCGATTCGTCGTCGTGGCCGAGTGGTTGGTTGCGACTCGCGACGGACGAGCAGCCGACCGGGCCCCGTTTCATCCCTGACCCGTGGTCGCTGTGGCGAACGATGCGAAGCCTTTCGCTGTATCCCGGCGAAGGCCATCTTCCTGGCTGGTTCTCGCCGTCGGTGCAGTTCGTTGACGTGCCCGGCCTGGGCGCTCGCCTCGATTACGGGACAGAGGGTCTTCGTGCAGTAGCGTATGACACCGGTCCGTGGGTTCCGCATCAACTGCCCTCTTGTGTGCAGTTCGTGTACGCAGACATCGGTAAGTCCGAGCTGGGCCGAGTCGGTGCCGCGTCAAGGGTCGGCCTGCCGCGCTCAGAGTTCGTGCTGCCGGCTTCCTGGAGGCCGGGGCTCAAGCCGCTGCGTGGTCCTGCCGAAGAGGTGCGCACGGGTGGACGCCGCGACGCCGACCCTCGGCTCCGAGCGGGTCCGTCGTCGGGTGGTGACTCTCTGACGGCGCTCGGAGCGGGTATGCACTGCCGCAGGCCGACTGGTGCGGCTTTGTTCGCGGTCGAGCTGCTCCGGTCAGGGGTGGACGGCGAAGTGGCCCGCGTTGAGGGCCCTGCTGATCTGCGCTCACGCGTCGCGCGGCTGTTCACGCGGCGATCAGCCACCGTGCTCGGCGTGTGCTCACTGGTTGTGCGGACCGGCTTCGGCGTTGCGGAGACCTGTGCTCGCCTCGGTGGTGCGCGATCTCGACGCGCGACGCTCCCGGCGCCGCATCGCGGAAGTCCCGCGCCGAAGCGGTCGGGACCCGGCCGGCGAGCTGTGGTGAAAGTGCGAGGCGGCCACGACCGCAGGTCGCTACCCTTCGAGGTCTAGCGCTGGCGAAGACGACTGGCCGGCCCACCAACTCCATGCTTCCGCAGCAGCGATGCTGCGGAAACCCGATCGCATTCGTTCTGTTGGCGCAGGCGGGCTTTCGGGAAAGGATCAGAGATGGTGACGTCTCTCGATCGCGGGAACAAACCCGCTCAAGAAACCAGTAGGCCTCCCGCTGCAACGGGAGGCCTACTGCTTTTTGGCCACTTTCTGTCCAATGTTTGAACCGGAACATCGTTTTCATCCCATGTCTTCTCCTTGATCTCCAAGCGTCGACGAGTTGGTTCTTGGCGAGGATCGAAGGTGGCGCGTTGATCAGAAACAGTGCTCGGCGATTCGAATTTTCTATATCTTCGCGAAGTGGAATATAAAATTCGGGCGGCATGTCGTCGCGCGTTGTTTGCGCGGGCACTTTACGTCTGGTATCTCTGTGTGGTCGCACTCGTGTTTCGTGTCGTGCGACCGCCAAGATCATCTGATCTGGGCGAGTCACAACAGACGGTCGACAAGACCCGCCTGCGCCAACCAGAACAACTCCATAGAGATCGGGTGAGACATGAACCAGAAGAATTCGGCGGCGACGCTGATTCTGCTCGGAGTCCTCTCCTTCCTGGTGGCCCTGCTGCACATGGGCCACCCCCTCAGCACCGCGCTGCTCGCGGCAGGTGCCGGGGGCGTGATCGCGGCGGAGATCGCTTACCGGCTGCTCGGTGGTCCGGAAGCTCCTCCGCCCCCGCCGGGCCTCCCGGTGAGGCTGCGGCCGCTCACGTAGGACGACCGGTCGGCTCCGGTACGCGCTTTGCAGAGCGCGTACCGGAGCCGTTCCGCCTGACCAAGGAGAACGACATGAGCGACTTCGACGTCGTTGCCCAGAAGATCAGCGGCCTGGTCCACGACCTCCGCCGTGCACACAGGACGGACGGAGAACCGTCCTTCGACGTCATGGCCCGCCGAGCCGGCTATTCCAAGGCCACCCTGCACCGAGTGCTGAAGGGCAGGGACCTTCCGAAGTGGGACGTGCTCCACGCGTTCTTGACGGCCTGCCGGGTTGCCGAGGACGAGATGTCGCCGTGGAAGGCGCGCTGGATCGAGATCAAGAACTTGATCGACCCGATTCCCGCGTCGACGACGACCGGCGTGCCCGGCGTGACCGCGGACGACTCGTGTGACCGATGTGGACTGCGCATCGGGAACCCGGACGTCCACGCCGCATGGCACGAGCAGTTCGTGCCGCGGACCGACACGGCTCGCCGTGCTCTGACCTCGGTACCTGCTTAGGAATTGGGCGAAGGGCCCGTCGGGGGATCGACATCCCTCGACGGGCCCTTCCGCGTGTCTAGCCCGCCGCCCGGCGCCGCCGTTCGGCCAGCACCGCCGACAGGTACGGGTGCGGGTGCGTGTTCTCCACCCGAGGCGACCTGATCGCCACCCCGACGTCGTGCGACAGCCGCGCCCCCAGGTCCCACCGGGCCTGCTCGCTCAACTCCGCGTACCGCAACAGGTACTGCCGCACCGCCAGCGCCAGCTCTTCCGGCAGTTGCGACAGGTCGAGCCCGGCGGCCCACGACGCGAGCTGCGGCGGCATGGTCGCGAGCTCCGCCTCCTGGCGCGGCAGGCGGGTGCGGATCACGACCGTGCCGGCCAGGTGGTCGCCGACCCGCTTGCCCTGCTTCGAGAACAGCGAGACGAACAGCGCGATCGAGCCCGCCAGGCCGAGGACCCAGAAGTCCACGACGAAGCCGGTGAGCGAGCGGACCAGGGCGTGGCGGAAGCGGATGGCGCCGCCGTCGTCGCGCACCACGCGCAGGCCCATGGCCATCTTGCCGAACGAACGGCCTCGCGTGACCGTCTCGATCGCGGTCGGGAAGCCGACCATCACGCAGACCACCAACGCCAGCGCGAGCGCGTCCTGCAGGGCGTTGTCGACGTCGACGGGCGTGATCAGGAACAGCAGCACGAGCAGGCCGAACTGCACGGCCAGGTCGAGCGCGTACGCGACCGCCCTGCTGGCGAGCTGTGCGACCCGCAGGTCCAGAACTACCGCTTCACCGGTGACGAGGTCCCCCACGCGGATAGTGTGACTCATCGTGGATCTGGACGTGTTCATCGATCGCCACCGCGCGTCGTGGCAGCGCCTCGACGAGCTGACCGGGCGCGCCGGCAAGCTCAGCGGGGGCGAGGCCGACGAGCTGATCGAGCTCTACCAGCAGGTGACGACGCACCTGTCGGTCGTGCGCAGTCAGATGCCGGACCCGGCGACGGTGGAACGGTTGTCGGCGTTGGTGGCGCGGTCGCGGTCGGTGCTCACGGGCACGCACACGCCCGCGTGGCGGACGTTCACGCGCTTCTTCTCGCACCGGCTGCCCGCCGCGATCTACCTCGGCTGGCGCTGGTGGGTACCGGCCGGCATCGCGTTCTACCTGGTCACCGGCATCATCGCGGCGTGGATCGCGTCCAACCCGGACGTCACGGCGTCCATCGCGGCGCCGGAGGAGATCCGCGAGATGACGCGCGTCGGCGGCAGCTACGAGTCGTACTACTCGAGCAACCCCGCCGGGTCGTTCGCGGCCAAGGTGTGGACCAACAACGCGTGGATCGCCGCCGCCTGCCTGCTGCTCGGGGTGCTGTTCGCGATTCCGCCGATCTACCTGCTCTTCACCAACGCGCTCAACGTCGGCGTCGGCATCGGGCTCATGTTCGGTGCGGGACGCGGAGAGCTGTTCCTCGGGCTGTTGGCGCCGCACGGGCTGTTGGAGCTCACGGCCGTGTTCGTGGCCGCGGGGATCGGCATGCGGCTGGGCTGGCAGGTGATCGACCCCGGCAAGCGCACCCGGTCGCAGGCTCTCGCCGCCGAAGGCCGGTCGGTCGTCGCGGTGGCGCTCGGACTGGTCGTGGTGCTGCTCGTGGCCGGTGTGCTCGAAGGGTTCGTGACGCCGTCCGGGCTGCCGACCTGGGCCCGCATCGGCATCGGCGCGGCGGCTGAGGTGCTGTTCCTGCTCTACGTCTTCGTGATCGGACGACGGGCCGCGCGGCAGGGCGAGACCGGCGACGTGGACGCGCGCGAACGAGAGGACGTCGCGCCCGTCGCCGTCTAGAGCTTTCCTGCGGCCTTCAACGACAAGTAGCGGTCCGCGAGAGCGCGTGGCAGGTCATCGGGCAGTGCGTCGACCACGTCGACTCCGTGACGTGCGAGCAAAGCGGTGAGACGGCGGCGTTCGGCCAGAGTGCGTTCCGCCGCCGCTGCCGAGTACACAGCCTCCAGGTCGCCACGTCCGGCGGCCATCGCGTGCACGGCCGGGTCGGACACCGACGCGATCAGCAGGCGGTGCCGCGCGGCCAGCGCCGGCAGCAGCGGCAGCAGGCCGTGCTCGATCGACGGCTCCAGCGACGTCAGCAGCACGACCAGCGAGCGGCGACCGGCCCGGCGCAGCACCTCGGCGACCGCGCCGCGGGCGTCGAACTCGACCAGTTCGGCCTCCAGCGGCGCCATCGCCTGCACCAGCACGGGCAGCGTCGCCCGCGGCACCGAGGCGCGCACCTTGGTGCTGAACGCGACGAAGTCGACCTGGTCGCGGGCCTGCGAGGCCAGCGCGGACAGTAGCAACGCGGCGTCCATCGACGTGTCCAGGCGCGGCAGGCCGCCCAGGGCACCGTCCACGCGTCCGGCCGAGGTGCGGGCGGTGTCGAGCACGATCGTCACCTGGCGGTCGCGTTCCGGGCGCCAGGTGCGCACCACCACGTCCGACGACCGCGCCGACGCACGCCAGTCGATGGACCTCACGTCGTCACCGATCACGTACGTGCGCAGCGAGTCGAACTCCGTGCCGGCCCCACGGATCAACGACGCACGACGACCATCCAGTTCGCGCAGCCGTTCCAGCAGAGGCGGCAGGTGGCGGCGGCTGTGGAACGGCGGCAGCGCGCGCACGGTCCACGGCACGACGTGCGAGCCCTGCCGTGCCGCGATCCCCAACGGGCCAAGCGAACGCACGGTCACACGGTCCGCCACGCGGTCGCCGCGACGCACGGGCCGTAGCTCGAACGACAGCACACGCGACCCACCAGCGGGCACATCCACGTCCACCCGGTCAGCGACCACACCGGCAGAAGGCGCCCATGCGTCCCGAAGAACGCCACGGAGCCGACGGCCGGGGTTGTGCACCGTCAGCTGAACGGTACAAAGCTCGCCCGTGCGCACAGAGGTGGCCCCCGCGCGCGAGAACGTCAACGGCCGCACGCTCGCCGCCAACAACAAGTCGACGGCCACGCACAACGCCAGCAGGCCGAGCAGGAGGAGAACCCCCTGCCACGACGGCAAAATCAGCCCGACGACGAGAACCCCGATGAGCGCGAGCAGTCCCGCGCGGCCCGTGATCGCCACGTCAGCGCGGCACCTGGACCGTGCCGAGCACCCCGTCCAGCACGCCGTCCGCCGTCACGCCCTCCAGTTCGGCCTCCGGGCGCAACTCCAGCCGGTGCCGCAACGCGGGCCGTGCGAGCGACTTCACGTCATCCGGCGTCACGTAGTCACGGCCCGAGAGCCACGCCCACGCGCGTGCGGCGGCAAGCAGAGCCGTTGCGCCACGGGGAGAAACACCCAGACGCACAGCCGGAGACTCACGCGTCGCACGGCACACGTCCACGACGTACGCGATCACCTCGGGAGCCACCACCAGAGAACGCACCGCGGCCGCACCGGCGTCCAGGTGCGCCGCACCGGCCACCGGCGACAACGTCGACAGGTCACGCGGGTCGAACCCGGAGGCGTGCCGCGTCAGCACGTCGATCTCGTGCTCCCGCGCGGGGATCGGCATCGTGACCTTCAGCAGGAACCGGTCGAGCTGCGCCTCGGGCAACGGGTAGGTGCCCTCGTACTCCACCGGGTTCTGCGTCGCCACGACGATGAACGGCGACGGCAGCGGCCGCGTCGTGCCGTCGGCCGACACCTGCCGTTCCTCCATCGCCTCCAGCAGCGCGGCCTGCGTCTTCGGCGGCGTCCGGTTGATCTCGTCGGCGAGCAGCAGGTTCGTGAACACCGGCCCTTCGCGGAACGAGAACGCGGCGTTGTGCGTGTCGTAGACCAACGACCCCGTCAGGTCGCCGGGCATCAGGTCCGGCGTGAACTGCACACGCGTTGTAGAGAGGTCCAACGCGCGCGCAAGAGCACGCACGAGCAACGTCTTCGCGACGCCGGGAACACCCTCCAACAGCACGTGTCCCTTGCACAGCAACGCGAGGATCAACGACGTCACGGCGGCGTCGTTGCCCACCACGGCCTTGCCGATCTCCGCGCGCAACGCCACCAGCGCCGTGCGGGCTTCCTCGGTGGTGACCACAGCCGTCATGCTTTGCGCACCTCGTTCTCCACAGCGTCCAGTTCAGCAGCCAGCGCGACCAGCCCCCGGTCGTCCACCGGCCCGTCGTCGTCGAGCAGCGCCCGCACCGCGGCGGTGGGACGCGACGTCCTGCGGGCGATCTCCTCGGACGGGTCCCCGCCCCGCGGCACGCCCAGCAGCGGCCCCAGCCGGTCGCGCGTCGCCTGCCGCAGCACCGACGCCGCGTGCGTGGCGGCGTGCGAGCGGCGGTACAGCCGCGCCCTGCCCTCCACGGTCTCGGCCGCGCGCACCACGACCGGCAGCGGCTCGGGCACCACGCGGCCCAGCCGGCGCGCCCGCCACAACGCGATCAGCACGGCCGCGACGCCCAGCTGCAGGGCGGCGAACTTCCAGCCGTCCGGGATCAGGTCCGTCAGCGACTTCTGCCGCGACAGGTCGGCCGCCGACGGCAGGTACCAGACCAGCCGTTCGTGCTGGCCCAGCAACGACAACGCGAGCGCCGCGTTGCCCTCGTCGTCGATGTCGCGGTTGGTGAAGATCGCGCCGTAGCCGATCGTCGTCACCGTGCCGGTGCGCACCAACGTCGAGTCGTAGCAGGTCTGTTCGCCCTCGTAGGTGAACCCGCCCATGGTCGCGGCACCGGCCTTGGCGGCGAGCGGGCACCCCGGCTGCCGCGTCTCGGGCTCCAGGCGCGCGGCCGGGGCGGCGGGCGCGAGCAGCACGGTCGCGGCGGCCCGGCGGCTCAGGTCCGCGAGCCGGTCGGGGTCGACCAGGTCCGGCCGCGTCACGAACAGCGTCGCGCCGTCCACGGAGACCGCGTTGTCGGTGAGGTCGACCCGCACGCCGTTCTGCTCCAGCAAGGTCGCGACCGCGTGGCTGCCCTGCGGCTGGAACGAGCGCGGGTCGAGCGCGCCGCCGTCACCGGTGCCGCGCAGCAGCGTGATCACGACCGCCGCGAAGACGATGATCACGCCGATCAGCACGGGACCGCGCGCGGCCGTCCAGAGCCGCCGGGCGTCGGGGGACACCGCCGTCATCCGCGCACCCTGCCGTCCACGGAGACCAGCAACCGGTAGCCCTCCGCCGTCGCGGTCCTGCCGCCGTACCAGACGTCGTCGAACTGCACCGCCGCGCCGCGCAGGTCGTCGGCGAGCGCCGGAAGGGCCTGTCCCGCTTCGAGAGCGACCTCGTCGACGGTGCGTCCGGCCCGTGCGTCGAGCACGCCCCGTTGCTCCAGTTCGCGCACCACGGCGCGGAAGCGTTCACGGATGGCCTCGGCCAGGTCGCCGGCGGCCGCGGCCTTCTCGGCGGCGGCCCGGTGCTGCGCCGCGGTCAGCACGGTCGAGCCGAACACCCCACCGCCCGAACGCAGCGCACGGCTCGTGCGGCCCGCACGGAGCCGGATGACGATCACGATCAGCACCACCACGGCCACGACGATCGTGGTCGCGGTGATGCCGTTCATGCCGCCCACCCCGGCGAACAGCTCGTCGAGGCGGTCCAGCACCCAGTTGAACGCGCGCTGGACCAGGCTCGGGTCGTCGGAGACGTACGCCGGGTCGCGGAGCTCCCGGACGGCCGCCTCCCGCGCGTCGTCGCGGCCGAGGTCTACCGGTACGTCAGCTACCGCCATGCCCCGCGGCCCGCTGGAGTTCGATGTCCATGCCCTCGGCGCGCATCCGGCGGTCGACGTAGACCAGCACGGTCACCGCGGAGCTGAACGGGAGGGTGATCGTCGAGGCGATGATCGCGCCGATCGTGACCAGGACGAGGTAGATCACGTTCAGCGTGGCGGCGGGATCGGTGCTGAAGCCGGTGGCCGCCATGCCCATGAGCTGGAACGGCACGACGACGATCGAGTTGATCACGCCGGTGATCAGGGCGGCGACCAGGAGGATGCCGAAGGTGCGCCACCACGCGCCGTTCACGAGCTTGCGCGAGCGGCCGAACGCGGTGCCGACGCCGCAGCGCTCCAGCACCAGCGCGGGCGTGACCAGCGAGAACACCACCCACAGGCCGATGGCGATCACGACGCCCGCGATGGTCGCGAGGATGAACACGGGGACGGACTGCGACACCACGGCGAGCGCGACGAACGCGAAGATGACGACGCCGATCATCAGGCCGTAGAGCAGCGTCGCGCCGAGCAGCGGGAGCAGCCGCGGCTTGAACTCCTCCCACGCCTGGGCGAACGTCACCGGCCGGCCGAGCACGGCGTGGCCCGCCACGACCGTGATGAAGCCCGACAGGAAGACGGTGCCGAGCAGCACGAGGAGGGCCTCGACGCCCGTGCCGACGATGGCGCTGGGCACGGTGGCGGCGAACTGGTCGAGCACCTGCTCGGGCGTCGCCGTGTTCGGGTCGATCGCCGCGACGTCGGTGAGGGCGCTGAGGAACGGCAGCTGCACCACCAGGCTGACGATCTGCGTGATCGCGGCGACGACCGCGGCACCGCCGATGAGGATCTTCGGGTGGCGGCGCATCGTCGTGATGGCGCCGTCGATGATCTCGCCCAGACCCAGCGGCCGCAGCGGGATCACGCCGGGCTTGATGGTCGGCGGCGGCGGAGGCATGGTGTAGCCGTACTGCGGACCGTGCTGCGGCTGCTGCTGCGGCGGTGGCTGGTTCGATGGCTGGTCTGGCGACGACCAGCCGGGCGTCTCGGACATCGCGGCTACCCCCGGTTGTGGTGTGAGCGGCATCCTGCCAGACCAGTGCGGGCGGAACCGGGCAAAGCGATCACGAAACGAGTTCGGTCCGCGCCCTCGAAGGTGTCGTGCGCCGCATGCCCGCGCGCACGCACCGCCGCACCACCTCCGGCTGCTCCCGCATGAGCCGCAACCCGCGCCGCACGAGCGTCGGCACCGGCTTGCGGGCCTCGGCGACGTCGCGGGCGAACCGCCGCACGAACGTGACCGGCGGGCTCGGCGCGAGCACGATCGCGTCCCGCAGCACGCCCGCGTCCCGCGCGCCCTGGACCAGCAGGTCCGCGAACAGACCCTCCGCGATGAACGCGGGCGCGTCGCCGAGCTCGATCGTCTGGGTGCCGACCGCGCGGTCTTCGCTGATCGAGTAGACCGGCGCCTCGACCCTGCCCGTCTCCGACAGTTCGATCACGGCCTTCAGGGCCTTGTCCGCGTTCCACGAGCCGATGTCGTCCCAGTCGGCGCGGCCGTGGTCGTCGCGGGGGAGCAGCGGGTCGTCGCCGTCGCGGTAGAAGTCGTCCAGGCGCAGCACGGGCCAGCCGAGGTGGGCGGCGAGTGTCGACTTGCCTGAGCCGGAGGGTCCGGCGAGCAGCACGGCACGGGGGATGGGCACGGAACGCGATCCTCCCACATGTCCTAGGCTCGAACGCATGAGCGAAGGTCTGTTCGACGAGGGCCTCTTCGGCGCGACCGACGAGGAGAAGGCCGAGCGCATCGCGGCCAACGCCCCGCTGGCCGTGCGGATGCGCCCCGCCTCGCTGGACGAGGTCGTCGGCCAGGACCACCTGCTCGGCCCCGGCGCCCCGCTGCGCCGCCTGGTCGAGGGCGCCACGCCCGCGTCCGTGATGCTCTACGGCCCTCCCGGCACCGGCAAGACGACGCTCGCGACGTTGGTGTCCAAGGCGACCGGCCGCAGGTTTGTCGCGCTGTCGGCGCTGTCCGCGGGCGTCAAGGAGGTGCGGGCGGTCATCGACGAGGCCCGCCGCCGCCTGGTCCGCTCCGGCGAGTCCACGGTGCTGTTCATCGACGAGGTGCACCGGTTCTCCAAGACGCAGCAGGACGCGCTGCTGGGCGCGGTCGAGGACCGGATCGTGCTGCTGGTCGCGGCCACCACGGAGAACCCGTTCTTCTCGGTCGTGTCGCCGCTGCTGTCGCGCTCGCTGGTGCTGCAGCTCAAGTCGCTGACCGACGACGGCGTGCGGTCGGTCATCCGGCGCGCGGTGTCCGACGAACGCGGCCTGGGCGGGTCCGTGCGGCTCGAACCCGACGCCGAGGACCACCTGATCCGGCTGGCCGGGGGCGACGCCCGCCGGTCGCTGACGGCGCTGGAGGCGGCCGCGGACTCGGCGGTGGCCTCGAACGACGGCGTGATCACGCTGGAGCTGCTGGAGTCCACGGTGGACAAGGCGGCGGTGCGCTACGACCGCGACGGCGACCAGCACTACGACGTGACGTCCGCGTTCATCAAGTCCATCCGCGGCTCGGACGTCGACGCGGCGCTGCACTACCTCGCGCGCATGATCGAGGCGGGGGAGGACCCGAGGTTCATCGCCCGGCGGCTGGTGATCCACGCCAGCGAGGACGTCGGCATGGCCGACCCGACGGCGTTGCAGACGTGCGTGGCGGCCGCACAGGCCGTGCAGCTCATCGGACTGCCCGAGTGCGCGCTCAACCTCGCGCAGGCCACGATCCACCTGGCGACCGCGCCGAAGTCCAACGCCGTGACGACCGCGATCTACGCCGCGATCGAGGACGTGCGCAAGGGCGCTATCGGTGCCGTGCCCGCGCATCTGCGCGATGGGCACTATGCGGGCGCCGCGAAGCTCGGCAACGCCCAGGGCTACCGCTACCCGCACGACGTGCCCGAGGGGGTGCTCACACAGCAGTACGCGCCGGACGACCTGGTGGGCCGCGACTACTACGAGCCGACCGGACGTGGCGGCGAACGCGCTCTCGCGGAACGGCTGCCCCGCCTGCGCCGGGTGATCCGCGGCGAGTAAATCGCTTGGCGGCCCGCGCATGATCGACGCATGGAACTCGTGCCGCACGACCCCACCGACGGCGTCTACGCGACCGGCGGCGACTGGGTGCACGCCATGGAGGTCCGTGGCGCCGAACGGTTCTTGTTCGTCTCGGGCACGATGGGCCTCGACCCGGCCGGGAACCCCGGCGCGGACCTGGCCGGGCAGCTCGACCTGATCTGGGCCAACATCCGCGCGATCCTCGCGTCGGCCGGCATGACCGTCGACAACGTCGTGCGGCTCACCAGCTACCTGCGCGACGCCTCCTACGCCGAGGCCAACGCGGCCGCGCGGGTCGCGGCGCTCGGCGGCCGGGCCGTGCCGACCACCGCCATCGTCGCCACCACGCTGGTCAGCGACTGGCTGGTGGAAATCGAGGTGATCGCGGCCGGCTGACCTCGGTAGGTTCGGCGAGGTGACGATCAGAGAAGACTTCCTGACCACCGCCCGCACCGCGCTCGGCCTGCTGCGCCACGAGCAGGTCGGGAAGCACTGGGAGCGGCCCAGCGCGTTGCCGGAGTTCGGCGTCAGCGGCCTGGCCGGACACCTCGCGTACCAGGCGCTGCCGCTGCCCGGCATGATCGCGGCACCCCTCGGCGACGAGCCGGTCGTCTCGCTGATGGAGCACTACGAGCGGGCGAAGTGGACCGACCTCGACGTCGACTCCGAGTTCCACACCCGCATCCGCGCGGGCGGCGAGAAGCTCGCGGCCCAGGGGCGGACCGACCTCTGCGCGCGGTTCGAGCAGGTGCTCGACGAGCTCGAGAAGTCGTTGCCGGGCTTGGAGAACCGGGGCGTGCGCATGCCGCACTGGGGACCGTGGGCCGTGCCGCTGGACGAGTACCTCGTGAGCCGGCTGATGGAGTTCGTCGTGCACTCCGACGACCTCGCGGTCAGCGTCGGCGTGGAGACGCCCGAGTTCCCGCGCCGCGTCAACGAAACGGTGATCGACCTGCTGACGCGGATGTCGTTGAACAAGCACCGCGCCATCGACGTGGTGCGCGCGCTCAGCCGCAAGGAGCGCGCACCGCAGGACATCACCGCGTTCTAACGACGGCACACCATCAGCAGTGCGAGCTTGCCGGGCAGCATGATCTCGTCGGTCGCCACGAACCCACCGGCCTCGAACGACTTGATGGCGCGCGTGTTGCGCACGTCCGGTTCGAGCACGATCCGGGTGCAGTGCGGGTCGGCCTCGAACAACGCGTCGGTGAGGCGGGGGAGCAGGGACCGCACGAGCCCGCGGTCGGTCATCGCCAGCTCGCCGACCGCGAGGTTCAGCCCGAGGTCGTGCGGCCGCGCCCGGTAGCCCTGGGCGACCGCGTGCCGCGCGGCCCGGTAGACCTCGGCGTAGATCACCGGCCGGCCGTGCCAGCTGATCAGCAGGGGCCGCACGTCGTCACCCGCCAGGTGGCCGCGCAGTTCCTCCTCCCAGCGCGGGAGCGTCCACGCCTGCCGCCAGAACGCGGCCACGTGCGGGGCCTGGTTCCAGCGGTGCACGAGGTGCAGGTCGTAGCCGTCCGGCCGGGCCAGGCGCGCGTCCCAGGGCATCGACAGCTCGGGCACGGGCGGCGCGTCCGCGGTCAGTCGACGCCGGTAGGAGTCCAGGTGCGTCACCGGCTTCACGGGGCCTCCTGCGCGGATCAACTTAGGGTTGCCTAACTTCAGCCTGGCAAGGCCGCCGTGTCAAGCCCTGTGTGACGGGTATTTCACAGGCTGTGACGGGCACGCGTCAATGAGTTGTCCCGTACCTTCTCGTCATGCAGGAGACCCAGCGCGAACCCGTGCCGCGCGTCGACACCGGCGAGCTCGACGTCGCGCGCGCGTTCCTAGCGTTCCAGCGCCACTGCGTGCTCAAGAAGGCCGAGGGGCTCACCGACGAGCAGCTCCGCCGGTCGGTGGTCGCGAGCGGCACCTCGGTCCTGGGGCTGGTCCAGCACCTGGCCGGGGCGGAGCGCTTCTGGTTCGCCCACACCGTCGGCGGCGGCGCCGAACCCGCGGACGACGCCCTGAGCATGACGGTGTCACCGGACCGTTCGGCGGCCCGGGTGATCGAGGACTACCGCGCGGCGATCGCCGCCAGCGACCGGGTCGTCGAGGCCGCCGCGAGCCCGGAGGCGCTCACCGCGATCCCGATCGACGGCACGCCCAAGTCGCTGCGGTGGGTCCTCGCGCACATGACCGCCGAGACCGCCCGGCACGCCGGTCACGCCGACATCATTCGTGAGCAGATCGACGGCGCCACCGGTCGTTGAAGATCAACAAATGGTGCCGCCCAGTCGGGTGTCGGACCCACCCGGTAATCTCACCCGCAACCAAGCCTGAACGCCTGTTCACCAGGAGGATCTGTGTCGCCAGGGTGGCTCGCCGCCGGTGCCTTCGTGCTGCTCGTGATCGTGCTGGTGTTCGTGGGCATCAAGGCAGCGCGGTTCTTCGACGAGGCGACGATCGCGATGCGCAAGGCGCACGAGAACACGGACCCGTTGTTCACCGAGGCCAACACGACGCTCACGCACGTGAACACGCAGCTGGAGCGCGTCGACGGCATCACGGCCAACGCGCGCGCCGTCACGGGCAACGTCTCGGCGCTCACCAGCCTGTTCACCGCCACGCTCGGCGGCCCGCTGGTCAAGGCCGCCGCGCTGTCCTACGGCGTGAGCAAGGCCGTCAAGGCCCGCCGCAAGGCGGCCGAGCAGCCGAACAAGCACGCCAAGCGCCGCCCGAAGCGAGGTGGGCGATGAGCCGCCTCTTCTGGTTCGGCCTGGGTGCCGCGGCCGGTCTCTTCGCCGCGAAGAAGGCCGCCGAGGTGACAAAGCAGGCGACTCCTGCCGGTATCGGCGCTAACGTGGGTGAAGGCCTGCGCGAACTCGCCGGCGCCATCGGTTCCTTCGGGGCCGAGGTGCGCGCGGGAATGGCCGAGCGGGAACAGGAGTTGCAGGACACCGTGGAACGTCAGACGGGATTCACGCCGGGGCGTCGAGCGCCCAGGGCGAACGGAAAGCACTGACCGTTCGCCTCCTTGTCGTGCCCTGACCTTCCCCAGCAACACACTTAGGAACTTCCCGTGCAGACCCACGAGATCATCAAGCGCTTCCGCGAGCACTTCGAGAACGCCGGGCACAAGTACATCCCCAGCGCCTCGCTGCTGCTCGACGACCCCAACCTGCTGTTCGTCAACGCCGGCATGGTGCCGTTCAAGCCGTACTTCCTCGGCGAGGCCCCGCCGCCCGCCCCGCGGATGACGAGCATCCAGAAGTGCGTGCGCACCCCCGACATCGACGAGGTCGGCAAGACCACGCGCCACCTGACGTTCTTCCAGATGGCCGGCAACTTCTCGCTCGGCGACTACTTCAAGGAAGACGCCATCCGCCTGGCCTGGGAGCTGATCACCAAGTCCCAGGACGAGGGCGGCTACGGCTTCGACCCCGAGCGCATCTGGGTCACCGTCTACGAGACCGACGACGAGGCCATCGAGCTGTGGCAGAAGGTCGCCGGCATGCCGCTGGAGCGCATCCAGCGCCGCGGCATCGAGGACAACTTCTGGTCGATGGGCGTCCCCGGCCCGTGCGGCCCGTGCTCGGAGATCTACTACGACCGCGGCCCCGCCTACGGCAAGGAGGGCGGCCCGGTCGTCGACGAGGACAGGTACCTGGAGATCTGGAACCTCGTCTTCATGCAGAACATCCGCGGCGAGGGTGGTGCCAAGAAGGACTACCCCGTCATCGGTGAGCTGCCGTCGAAGAACATCGACACCGGCATGGGCGTCGAGCGCGTCGCCTACCTGCTGCAGGGCGTCGACAACGTCTACGAGACCGACCTCGTCCGCGCCGTAATCAACAAGGCCGAGGAGCTCTCCGGCCGCAAGTACGGCGCCAACGAGACCGACGACGTCCGCTTCCGCGTCATCGCCGACCACGCCCGCAGCGGTGTGCTCCTCGTCGGCGACGGTGTCACGCCCGGCAACGAGGCCCGCGGCTACGTGCTGCGCCGCCTGCTGCGCCGCATCGTGCGCTCGTCGCGCCTGCTCGGCGTGACCGAGCCGGTGCTGCAGACGTTCGCCGAGGTCGTCCGCGACTCGATGGGCGAGGCCTACCCCGAGCTGGTCACCGGGTTCGCCCGCATCCAGCAGGTGCTCAAGGCCGAGGAGGACACCTTCCTCCGCACGCTCGACGCCGGCTCGCGGATCTTCGAGAACGCCGCCGGCGAGGTCAAGGCCGACGGCCGCGCCACGCTGCCCGGTGACAAGGCCTTCCAGCTGCACGACACGTACGGCTTCCCGATCGACCTGACACTGGAGATGGCCTCCGAGGCCGGCCTGTCGGTCGACGAGGACGGCTTCCGCAAGCTGATGGCCGAGCAGCGCGCCCGCGCCAAGGCCGACGCCGCCGGCAAGAAGACCGGTCACGGCGACCAGTCGGTCTACCGCGAGCTGCTGGAGCAGGGCCCGACCGAGTTCACCGGCTACACCGAGCTCGCCTCCGAGGCCACGCTGCGCGGCATCGTGCTGAACGGCGCTCGGGTGAAGTCGGCTCGCGAGGGCGACATCGTCGAGGTCGTCCTCGACCGCACGCCGCTCTACGCCGAGTCCGGTGGCCAGGAGTCCGACGCCGGCACGATCGTCACGGCCAACGCCGAGCTCGAGGTGCTCGACGTGCAGAAGGTCGCCCGCAAGCTGTGGGTGCACCAGGTGCGCGTCCGCTCCGGCGAGGTCAGCGAGGGCGAGCACGTCGAGGCCCGCGTCGACCCGGAGTGGCGCGTCGGTGCCCGCCAGGGCCACTCGGGCACGCACGTCGTGCACGCCGCCCTGCGCCACGTGCTCGGCCCGTCGGCCCTGCAGAGCGGTTCGTACAACAAGCCCGGCTACCTGCGCCTCGACTTCGCCTGGACCGGTGGCCTGTCCGCCGAGGCCAAGAGCGAGATCGAGGAGGTCTCGAACCTCGCCGTGCGCCGCGACCTGCCGGTCAGCGTCGTCTACACCGACATGTCCGGTGCCCAGGAGATGGGCGCCGTCGCCCTGTTCGGCGAGACCTACGACGAGACGGTGCGCGTCGTCGAGATCGGTGGCGAGTGGTCCCGCGAGCTCTGCGGTGGCACCCACGTCGAGCACTCGTCGCAGATCGGCCCGATCACCCTGCTGGGTGAGTCGTCGGTCGGCTCCGGCGTGCGCCGACTGGAGGCCTACGTCGGCATCGAGGCCATGCGGTTCCTGGCCAAGGAACGCGCCATCGTGCAGAACCTCTCCGACATGCTGAAGGTCGGTTCCGAGGGCCTGCCCGAGCGGATCGAGTCGCTGGTCGAGCGCCTGAAGACCGCCGAGAAGGAGCTGGAGAAGGTCCGCGCCGCCGAGCTGCTCGGCAACGCCGGCGCCCTCGCCGACAAGGCCCTGGACATCCGCGGCCTGTCGCTCGTGGCCCTGGGCCTTGAGGGCGTGTCGGGCAACGACCTGCGCACCCTCGGTGGCGAGGTCCGCAACCGCCTGGGCAGCAAGCCCGGTGTGGTGGCCCTGTTCTCGACCGACGGTGACAAGGTGAGCTTCGTGGTGGCCACCACGGCCGCCGCCCGCGACATGGGTCTCGCCGCCGGCAAGCTCGTCCCGGTGTTCGGCCCGGCCATCGCCGCCCGCGGTGGCGGCAAGCCGGACCTGGCCCAGGGCGGTGGCACGAACCCGGCCGGCGTTCCGGAGGCCGTCACGGCCCTGACGAACGAACTGGACAAGGTGCTTGAGCAGCGCTGATGTTGCCGGTGTCGACGATCCGGGCCTCGGACGGAGGCTCGGCGTCGACGTCGGATCGGTTCGCGTGGGTATTTCGCTCAGCGATCCATCCGCTTTTCTCGCGACTCCGCTGGTTACCCTGCAGCGTGACGAGAAGAAGGGCTCCGACCTCACGGAGCTCGTACATCTCGTCGCCGAGCATGACGTCGTCGAGGTCGTGGTCGGCTTACCGAAGACACTGGCAGGCAAGCACGGGCCCGCTGCCGAGGCAGCGACCGCGTACGCTGCGGCCTTGGCCGGGCGCATCGCGCCGGTGCCGGTGCGGCTCAGCGACGAACGACTGACGACCGTCGTGGTGAGCCGAGTGCTGGCGCAGCGCGGTGTGAAGGGCAAGAAGCAGCGTGCCGTGGTCGATCAGGCTGCCGCTGTCGAGATCCTGCAATCTTGGCTGGACGCACGGGCACGTTCGGTGTCCGCCCGAAAGGACGAGGCGTGAGCGGCGACGATCTCGGGTTGTTCACCGACCCCGACGTGGACGAGCGGCGGCCGGCGAAGAAGCGCGACCGCCAGCGCGAGATCGCGCGGGCCAAGGCGAAGAAGCGCAAGAAGACGGTCCTGTGGCTGGTCGTCGCGCTGGTCCTCGCCGTCGGCATGGGTGGCGCCTACTACGGCTACACCGAGCTGCGCGGCATCGGCTCGTACGAGGACTACGCGGGCGCCGGCGAGACCGACACGATCGTCGAGGTCCAGGACGGCGACGTGGTCAGCAAGATCGCGTCGACCCTGCAGGAGAACGGCGTCGTCGCGTCCTCCACCGCCTTCATCCAGGCCAGCAAGACCGACGCCCGCGTGACGTCGATCCAGCCCGGCTTCTACCTGATGAAGACGAAGATGTCGGGCCAGAACGCCGTGGCCAAGATGATCGACCCGAAGACGCGCGTCCCTGCCGTCCAGATCGTCGGTGGCCTGAAGCTCACCGACATCCAGGCGAACGGCAAGACCGTCCCGGGCGTCTACTCCCAGCTCGCCGCCGCGAGCTGCACCGAGAAGGACGGCCAGAAGGTCTGCCTGACCGCGGACGAGATCAAGGCCGCCGCCGAGCAGACCGACCCGGTCGCCCTCGGCGTGCCGGACTGGGCGCTCGCCGACGTGAAGCGCGCCGATCCGCAGTTCCGGCTCGAAGGCCTGATCATGCGCGGCGTCTACCAGGTCAAGCCGGGTGTCAGTGCGGTCGAGCTGATCCGCAGCGTCGTCGTGTCCTCGGCCCAGAAGCTCCAGGGCGCCGGCATCCCCGGCGGCACCATGAACACCGGCTTCCGCCCGTACGAGGTCCTCGTGATCGCGTCGCTGATCGAGAAGGAAGCCATCGAGCAGGACTTCGGCAAGGTCTCGCGGGTCATCTACAACCGCATCGCGAAGCCCATGGCCCTGCAGTTCGACTCGACCATCAACTACAAGAACAACCAGCCGCACATCCGCACCTCCGACGCGGACCGCGCGGCGAACCAGCCGTACAACACGTACAAGAACCAGGGCCTGACGCCGACCCCGATCGGGTCGCCGTCGCAGCAGGCCATCGCCGCCGCGATCAAGCCCGAGGCCGGCGACATGCTGTACTTCGTGAAGTGCCAGACCAACGGCGCGTCGTGCTTCGCGAACACGTTCGAGGAGCACAACGCGAACGACCAGAAGGCCCAGAAGGACGGCATCTACTAGTGGTGCGCAAGGCCGCGGTGATCGGTTCGCCGATCGAGCACTCGCTTTCCCCCGTGCTGCACAACGCCGCCTACGCGGCCCTGGGCCTCGACTGGGAGTACACGAGGCTGGAGTGCACCGAGGCCGAGGTGCCGGCCCTCGTGTCGTCACTGGGCCCCGAGTGGGTCGGCCTGTCGTGCACGATGCCGACCAAACGCGCGGCGCTCGCGTTCGCCTCCGTGGTGACGCCACGCGCCTCGGCCGTCGGCGCGGCGAACACGCTGGTGCGGCACGGGTCCGAGTGGCACGCCGACTGCACCGATGTGGACGGTGTGGTCGGAGCGTTGCAGGAGAAGGGTTTCTCGTCCGGCTCGCACGGCGTGGTGCTGGGGGCCGGTGGGACGGCCACCGCGGCGTTGGCGGGGTTGGCCGCTCTGGGGATCTCCTCGGTTTCCCTTGTGGTGCGCGATTCTTCGCGTGCCGGCGAGGCTGTCTCGACGGCCGCTCGGGTGGGCGTCGCGGTCGAGGTGCTGGAGCTGTCCGCTGTGGACCTTGGGGTGCTCTGCGGGGCTGCGGACGTGGTGGTGTCCACTGTGCCCGCGTCGGCCACCGTGCCGTTGGCCGGGTTCTTGGCCCGCGCGCCCTACGTGCTGGACGTGATCTACCACCCGTGGCCCACGCCCGTCGCGTCTGCGGTGGAGGTTGCCGGCAGCCGGCTCGCCACCGGGCTGGACATGTTGCTGCACCAGGCTTTCGGGCAGGTGGAGCAGTTCACCGGGATGGCCGCGCCGCAGGACGTGATGAGGGAAGCGCTGGCGTCCGCGCTGGCTGCTCGGGCGTAACTTTCGGCTTGATCATTCGGCTGGGCGTGTTTTTCGGGGCTGCTGTTGTGGTTGGCTTGCGGAGACTCGTTTGGCTGCGGACGATGTGCCACTCGGCCGGAGCCATCGCATGCCGGTGATCACCTTGGGAGCCTTGGGAGAGCCGGTGGGTGGGGCGCACGGGTGTGCCTGCCGGGAGCCTCGCTTGGGCGCGTGGGCTACCGGTTCCGGCACTACGGCCACCTGTGCGTCCTGCCCCTGATCGCTGGTCACCTGCCGTGCGTCCCGTCGCCTTCCAGCGTGGTCACCGTGGCTCGTACCGGGCCGGTGCCGGGCATCGCCGCTTCGCGACGATTGCGATTGGGGCTTGACTTCGGGGCCCTTGCGAGGCCTTCCTCGGCCTAGAAAAGCCGGGTCTGTACAGCCCGGCCGAGGGTCAAGTTTAAGGCCTCGCACCCAAAGTCAAGCCCCAATCGCCGTCGTGGTTGCGTCACCACCACTTGACCGACATCCAGTGCGCACACGCCTCGGCTTCGCCATTGCGTGAGGCGGCGGGTGCTCGCTTTCCCCTTCACCCGGCAGCCTCCACACCTAGGATCTCCCTGTGGAGATTCCTGGCCTGGGAGCCGTGACCGAGGACGACTACGAAGGCCTCGCCAGCGCGCCCATCCCCGTCCCGGTCCTCGGCGGCGCCCCCT
Source organism: Lentzea sp. NPDC003310 (assembly GCF_040610935.1). NCBI lineage: Bacteria > Bacillati > Actinomycetota > Actinomycetes > Pseudonocardiales > Pseudonocardiaceae > Lentzea > Lentzea sp. NPDC003310. Next base: position 66,827 of record NZ_JBEXNC010000018.1, read on the forward strand.
TCGTGTTCCACGTCGAGGGCTACGAGGACGACCCCGCCCCCGAGGACTTCCACGAAGCAGTCAAAGCCTTCCTAGCCCTCACCCCGAGCGACCTGGACGAGGCCGCGCAGGGCGTCTTCCAGTACTACCGGCACATGGGCGAGGTCTTCGGCGACGGCCTCGACGACTTCCCCCGCATCGCAGGGCCGGAAGATGTCTGGGACCACGTCACGTTCGAAGGGCACGACATCGCGGTGTCGAGGGACGCCGCGGGCGGTCCCGTCTACGTGTCCCTCGAAGCCGAGTGTGCGTGGGAGGTCGAGCACGGGCTGCAGGTCGTGTTCCGCCGCGGTGCCCGCGTCACGAAGGTCGGGCCGTACGACGGGCACCTGACGAACACGGACGACGTGCTGTACGAGCACTAAGGGCAGAGGTCGTCCGGGACCGGTTCCACGCCTGCCACCTTCGCCCGGCTCGCCAGTGCCGTGCAGTGCACCTGGAAGGCCGCCCACTTCGAGGTCGGCGGTGCCACCTCCTGCGGCATCACGATCACACCCAGGACGTCGACGGCCTTGGCTGTCGTCGTGGGGAGTTCGCTGGTCAGGCCCAGCTTCTTCTCCTCCTCGTTCGGGCCGGTCAGGAGGAGGTTCATGGCTGTGGTGATGTCCACGAGGCCGGTGTGGTCGCGGGTGCGGCGGACCAGGCCGTCGCCCTGGGCGTTGACCAGGTAGATGGTCACCTGGTGCTCGGAGACCGTGGGGGCCTCCGCGCCGGTCAGGATCGGGGTTGGGCGGATGCCGCAGGACGTGAGGGTCGCTAGGGCAAGCGCAAGGTGAAGACCGCGCCGCCGGTGGGGGCGTTGGCCGCCTCGATGGTGCCGCCGTGCAGGCGTGCGTTCTCCCATGCGATCGCCAATCCCAGTCCGCTGCCCTCGGAACGGGAGCGGGCCGTGTCTGCCTTGTAGAAGCGGTCGAAGATGTGGGGGAGGGCGTCCGCTGGGATGCCCGGGCCGTGGTCGGCAACCTCGATCGTGCCTGGCCGCACCGTCACGTGGACGGGGACGCCGCCGTGCTTCAGGGCGTTGCCGACGAGGTTGGCGACGATGACGTCCAGGCGGCGGCGGTCGACTCGTGCCACCACGCCCTCGGGCAGTGAGGCCTGCACCGACTCGGTCCAGCCTCGGGCGGCGAGGGTGTCGCGGACGGCCGTGCCGATGTCCCAGTCGTCGAGTTCCAGGAGGTTGCGGCCCTCGTCGAAGCGGGAGATCTCCATCAGGTCGTTGACCAGGCGGGTCAGCTTGCGCGTCTCCGCGGAGACCAGGCGGGCCGCGACGGCCGTGTCCGGCGGGAGCGTGTCCGCGTCCTCGTCCAGGACCGCCGTCACGGCGTTCATCGCCGTCAGCGGTGTGCGGAGTTCGTGGGACACGTCCGCGACGAACCGGCGGGAGGCGGCCTGGGAGGCCTCCAGCTGCTCCGCTGCGCGGTTGAACGTGCGGGCGAGGTCAGCGAGTTCGTCGGAGCCGCGTTCGTCCACTCGCGTGTCCAGGCGGCCCGAACCGAGTGCTCGGGCGGCGGTGCCCAGGCGGCGGACCGGGCGCAGGACGCCTCGTGCCGTGAAGAGCGCGAGGCCCAGGGCCAACGGGACCACGAGGCTCACGCCGACCCAGGCCGCGGTCGAGAAGCTGTCGATGGCCGTCTGCGGGCCTTTCAGGTACTGCAACGCCCACACCTCGACGCCTGTCGGCGTGCCGTCCGCACGGACCAGAGGGATGCCCACGACGACGTACGGGTCCGTCAGGTCCGTGCGGCGCTGCCAGAGCGTCGTCCTGCTCGTCTTCAGCATCTGACGCATGTCGGCCGGGATGAACGACGGGTCGGCGCCCGCTTTGGAGCGCAGGTTCTCGTAGACCACCACCGCCGACCCGCGCAGGTACTGGCCGAACTCGTCCAGGTCCGCCTGCGCCGGCGGCACGGTGAGGCGGGGCGCGTAGTCGCGGACGTCCGCCACCAGCGGGTTCATGAAGTTGTCCTGCGCGTCCTCCAGCAGCAACGTGCGGGCGGTCGCGTAGGAGGCACCCGCGGCTCCCACCGCGCCGAGCACCGTGAGCAGCAGGAACGCGGCCATCAGCCGGGGGCGCAGGCCGCGCAGCAACGACCTCATCGGGGGCCGAAGCGGTAACCGAAGCCGCGCACCGTGTGCACGTAGCCGGGGTCGGAGGGCACGTCCTCGATCTTCGCGCGCAACCGCTGCACGCACGCGTCGACGAGCCGCGAGTCGCCGAGGTAGTCGTGCTCCCACACGGCCTCGAGGATCTGCTGGCGGGTCAGGACGCGGCCGGGGGTGCGCGACAGTTCGAGCAGCAGCTTGAGCTCGGTCGGGGTCAGCGCGACCTTCACGTCGTTCTTGAGCACCTGCAACCCTGCCCGATCGATCACCAGCGAGCCGTGCCGCTCGACCGACGACGGCTCGGACACCGTGCGGCGCAGCACGGCCCGGATCCTCGCCTCCAGCACGCGCGGTTCGACGGGCTTGACCACGTAGTCGTCCGCGCCCGCCTCGAGGCCCGCGACCACGTCGAAGTCGTCGCCGCGCGCGGTGAGCATGATGATCGGCACCTCGGCGTGCGTGCGCATCCGGCGGCACGTCTCGAAGCCGTCGATGCCGGGCAGCATGATGTCGAGGACCACGATGTCGGGGCGGGACTCGCGCAGCTTCGCGACCCCGTCCTCGCCCGTTTCCGCTGCTCGGACGTCGTGTCCCTGGCGGCGCAACGCCAGCCCGAGTCCTTCACGCACCGAGGGGTCGTCCTCGACCAGCAAGACCATCGCCACGAGATCCATTATCGGCGGGAGGCGGCACCGTCGCTGGATCTGTAGCGGAACCATGACATGGCGTGGACGTTCCCATGGACCGGCTCGCGGAATCTCGAACGCATGGCCGGAAGTTTGCTGGGATTCCTCTTCACGTACTTCACGCTGGTATGGACGTCGTTCGGGCAGAAGGCGGAGAACGCCGCGTTGCCCGAGCTGTCACTGCAACGCTCGTGGGCGTCCAACGTGGACATGGCGATCCTTGTCGCCGCAGTCCTCGTGGTTCTCTTCGCCCGCAAGAAGTCCCTCGCGCCGTTGCTGCTGCTCGGCGGTTCGGTGCTGGGTGCGCAGGTCCTCAAGCTCTACGTGCTGGTGCGGCCGCCCCTGGACGACGACGCCGTGCTGGTGCACAACAGCTTCCCGAGTGGACACACGACGGCCGCGGTGGCGTCGGTGATCGCGGTGACGATGGCCGTGCCGCGCCGGTTCGCACCGGTCGTGGCGGTGCCGGGGGCGATCGGCGCGGGGCTGGTCGCGGCGGAGACGGTGTCGCTCGGCTGGCACCGGTTCAGCGACACGCTCGGGGCGGCGCTGCTGGTCTCGACGCTCGCGTTCCTGCTGCTGCGCAAGTGGACCGCGGGGCTGGTCGTGCCGCCCGTGCTGGCCGTGGGCGGTGTCTGGCTGATGGTGGACCACCCGCAGGCCACGCCGTCGACCTTGGCCGGCGTCGTGACCGCGGGTGTCGTCCTGCACTTCGGGTGGGCCGTGAGTGGTCTCGGCCGTCGGGGAGACCGAGACCACTCACAGCCGGGATCACTCGTCGTGGTCGGTGGCGATCAGTTCCGCGATGGCGTCGAGAGCGGCGTCCGCTCCGTCCCCCTCGGCGCTGAGCACCACCTCGTCACCGTGCATGGCGCCCAGGGTCATCAGACCCAGAACACTCGCCGCGTCAACGGCTTCGCCGCCGTCCTTGGCGATGCTGACCGTCACCGGCTGGTCGGCGGCGGCCTTCGCCAGCAGTGCGGCCGGTCGGGCGTGCAGTCCGACCTTGCTGGCCACGGTGACCCGTCGCTCGGCCATGATGATTCCCTTCGGTAGAACTGGTTGTGCTTACTGCTGGTCGCGCTTGGTGCGAGTCTCGCGCACCGCGGTGTCACCCGCGCTGCCGACCACGCTCTCGTCGGCCTCCGGCGACTCGTCGTCCTCGCGTCCCGGCGTCTTCAGGTTCCACTTGGTGATGACGAAGCGGAACAGGAAGTAGTAGATCACCGCGTAGATCGCGCCGAGGATGATGAGCAGCCACGGCTTCTGCGCGATGTTCCAGTTCAGGATGAAGTCGATCGCACCGGCGGAGAACGAGAAGCCGTCGTGCGCGCCCAGGGCGTTCGAGATCGCCAGGGAGCTACCGGTCAGGATCGCGTGGATCACGTACAGCGGCCACGCCACGAACATGAACGCGAACTCGAGCGGCTCCGTCACACCGGTGATGAACGCGGTGAGGGCGGCGGAGCCCATGATGCCGCCGATGAGCTTGCGCTGGCTCGGCCGTGCGGTGTGCACGATCGCGAGGGCGGCGGCCGGGAGGGCGAACATCAGGATGGGGAAGAAGCCGGTCTGGAACGTGCCGGCGGTCGGGTCGCCCTCGAGGAAGCGGGGGATGTCACCGGTCTTGCCGTTGTACTCGCCGAACTGGAACCACACGACGTTGTTGACGATGTGGTGCAGACCCAGCGGGATCAGCAGGCGGTTGACGACACCGTAGATGAACGCACCGATGATCGTGCTGCCCGTGACCCACTCACCGATGGCGGTCAGGCCCGCGTCGAACCACGGGTAGACCAGGCCGAGCAGGACGCCGACGAGCGTCATGACGCCGGCGACGATGATCGGGACGAACCGGCGGCCACCGAAGAACGCCAGGTACGGGGGCAGCTTGATGCGGTGGTACTTCTGCCAGAGCAGGGCGGTCAGGATGCCGACGACGATACCGCCGAGGACACCGTAGTTGATCACCTCGGGCTTGGCGGCCGGGTCGGTCGGCTGGTCGAGGACCAGCGGCGACATGGCCTTGAACACGCTGGTCAGCACGACGTAGCCGACGACGCCCGCGAGCGCCGTGGAGCCGTCACCTCGCCGCGCGAAGCCGACGGCGATGCCGACGGCGAACAGCAGCGCGAGGTTGCTGAACAGCGCGTCACCCGCGGCACCGATCACCGAGGCGACGGCGTTCCAGCCGAGACCCTTCTCACCCAGCATGTCGGGCTGTCCGAAGCGGAGCAGAAGACCTGCCGCGGGCAGCACGGCGATCGGCAGCATGAGGCTGCGACCGAAGCGCTGCAACGTGGCGAGGCCCTTGATCTCACGACCACCGGTTGCGGCGTCCGTGCTCATCGGGTTCCTCCCTTGGCGGAGTCGAGGCCGGAACCCGGGTCGGTCCGGTCGAGTTGCATGGTCACCTGGTAGAGATCGCCCCGGTACCAGGAAGTCACGTCCTCGCAGGGCTTGCCGTCGGAGCTGGCCACCCTGCGGAAAACGAGGAGCGGGCTGCCCTTGCGGACGTCGAGCGCCTTCGCGGTCTCCGCGTCGGCGGTCTCGGCCCACACGGTCTGCCGCGCGTGGTCGAGCTGGATCCCGTACCGGGTCGCGATGATCTCGTAGATCGACCCGGTCAGATCGCATCGGTCGAGCTCGGGAAGCATGTGCGGGCTGTACCAGCCGGCCTCGAGCGCCAACGGGGCCCCGTCGGCCTTGCGCAGCCGCACGACGCGGTACGCGTACTCGTCCGGTTCGAGGCCGAGAGAGGCCTTCGAACCCGGTGCCGCCTGGCCGCAGCTGATCACCTCGGTGCTGGGTTCGACCCCGCGCTGCTTCATGTCCGAGGTGAACGAGGCCAGGAAGAGCTGCAGGTCGTAGCGCCTCTTGGCGGTGAACGTCCCACGGCCCTTCGCCCGCGTGAGCAGGCCTTCGGCGACCAGTTGGCCGACTGCGGCCCGCACGGTGATGCGAGAGACTCCGTACCGCTCGGCCAGATCGCGCTCGGACGGAATCGGTGAGCCGGGTGCGAGCTCCTGTTCGGCCAGCCGCCGCAGGATCTCGCGCAGCTGCGCGTGCTTCGGCTTGGGACCTTCCACGATCTCGTTCACTCGCTCACCTCCTCGCTAGTGGTACTTTCCGGTCTAGACCAGTTGGTGCGGGAGAATGCTCCGCGCACCGAGCGGGTGTCAACCGCTGTTACGGGAACGAGAGGTACGAACGTGGCTGACGAGAAGGCTCAGGGGATCCTCGCGGCGCTGGGCGGGCGCGACAACGTGATCGAGATCGAGCCCTGCATCACCCGCCTGCGCTGTGAGCTCGAGGACGGGTCCGTGGTGGACGAGAAGGCGCTGAAGGCGTTGGGAGCGCACGGAGTCATGCGTTCCGGCAACGTCGTCCAGGTCGTCGTCGGGCCCGAGGCGGACACCATCGCGTCGGACATCGAGGACCTCCTGTGAGCGTCCGCGTCGGCAGCCCCGTGGCCGGGCGCGTGGTCGCGCTCTCCGAGGTTCCGGACCAGGTCTTCGCCGAGGCCATGGTCGGCCCCGGTGTGGCCGTCGAGCCCGTCCGGTCGAAGGCCGACGTGGTCTCGCCGCTCGACGGCACGGTCGTCACGCTGCACCCGCACGCGTTCGTGGTCGCCGGTGCAGACGGCGCCGCGGTGCTGGTCCACCTGGGCATCGACACCGTGAAGCGCAAGGGCGAGGGCTTCGAGCTCCACGTCGTCAAGGGCGAGCAGGTCCAGGCCGGTCAGAAGATCGTGACGTGGGACCCGGCCGAGGTCGAGGCGGCCGGGTTCGCGCCGATCTGCCCGGTCATCGCGCTCGACGCGGCGGCGGAGACGCTGGGCGACCTGGCGCTGGGCGTGGACGTCGCGGCGAACGACGCGCTGTTCGACTGGACCCGCTGAGCCGGTCAGTTCGTTCCTCCGGCGAACCCGTGCGTGAACGGTCCGTTCACCACATGCCGGGATTTGGCCCAAGCCGTGCCGAGCAGGACCGTGGTCCCCATGACCACGGTCCTGCTCGCGTTCGCACTCGGTTCCCTGTGGACGGTCGCCGCCGTCCTGGACGCCCCACCCTCGTCGTTCCTGCTCGCCTGGTTCGGCATCGTGCTCGTGATGATCGACCTGCGGCACCACCGGTTGCCGGACGCGCTCACCCTCCCGTTGGGCGCGGCGCTGCTGCTCCTGCAGTTCCACGGGCTGGGAGCGGCGGCCCTCACGGCGCTCGTTTTCGGTGGCGCGCATCTCGCCGTGCGCCGGTACCGGCCCGCGCTGATGGGCGGCGGCGACGTGAAGCTCGCGTTCGGGCTCGGCGCGGCGCTCCCGCTGCCGTCACTCCTACCTGCGGCGATCCTGTCGAGCGCCGTCACGCTCGTGATCGCGGCGTGCAGACGCACCCGCGCCGTGCCGCACGGACCGGGCCTGCTGGCCGCCACCTGGGCGTTGACGACGCTGTGAAAGGATTGTGAACGTGCTGCGCTGGATCACCGCTGGAGAGTCACACGGCCCCGCCCTCGTCGCCGTCCTGGAGGGCATGCCCGCCGGGGTGGAGGTGACCACCGAGGACCTAGTCGCCCAGCTCGGGCGCCGCAGGCTCGGGTTCGGTCGCTCGCCCCGCATGGGCTTCGAGCAGGACGAGGTCGAGATCCTCGGCGGCGTGCGCCACGGCAGGACGCAGGGTGGTCCGATCGCCGTGACGATCGGCAACTCCGAGTGGCCCAAGTGGCAGACGGTCATGTCGCCGGACCCGGTCGACCCCTCGCTGCTCAAGCCCACCGGCCGCAACGAGGCGCTCACCCGCCCGCGGCCCGGCCACGCCGACCTGCCCGGTATGCAGAAGTTCGGCTTCGACGAGGCCCGCCCGGTGCTGGAGCGCGCCTCCGCCCGCGAGACCGCCGCGCGCACCGCTCTCGGCACGGTCGCCCGCCAGTTCCTGCAGCAGCTGCTCGGCGTGCAGGTCCTCAGCCACGTGGTGTCCATCGGCAAGGCCGAGACGCCCGAGGACGCCGGTCTGCCCACTCCGGACGACCTCGCCGCGATCGACGAGTCGCCCGTGCGCTGCTTCGACCCGCGCGGCACCGACGCGATGGTCGCCGAGGTCGAGGCCGTCAAGGAGGCCGGTGACACGGTCGGCGGCGTCATCGAGGTGCTCGCCTACGGACTCCCGCCGGGCCTCGGCTCGCACGTGCACTGGGACCGCCGCCTCGACGCGCGCCTGGCCGCCGCCCTGATGGGCGTGCAGGCGATGAAGGGCGTCGAGATCGGTGATGGCTTCACGTCGGCGAAGCGCTGGGGATCGCAGGCGCACGACGAGATCGACCGCGGCAGCGGCCCGGTCGGCGTCACCCGCCGCTCGAACCGCGCCGGTGGTCTCGAGGGCGGCATCACCAACGGCGAGATCCTGCGCGCCCGCGTGGCGATGAAGCCCATCTCGACCGTCCCGCGCGCACTGTCCACCGTGGACGTCCGCACCGGCGAGCCCGCCGTCGCGATCCACCAGCGCTCGGACGTCTGCGCCGTGCCGCGCGCCGGCGTCGTGCTGGAGTCCGTGGTGGCGCTGGTGCTGGCCGAGGCCGCGCTGGAGAAGTTCGGCGGCGACTCGCTCGACGAGACGCGCCGCAACGCCCACGCGTACCTCAAGGCGCTGGAAGCCCGCTGGGAGGGCATGTGAGCCCCCGGTACGTGGTGGTCGGTCCTCCCGGAGCCGGGAAGACCACCGTCAGCGAAATGCTGGCCGCCCGGCTCGGCCTGCCGTTCCGCGACGTGGACGCCGACATCGTGGCGCTCGCGGGCAAGCCGATCTCGGACATCTTCACCTCCGACGGCGAGCCCGCTTTCCGCGCCATGGAAGAGGAAGCGGTCGCCAAGGCGCTCGTCGAGCACGAGGGCGTGCTGGCGCTGGGCGGGGGAGCGGTGCTGTCCGCCACGACCCGTGAACGCCTGCGCGAGCACACCGTGGTGTTCCTGAACGTGGGCATGGCCGAGGGCGTGCGCCGCACCGGGCTCGCGTCCAACCGCCCGCTGCTGACCGGCGTGAACCCGCGCGCCACGTTCAAGGCGCTGCTGGACGCGCGCCTGCCGCTGTACCGCGAGGTCGCGACGGTCGAGGTCCTGACGGACGCGCTCGATCCGGAGCAGGTGACCGACGCGGTGATCAAGGGAGTTGGGGAATGACCGAGCCGCTGACCGTCGAGGTCAACGCCGAGAAGCCGTACGTCGTCGTGATCGGCCGCGGGCTGCTGGGCGAGATCGTCGCGCACCTCGAGGGCACGGCCAAGGTCGCGATCGTGCACCAGCCGACCCTGGCCGCCACGGCCGAGGTGCTGGTCGACGAGTTGAAGGCGACCGGCATCGACGCGCACCGCGTCGAGGTGCCCGACGCCGAGGACGGCAAGGACCTGGCCGTCGCGGGCTTCTGCTGGGACGTGCTCGGCAAGATCGGCCTGTCGCGCTCCGACGTGGTCGTCGGCCTCGGCGGCGGCGCCGTCACGGACCTCGCCGGGTTCGTCGCGTCCACGTGGATGCGCGGCGTGCGCCTGGTCAACATCCCGACCACCATGCTCGGCATGGTCGACGCCGCCGTCGGCGGCAAGACCGGCATCAACACCGACGCGGGCAAGAACCTCGTCGGCACGTTCTACGAGCCCGAGGTCGTCTTCGTCGACCTCGCGACGCTGGAGACGTTGCCGCGCAACGAGCTCATCGCCGGCATGGCCGAGGTCGTGAAGGGCGGCTTCATCGCCGACCCGGTCATCCTCGACCTCATCGAGGCCGACCCGCAGGCCGCCCTGGACCCGACCGGCGACGTGCTCGCGGAGCTCGTCCGCCGCAAGATCCAGATCAAGGCCGACGTCGTCTCGAACGACCTGCGCGAGTCGTCGCTGCGCGAGATCCTCAACTACGGCCACACCCTCGGCCACGCCATCGAACGCCGCGAGCGCTACCGCTGGCGCCACGGCGCCGCCATCAGCGTGGGCCTCGTCTTCGCCGCCGAACTGGCCCGCCTCGCCGGCCGCCTCGACGACGAGACCGCCGACCGCCACAAGCGCGTCCTCGAACTGCTGGGCCTGCCGACCACCTACGACCCGGACGGCCTCCCGCAGCTGATGGAGGGCATGAAGGTCGACAAGAAGAACAAGGCGGGCGTGCTCCGCTTCGTCGTCCTCGACGGCCTCGCCAAGCCGGGCCGCCTCGAAGGCCCGGACCCGGCCCTGATCGCCGCCGCGTACTCGGCCGTCGCCTCCGAGCCCAAGTCCGCGGGCGGGACGGTGCTGCTGTGAAGGTCCTCGTCCTGAACGGCCCGAACCTCGACCGCCTCGGCACCCGCGAGCCGCTCATCTACGGCAGCACCACGCACGCCGACCTCGTCGAGATGTGCGTGGCCGAGGGCAAGACCCTGGGCTTCGAGGTGGAGGTCCGCCAGACCGCCTACGAGGGCGACATGGTCAAGTGGCTGCACGAGGCCGCCGACACCTCCACCCCCGTGATCCTCAACGGCGCGGCCTGGACGCACTACTCGATCGCGATCCGCGACGCCTGCTCGCAGCTCACCGCGCCCCTGGTCGAGGTGCACATCTCGAACATCCACCAGCGCGAGGAGTTCCGGCACCACAGCGTCATCTCGGCGGTGGCGAGCGGCGTGATCGTGGGGCTGGGCGTGGAGGGCTACCTGCTCGCCCTGCGCTGGCTGTCGCTCAGGAAGTAGCGCGCACCGGGTGGCGCATCCAGAGGTTCGTCTCCTCGTAGACGCCCTGTTCGCGCTCCCGGTCGATCTCGACGAGGTCCAGCCCGCCGGCGACGACGTACCGCCCGCTGTGCGGGAAGGCCATCCCGGTCCACCTCTCCCACTCCGCGACGGTCCCGGTCACGACCATCGACCGTGGCGCGGGGCCGAGGATCGTGGCGCCGAGCCGCTGGTGCGTGCGGATCCACGGGTCGACGTGCAGCCCGTCCTCGCGGGTCCACCGCTGGAACTCGTCCATGGACGTCAGCGGGTGGTCCGCCTTCGACGTTGGCCGCACCGGCACGACCACCCGCGCGAGCCCGTCCTCGGCGGCCCGTTCGCGCAGCCCGGTCAGCACCCGCCCCGCCAGCCCGCCACCGATCCGATCGGCCCGCACGGTCGCCGCCACGACGCACAGGGTGTCCGGCACGACCCCGCTCTCGTGCCCGGCGACCGCCGCGACCAGCGCGCCGTCGTACCCGCCGTCCGGCAACGTCGACGGCTCGCCGTCCCACCGCAGCGCCACCGCCGTCGCGCGCGCCAGCACCAGGTCGTCCTCGACCAGCAGCACGTCGTAGCGCGGGAAGTACTCGGCCACGGCGGCGCGGTGGGTGGCCGGGACCTGCCCGCGCAGCACGAACGGCGGCCAGCCGTCCCGCAGCGCGGCCTGCGCGGCACCCTGCAGATCAGGGCGCGAGGCGTTCGAGACGATCTCCACCCGGTCGATCGTAGGAAGGCGCGGAATGCTGCATCACGTCGAACTGTGGGTGCCCGACCTGGCTCGGGCCGAGTCCACCTTCGGGTGGATCTTCACCGAACTCGGCTGGACCGAGCACCAGCGCTGGCCCGTCGGCGTCAGCTGGAAGCACGGCGAGACCTACGTCGTGGTCGAGCAGTCCCCGGCCATCACCGGCCCCCACGACCGCATGAAGGCAGGCCTGAACCACCTCGCCCTCCACGCGGGCACCCGAGCGACCGTCGACCGCCTCACCGGAGAATCCGAGGCCCACGGCTGGAAACTCATGTTCGCGGACCGCCATCCTCACGCGGGAGGACCGGACCACTACGCCGCGTTCCTGGAGAACGAAGACGGCTTCGAAATAGAGCTCGTAGCAGGCTGAACGTGTAAAGATGCCGCTCGTGCCGAGACTGCTCATCGCCGCGTTCGCCCTGCTCCTCGCCGGGTGCGCGGCCTCGCCGGAGCCCGCTCCCGTCAGCAGCGAGACGACCACGTCCGCGACCGAGCAGTTGTCGGACCAGGAGCTGCAGGCGAAGTGGTGGACCTGGGCCGCGTCGAGCCCGGAGAGGCGCAACCCCGTCGTCGACGACACCGGGCAGTGGTGCGCGGAGAACCAGCCGCAGGACGTGTGGTTCTTCGCCGGCACGTTCGGCGGCTCGGTGGCCCGCAAGTGCCGCGTGCCCGCCGGCCGGCCGCTCGCCGGTCCCGCGCTGAACCTCGCCGCGTCGGACTCGGACTGCGCGGCGTTCATGGAGACCGCCAAGGGCTCGGTGACGCTCGACGGGCAGCTGGTGGAGCTGCGGCGGATCGCGCCGGTCGCCATCACCTTCCAGGCGGTGGAGGGCAACGCGGTCGGGCGGCCGCAGGGGCGGGTCGCGGTGCAGGGGTGCGGGCTGTGGGCGTGGATCCCGCCGCTGTCGCCGGGCGAGCACGAGCTCGAGGTCAAGGGGGAGTCGGGCGACTTCCAGACATCCGCGCGCTACCTGCTGACGGTCAGCTCCTCGGACTAGCCTTCTGCGCGAGGAACCCGCCGAGCAGCATGCCGAGGCCGGCCGGGGCGAGGATCAGCAACGCCGTGAACGCGGCGCCGCCGGTCAGCGCCACCCACAGCGCCTCCTGCCCGGTCTGGTCGACCAGCAACGCCGACCCGATCACGCCGAGCGCGCCCGCGAACGGACCGGCGATCAACGACGCGATGAACCACTGCATGCCGCGCCCGTCCAGGTCGCGCAACGTGTCCACGGCGCCCCACAGCACCGCGGCGACGATCAGCAGCGCCAGGGCGATCGGCCGGACCGACGACGCCTCGGGGCTGCGCACGCCCACCGCGGCCACTCCGGTCTGCACGGCCCCGTGCAGGAGCCCCATCCACAACGCACGGACGAACCAAGGACTCATGCGGACAGCTTAGGACTGGCCGTACGCTGCGAGACATGTCGTCGTACGCCGCACGCCGAACCGCACTGCGCCGGGAGCTCCAGTCCACGAACCTGGACGCGCTCCTCGTGACGAACCTGCTGAACGTCCGGTACCTGACGGGGTTCACCGGGTCGAACGCCGCGGTCCTGGTCCGCGCGGACGGCGACGACGTCTTCTGCACCGACGGCCGCTACCTCACCCAGTCGGCGAAGCAGGTGCCGGACCTGGAACGGCTCATCGACCGGCCGTGCGACACCGCGCTCGCGGCCAGGGCGAAGGGCCGGCTCGGGTTCGAGAGCCACCACGTCACGGTCGACGGGCTCGACGAGCTCACGGCCGCCGCGGGCAAGGCGGAGCTGGTCAAGGCCGGTGGCCTGGTCGAGAAGCTGCGGCTGGTCAAGGACGAGGTCGAGATCGAGGCGCTGCGGATGGCGTGCGCGGCGGCGGACCGGGCGCTCGCGGCGTTGATCGGGCACGGCGGCCTGCGGGCCGGCCGGACCGAACGCGAGGTCGCGCGCGAGCTGGAGAGCCGCATGCTCGACCACGGCGCGGCGGGCCCGTCGTTCTCCTCGATCGTGGCGTTCGGCGCGAACTCGGCCGTGCCCCACCACTCGCCGACGGACGCGGTGCTGCACCCCGGCGACTTCATCAAGCTCGACTTCGGCGCGCTGGTCGACGGCTACCACTCCGACATGACCCGCACGCTGGTGCTCGGCAAGCCCGCCGACTGGCAGCGCGACCTGTACGACCTGGTCGCGCGCTCGCAGGCCGCCGGCCGCAACGCCCTCGCGCCCGGCGTGAAGGTCAGCGACGTCGACCGCGCCTCGCGCGAGGTGATCGAGAAGGCCGGGCACGGGGAGGAGTTCCTGCACGGCCTCGGCCACGGGGTCGGGCTGGAGATCCACGAGGCACCGGCTTTGTCCAAGGCGGGTGCCGGTACACTTTCGGCCGGTATGGCGGTCACCGTCGAGCCCGGCGTCTACTTGTCGGGGCGGGGCGGGGTCCGCATCGAGGACACCCTCGTGGTCCGCGAAAGCGGTCCGGAGCTCCTCACCCTGACCACGAAAGAACTCGTGGTCGTCTGACACCCCCGTCCTACACAGGAGAAATCCCACCGTGGCCACCACGAACGACCTGAAGAACGGCCTGGTGCTGAACCTCGACGGCCAGCTCTGGACCGTCACCGCGTTCCAGCACGTCAAGCCCGGCAAGGGTGGCGCCTTCGTGCGCACGACCCTCAAGCACGTGCTGACCGGCAAGGTCGTCGACAAGACCTTCAACGCGGGCACCAAGGTCGAGACCGCCACCGTGGACAAGCGCGGCATGACGTTCCTCTACAAGGACGGCGCCGACTTCATCTTCATGGACGGCGACACCTACGACCAGATCCCGGTCCCCGGCGACACGGTTGGCGACGCCGCCAACTACATGCTGGAGAACCAGGAGGCCGTCGTGGCCGTCCACGAGGGCGTGCCGCTGTTCATCGAGCTCCCGACCTCGGTCGAGCTCGTGATCGAGCACACCGACCCGGGCCTGCAGGGCGACCGCTCCACCGGCGGCACCAAGCCCGCGCGCCTCGAGACCGGTGCCGAGATCCAGGTCCCGCTGTTCGTCACGACGGGCGAGAAGATCAAGGTCGACACCCGCGACGGCCGGTACCTCGGCCGCATCAGCGACAAGTAATGGGCGCACGGAGCAAGGCCCGCAAGCGCGCGGTCGACTTCCTCTACGAAGCCGACCTGCTGGGCACCGACCCGGTGACGCTGCTGGCCGGGCGCGTGGGTTCGCCCGACGTCCCCCCGGTGAACGACTACACGGTCGCACTGGTCGAGGGCGTCACCGCGAACCGCGCGCGCATCGACGACCTGATCTCCGAACACGCCGAGGGCTGGACCCTGCAGCGCATGCCGGCGGTCGACCGGGCGGTCCTGCGCATCGGCCTGTACGAGCTGCTGTGGGCGGCCGACGTGCCGGACGCGGTGGCCATCGACGAGGCCGTGGAGCTCGCCAAGGGCTTGTCCACGGACGACTCGCCGCGGTTCGTGAACGGTGTGCTCGGCCGGATCGCGGTCATCGCGGACCAGTTGCGCGCCGTTCTCTAGTTCGGCTTCACCCCGGCCGCCTGTCCTGCGGGGCAGGCGGCCGTCGTGCGTCCTAGGAGCGTGCCCAGCCGCGCCGCTCGCCCTCGTCGATGAGCTGCAGCGCTGCCTCCAGCAGCTTGGCGGAGCCCTCGCCGATCACGGCCTTGCGAGCCCTCACGTCGTTCGCGGTCACCCCGGGCGTCCGCCAGGTGCCGCCCTTGGCCATCCAGTTGAGCAGCAGCGGTTGGAGCCGGTCCATGGACTTGGCGAACCGCGCCTCGGGCGTCTGCCGCGCCTCGAACTCGTCCCACAACGCGCGCATCGAGCGGCCCGCGTCCTCGGGCAGCAGGCCGAACAACCGGTCCGCGGCCGCCTCCTCGCGTTCCTGCTGGCTCTCGGCCAGCGCGGTGTCGTAGATCGGCGTGTCGCCCGCGTAGATCTCGATCAGGTCGTGCACCACCACGAGCTTCATCGTGTGGCCGACGTCGATCGGTTCGTCGGCGTACTCGGCGAGCGTCATCACCATCAACGCGAGGTGCCACGAGTGCTCCGCGTCGTTCTCACGCCTGTCGGCCGCCGCGAGAGGGGAGGCGCGCAGCACGGTCTTGAGCTGGTCGACCTCGATCAGGAACGTGAGGTGCTCGCGCAGCCGGGAGTCCAAGGTGGACGGCAACGGGTTCTGATCAGCGAGAAGTCCTGTCACGTTGTCAGGATCCTACCGATCGGCGAGGAACTCCTCCCACGTCCGGGTGCCGTGGTCGCCGTCCAGCGCCAGGTTCAGCCCGCCCCGGTAGGCCCTGCCCGCCTTCCCCGGCAGCCGCACCGGCACGGTGAGCCGCCGCTTCCCGGTGGCGGTCAGGTAGTCCCGCACGAGCTCGCCGAGGTCGTGCACGGCCGGTCCGGCGAGGTCGGCCACGCGCCCGGCGGGCCGCCCCAGCGCGAGCTCGGCGAGCCGGACCGCCACGTCGCGGGCGTCGACGGGCTGCAACCGCAGGCCCGGCACCGGCACGACCGGGAGCTTCGCGAGACCGCGCACCACCGTCAGCGTCAGCTCGTGGAACTGGGCGGCGCGCAGGACCGTGAACGGGATGCCCGACGCCGCGACCGCCTCCTCGCAGGCGAGCTTCGTGCGCAACCACGCGAGCGGCACGGTGTCCGCGCCGATCGGCGACGTCGCCCGCGAGCAGGTCGCAGGCGATGTCGCCGTGCCTGCTCAGCGTCGTGACCTCGGCGCCGGCGTTGCGCAGCAGCGGGACGAGGTGCCTGCCGAGGTTGCCGGTGCCGCCCGTGACGACGATCTTCATGATTACCCTCCAGAACGAGTCGTTGCCCGGTTGACCCGGCGGCGGCCGGAAACGTGACAGGGTGTGCGCCAGGCCACAGGGGGAAGCTTTGATCGCGCAGTTCGAACAGGAGCGCACGCGGTTGCGCGCCGTCGCCCACCGCATGCTGGGCTCGTTCGCCGAGGCCGACGACGCGCTGCAGGAGGCGTGGCTGCGCGTCGACCGCGCCGACACGTCCGAGATCGACAACCCGGCCGCCTGGCTCACCACCGTCGTCGGCCGGGTGTGCCTGAACATGCTGCGCGACCGCCGCGAGCACGCCCACGAGATGCCCGACCCCGTGATCGACGTCGGTGACGAGCCGGAGCAGCAGGCCGTCGCGAACGACCAGGTCGGGCTCGCGATGCTGATCGTCCTCGACTCCCTCAAGCCCGACGAACGGCTCGCGTTCGTGCTGCACGACATGTTCGCCGTGCCGTTCGACGACATCGCGCCGTTGATCGACAAGACCCCGGCGACGGCCCGGCAGCTGGCGTCGCGCGCCCGCAGGCGCGTGCAGGACCGGCCTCAGCCGGACGTCGACCTGCCGCAGCAGCGCGAGGTGGTGCGGGCGTTCCTCCGGGCGTCCCGGGAAGGGGACCTGGAGGGACTGGTCGCCGTGCTGCACCCGGACGTCGTGCTGCGCGCGGGTGATCTCCAGGTGGTCGGCGGGCGGGCCGTCGCGGGTCGTGCGAGCCTGTTCCGGAAGTACGCGGGGCTGGCATCCGTCGAGTTCGCGGTCATCGGCGGCGAGGCCGGCTTCGTCACGCGGGTGGACGGCGTGCTGTTCTCGGTCATGGCCTTCACCGTCCGGGATGGACAGATCGCCGCGATCCACGTGATCCAGGACGAAAAGCAGCTCGCCGCGCTTATTCCGTGAGCATCACCACTGCTGTCGCTGGTCACATCCTCCGAGCGCTCGGTGTCTAGTGGAAGTGGGCGCACGATCGAAGGGGACCGATGATGGACCAGGGGGAGAGACTCGCCTACCGGATGCTCGGCCGGTTCGCCGAGGCCGCCGACGCGGTGCGGGAGGCGCGGCGCAAGATCGAGAAGACCGGTGAGCCGAGCTGGCTGAGCACCGTGGTGGCGCGGGTGAGCCTCACGATGCTGCGCGCGCGGGGCCGCAACGGGTTCGAGATGCCGGACCCGGTCGTGAGCAGGGGACCGAACCGCGAGCCGGGGCTCGGCGTGCTCACCGCTCTCGACGCGCTGACGCCCGACGAACGGGTCGCGTACGTGCTGCACGACATGTTCGAGGAACCGTTCGAGCAGGTCGCGCCGTTGATCGGCCGTACGCCGCTGGGTGCGGCGCAGGTCGAGGCGCGGGCGCGCACGCGGGTGACGGGCAGACCGGTGCCCGACGTGGGCCTGGCCGTTCAACGCGAGGTCGTCGACGCGTTCCTGGCCGGCGCGGACGTGCTGGACCCGGACGTGACGCTGCGGTCGGAGGGGATCTGGCTGCGCGGTGCGAGCATGGTCGCGCCCAAGGTCGAGGCGTTGCGCGCGGCTCCGTGCCTGGAACCGGCCGTCGTCGGCGGCGAGGCGGGCCTGGTGTCGGCGGTGGACGGTCAGCCGGTCGCCCTGGTGGCGTTCACGGTGCGGGAGAACAGGATCGCGGCGATCCACGCCATCACGGACCGGGAGCACGCCCGCCGGTTGGTTCCCTCGGCACCGTGACCAGCACCGCGACGGCCCCGAGCGCGGCCGCCGCACCCGCCACCGCGAACGCCCACCCGGCCGACCACTGGAGCACCGCTCCGCCGATGGCCGACCCGACGGGCATACCCAGGACGTTCAGGCTGATCGACACGGCCAGCACCCGGCCGAGTCGGTCTGGGTCCGCACGACGCTGACGCAGAGTCAGCAGACCCACGTTGACCAGGCCGGACACCAGTCCGACCAGGATCAGCCCGATGGTCAGCCCGGTGAGACCGAGACCGGCGACCAGCACCGCGCACGCCGTGGCGGCGATGCCCACCACCATCGCCGCCCGTTCGCGGCCTTCGCGCAGGACGTGACCCGCGAGCAACGCCCCGACCAGGCCCGCGAGCCCGGCGGCACCCCACAGCAGGCCGGCCCGCGCGTCCCCGGCCACGGTCGGCACCGCCACCACCAGCACACCCCACGCGACCTGGTAGAGGCCGTACGACACCACGAGCCCGCGGAGCAGCGGATGCGTCAGGACGTAACGCACGCCGTCCCCCGTGGCGCGCAGCAGCGGTGGGTGCACGACGCCCGACGGACGATCCGACGGCAACAGCAGCATCAACGGGCAGGCCACGAAGTAGAGCGCGGCCACGACCAGCAGGGCCGTCCGGCCGCCTGCCAGGGCGAACAGCCCGCCCGCGAGCACCGGTCCCAGCACCTCGACGAGGTTGAACAGCCCCGAGTCCAGCGCGTTCGCCCGCTCGGCGGCACGGCGGGGCACCAGGCGCGGCAGCAGCACGCGCACTCCGGCGATGTTGAGGGGACTGGTCAGCGAGTACAGCGCGGCCAGGACGAGGATCGTGGCGACGTCGGCCGGCGCGAACGCGAGCGCGCCCACCAGCACGGCGCTCGCCACCAGGTCGGCCACGATCGACCTCACCACCCCGGCGCGGCCCAGCAGCGCGCCCGCGACCGGGCTGACGAGCAGGCCGGGAGCGACCGCGGCGAACACCACGGCGCCTGCGAGGGCGGGGGAGCCGAACAGGCCCAGCACGTGCAGGACCAGCACGAACGTGAACATCTGCTCCGCGAGCCGGGAACACAGCGCGGCACCGAGCAGGGGCGCGACCCTCGGCGTCCGCAGGACCTCGCGGTACGTCGTCACGCTCGGTGCCTCCCACTCGAATGCAGCAGTGGCTCCCCGGACGTCCTCAGGGCGACTGGCAGGACGTCAGGGGAGCCACTGCTCCGAACGTGGAAGCTTCAGTCTTCCTTGGCCGGCCGGGCCTCGGGGGGCAGCACGCCCCAGTCGATCAGCTGCTCGGTGAGCTCGCCCGGCGTCATGTCGTAGATGATCGCGAGCGACCGCAGGTCCTCGGTGCGGATCGAGAGGACCTTGCCGTTGTAGTCACCGCGCTGCGACTGGATGGTCGCGGCGTAGCGCGCCAGCGGGCCGACCTTCTCGACCGGCAGCTGCTGCAGCCGTTCGAGGTTGATCACGATCTTGGTGGCCGGCTCGGCACCCGACGGCACGCGGCCCTCGGGCAGGAGCTCGGCGACGGGAACCCCGTAGAAGTCGGCCAGCTCGGCCAGCTTCTGCACGGTCACCGCGCGGTCACCGCGCTCGTACGAGCCGACGACCACGGCCTTCCAGCGACCGCCGGACTTCTGCTCGACGCCGTGCAGGGACAGACCCTGCTGCTGGCGGATAGCGCGGAGCTTGGCCCCCAGCGCCTTGGCGTAGTCGCCCATGTGGCGGTTCTCCGTTCATTCGCCCCGTCAGCAGTACGAGCGTGCTGCGGGGAGGCTTAGATCGATACGCAGAGTAATGATTACTCGCCGTGTCCGGCAGGTCAAGCTGATCTCAAGGAGAGACGCGCGCCACGCCTGGCCTACCACTCGGATGGTTGACCGTCCGTAGGTGATACGGTGCAGGTCAGCCTAGTTGTTACCAGGTGTCCGACGTCCTTTAAGGACCCGTCCAGTGAGGCGGGGAAGGAGGTCCAGCCGTGGCGTCACGTCAACGTGGCGCGACGGATCCGGCCGGGGATCGCGAGATTCTCTCGGCCGGTGACGTCGCGCGCACTGTCGCCCGAATGGCCCATCAGATCATCGAGAAGACCGCTCTCGATGCACCCAGCGCACCCGACGTCGTCTTGATGGGTATTCCCAGCCGGGGAGCCCCCCTCGCACGACGGCTAGCCGCTAAGATCGCCGAATTTTCCGGCCGGACGGTGCACGAGGGCACGCTCGACATCACCCTCTACCGCGACGACCTCCGCCGAGGCCCCACCAGGCCGTTGGAGGCGACGAAGCTGCCCGAGGGCGGCATCGACGACAAGCTGGTCGTGCTCGTGGACGACGTGCTGTTCTCCGGCCGCACGATCCGCGCCGCCCTCGACGCCCTGCGCGACCACGGCCGGCCCCGCGCCGTCCAGCTGGCCGTGCTGGTCGACCGCGGCCACCGCGAGCTGCCGATCCGCGCGGACTACGTGGGCAAGAACCTGCCGACCTCCAAGAACGAGGACGTCGTCGTGAACCTCGAGGAGTTCGACGGCCGCGACGGAGTGGTGCTGAAGTGAAGCACCTGCTCTCCACCGACGGCCTCGACCGCGACCAGGCGATCGCGATCCTCGACACCGCGGACCGGCTGAAGCAGGCGCTGCTCGGCCGCGAGGTCCGCAAGCTGCCGACGCTGCGCGGCCGCACGGTGATCACGATGTTCTACGAGAACAGCACCCGTACCCGCGTCAGCTTCGAGATCGCCGGCAAGTGGATGTCCGCCGACGTGATCAACGTCAGCAGCTCCGGTTCCAGCGTCAGCAAGGGCGAGTCGCTGCGCGACACCGCCCTGACGCTGCAGGCCGCGGGCGCCGACTGCGTCATCGTGCGGCACCCGGCGTCCGGCGCGGCCCACCGGCTCGCGGGCTGGCTCAAGCACACCAGCACGTCCGTGGTGAACGCGGGCGACGGCATGCACGAGCACCCCACGCAGGCGCTGCTCGACGCCGCCACGTTGCGCGACCGCCTGGGCAGCCTCGACGGCCGCCGCGTCGCGATCGTCGGCGACGTCCTGCACAGCCGGGTCGCCCGGTCGAACGTGCACCTGCTCACCACCCTCGGCGCCGAGGTCACGCTGGTCGCCCCGCCGACCCTGCTGCCCACCGGCGTCGAGAACTGGCCGGTCACGTTCTCGCACGAGATCGACTCCGAGCTCGCCTCGCAGGACGCGGTGATGTTGCTGCGTGTGCAGGCCGAGCGGATGACCGGCGGGTTCTTCCCGAGCTCGCGCGAGTACTCGATCGCGTACGGCCTCAACGAGCGGCGTCTGAAGCTGCTCCCCGAGCACGCCGTCGTGCTGCACCCCGGCCCGATGCTGCGCGGCATGGAGATCGCCTCCGTCGTCGCCGACAGCCCGCAGGCCGCCATCACCGAGCAGGTCCGCAACGGTGTCCACGTGCGCATGGCCGTGCTGTACCACCTGCTTGCCCACGAGGAGGAAAACGCGTGAAACCCTTGCTTCTCAAGGGAGTCAGGCCCTACGGCGAGGGGGAACCGATCGACCTGCTGATCCGCGACGGCGTGATCGCAGAGGGATCGGACGAGAACGCCGAGATCATCGAAGGCAACGGCGCGGTCCTGCTGCCGGGCTTCGTCGACCTGCACACCCACCTGCGTGAGCCGGGCCGTGAAGACACCGAGACCATCGAGACGGGCTCGAAGGCCGCGGCTCTCGGCGGTTACACGGCGGTCTTCGCGATGGCCAACACCGACCCGGTCGCCGACAACGCCGTCATCGTCGAGCACGTCGCCCGCCGCGGCCAGGAGGTCGGCCTCGTCGACGTCCACCCGGTCGGCGCCGTCACCGTCGGCCTCAAGGGCGAGAAGCTCGCCGAGCTCGGCACGATGGCCAAGTCCAGGGCGAACGTCCGCGTCTTCTCCGACGACGGCCACTGCGTGCACGATCCGTTGATCATGCGCCGCGCGCTGGAGTACTCGAAGGCCCTGGGCGCCGTCATCGCCCAGCACGCCGAGGAGCCGAAGCTCACCGTCGGAGCGCAGGCGCACGAGGGCGAGAACGCCTCCCGGCTCGGTCTGCAGGGCTGGCCCGCGGCCGCCGAGGAGTCGATCGTCGCCCGCGACTGCATCCTCGCGAAGCAGGTCGACGCGAAGCTGCACGTCTGCCACGTCAGCACCACCGGCACGGCGGACGTCCTGAAGTGGGCCAAGGCGCGCGGCACCAAGGTGTCCGCCGAGGTCACCCCGCACCACCTGATCCTGACCGACGACCGGCTCGCCACCTACGACCCGGTCAACAAGGTCAACCCGCCGCTGCGCACCCAGTCTGACGTGGACGCGCTGCGCCAGGCCCTGGCCGACGGCACGATCGACTGCGTCGCCACGGACCACGCCCCGCACGCGGTCCAGGACAAGGACTGCGAGTGGTCGGCCGCCCGTCCGGGCATGCTCGGCCTGCAGACCGCCCTCGGCATCGTCGTCGAGACGATGGTGAAGACCGGCCTGCTGGACTGGCGCGGCGTCGCCCGCGTGATGAGCGAGAAGCCCGCCGAGATCGCCGGCCTGACCGACCAGGGCCGTCCGATCGCGGTCGGCGAGCCCGCGAACCTCGTGCTGGTCGACCCGGACGCGTCCTGGACGGTCCGCGGCGCCGAGCTCGCGAGCATCGCCGGCAACACCCCGTTCGAGGGCATGGAGCTGCCCGCGGCGGTGACGGCCACCATCTTGCGTGGCCGGGTGACCGCGGTGGCGGGGAGGATTGCGGAATGACCCGGATCCTCCTGTCCCTGGCGGTCTTCGTCTTCTTCGCCCTGTGCGTCTACGGCATGTGGCACGGCTGGAAGCGACGTCAGCGCAAGCAGGCCGATCTGCCCGCCTTCCCGGCGACACCGGAGAAGCTCGGCGCGGCGCGCCTCGCGACCACCGGCGTCTACATCGGAACGACGAACGCGGGCAACTGGCAGGACCGCATCCAGGTCGGCGACATCGGCCACCGCGCCGAGGCCACGCTGAGCCTGGTGCCGGAAGGCGTCGCGATCGAGCGGACCGGCGCCTCGCCGATCTTCATCCCGGCGCAGTCCATCCGGGACGCCCGCACGGACCGGGGCCTGGCCGGGAAGGTCATGTTCAGCGAAGAGGGCCTGCTGGTGGTCCAGTGGGAGAACGAAGGCCACCTCTTCGACACGGGTTTCCGTGGCGATGACAAAGACGTTTACGACGAATGGGTTGCAGCTCTCGTGGGAGGCAAGGCGTGACGAACGCGGCATTGGTGCTGGAAGACGGACGAGTCTTCCGCGGTGAGGCGTACGGAGCGACCGGCGTCTCGCTCGGCGAGGTCGTGTTCTCCACGGCCATGACCGGGTACCAGGAAACCCTGACCGACCCGTCCTACCACCGCCAGATCGTGGTGCAGACCGCGCCGCAGATCGGCAACACCGGCTGGAACGACGAGGACGACGAGTCGTCCAAGATCTGGGTGGCGGGCTACGTGGTCCGCGACCCCGCGCGCACCCCGTCGAACTGGCGCTCGAAGCGCGGTCTCGACGAGGAGCTCGCGAACCAGGGCGTCGTCGGCATCGCGGGCCTCGACACCCGCACGCTGACCCGTCACATCCGCGAGCAGGGCGCGATGCGCGCCGGCGTGTTCTCGGGCTCCGAGCTGAGCGACGACGCGTCGATGGTCGAGCAGGTCAAGGCGTCCGCGCAGATGGTCGGCGCGAACCTCGCGGTCGACGTGACGACGGACAAGCCGTACGTGGTCGAGGCCATCGGCGAGAAGAAGTTCACCGTCGCGGCGCTCGACCTGGGCATCAAGTCCAACACTCCGCGGATGATGGCGGCGCGCGGCATCGAGGTGCACGTCCTGCCGTTGACCAGCACGTTCGAGGACATCCTGAAGGTCAGCCCGGACGGGGTGTTCCTCTCGAACGGCCCCGGCGACCCGGCCACGCAGGACCACGCCATCGCCCTGACGCGGGAGGCACTGGGCCGCAAGCTGCCGCTGTTCGGCATCTGCTTCGGCAACCAGATCCTCGGCCGCGCGGTCGGCCGCGGCACGTACAAGATGCGCTACGGCCACCGCGGCATCAACATCCCGGTTATCGACGTGACCACCGGCAAGGTCGCCATCACCTCGCAGAACCACGGGTTCGCGCTCGAGGGCACGCCCGGCGAGGAGTTCTCGTCGGAGTTCGGCCGCGCCGTGCTGTCGCACTACTGCCCGAACGACGGCACCGTCGAGGGCGTCCGGCTGCTCGACGCGCCGGCGTTCTCCGTGCAGTACCACCCCGAGGCCGCGGCCGGCCCGCACGACGCCGCGCCCCTGTTCGACGACTTCGTGACCATGATGAATGAGGCCCGCTGATGCCGAAGAGGACTGATCTCAAGCACATCCTGGTCATCGGCTCCGGCCCGATCGTCATCGGTCAGGCCTGCGAGTTCGACTACTCCGGCACCCAGGCGTGCCGGGTGCTGAGGGAGGAGGGCATCAGGGTCAGCCTGGTGAACTCCAACCCGGCGACCATCATGACCGACCCCGAGTTCGCCGACGCCACCTACATCGAGCCGATCACGGCCGAGTTCGTGGAGAAGGTCATCGCGCAGGAGCGCCCGGACGCGATCCTCGCGACGCTGGGCGGCCAGACGGCGCTGAACACGGCCATCGCGCTGCACGAGCGCGGCGTGCTGGAGAAGTACGACGTCGAGCTGATCGGCGCGAACATCGACGCCATCCAGCGCGGCGAGGACCGGCAGATCTTCAAGGACCTGGTCCGCCGCATCGGCTCGGACGTCCCGCGTTCGGCCGTATGCAAGACGATGGACGAGGTCCGCGCGACCGTCGCCGAGCTCGGCCTCCCGGTCGTCATCCGGCCGTCGTTCACCATGGGCGGCCTGGGTTCCGGCATGGCCTACACGCACGAGGAGCTGGAGCGCCTCGCCGCGATCGGCCTCGAGGAGTCCCCGGTCACCGAGGTGCTCATCGAGGAGAGCGTGCTCGGGTGGAAGGAGTACGAGCTCGAGCTGATGCGCGACCGCAACGACAACGTCGTCGTCATCTGCTCGATCGAGAACATCGACCCGATGGGCGTGCACACCGGTGACTCGGTCACGGTCGCGCCCGCGATGACGCTGACCGACCGCGAGTACCAGCACATGCGCGACGTCGGCATCCAGGTCATCCGCGAGGTCGGCGTCGACACCGGTGGCTGCAACATCCAGTTCGCCATCCACCCGGACAACGGCCGCATGGTCGTCATCGAGATGAACCCGCGCGTGTCGCGGTCGTCGGCGCTGGCGTCCAAGGCGACCGGCTTCCCGATCGCCAAGATCGCCGCGAAGCTCGCCATCGGCTACACGCTCGACGAGATCACCAACGACATCACGGGGGAGACCCCGGCGTCGTTCGAGCCGACGCTCGACTACGTGGTCGTGAAGGCACCGCGGTTCGCCTTCGAGAAGTTCCCCGGCGCCGACCCCACGCTGACGACCACGATGAAGTCGGTCGGCGAGGCCATGTCGATCGGCCGGAACTTCGTGGAGGCGCTGGGCAAGGCGCTGCGTTCGCTGGAAACGAAATCGGTCGGTTTCTGGACCCAGCCCGACCCGGAGGGCACTACTCTGGAGTCGGTCCTGGCCCAGCTGGAGCGGGGTCACGACGGTCGCATCTACACGGTCGAGCGTGCTCTTCGACTCGGCGCGTCCATCGAGGACGTGTACAACGCGTCGAAGATCGACCCGTGGTTCATCGAGCAGATCGCCTGGCTCGGCACGTTGCGCACGGAGCTCCTGGAGGCTCCCGTGCTCGACGAGCCGTTGCTGCGCAAGGCGAAGCGCGCCGGTCTCTCCGACCGGCAGATCTCCGTCCTCCGCCCGGAGCTGGCCGGTGAGGACGGCGTGCGCGCGCTGCGCCACCGCCTGGGCGTGCGTCCGGTCTACAAGACGGTCGACACGTGCGCGGCGGAGTTCAAGTCCGAGACGCCGTACCACTACTCCGCCTACGAGCTCGACCCGAACGCCGAGACCGAGGTCGCGGAGCAGCGGGAGAAGCCGAAGGTGCTGATCCTCGGCTCCGGGCCGAACCGCATCGGCCAGGGCATCGAGTTCGACTACTCGTGCGTGCACGCGGCCATGGCGCTGCGGCAGGCCGGGTACGAGACGGTCATGGTCAACTGCAACCCGGAGACGGTGTCGACCGACTACGACACCTCCGACCGCCTGTACTTCGAGCCGCTGACGTTCGAGGACGTGCTGGAGGTCGTGCACTCCGAGCAGCGCTCCGGCACCGTCGCGGGCGTCATCGTGCAGCTGGGCGGCCAGACGCCGCTGGGCCTCGCGAAGCGCCTGTCGGACGCCGGTGTGCCGGTCGTGGGCACCACGCCCGAGGCGATCCACCTCGCCGAGGACCGCGGCCAGTTCGGCAAGGTGCTGACCGAGGCCGGGCTGCCCGCGCCGAAGTTCGGCACGGCCACGTCGTTCGACGAGGCGAAGGAGATCGCGGACGAGATCGGCTACCCGGTCCTCGTGCGCCCCTCCTACGTGCTCGGCGGGCGCGGCATGGAGATCGTGTACGACGAGGAGTCGCTGTCGGGCTACATCGCCCGCGCGACCGAGGTGACGCCCGAGCACCCGGTGCTGGTCGACCGGTTCCTCGACGACGCCATCGAGATCGACGTGGACGCGCTGTGCGACGGCACCGAGGTGTTCATCGGCGGTGTGATGGAGCACATCGAGGAAGCCGGTGTGCACTCCGGCGACTCCTCCTGCGCGCTGCCGCCGATCACGCTCGGCGCGTCGGACATCGAGAACGTCCGCCGCTCCACCGAGGCCATCGCGCGCGGCATCGGCGTGAAGGGGCTCCTGAACGTCCAGTACGCGCTCAAGGACGACGTGCTGTACGTCCTGGAGGCGAACCCCCGTGCGTCGCGCACAGTGCCGTTCGTGTCCAAGGCGACGGCGGTGTCGATGGCCAAGGCCGCGTCCCGCGTCATGCTCGGCGCGACGATCGCGGAGCTGCGGGTCGAGGGCATCCTGCCGGCCACCGGTGACGGTGCCCGGCTGCCCGAGCACGCGCCGGTCGCGGTCAAGGAAGCGGTCATGCAGTTCCACCGCTTCCGCACGCCCGAGGGCCACGGCGTCGACTCGTTGCTCGGCCCGGAGATGAAGTCCACCGGCGAGGTCATGGGCATCGACTCGTCGTTCGGCAAGGCGTTCGCGAAGTCGCAGACGGCCTCGTACGGCTCGTTGCCCACCAAGGGCAAGGTGTTCGTGTCGTTCGCGAACCGCGACAAGCGCGCGATGATCTTCCCGGTGAAGCGGCTGGCCGACCTCGGGTTCCAGATCCTCGCGACCTCGGGCACCGCGGAGGTGTTGAAGCGCAACGGGATCCCGTGCACCGAGGTGCGCAAGCACTTCGAGGGCGAGGGCAACGTCGTCGACATGATCCTGAACGGTGAGATCGACATGATCTTCAACACGCCGTACGGCAACAGCGGTCCCCGTGTGGACGGTTACGAGATCCGCACCGCCGCCGTCGCCAAGGACATCCCGTGCGTCACCACGATCCAGGGCGCTGCCGCGGCCGTGCACGGCATCGAGGCGCTCATCCGCGGTGACATCGGGGTCCAGCCGCTGCAGGCGCTCCAGGCGGCGCTGAGGGGAGACGCGTGATCTTCGTGCCAGATCATTTCGGGCAGAAGCTCGCGAAGGCCGTCGACGCGCACGGACCGCTGTGCGTCGGGATCGACCCGCACCCGAGCCTCCTCGACGCCTGGGGCCTGTCCCCGACCGTCGAGGGCCTCGAACGGTTCGCCCTGACCGCCGTGGAGGCGTTCGGCGGCACGGTGGCGATGGTGAAGCCGCAGGCGGCGTTCTTCGAGGCCTACGGGTCGCGGGGCGTCGCCGTGCTGGAGCGGGTGATCGCGGACCTGCGCGACTCGGGCACGCTGGTGCTCGTGGACGCCAAGCGCGGCGACATCGGCTCCACCATGGCCGCCTACGCGCAGGCCTACCTGGGCGACGGCTCGCCGCTCGCCGGGGACGCCGTCACGCTGTCGCCGTTCCTCGGGTTCGGCTCGCTGCAGCCGGCGCTCGACAAGGCGCGGGAGACGGGCAGGGGAGTGTTCGTGCTCGCCCTCACGTCCAACCCGGAGGGTGCCGAGGTCCAGCGGGTCGTTGCTCCGGACGGGCGAACCGTGGCGCAGACGATCATCGATTTCGCCGCGGACCGGAATTCAGGCATTTCCCCGTGCGGCGATGTCGGTCTCGTCGTGGGTGCCACGATCGGGGAAACGGATGTAGACCTCTCGCGGTTCAACGGGCCGATCCTGGCGCCCGGTTTCGGCGCTCAGGGCGGCTCGGTGGCTGATCTAAAACGGCTCTTCGGGTCCGACATGCGGGGTGTCCTGCCAACTTCTTCACGAGATGTTCTCAAGCATGGCCCGGACGTATCGTCGCTGGTCAGCGCCGTGCGGAGGGTGCAGGAGAGCCTCTGAGGAGGGGCGCGCCACGACTTTTGGGGTGTGGCGCGCTCACCAGGGGAAACATGTGTTGGTAGGGTCCACGCCACCGGCTGCCCCGCTGGTCACCGGCCTCATAGCACACGTAACGTGGGCGACGAGTTGCCGGAGGCAGTGATCAGGCCGCCGGAGGGTGTTGGTACTACTACCACCCGCCGCATCACTCACCACCGCTGAAGATTTACCTGACTGGGTCACGTTGTACTCAGGCAATTGCGGTCGGTACGGTCGCGGCACCGATCCGAAAAGAATCCACACCACGGAGGAAATCGTGGCTCTTCCCCAGCTTACCGAGGAGCAGCGAGCCGCAGCGCTGGAGAAGGCTGCTGCCGCTCGTCGCGCTCGGGCTGAGCTCAAGGAGCGCCTCAAGCGCGGCGGCACGACCCTGACGGACGTGCTCAAGGCCGCCGAGAGCGACGAGGTCCTGGGCAAGATGAAGGTGTCCGCGCTGCTCGAGGCCCTCCCGGGCGTCGGCAAGGTTCGCGCGCAGCAGATCATGGAGCGCCTCGAGATCGCTCCCAGCCGTCGCCTGCGCGGTCTCGGTGACCGCCAGCGCAAGGCCCTGCTCTCCGAGTTCAGCGGAGAGTGATTGGCACCGAGGCGGGGGCGGGCGTCGCCCGTCCCCGCCTCACCGTCTTGTCCGGGCCGTCCGGCGTTGGCAAGTCCAGCGTCCTGGCGGAGCTGCGCAGGCAGCAGCCCGATGTCTACTTCTCCGTCTCGGCGACCACCAGGAAACCGAGGCCGGGCGAGGTCGACGGGGTGCACTACCACTTCGTGGACCACGAGAAGTTCCAGCAGATGGTGGACGCGGGCGAGTTCCTCGAACACGCCGACTTCGCCGGAAACCGCTACGGAACCCCTCGCAGGCCCGTCGAGGAAGCACTGGCCGCCGGCCGTCCCGCCCTGCTCGAGATCGAGCTGCAGGGCGCGCGGCAGGTCCGCGTGGCCATGCCCGAGGCCCAGCTGGTCATGCTGATGCCCCCGTCCTGGGAGCACCTGGTCGACCGGCTGACCGGCCGGGGCACCGAACACCCGGACGTCGTCGAACGTCGCCTGGAGATCGCCCGCGAGGAGCTGGCGGCCGAAAAGGAGTTCGACGAGGTCGTCGTGAACGCCGACGTGCAGTCGGCCGCGGCCGACTTGCTATCCTTGATGGTCGGACCACGAATTTCAGGAGTCTGAGAGTGATCACCCACACCGAGCTCGGTCACCTGACCGGTTCCCCGGAGGGCATCACCAACCCGCCGATCGACGACCTGCTTGAGCAGGTGAGCTCGAAGTACGCGTTGGTGATCTACGCCGCGAAGCGTGCCCGCCAGATCAACGACTACTACGCGCAGCTCGGCGAGGGCCTGCTCGAGTACGTCGGCCCGCTCGTCGAGCCGGGCCCGCGCGAGAAGCCGCTCTCGATCGCTCTGCGCGAGATCCACGCGGGTCTCCTCGAGCACACCGAGGGCGAGTGACCGCGTCGTCTGACGCTGATGCCCCCACCAAGCCCAGGATCGTTCTGGGTGTTGGCGGGGGCATCGCTGCGTACAAGGCCTGTGAGGTCCTGCGCCGGTTGACCGAGTCCGGTCACTCCGTGCGGGTCATCCCCACCGAGGGCGCGCTCAAGTTCGTGGGAGCCGCCACGTTCGAGGCCCTGTCCGGCCAGGTCGTGTCCGCCGACCCGTTCGACGACGTGCACGAGGTGCCGCACGTCAAGCTCGGGCAGAACGCCGACCTTGTCATGGTCGCCCCGGCGACCGCGAACCTGATCGCGAAGGCCGCGCACGGCCTCGCCGACGACCTGCTGACCAACACCCTGCTGACCGCGCGCTGCCCGGTCCTGCTGGTGCCGGCGATGCACACCGAGATGTGGGAGCACCCGGCCACCCAGCACAACGTGGCGCTGC
Source organism: Lentzea sp. NPDC003310 (assembly GCF_040610935.1). Lineage (NCBI taxonomy): Bacteria > Bacillati > Actinomycetota > Actinomycetes > Pseudonocardiales > Pseudonocardiaceae > Lentzea > Lentzea sp. NPDC003310. Next base: position 97,014 of record NZ_JBEXNC010000018.1, read on the forward strand.
TGCGCTCGCGCGGTGTCGTCGTCGCCGAACCCGCGTCCGGCCGGTTGACGGGCAAGGACACCGGCAAGGGCCGCCTGCCCGACCCGGCCGAGATCGTCGAGCTGGCCCGGCTGCTGCTCGTGCAGGCCGACGCGCTGCCGCGCTCGCTGGAGGGCGTGCACGTCGCCATCTCCGCCGGCGGCACGCGCGAACCACTCGATCCGGTGCGGTTCATCGGCAACCGCTCGTCCGGCAAGCAGGGCTACGCGCTCGCACGGGTGGCCGCGCAGCGCGGCGCGCGTGTGACTTTGGTAGCGGGAAACACCGCGGATCTGGCCACACCCGCCGGGGTCGACCTGGTGCGCGTGGGTTCCGCGGTCGAGCTGCGCGACGCGATGCACAAGGTGGCGGCGGACGCGGACGTGGTCGTGATGGCCGCCGCGGTGGCCGACTTCCGGCCGTTGTCCCTCACCGGACACAAGATCAAGAAGACCGACGGCGACCCGGACCCGATCGCGCTGACGAAGAACCCCGACATCCTCGTGGAGCTCGTTTCCGCACGTCGGAGCGGCCAGCTGATCGTCGGGTTCGCCGCGGAGACCGGCGACGAGACCACGTCGGTGCTCGACTACGGCCGGGCGAAGCTGCGGCGCAAGGGCTGCGACCTCCTAGTGCTGAACGCGGTCGGCGACGGCAAGGCGTTCGAGCAGGAGGACAACGCCGGCTGGCTGCTGTCCCCGGACGGCGCCGAGACGCCTATACCCCACGGGCCGAAAACTCAACTGGCGTCCGCTGTCTGGGACGCGGTTACCGCTCGCTTGACGCGGTCTCGGTAAGGTTCACCTCAGTCCAACCCCGCAACGAAGGAGTGTCCGTGAGCCAGCACAGCAGCAGGCTGTTCACCAGTGAGTCGGTGACCGAGGGACACCCGGACAAGATCTGTGACGCCATCAGCGACTCGATCCTGGACGCGCTGCTCGCCAAGGACCCGCGCTCCCGCGTCGCCGTGGAGACGCTGGTGACCACGGGTCAGGTGCACGTCGCGGGTGAGGTCACCACCGAGGCCTACGCGGACATCCCCACGATCGTCCGCGAGAAGATCCTGGAGATCGGCTACGACTCGTCCGCGAAGGGCTTCGACGGCCACTCGTGCGGCGTGAACGTGGCGATCGGCGCGCAGTCCCCGGACATCGCGCAGGGCGTCGACACGGCGTTCGAGGAGCGCGTCGAGGGCGCTGCGGACGAGATCGACAAGCAGGGTGCCGGCGACCAGGGCCTGATGTTCGGCTACGCGTGCACCGACACGCCCGAGCTGATGCCGCTGCCGATCGCGCTGGCGCACCGCCTGTCCCGCCGCCTGACCGCGGTCCGCAAGGACGGCACCGTTCCGTACCTGCGCCCGGACGGCAAGACCCAGGTCACCATCGAGTACGCGGGTGACCAGCCGGTCCGCCTCGACACGGTCGTCATCTCCACGCAGCACGCCGACGGCATCGACCTCGAGAAGCTGCTCGGCGTCGACCTGCGCGAGCACGTCGTGGAGCCCGAGCTCGCCGAGCTGTCGCTGGACACCACGGGTGTCCGCCTGCTCACGAACCCGACCGGCCGCTTCGTCATCGGTGGCCCGATGGGTGACGCGGGCCTGACCGGCCGCAAGATCATCGTCGACACCTACGGCGGCATGGCCCGCCACGGTGGCGGCGCGTTCTCCGGCAAGGACCCGTCGAAGGTCGACCGCTCCGCCGCCTACGCCATGCGCTGGGTCGCGAAGAACACCGTCGCGGCGGGCCTCGCCACCCGCGTCGAGGTCCAGGTCGCCTACGCGATCGGCAAGGCGGCCCCCGTCGGCCTCTTCGTCGAGACCTTCGGCACCGAGACCGTCGACCCGCAGAAGATCCAGCAGGCCATCACCGAGGTGTTCGACCTCCGGCCCGCCGCGATCATCCGCGACCTCGACCTGCTCCGCCCGATCTACGGCCCGACCGCCGCGTACGGCCACTTCGGTCGCACGGACGTCGACCTCCCCTGGGAGTCGACGGACCGCGCCGAGGCCCTGCGCAACGCCGCCGGCGCCTGATCGTCCGACGACGGCCCGCCTCCCTTCCCGGGGAGGCGGGCCGTTTCGCGTATTTCGGGCGTGGTCCGCGTCTCCGCAGTGCGTGGGGGACAACACGACAGGTCTGCGCGCCGTGCCGCGCCCGCTCGACGCCGAGCTGCCGCGCCCGCGTCTGGTGGACCGCCTGCGGAGCCGCTGGTCCCGTCCGGTCACGCTGGTCACCGCGGGACCCGGCTTCGGCAAGACCACCGCGCTGGCGCAGGCCGTCCGCGCGAACCTCCTGGCGCCGCAGGGCATCGACGCCTGGGTGACCTGCGGACCCGGCCACGAGGACGCCGGCCGGTTGGCCGCGGCGATCCTCGACGCTCTCGGCACCGACGCGCGGGACGTGCTCGTGACGTCGCAAGCCCCGCGTGAACTCGCACGCGACGTCGTCGCGGCCTTGCTGGCCAAGGCCCCGCTGGACGTCTGCCTGGTGCTCGACGACGTCCACGAGGTCCCGGACGGGTCGCCCGGCGCCGACCTGCTCGCGGAGGTCGCCCGTGCCCTGCCCGACACCGCGCACCTCGTGCTCGCCGGTCGCACGACGCCGGGCCTGCCGCTCGCGCGGCGTCAGGCGGCGGGGCAGGTGGGCGTGGTCGAGACGGCGGACCTGGCGTTCACCGACGCCGAAACGTCCGCGCTGGCCCGGAAACTGGGGCGGGAAGCGGCCGAGGACCTGCACGGCTGGCCCGCGCTCGTGCGGCTGTCGCTCACCGCCGGTCCGGCCGCGTCGTGGCGGTACGCCGCCGAGGAGGTGCTGAACCAGGTGCCGGAACGGACGCGCACCGCGCTGGCGGCGTTGGTGGCACTCGGGACCGCCACGGTGGACGAGGTCGGCGCGGTGGCGGGGGAGCCCGCGGACCTGGAGCACCTGGCGCGCGCGATCCCGTTGGTGGACCGGCTCGACGACGGCCGCTACCGGGCCCACGACCTGTGGGGGAGCCTGGTGTCCACCGGTCGTTTCCGGGGCAGGGCCGTGGAAGTGCTGACGGCGCGCGGAGATCTGGCCGCGGCGGGACGGGTCGCGTGCCGGGCCTACGACTGGGCGCTGCTCGCCGAGCTCGCGGTCGAGCTCGTGCGGACCACGTTGTCCGTGCTGCCGAGCGCGATCGCGCGGACGTGGCTCGACGCGGTGCCGGCGCAGTGCGGACGCGAGCCCGCGTTCCTGTTGCTGAAGGCCGCGGTCCTGCACGCCGAGGACTTCTCCGACCCGTCGATCGACCACCTGGTCGACCAGGCCTGCGCCCTGATGCTGCGGGCCGGCGACCACGAGGGAGCCGCGGTGGCGCTGGGGCAGGCCGTGATCACCGCGCACTCGCGGGGCGATCTGGTGCGGCTGGCCACCGTCGCCGGCAGGGCCCAGGAGCTCGACGCGCACTCGCCGGTGCTGAAGGTGTTGCGGCACAGCACCGCCGCGGTGGTGGCCGAGCTCGACGGTGACCCGGAGACGGCGCTGCGGCACCTCGCCCAGGCACCGGTGCACGCGGTGCCCCAAGCGCTTGCGGTGTCCACGACCAGGTTCCACGTGCACTGCCTCGCGATGTGCGGGCGCGGGCAGGACGCGGCCGAGCTCGCCGAACGGATGCTCGGCGACGACCTGGCGCGCCGCCACGCCGCGACGGCGCGGTGGTTCGACGGGGAGGCCGTCGAGTTCCAGGGGGATGACACGGGGAGCACCGCGCGCGACGAGTTCGTGGCGGGTGCCGTCCGCGCCGTCGTCGCGGCGTCGTTCGGGGAGACCGGGCCGGACCTGCCCGCCGAGCACGACAACCCGCGCGATGCGGTGCTGGCGTGCGCGGCGCAGGCGGCGGGCGCCGTCACGCGCGGCGAGGAGGACCTGGCCCGCGACCTCTACAAGCGGCACCTGGACCGGTGGCCGCTGGAGATCAGGCTCGCCGAACGGCACCTGCGCCGGTTCCTGACGCTCGGGTACGTGCTCAGCGACGAGCTCAGGGAACGGTGGGACGACACGGACCTGGGCCCGTCGCACCGCAAGGCGCGCGCGGCCGGGCGTGCGTTCCTCGCGGCCAGGAACGGCGATCCGCGCAAGGACCTGCCGGACGCCCACGCGCTCTGCTTCCTGCCGCTGCCGTGGTCCGTCGAGCTGGCCGCCCGGCAGGCCGCCGCGGGCAGCACGCGCCTGGGCACCTGGCTCGCCGACCGCGTCGGAGCGGCCGCGCACCGCCAGTTCCGGGAGCTCACCAGGGACCCGGACCTCGTCGCCGGTGCCGCGAGACTGCTCGCCGCCGTGCCGGCGCCTCCGGACCACCCGATCGGCATCGAGGTGATCGGCCCGATGCGGGTCACCAGGAACGGGGTCGCCGCGGAGGCACCCGAGCTGCGCCGGGCCCGCGTCCGCCAGCTGCTGGGCCTGCTCGTGCTGCGGACCGAGGTTTCTCGCGAGCAGGCGATGGACCTGCTCTGGCCGGACCTCGACCCGGCGAGCGCCGCGCGGAACCTGCGCGTGACGACGACGCACCTCCGCCGGCTGCTCGAACCCGGCCGTGCGGGCGGTGAGGCCAGCTACTTCCTGCGCAGCGACAACGAGACGATCCGGCTCGTCCGGAGCGACCAGCTGACCGTGGACCTGTGGTCGGCGCGGGAGCGGGACGCCGCCGACGCCGTGGCGCTGTGGCGGGGCGAACCGCTCCCGGACCTGGCCGACGTGTGCGAGGCCGAGATCGCCGAGATCAGGGCCGCGCACGTGCGGAACCTGGTGGAGCTGGGCGAACTGCGGCTCGTCACGGGTGATCCGGCCGAGGCGCACGTGCTCGCCGAACGGGCGCTGGCGCTGGAGCCGTTCGACCCGCGCGGGCACCGGCTCGCCCTGGCCGCCGCACTGCGCGCACGCGATCCGCACAGGATGGTGAGGACGCGTGCGCGCGTGCTGGACTCGCTGCGGCAGCTCGGGGTCGGGCCCGATCCCGCCACCGCGATCCTGCTGCGGCAGGCGGTCGCTAGCAGCTGATCTGGACCTCGGTGGACGCCGTGCAGAAGTCGAACCCGAGCTCGCCGTCGCCCTCGTCGAAGTTGAGGTCGCCGGACAGCAGGTCCATCCCCTCGCCACCGAGCATCTTGTCGTTGCCGGCCTCGCCGTAGACGGTGTCGTGGTGCAGGCCGCCGTCGACCTTGTCGTCGCCCCAGCCGGCGCAGACCAGGTCGTTGCCCGGCCCGCCGAAGATCACGTCGTCGGCGCCGAGGCCGATGATGATGTCGTTGCCCTCCATGGCGACGATGACGTCCGGGCCGGGGCTGCCGAGGATCACGTCCGCTCCGCTCCCGCCGGGGATGAAGCCCGCGCCGACGATCGTGGGCACGGCGTTGTAGCAGGCCGCCGGGGTCGGTCTGTTCTGGAACTCCGGCGGCACGTCGTCGGCCTGGGCCACCCCGGCGGTGCACAGCCCGATGGCGAGCGCGGCGGCGGTGATGCGCAGTCTCATGGTCGGTTCCCCTCTTCGGTTTCCTTGCCTGGGAAGAGGGTCGCGACCCGGCGTTGCCCAGGCGCTAACCGGAGCGCGCCAGGTCCCGTTCGACGGTCGGCACCGGCGCCCCGATGCGGGCCCGGATCGCCGCGGCCTCGGTCAGCAGCTCCCGCCGGCCGGTCGAGCGGGCCAGCGCCTCCAGGACGCTCGCCTCGCGCCAGCGGTCGCCCAGTTCGCGGTGCAGCGTGAGACTGCGCTCCAGCAACGGCCGCGCGACCCGCGGGTTGCCGGTGCCGTGCTCGACCACGCCGAGCAGGTTCAGCGCCCAGGCGATGCCCTCCTTGAACTCCAGTTCCCCGAACGTGTCCAGCGCCTCGTCGAGCATCGTGCGCGCCCGCGCCTCGTCGCCCCGGTACCAGGCGACGGCACCGAGGTAGGCGAGCGAGGACGTGGCACCACGCCGGTCACCCAGTTCGCGCAGTGACTTCAGTGATGCCTGAAGATCGGCCTCCGCGACGACGAGGTCACCGGCGAGCCAGGACGTGGCACCCGCGAGCTGCCGGGCGTAGGCGGCGTTCGCCGGGTTCGAGGCGCACGCGGCCTCTTGGTAGTGGTGCAGCGCGGCCTCGTAATGACCGCGTTCCCGCGCGACCGAGCCGAGCAGCCGGTGCAGCCTTCCGGCCAAAGATGGATCGGTCTCCAATCCATCCCGAGCATAGCGCACCGCGTCGGCGTAGTCGCACTCCAGCAACGCGAGCGCGGCGGCGGACGCCAAAGCCTTGCCGCGCAACGGTCCTGAGCCTCGCAACGCCACCTTGAGCCAGCGCCGGCCTTCGCGGTAGTCGCCGGTGCGGTGCCAGTAGCGGTTCAACGCCACCACCAGGCGGAGCACCTTGTCCGTGTCGCCGGTCGACGTGAACCAGTCCATGGTGCGTTGCAGGTTCGCGTGCTCGATGCGCAACTCGGTGAGCAGCGTGCCCGTGGGATCGGCCTCGGCGCGTTCGGCGAGACATAAGAAGAAGTCGGCGGCACGACCGTGCGCGGACGAGCCTTGTTCCGCAGCGAACGCCTGCACGGTCTCCAGCAAGGAGAAGCGGGTTTCGCCGGCGACCCGGGACACCCGCACCAGGGATTTGGCGACCAGCCCGGTGAGCGCGTCGAGCGAGCTGCCCAGCGCCTCGACCAGGTCCGCCGGGAACCCGCCCGCGCACACCGCGAGATCGGCGAGCAGCGCGCGTTCCGCGGCCGTCAGCAGGTCGTGGCTCCACACGATCGCGGCCCGCAACGGTTCCAGCAGCCCGAACCTGTCGCGCAGCCGCCGCGCGACCTGGGCGGGCGTGAGGACGGACGTGCGGGCGGCCGCGAGTTCCAGCGCCAGCGGAAGGCCGTCGAGCGCCGCGCAGAGCTGGGCGATCGCCGGAGCGTCGGCATCGGTGTACGTGTGCGCCGCACGGTCCAGGAACAGCCGCACGGCGTCATAGGCGGCCAGGTCGGCCAAAGACCGCGGCACATCCGGGTCGGGCACGGCCAGCGGTGGCAGCGGGTAGACCGTTTCTCCCAGCACGCAAAGGGGCTCACGGCTCGTGGCGAGCACACGCAGCCGAGGGTGTGCCTCAATGAAATCCGCGCAGCGAGCGCGTAGGTGTTCGCAGTTGTCCAGCACCAGCAACGTGTTCCCAAGCGTGTGCAGCTCTCGCGTCGTGAGCGCGAACGCTGCGGCGACGGCGTCCTCGACGCACGACGCGGACGTCAGGTCCACCACCGTGGAGGACGGCGAGACGTGCTGGGCCAGCCGCGACTTGCCGCAGCCCGCCGGCCCGGTGACCGTCACGAGCCGGGACTTCTCCAGCAGCCGCACGACGTCCTGGGTCTCGCGCTGCCGTCCGACGAGAGCGGCTCCGGCGTCCGCGGGCGGGCAGGCCAGGGCCTCTGCCTCGACCGCGCGCAGTCCCGGTCCGGGGTCCACGCCCAGTTCGTCGACGAGCACTTTGCGCGCCTTGCGCACCGTGCTCAACGCATCAGCCCGTCGGCCGCCGCGTAGTTGTGCGTCGGCGAGCAGTTCCCAGAAGCGTTCCCGCAGTGGATGACTGACGACGAGCCGTTCGAGCTGTGCGGCTGCGGCTCCGCAGGCACCGCGGCCGATCTCCTGCTGCGCCAACGCTTCCTCGGCCGCCAGCCGTGCCTCGTGCAGCCGGGTGATCTCGGCGGACGCCCACTCGGAGACCGCGCAATCGGTCAGAGGATCGCCGCGCCACAACGAGAGTGCCGCACGAGGTGATGGGGCGCGCTCGAACCGTGTGACGTCAACGTGCGATGGATCGATCCGCAGTGCATAGCCAGCGCTGGTGGTGATCAGGACGTCCGGCAGTCCGATCGCGGCGAGAGCCGAGCGCACGCGCGCGATGTGGCTGTGCAACGTCCGCAAGGCCGTGGGTGGGGGCTCGGTGCCCCACAACGCGTCGATGAGACGCGCTGCGGGGAGCACCGAGGGTGCGCGCAACGCCAGCAGCGCCAGGAGGGAGCGCTGGCGCGTGCCGGCGAGGCGCAGCACGCCGCCCGGCCCGGTGACTTCGAGGGGTCCGAGCAGGCGGACGTCCAGTTTGTCCACGCACGAGCGGAGTTCCTACGGCCGAGCTTGATACATCAGCCGGTCGAACTCATGGGAAGCACTGGTCCGAGGGACCTTGCACGCACGTGTCGTCGCCGCCCATCCCGGCCAGCCTGTTGGGCCAGGCGTTGCCGACCAGCACGTCGTCGCCCTGCGTGCCGTCGACGTCCTGCACGTTCTTGACCTGGTCGAACTCGCCCGGCCTGCTGGCGACGCCCAGCTCCAGGTCGATCGTCATGCCCTCGGCGTGGTCGCTGAAGTCGGCCCGGTCGCGCATGTTCAGCTTGGCGCCGTCGATCCGGTCGTTGCCGTAGCCGCCCTGCAGGAGGTTGCCGCCCGTGTCGGCCTGCGGCTCGTCCAGCACGTCGTCGCCATCACCGCCGTAGAGCTGGTCGGGACCGATGCCGCCGTTCAGCGTGTCGTCGCCCTCGCCTCCCTTCAGCACGTCCGCGCCCGTGCCGCCGTTGAGTGAGTCGTCGCCACCACCACCGTGCTGTTCGGTCGGCACGGCGCTGTCGTAGAGCACGGTGTCGTTGCGGTTCCCCAGGTAGATGACGACTTTCTGCACCTGGGCGCACTGGACGCGTGAGGCCGACAGACGCGTGCATCCAGTGCCCGGCCGCATCGTGCCGGCGTCGCTGACGGTGGTGCCGGAGACGTGGATCTGGCCGGCGCGTGCCGGTGCCCCGGTGATGACGAGCCGGCCGGCCTCGACCCGCGCGACGGTCGCGGGGTCCGGTGCGGCGGCGGTTCCCGATGCGGCCAGTGCGGCCGCGACGACGAGCGTGAGCATGGTGTTCCCCCTCGGAGACGTTGTGCTCGTGGGTACGCGCGGCCTGTTGTGAATCTGTTGTGACGGCCGCATCCGCACCACAACCGCGCCGGACTCTCCTTCTCGCCGTCAGATCGTTTCGGAAGGGGAGGAAGACCATGAGAACCGGCATGGCAGCCCTGATCGGCGTCGTGATGGCGCTGGCGGTGACGCCGCTGACGGCGTCGGCCCAGGAGGAGCCCGAGGAGCAGGAGATCATCGTCAAGTTCCGCGAGGGAGCGTCGCGCGGGGACGCGCTGACCGAGTCGCGGACGAGGGCCGTCGCGGACGCCACCGACGGCGCGGAGGTGCTCGCCTCCCGCGACGCCGCCGAGTCGATCCGGGTGCTGCTGGCGCGGGGCGACGTCGAGTACGCCGAGCCCAACATCGTGCTCGAGGCGACGGCCGTGCCCAACGACCCGCTGTGGCCGCAGCAGTGGCACTACTGGGAGCCCGTCGGCGGCATCGGGTTGTCGCAGGCGTGGGACCTCGGGCCGTCCGGCGCGGGCCAGCGGGTCGCGGTGATCGACACCGGCCGCACCGCCCACCCGGACATGTCCGCCAACTACCTCGGCGGCTACGACTTCATCAGCAACGCGGCCTTCGCCAAGGACGGCACCGGCCGGGACGCCAACCCCACCGACCAGGGCGACTGGCGGCTCGCCAACCAGTGCGGTCCCGGGTCGGCGGCGCGACCGTCGAGCTGGCACGGGCTGCACGTCGCCGGCACCGTGGCGGAGCTGCGCAACAACCTGACCGGAGGTACCGGCGTCGCTCCGTTGGCCAAGGTCGTGCCCGTGCGCGTCCTCGGCACGTGCGGCGGCACGATCGCGGACATCGCCGCGGGCATCCTGTGGGCGGCCGGTGCCCCCGTGGCGGGAGTCCCGGCGAACCCGAACCCGGCGAAGACGCTGAACCTGTCGCTCGGCGGTCCGTCGGCGGCCTGCCCGGCGATCCTGCAGAACGCGCTCAACACCGTGCGCAACAACCCCTACAACGCCACGGTCATCGTCTCGGCGGGCAACTCCAACGCCAACGCGAGCGGGTTCACCCCGGCCAACTGCGGCGGCGTGATCACCACCGCCGCGACCGACCGGCAGGCGAACAAGGCGTCGTACTCGAACTTCGGCGCGACGGTCGAGATCTGCGCGCCCGGTGGGGAGACGTCCCCCTCGGCGGCGAACGGGGTGCTGTCGACGCTGAACAACGGCGCGACCGTTCCCGCGGGGTCGATCTACCAGTACTACCAGGGCACCAGCATGGCGTCCCCGCACGTCGCGGGCGTGGTGGCGTTGATGCAGCACGGTCGGGTGCAACACGGGAAGGCGCTGATGACGCCCGCGCAGGTGTGGATGAGGCTGCAGGCGAAGCCACACCCGATCGCCGGGCAGTGCGGCAAGGGCAGGCTCGACGCACGGGCGAGCGTGGCCGCCGCGATCGCCGCGCCCTGATGTGATCTGTGAACAAGGCCCTGGTCATCCGGGGCCTTTGTTCATACGAGGGTCGGTTCCGCGACATGTCCCCGGACTACAAACTCGAATCATGTCGCTCTCTCGTCGTGGGTTCATGGCCGCCGTCGCTGCCGCTGGTGCGGGCACTCTGCTGCCACCGTCGGTGTACGCAGCGTTGGCACAGGAACCCCGTGCGGGAGGTTTGCGCGCGATCAAGCACGTCGTGCTGTTGATGCAGGAGAACCGTTCGTTCGACCACTACTACGGCACGCTCCGCGGCGTGAGGGGGTTCTCCGACCGCAACGCGCTGAGGGGTGTGTTCGACCAGTCGGGCGTGCTGCCGTTCCCGGTGCGTGAGGCGGCTTCCGGGCGGGACATCCAGTACATCGGAGACCTGGACCACAGCTGGAACGGCGGGCACGCGGCGTTGCGCGGCGGGTGGAACGACAACTGGGTGCCGGCGAAGACCGCGGCGACGATGGCGTTCTACACGCGTCAGGACATCCCGTTCCACTACGAGCTCGCGGACACCTTCACGCTCTGCGACGCCTACCACTGCTCGGTGCCGTCCTCGACGTCGCCGAACCGCAACTACTGGGTGTCCGGCTACACGGGCTATGAGCCCGCTGGCGGCCGTGCGACGGGCAACGCGGCGTACAGCGAGGACACGCACACGGGCTACACGTGGATGACGTACCCGGAACGCCTTGAGGCCGCCGGGAAGTCGTGGCGCGTGTACCAGGAGTGGGACAACTTCCAGGACAACAACCTGGAGTTCTACCTGCGCTTCAAGGAGATCGCGCGCAAGGTGCTGCCCGCCGGGTTCAAGTCGCTGGACAAGCTCTACGGCACCGGTGACCCCGCGCTGATCGGCTCGCTGGACCTCTCGAAGCTGTCCGCGGCGGAGAAGTCGTTGTACACGCGCGGTCTGCACCGGGTGAAGCCCGGCGGCCTGGGGGAGGAGTTCCGCGCCGACGTCGCCGCCGGAAAGTTGCCCGCAGTGTCGTACCTGGTGCCGTCCTCTGTGGACTCCGAGCACCCCGGCGCGTCGTCGCCCGCCGCGTCCGCCTCGATCACCTACCAGGTGCTGGACGCGCTGGCGTCGAACCAGGAGGTGTGGGAGTCGACGGTGCTGTTCGTCACCTACGACGAGAACGACGGCTTCTTCGACCACGTGCCGCCGCCGCGCCCGCCGCTGTCGGTGACCGACGAGTACGTGGGCGACCGGCCGCTCGGGCTCGGCGCGCGGGTGCCGATGACCGTCGTCTCGCCGTGGTCGGTCGGCGGCTACGTGAACTCGCAGGTGTTCGACCACACGTCGATGACGCGGTTCCTGGAGAGGTGGACCGGCGTGCGGTCGGAGGAGATCTCCGCGTGGCGCCGGACCGTCGCCGGAGACCTGACCTCGACGTTCGACTTCGACCGCCGCCGCACGTGGCCCGAGGTCGGCGAACCCGCCGCCGTGCCGCCCGCGACGCCGCGCTGGCGGCCCTCGCCCCCGTCGTCGCAGAAGATGCCGGAGCAGGAGCCCGGACGGCGGCGTGCGCGCGCTCTGCCGTACCAGCCCGACGCGTCGTTGCACGGGTCGACGTTGGAGATGTCCAACGCGGGCAGCGCGTCCGTGCACCTCGCGCTGTACCCGTACTCGGGCCAGTTCGCGCAGCCGCAGCACTTCGACGTTGCTTCCTCGGCGTCGTGCGAGGTCGTGGGCGAGCATGACCTCGTGTTGCTGGGCCCCAACGGCTTCCGCCGTGAGTTCGTGGGCACTTCTTCTGACCGTGCGCGCGTCTCGTCGTCGGTGCGCGGCTACAGCCGTGTGCTGACCTTGACGTTCGAGAACAGCGGCACGTCGCGGCTGACGTTCGTGCTGGGGCGGCGTCGTTACGTCGTGAGGCCCGGCCATCGGCACGTGATCCCGTGGCTGACCGTGATGAACTCCGGCTGGTACGACCTCACGGTGACGGTGGAGGAGGAGCCGAAGTTCCGCCGCCGTCTGTGCGGCCACATCGAGAACGGCCGCGAGTCGATCTCGGGCTAACGTGACCCCGTGGAGATCACGGGGGACGAGATCCGGCAGCGGATGATCGAGCACGAGTCGCTGGATCCCGGCGGGTACCGATTGACGGGCGCGACGATCACCGGGCAGCTCGACCTGTCCGACGTCGTCGCGAAGAAGCCGTTGGTGCTGCGGGACTGCACCACGGACCAGCCGGTGCTGCTCGACCGCGCGCACTTCTCGTTGCTCGACCTCTCCGGACTGGTCGCGCCGGCGGTGCACGCCCGCGGCCTGACCCTGGACCACCACCTCACGCTCAGCGGCGCCCGCTTGAGTGCCGACGAGTCCGTAGACGCACTGCACATGCGCATCGGCGGCAGCGTCTACCTGGAGGACGGCTTCCACGCCGCGGGTTCGGTGACGCTGAGCAGCTCGCGCATCGCCGGCGTGCTCGCCTGTCGCGGAGCGCGTTTCGAAGCGCGACTCAACGTCGTCGACCTGCACGTCGGCGACGGGATCTTCCTGATGCAGGGCTGCGAGGTCACCGGCGGCGGCGACCGGCAGCACGCGGCCGTGCGGATGCGCGGAACGCACGTCGACGGTCAGCTCGTCCTGCGGGGAGGCAGGTTCGTCTCCTCCGGCGTCGCGCTCGACCTGCGGCACACGCGCATCGGCAAGGAGCTGATGATGCCGCTAGACGGCATCGAGGGCGACGTCCAACTCGAAGGCATGGTCTACGAGGGCCTGCCGCGCGACGCCACAGTGGACGAATGGCTGACACTGCTGTCCACCCGGACCTCCTACTACTCCACCCAACCGTGGGTGCAACTGGCCGCCGCACACTCGGCGGCAGGCCACGAACGCGACGTGCGCCGCATCCGAGTCGCCCAGCAACGTGACCTCCGCCGCCGAGGTCAGCTCTCCCGCTGGGGCCGGGCCTGGCACCTGATCCGCGGCGCGACGGTCGGCCACGGCTACCGCCCCGGCCTCGCCCTGGTGTGGCTCGCCGGAGTCCTCGCCCTGTCGGTCGGCGTGGTGCTGCTCTCCGGCGCCGTCCGCTGCTCGACCGTGGAACAGGTCGGCTACGCCCTGAACGTGGCGACACCGCTGGTCAAGGTCGACGCCACCCGCTGCACCGTGGACGCCGCCACCGCCGCCGGCCGCACCGTCCTCGCCTCGACCTGGCTGCTGCAGATCCTCGCCTGGGCGTTCGCGACCCTGTTCGTGGCGGGCTTCACCGGTTTGGTGAGGCGCAACGCGTGACTGTCGGAGGTGTCTGATACACCAAGAGGCATGAGCGCGAAGACCGGAGCGAGAAAAGGGGAGCGGGTCCCCGCGGAGTCGCTGCCGGTCGCCCGGATCGCGGTGGACGTGCCGCTGGCCCACCTGGACCGCCCCTTCGACTACGCGGTTCCGTCCGAACTGGACACGACAGCCGTCCCGGGCTGCCGCGTCCGCGTGCGGTTCGCGGGCCAACTGGTCGACGGCTACCTCCTGGAGCGCGCCGAGACCTCCGAGTACGGCAAGAAGCTGGCGTTCATCGAGAAGGTCGTCTCACCCGAGCCCGTGCTCGCCCCGGAGATCGCCACCCTGGCCCGGGCGATCGCGGACAGGTACGCGGGCGCGATGATCGACGTGCTCCGCCTGGCCATCCCGCCCCGCCACGCGAGGGCGGAGGCAGCCGCACCCGGCGAACCGCCACCGCTGCCGCAGGTCCCGGCCTGGGTGGACCAGCAGGCAGCACCCGCCGCGCTCCTCGCGGCGCCGCCCACCACCGAGGTCATGTCACCCGACCTGGCCTCGGGAGGTGCCTCCGCCTCCGCGACCGACAGCGTGGCCGCCACCCCGGACACCGCGGCTGCCACCCCGGACACAGCACCGGCCGCCACCCCAGATACGGCATCTGCGGCCGACACAGCCGGCACGATCGCCCCCGCCCCCGCCCCCGCCCCCGCCACCGCCCCCGCCACCGGGCCTGACACCGCCGCTCCCGGCACCGTCACCCCCGGCACCGTCACCCCCGCCGCCAACACCACCGACACCATCCCCGACGCCGACACCCCCGACGCCTACACCGCCCTTCCCACCGCCCCCGCTGCCGCCGCCGGCCTTGCTGCCGCCCCTCCCGCCACCGCCACCCCCGAGGCCGCCGCCACACCCGCCGCCACCCCATCGCCCGAGCTCCCGACCGCCGCCCGACCCGCGGCCGAGCCCGCGCGGTCCCAGCTGCCGCCCGTCCCCGCCGACGCCTGGTCCCGCTATCCCCGCGGCCCCAAGTGGCTGGAGGCCCTGCGCGAAGGCCGTCCCGCCCATGCCGTCTGGCAGGCCCTGCCCGCCGAGGACTGGCCCGCCCGGCTCGCCGAAGCCGCGGCTGCGGTCGCCTCGTCCGGGCGTGGTGTGGCGATCGTCGTGCCGGACCACCGGGATCTCGCTCGGGTCGCCGAGGCGTGCGGGCGGTTGATCGAGGGCGTGGTGACGTTGTCGGCCGATCTCGGGCCGTCGGAGCGCTACAAGCGGTGGCTGGCCGTTCGGCGCGGGGTGGCGCGGGTGGTCGTCGGGACGCGGGCCACCGCGTTCGCACCGGTGCGGGATCCCGGGCTGCTCGTGGTGTGGGACGACGGGGACGACCTGCACGTCGAGCAGCGGTCGCCCTATCCGAACGTGCGGGACGTGTTGGTGCAGCGCGCGCACATGACGGGTGCCGCGTTGCTCATCGGCGGGTTCGCGCGGACCGCCGAGGCCCAGTTGCTGGTCGAGACCGGGTGGGCGCACGAGATCGTGGCGTCGCGGGAGACGTTGCGGGCGGTGGCGCCCCGGGTCGTGTCGGTGGGCGACAACGACTGGCAGGACGTCAAGGACGCCGCTGCTCGCACGGCGCGGTTGCCGTCCATCGCCTTCGACGCCGCGCGGTTCGCGCTGGTCGACTCGCCGGTGCTGATCCAGGTGCCGCGTCGTGGGTACGTGCCTTCGCTGGCCTGTGGTCAGTGCCGGGGGCCCGCGCGGTGCCGGCGGTGTGCCGGGCCGCTGGCGTTGCCCGGCGGCACGCACGACGGGATGCCCAAGCCCGCGTACTGCCGGTGGTGCGCGGCGACGGAGGCCGGGTTCCGGTGTCCCACGTGCGGATCGCGCAAGTTGCGCGGGCAGATCATCGGGGCGCGGCGCACGGCGGAGGAGCTCGGGCGCGCGTTTCCCGGGCACCCGGTGCGGACCAGTGGTGCCGACGAAGTGCTGACCAAGGTGCCCGGCAAGCCGTCGCTGGTGGTCGCCACGCCGGGCGCCGAGCCCGTCGCGGAGGGCGGGTACGGCGCGGTGTTGCTGCTCGACGGGTGGGCGTTGCTCGGCAGGGCCGACCTGCGGGCGTCCGAGGAGGCGCTGCGGCGGTGGATGACGGCGGCCGGGCTGGTGCGGCCGGGCAACGGGCGGGTGGTCGTGATCGCCGACTCGTCGCTGACGCCCGTGCAGGCACTGGTCCGCTGGGACCCGGTGTGGCACGCGGCCACCGAACTCGCCGCGCGCACCGAGCTGGGCTTCCCGCCGGCCGTGCGGATGGCGACGGTCGACGGCACGCCGGACGCGGTCAACGCCGTGCTCGACGAGCTCCGGCTGCCGCCGACCGGCGAGATCCTCGGTCCTGTGCCGCTGGGCGACGACGAGACCAAGGAACGCGCCCTGGTGCGGGTGTCGCGGGCCGAGGGGCGTCAGCTCGCGGCCGTGCTGGCGGAGGCGCAGGCCGTGCGGACCGCCCGCAAGGAGCAGGACCTGGTGCGCATCAAGCTCGACCCGCTGGAGGTGCTGTAGCCGTCGGGTGCCGGCTGCCGAGGTGCCGGGCACGGGGCTGCCTGCGGCCTCCGATGAGGCGCTGCGGCGGTCAGAGGCGACGGGCGGACCGGTCCGCGGTGGCGCTGCGGCGCGGTCAGCCCTCGTAGTGCGACCGCAGGGCCGCCAGGTTTTCGCGGATGTCCTCGTCGGAGAGCTTCTCGTACTCGAGGTACTCGGTCAGGTACGCCATGAGGTCGCCGCGCTCGTCGTGGTCCTCGGCCGCGATCACGTGCGCCGTCGTGCCGGCGATGCCCGCCGGGAACAGCAGGAAGCCGTCGATGCCCGCCATCGTGTCGAAGGACGCGTTCTTGGCCTCCCACAGGGCCCAGACGTCGTCCTCGCGGCCGCACTCGGCGAGCAGCAGGGCGGCGAGGCCGAGCGACTCGCTGACGCCCCAGCCCTCCTGGTGCGATGCGGTCTCCTCGGCCAGCAGGTGGCGCAGCAGATCGGCGTCGCCGTCGCGGCGGTCGCGCAGCAGGAGGTGCAGCGCTTCCTCTCGGTCGGCCTCGTCGAGCGGGGTGTTCGTGAAACTGGTTCGCAACTGGTCAAGATCGATCGACACGCCCGCACCTTAGGCCTTCCTCAAGGGGTGTTGCCATCCCGCCGCAACGGAGTAGAAGTTTCCGCATGTTGCGAACGGTCGCTGCTCTGACGCTCTCCGTCGTACTGGTCGCCCCTGCTCCGGCATTGGCGGCGGAACCACCTCCACGCGTACCCGAGCAGGTGGGCTGGGGAGGCGCGGTCTCGAGCGTCGACCCCGACGCGTCCCAGATCGGCATCGACGTGCTCCGCCGCGGTGGCAACGCCGTCGACGCCGCCGTCGCCACCGCCGCGGCGCTCGGCGTGACCGATCCGTTCAGCGCCGGCATCGGTGGCGGCGGGTTCTTCGTCCACTACGACGCCCGCAGCGGCCGTGTGTCCACTTTGGATGGCCGCGAGACCGCGCCGCGGTCCGCCACCGACCAGCTCTTCGTGGAGGACGGCAAGCCCCTGCCGTTCGCCGAGGCGATGACCAGCGGCAAGTCCGTCGGCGTCCCCGGCACGCCCAAGACGTGGCAGCAGGCGCTGCGCAAGTGGGGCACGCTGAACCTGCGCGAGGCCATGGCGCCGGCGGAGGCGTTGGCGCGGCGCGGTTTCGTCGTCGACCAGACGTTCAACTCGCAGATCGCGAACAACGCCGCCCGGTTCGCCGACTTCACCTCGACCCGCGACCTCTACCTGCCGGGCGGCCAGCCGCCCGCGGTCGGCAGCACGTTCCGCAACCCGCAACTCGCCGACACCTACCGCGAGCTCGCCCGCACGGAGCTCGCGTCGCTGTACGGCGGCGCGGTCGGCCGCGACCTGGTGAACGCCGTGCGGAAACCGCCAGTGGTGCCCGGCTCGACCCGCAACGTCCGCGCCGGCGACATGAACATCTCCGACCTGGCCCGCTACCAGGTCGAACGCCGCGACCCGACGCACACGCGCTACCGCGGCCTCGACGTCTACGGCATGGCGGCACCCTCGTCGGGCGGCACCACCGTCGGCGAGGCGCTCAACATCCTCGAGTCGACCGACCTCTCGAAGGTCTCCGACGTCGAGTACCTGCACCGCTTCATCGAGTCGACCAAGCTCTCCTTCGCGGACCGGCTGCGCTGGGTCGGCGACCCGGCTTTCTCCCGCGTGCCGACCGAGGGCCTGCTCTCGCAGAAGTTCGCCGACAGCCGCGCGTGCCTGATCAAGCCCGACGCCGTGCTGCCCGCGCCGCAGCCCGCCGCCGACCCGCGCGACCCCAAGGCCTGCGAGGCCACCGCCGGCATCTCGGCGCTGCGCGAGGACGCCGAACGCACCACGCACCTCACGACGGCCGACCGGTGGGGCAACGTCGTCGCCTACACGCTGACCATCGAGGCGGAGGGCGGCAGCGGCATCGTGGTGCCGAACCGGGGCTTCCTGCTCAACAACGAGCTCACCGACTTCGAGTTCGTCGCCCCGACCCCCGGCGTCCCGCACCCGAACCTCCCCGGCCCCGGCAAGCGCCCGCGCTCGTCCATGGCCCCGACGATCGTGCTCGACCACGGCAAGGTCCTGCTCGCCGTCGGCTCACCGGGTGGTTCCACCATCATCACGACGGTCACCCAGATCCTGACCGCCCGCCTCGACCGCAAGATGTCGCTCGTCGACGCGGTCGCGGCCCCGCGCGCCTCCCAGCGCAACGCGGCCACCACCCCGGCCGAGGCGGCGTTCATCGCGGCCTCGACCACGGCGGGCCTGCAGGCCATCGGGCACAGGTTCAGCCAGAACGCCGAGATCGGCGCCGCCACGGCCGTCGAGCGCGCCAAGGACGGCCGCTGGCGCGCCGTCGCCGAGCCGACCCGGCGCGGCGGTGGTTCCGCCCGAGTCGTGAAGGTGGGCTAGCCTGAACCGGTCCGGGTGGAGCGCGCATCCCACGCCCACCCGGACCGGTCGCGGCTACGAGTTGGTGCGGCCGTCGATGCGCTCGCGGATCAGGTCGGCGTGACCGTTGTGCTGCGCGTACTCCTCGATCAGGTGAATGAGCAGCCAGCGCACGGAGATCTCTCCCTCGCGCTCGTGCACGAAGGTGTCGTCGAGATCGCGGGACGCCACCACGGCGCGGGACTCCGCCATCTCCGCGAGCAATTCGGCGTACTCGGCCTCGGCGCGGGCGGGGTCCAGGTCCTCGAAACCGTCGTTCCACGCGCCGGGCGCGCTGTAGCGGGTCTTCACGTCCTGGCCCGCCAGGCGCACCCGGAACCACATCCGCTCGACATCGGACAGATGGCGGACGAGGCCCAGCAGCGACAGGTTCGACGGCGGGACGGATGCCGTGGCGAGCTGTTCTCCGGACAGCCCTGAGCAGTTGGCCAGGAACGTGGCGCGGTGGCGGTCGAGCCACGCCTCGAGCATCGGGCGTTCCGCGCCCAGCAGTGGTTCGTCGACCGGTTCGACTTCGGGTGCTGTCCAGGTCATGGACCATGACTAGCCGATACCGCCGACGCGGACGACTCATTTCCGCGCGCCAGGCGGTCGCATCAGCCACGTGACCTGCGCGTCTCCACCTTCCGGCCGAGGTGGGGCGGTGATCTTCCTACCTCGGGCTGACCTGCGGTCGATACCCCGAGCCGATGTGGGCTGACCTGCGTGAACGGCATGGTTGTGGCATGACGACGACCACTGTTACCAGCGCCCCCGCACCCCACTTCGACCTCCACGCGGTGCTGCGTCCCGTGCTGACGGCCCTGCGGTTCACCGGCCACTTCGTGGTGGCGCTGCTGGGCGTGATCTTCCTCGGCAGCGCGTCCGAGCACTGAGCACGGCCCTCGTAGACTGGCCCCCAGTCCACACGAGGAGCACTGCGTGACCGTCCAACCCATCCGCCTGTTCGGCGACCCCGTGCTGCGCACCGCGGCGTCCGAGGTCACCGACTTCGACAAGGAACTGCGCACCCTGGTCAAGGACCTGTGGGACACCATGCAGAACGCGGGCGGAGCCGGACTCGCCGCGCCACAGCTCGGTGTCGGACTGCGGGTGTTCACCTACCACTGCGACGGTTTCGCGGGCCACCTCGTCAACCCGACGTGGGACGTGGTCGGCGAGGAGATGCAGGACGGTTCGGAAGGCTGCCTGTCCATCCCCGGCATGTCGTGGGACTGCAAGCGCCACCTGCACGTCGTGGCCAAGGGCTGGAACATGCACGGTGAGCCCGTCGAGGTCGAGGGGACCGAGACGCTCGCCCGCTGCATCCAGCACGAGTCGGACCACCTCGACGGCGTGCTCTTCCTCGACCGGCTCGACGCCGAGACCCGCAAGCAGGCCATGCGGGAGATCCGGCAGTCCGAGTGGTTCGACGGTACGGTGCCCACCTTGAAGCAGAGCCCGCACCCACTCTTCGGCAGGTCCAGCTGACCATGCGACTCGTGTTCGCCGGTACGCCCGAGGTCGCACTTCCCTCGCTGCGCGCCTTCATCGACTCCTCCCGCCACGACGTCGTCGCCGTGGTCACCCGCCCCGATGCCCCGTCCGGCCGCGGCCGCAGGCTCGAGCGCTCGCCGGTGGCGGCGCTCGCCGACGAGCACGGCATCGAGGTGCTCACGCCCGCCAAGGCAGGCGACCCCGAGTTCCTGGAACGCCTGCGCGCGCTGGAACCCGACCTCTGCCCGGTCGTCGCCTACGGCAACCTGCTGCCGCAGCGCACGCTCGACGTGCCGAGGTTCGGCTGGGTCAACCTCCACTTCTCCGTGCTGCCCGCGTGGCGCGGTGCCGCGCCGGTGCAGGCCTCCGTCCGCAATGGCGACGACATCACCGGCGCCTCGACGTTCCGCATCGTCAAGGAGCTCGACGCGGGCCCCGTGTTCGGCGTGGTCACCGAGAAGGTGCGCGACCGCGACACCTCCGGCGACCTGCTGACCCGGCTCTCCGTGTCCGGAGCCGATCTGCTGCTGTCCACTGTGGACGGCATCGAGGACGGCACCCTGGTCGCCGTCGAGCAGCCCTCCGACGGCGTCACCTACGCCGCGAAGATCACCGTCGACGACGCGCGCCTCGACTTCACCACGCCCGCCACGGCCGTCGACCGCCTGGCGCGCGCCGTGACGCCGGAGCCCGGCGCGTGGGCCGAGTTCCGCGGCGAGCGGCTCAAGCTCGGCCCCGTGACGCCGGTCGCCGACGTGACGCTGCCCGCGGGCGAGGTGCTCGTCGAGCGCAAGCGCGTGCTCGTCGGCACCGCGACCACCGCCGTGGCCCTCGGTGAGGTCCAGGCACAGGGCAAGAAGCGCATGGCCGCCACCGACTGGGCGCGCGGCGTGCGGATCGAAGCAGGGGAGCGCATCGCATGACCAACCACTCGCGAGGCGCTTCCAAGCCTTCCCGCCCGAGCAGGCCGCACCCGCCGCGCCGGCGCACCGGACCCGCGCGCCCGCCCGTCGAGGACCCGGCCCGGCTCGCCGCGCTGGAGACCCTGCGCGCCGTGCGGCAGCGCGACGCGTACGCGAACCTGGTGCTGCCGCAGATGCTCCGCGAACGGCGCATCACCGGCCGCGACGCCGCGCTGGCCACCGAGCTGACCTACGGCGCGGCACGCGCCCAGGGCCTGCTCGACGCCGTCATCGAGGCGTGCTCCGACCGCCCGCTGTCCGAAGTGGACGGTTCGGCGCTCGACGCGCTGCGGCTGGGCACGTACCAGCTGCTGCGCACCCGGATCCCGTCGCACGCCGCGGTCGCCTCGACCGTCGACCTGGTGCGGGCCGAGCTCGGCTCCGGCATCGCGGGCTTCGTCAACGCCGTCCTGCGCCGCGTCGCGGAGCAGGACGAGCCGGCCTGGGTCGACGAGCTCGCACCCGACCCGGACACCGACCCGATCGGCAACCTGGCCTTCACCCACGCCCACCCGCGCTGGATCGCGCAGGCGTTCGCGGAGGCCCTCGGCAGCCGCGAGGAACCGCTGAAGCTGGCCCTCGAGGCCGACGACGCGCGCCCGGCCGTGCACCTGGTGGCCCGCCCCGGCGAGGTGAGCTCCGACGAACTCGCCGCGATCGTCGGCGGGGACGTGGCGCCCTACTCGCCCTACGGCGTGCACCTGGAGGCCGGCGCGGGCGACCCGGGCGATCTCGAGCCCGTCCGGGAACGCCTCGCCGGTGTTCAGGACGAGGGCAGCCAGCTGTGCGCGCTGGCCTTGACACGCGCGCCGCTCGAAGCCGGCGACCAGGGCAACACGGACGACCGCTGGCTGGACCTCTGCGCGGGCCCCGGTGGCAAGGCCGCCCTGCTGGCCGCGCTGGTAGGCCTGGAGGGCGGCGAGCTGATCGCCGTCGAGAAGGCCCCCCACCGCGCCGAGCTCGTGCGCAAGATCACCTCCGGCCTGCCGGTCACCGTGGAGGTGGCCGACGGCCGCGAGACCGACTTCCTGGAAGGGGCGTTCGACCGCGTGCTGGTCGACGCGCCCTGCACCGGTCTCGGTGCCCTGCGCCGGCGCCCGGAGGCACGGTGGAGGCGCCAGCCCGCCGACGTCGGCACGCTCACGAAGCTGCAGCGTGAGTTGCTGACCGAGGCGTTGCGCCTGGTGCGCCCTGGGGGCGCTGTCGCTTATGTCGTGTGTTCACCTCATCTCTCGGAGACGGTCGGGGTGGTGTCGGACGTCGCCCGGCGGACCGGGGCCGAAGTGCTGGACACGCGGGAGTTCTTCCCAGGAGTTCCGGACCTCGGGGAAGGACCGCACGTCCAGCTCTGGCCCCACCTGCACGGCACCGACGCGATGTTCTGCGCGGTGCTGCGACGCCCGGTGTGAGCGCTCGGGAACGACGTTAGCCACGGGGTCTGACAGCGAACGGGCTTCAGGGGCCGGTGAGGCCCGCAACGGCTCCGGAGTTCACCGGTTTGGGTGACGGGGCCTAATGGGCGAGGGCCCGGCGGCAGGCCATGAGTGCGGGCTGAAACCCTTGGGCGGCAAGGCAGCTGGGCGGCAAGGCGGCTGGGCGGCTGGGCGGCAGGGCAGCAAGGCAGCAGGGCAGCTGGGCAGCACGGCCGGCAGGGCAGCACGGCCAGCAGGGCAGCTGGACAACTGGGCAGCAAGGCAGTTGGCCACGGCGCCGGCGAAGGAGGCAGGGCGGGCAGCGCCCGCCCTGCCCTCTCACATCAAGACTTCAGCACGTGCAGCGAAGGCGGCTGGCTCGTGAAGTTGCCACCCAGCGCGTAGATCCACTGACCGCCGGGACCCCACGCGAGGCCCGCCGGGTACAGCCCCCGCACCTCGTACGAGCGGGACTGCGTGAGCGAACCCGCCGGGTAGACGAACACCGACGTGCCACCGTCGATCCCCGCCGCGAGCGCACCGGTGTCCGCGCTCGTCGTGACGGCGAGCGGGTACGCGCCGGTGTTGTAGCTGCCCCGCACCGCCAGCGTGTCGCTCGTGAACGACTGCACGTGGTACGGCGCGCCCGCGGCCACGTGCACCAGCGAGCCGTCCTTCGAGAGCTCGACGTCGCGCAGGTTGCTGCCCGCGTCACGGGTCGAGGCCTGCACGGCCAGCCCGTCCCCCTCCTCGCGCAGCACCTGGACGGTCGCGGGCGACAGGCCCGGCTGGCCCGAGGCGAGCACTCCGGGCCTGGCCGGGGACGTCGCCAGCTGACGCGGGCTGTAGTGCCCGGTCACGAGACCCGTGCGGGCCTCGGCACCGGTGAACCCGACGCGGCCGATGCCCGCGCTGAACTCCGTGCACCCGTGGCTGAAGTACAGCCGGCCGTTGGTGACCGCGAGGTCGGAAGGGCACACCTCACCGACGGGGTAACGCGCCCGCTCGGTCAGCGTCAGCGTGTCGACCGCGGCGACCGCGCCGTACTGCGACAGCGCCACGAAGACCGTGCCGCCGTCCGGGCTCAGCGCGAGCCCCGCGGCGCCGGGCAGGTTCGTCAGCTTCGTGACGACGTTGCCGGACAGGTCCGTGACGGCCACCGCGTGGTCGAGCCGGCTGCTCACGAACACGTGGCCCAGCGTCGGGTCCACGACGATGTCCGAGAACGACGTCAGCGGCAGCGGCACGGTGCGCTGCGGTGGTTCCGCGAGTGCCGGTGAGGCGGCGGCCACCACCAGGGCGGCCGTCATCGCGGTGGCGGTGAGCCACCGGTTCCACTTGCTCATCTTGCTCCCCTCAGTGTGCGGGTGATCACCCGCGGTAGGGGACGTTAGCGACGGGGTCTGACAGAAATGACCGCCTAACATCGCAGCGGTGACAACGCGTGGATTGCTCGGTTTGGTCGCCTCCGGTTGCGGCGGCGTGGAGTCCTGGTTCCGCACGGAGCTCGCCGAGCCGGCCGTGCGACGGGGGTGGCGGCTGGCCATCACGTTCACGCCGACGGTCGTCCCGTGGTTTGAGGAGGCGGGCGAGCTGGAGAAGCTCCAGGAGCTCACCGACCTGCCGATCCGCTGGGAGCCGCGGCTGCCGAGCCAGCCCAAGCCCTACCCGACGCCCGACGCGTTCGTCTTCGCCCCCGCCAGTGCGAACTCGGTCGCCAAGCTGGCCCTGGGCATCGGCGACAACCAGGCGCTGACCGCGCTGAACGAGGGCATGGGCGCCGAGAGCTGCAAGGTCGTCGTCATGCCCCAGGCCAACGCGGACAAGCGCCGTCACCCGATGTGGGAGACCCACGTCACGACGCTCACCGGTGCGGGTGTCGTGGTGGTCTCAGACGTGGCTCCCGGCAGGCTGCTCGACCTGCTGGACACCTAGACTTCACCCTTGTGGTCCACACGCCGATGATCGCCCCCAGCATCCTGTCCGCCGACTTCGCGCGCCTCGCCGACGAGCTCGCCGCGGTGCCCACCTCGGACTGGATCCACGTCGACGTCATGGACAACCACTTCGTGCCGAACCTGACGCTCGGCCTGCCCGTGGTGAAGTCGCTGCTCAAGGTCACCGACATCCCGATCGACTGCCACCTCATGATCGAGGACCCCGACCGCTGGGCCATCGGCTACGCGGAGGCGGGCGCCCACAACGTGACCGTGCACGTCGAGGCGGCCGGCGACCCGATCGCGCTCGCGAAGAACCTGAGGGCCGCGGGCAGCAAGGCCGGTCTGAGCATCAAGCCTGGCACGCCGCTGGAGCCGTACGTCGAGGTGCTCAAGCACTACGACACGCTGCTCGTGATGTCGGTCGAGCCGGGCTTCGGCGGCCAGAGCTTCATGGCCGACGTGCTCGACAAGGTGCGCCAGGCCCGCCACCTCGTCGACACGGGCCACCTCAAGCTGCTGGTGGAGATCGACGGCGGCATCAACGCCGACACGATCGAACAGGCCGCGCAGGCCGGAGTGGACTGCTTCGTCGCGGGTTCCGCCGTGTACGACGCCGCCGACCCCGGCAAGGCCGTGGAGGCCCTGCGCGCCCAGGCAGCCGGCGCGAGGTGACCCCCGAGGACGCGATGCGGCTGGCCATCGCGGAGAGCGAGCGGGTGCGGGGCACCACCAGCCCCAACCCGCCGGTCGGCTGCGTGGTCCTCGACGAGAACGGCCACGCGGTCGGCTTCGGCGCCACCCAGCCGGTCGGCGGGGCGCACGCCGAGGTCATGGCGCTCAAAGAAGCGGGCACGAGAGCACGGGGCGGCACGGCCGTGGTCACCCTCGAGCCGTGTTCGCACTACGGCCGTACGCCGCCCTGCACCGAGGCGCTGCGAGAAGCGGGCATCAAGCACGTCATCCACGCCCTCAGCGATCCGAACCCCAAGGCCGCGGGCGGCGCCGAGGTGCTGGCAGAAGCCGGCATCACGGTCGAGAGCGGCCTTCTCGCGGACGAAGTCAGCCGAGGCCCCCTCAGGGCGTGGCTGCACTACGCGCGCACGGGCCGTCCACACGTCACGTGGAAGTACGCGGCCACGCTCGACGGCCGGATCGCCGCGAGCGACGGCACCAGCCAGTGGATCAGCTCCGAGGCCTCGCGCCGGGAGGTCCACGAGCTGCGCGCGAAGCTCGACGCGATCGTCGTCGGCATGAACACGGTCCGGCTCGACGACCCCGCGCTGACGGCCAGGGACGCCGCCGGAATGCCGCTGGCCCGCCAGCCGTTGCCCGTGGTCGTGGGCACGAGCGACCTGCCGGGTGGAGCGAAGCTCCAGCACACCGCGCTCCACGTGCGGACGCACGAGCCGGACGACGTCCTGAAGGCACTCGCCGAACGGGGCGTCGTCGACGTGCTGCTGGAGGGCGGCCCGACGCTGGCCGGTGCGTTCTGGCGCGCCGGGCGGGTCGACCGCGTGCTCGCCTACATCGCGCCCGCGCTGCTCGGGGACGGTCCCGCGGCGGTGCTGGGCGCGGGCGTGTCGACCATCACGGACGCTGTGAGGTTGACCGTCGAAGACGTCACCATGAGCGGACCGGACTTGCGGATCAGCGCGGTTCCGCAAACTTAGGAGGAGCGGTGTTCACCGGGATCGTCGAGGAACTCGGCCACGTCGAGGCGATTGAGGACCTGCCCGACGCGGCACGGATCCGCATCACCGGCCCGATCGTGACCAGCGACGCGAAGCACGGCGACTCCATCGCGGTGAGCGGCGTCTGCCTCACCGTCGTGGAGGTCGAGAACGACGCCTTCACCGCGGACGTGATGCGCGAGACCCTCACGCGCAGCAGCCTCGCGAAGGTCGCCGTGGGCGACCGGGTCAACCTGGAGCGCGCGGCCGCGGTCGGCCAGCGCCTCGGCGGCCACATCGTGCAGGGCCACGTGGACGGCACGGGCTCGATCCTCGCGCGGGAGAAGGCGGAGCACTGGGAGATGGTCCACATCGGACTGCCGCCCGGCCTCGCCCGCTACGTCGTGGAGAAGGGCTCCATCACGGTCGACGGTGTCTCGCTGACGGTCGTGACCGTCTCCGAGGACCAGTTCACCGTGAGCCTGATCCCGACGACCCTGGAACTCACCACGCTCGGGCACCGCAAGCCCGGCGACCTGGTGAACCTGGAGGTCGACGTGCTGGCGAAGTACGTTGAACGACTGGCTGTCCCGCACCTGCGGGCCATCGCGGCCGAGGAGGCCCAGTGAGCACCGACTTCGCCGACATCGAGCGGGCGATCAAGGACATCGCCGCCGGACGGCCCGTGGTCGTCGTCGACGACGAGGACCGCGAGAACGAGGGCGACCTGATCTTCGCCGCCGAGAAGGCGACGCCGGAACTGCTCGCGTTCATGGTCCGCTACACGTCCGGGTACGTCTGCGTGGCGCTGACGGACTCCGACTGCGACCGCCTCGACCTGCCGCCGATGTACCACACGAACCAGGACCAGCGCGGCACCGCGTACACGGTCACGGTGGACGCGCGCGAGGGCATCAGCACCGGCATCTCGGCGGCCGACCGCGCCCGCACGATCCGGCTGCTGGCCGACCCGACCGCCAAGGCGAACGACTTCAACCGGCCCGGCCACGTCGTGCCGCTGCGCGCCCGCGACGGCGGCGTCCTGCGCCGTCCCGGCCACACCGAGGCCTCCGTCGACCTCGCGCGCCTCGCGGGCCTGTCGCCCGCCGGCGTGCTCTGCGAGATCGTGTCGCAGAAGGTCGAGGAGGACATGGCCCGCCGCGACGAGCTGGAGGTCTTCGCCGCGGACCACGACCTCGCGCTGATCACGATCGCCGACCTCATCGCGTACCGCCGCCGGGTCGAGACCCAGGTCGTGCGCGCCGCCGAGGCCCGCATCCCGACCGCGCACGGCGTGTTCACCGCGTTCGGCTACGACAGCCTGCTCGACGGCATCGAGCACGTGGCGCTGGTGTACGGCGAGATCGGCGACGGCGAGGACGTGCTCGTGCGCGTGCACTCGGAGTGCCTCACCGGTGACGTCCTCGGCTCGTTGCGCTGCGACTGCGGCCCGCAGCTCGACGCGGCCATGGAAGCCGTTGCGGCACAAGGCCGTGGCGTCGTGCTGTACATGCGTGGGCACGAGGGGCGCGGCATCGGCCTGATGCACAAGCTCCAGGCGTACCAGCTGCAGGACCAGGGCGCGGACACGGTGGACGCGAACCTCGCGCTGGGCGTTCCGGCCGACGCGCGCGACTACGGCACGGGTGCGCAGATCCTCGTGGACCTCGGCATCAAGTCCATGCGGCTGCTCACGAACAACCCGGCCAAGCGCGTCGGACTGGAGGCCGGATACGGTCTGCGTGTGCTCGACCGGGTGCCGCTGCCGATCTCCCCGAACCCGGAGAACCTGCGGTACCTGCGCACCAAGCGCGACCGGATGGGCCACGAACTGTCTCAGCTCGAGCAGTACGAGGCCGTTGTTTCCGCTACGGAGGACCAGGAATGAGCGGCGAGGGCCGTCCTGAGCAGACCACGCTCGACGGCAAGGGCCTGAGCGTCGCGATCGCCGCGACGCGCTGGCACACCAAGATCACCGACCAGCTCGTCGAGCGTGCCCTGCAGGCCGCGAAGGACGCGGGCTGCGTCGACACGACCGTCGTGCGCGTGGCGGGGGCCATCGAGCTCCCCGTCGTGGTGCAGGAACTGGCGCGCCACCACGACGCGGTGGTGGCGCTCGGTGTCGTCATCCGCGGCGGCACCCCGCACTTCGAGTACGTGTGCGACTCGGTGACCGACGGGCTGACCCGCGTGGCGCTCGACGAGTCCACGCCGGTCGGCAACGGCGTGCTGACCACCAACACCGAGGAGCAGGCCCTGGCCCGCGCCGGCCTGCCGGACTCGGTGGAGGACAAGGGGTACGAGGCGACCGTCGCCGCCATCGACACGGCGCTGGTGCTGCGCGGCCTGCGCCAGCCCTGGACCGAGCGGGGTTTCGAATGATGACCGCGGAACGGATCGTCCTGCGTCCCAAGAAGATCCGCCGCGTCTCGTGGGCGTGCGCGGTGGGCCTCGTCGTGGTGTTCACGGTGGTGGGCCTGCTGCTCGGCAACACCCCGACCGGCGTGATCTTCCGGACCTCCGACCAGGTCGCCATGATCGTGCTGGGCTTCCTGCTGGCGGGCGGTGTGCTGCTGCTGACCCGTCCGCGCGTCACCGCCGACGCCCAGGGCATCGACGTGCGCAACGTCGTGACGTCGCACCACTACGACTGGACCGACGTGCTGTCCGTCAGCTTCCCGGACGGGGCCGCGTGGGCCCGGCTGGAGCTGCCGGAGGACGAGTACATCTCGGTGATGGCCGTGCAGGCCGTGGACCGCGAGTACGCCGTGACGTCCGTGCGCGCGTTGCGCGAACTGCACAAGGCAGCGCGCGTCTAGATCCAGAGACCGAGGATCGCGCCCGCGAGCGTGAGTCCGACGATGTGATAGCCCGCTCCGATGACCGCGAACGTCATCGGGGCGGGCTTCGTCATGTCGTAGGCGCCCGTCACGAACCGGACGGGCAGGGCGATGCCGATGCCGACCACCAGACCGAGCAGCAGGCCTTCCATGACGTTGTCGGTGTTCGACGCACGCCCGACCATCGCCGTGGCGAGGGTGATCACGAAGCACGTGAGCAGCGGGACGGCGACGGCGGCCGCGCTCTTGTTCTCCGGAGGGCTCAGGTCCTGTCCGGACGCGCGCTGGTACGCCCTGCCGAACGCGTACTCCGCGTACCAGACCGCGCCCAGGCCGAAGTACGCGATCGTGGCGACGACGACCGCCAGCCAGTTGAGGTCGCCGAGCACGCTCAAGTTCATGAAGTGTCTCCCGCGGTGGATCAGGGGTGACTTGGCATCGCGGGACGAACGTCGGCCGTTACGGGTGCATTGACGGCGAAAGGGCCGTCCACCCTGCGGTGAACGGCCCTTTCGTCAGTCGTGACTAGCTGCGGACCATCTTGCGCAGCACGTACTGCATGATGCCGCCGTTGCGGTAGTAGTCGGCCTCACCGGGCGTGTCGATGCGGACGACCGCGTCGAACTCCACCTTCGAGCCGTCCGCCTTCGTGGCGGTCACGTGCACCGTCGACGGCGTGGTGCCGTTGTTCAGCTCCGTGAGACCCGCGAAGTCGAACGTCTCGGTGCCGTCCAGGCCCAGCGACGAGGCGTTCTCGCCGGCCGGGAACTGCAGCGGCACGACGCCCATGCCGATCAGGTTCGAGCGGTGGATCCGCTCGTAGGACTCGGCGATGACAGCGCGGACGCCGAGCAGCGAGGTGCCCTTGGCGGCCCAGTCGCGCGACGAGCCCGAGCCGTACTCCTTGCCCGCCAGCACGACCAGGGGAACGCCGGCCTCCGCGTACGACACCGAGGCGTCGTAGATGGTGGTCTGCGGGGCGCCCTCGGCCAGGAAGTCGCGGGTGAAGCCGCCCTGGACGTCGTCGAGAAGGAGGTTGCGCAGGCGGATGTTCGCGAACGTGCCGCGGATCATCACCTCGTGGTTGCCGCGGCGGGAGCCGTAGGAGTTGAAGTCCTTGCGCTCCACGCCGTGCTCGGTCAGGTACTTGCCCGCGGGCGAGTCGGCCTTGATCGAACCGGCGGGGGAGATGTGGTCCGTGGTGACCGAGTCGCCCAGCAGCGCGAGCACGCGAGCGCCCGCGATGTCGGTGACCGGCTTCGGCTCCATCTCCATGCCCTCGAAGTACGGGGGCTTGCGCACGTAGGTGGACTCGGTGTCCCACTCGAACGTGTTGCCGGTCGGCGTGGGCAGCGACTGCCAGCGCTCGTCACCGGAGAACACGTTCGTGTAGCCCTTGGTGAAGCCCTCCGCGGAGATCGAGGTCGAGATGACCTCGGCGATCTCGGCCGGCGACGGCCAGATCTCCGACAGGTACACCGGCTTGCCCTCGGTGTCCGTGCCGAGCGGCTCGGTGGTGATGTCCTTGTCCATCGAACCGGCCAGCGCGTACGCCACGACGAGCGGCGGCGACGCGAGGTAGTTCATCTTGATGTCCGGGTTGATCCGGCCCTCGAAGTTGCGGTTGCCGGACAGCACCGAGACGACCGCGAGGTCGCCTTCCTGCACGCCCGCCGAGATCTCCTCCTGCAGCGGGCCCGAGTTGCCGATGCAGGTGGTGCAGCCGTAGCCGACCAGGTGGAAGCCGAGCTTCTCCAGGTACGGCATGAGGCCGGCGCGCTCGTAGTAGTCCATGACGACCTTCGAGCCCGGCGCCAGGGTCGTCTTGACCCACGGCTTGCGCTCGAGGCCGCGCTCGACGGCCTTCTTCGCGAGCAGGGCCGCGCCGAGCATCACGGACGGGTTCGAGGTGTTGGTGCACGACGTGATCGCGGCGATCGCGACGGCGCCGTGATCCAGCTCGAACTCGTTGCCGTCGACGGTGACCTTGACCGGGTTCGAGACGCGGCCGGTGGCGCCCTCGGCGGCGGTCTGGAACACCTTCGGCGCGCCGGAGCCGTTCTCGCCCTCGTGGACGGCGACCGGGTCGCTGGCCGGGAACGTCTCGTCGACGGCCTCGTCCACGCCGGACAGCGCCGGGGTGTCGGTGTGCGCGACGTAGGCGCCCAGGGCCTGGCGGAACGCCTCCTTGGCGGAGGTCAGCTCGATGCGGTCCTGCGGGCGCTTCGGGCCGGCGATGGACGGGACGACCGTCGCCAGGTCGAGCTCCAGCGTCTCGGAGTACACGGCCTCGCGGGACGGGTCGTGCCAGAGGCCCTGCTCCTTGGCGTAGGCCTCGACGAGCGCGATCTGCTCCTCGGACCGGCCGGTCAGGCGCAGGTAGTCGATGGTCTCGCCGTCGATCGGGAAGATGCCGACCGTGGAGCCGAACTCCGGCGACATGTTGCCGATGGTGGCGCGGTTCGCGAGCGGCACGGCGCCGACGCCCTCGCCGTAGAACTCGACGAACTTGCCGACGACGCCCTGCTTGCGCAGCATCTCGGTGATCGTGAGGACGAGGTCGGTCGCGGTGGCGCCGGGGGGCAGCTCACCGGAGAGCTTGAAGCCCACGACCCGCGGGATCAGCATGGAGACCGGCTGGCCGAGCATCGCGGCCTCGGCCTCGATGCCGCCGACGCCCCAGCCCAGCACACCGATGCCGTTGACCATCGTGGTGTGCGAGTCGGTGCCGACCAGGGTGTCCGGGTACGCCTGGCCGTTGCGGACCATGACGACGCGGGCCAGGTGCTCGATGTTGACCTGGTGCACGATGCCGGTGCCGGGCGGGACGACCTTGAACTCGTCGAACGCCGTCTGGCCCCAGCGCAGGAACTGGTAGCGCTCGCGGTTGCGCTCGTACTCCAGGTCGACGTTCAGCTCGAACGCGTCCGGGCGGCCGAAGATGTCGGCGATGACCGAGTGGTCGATCACGAGCTCGGCGGGCGCGAGCGGGTTGACCTTCTCGGCGTCGCCGCCGAGCTGGGTGACGGCCTCGCGCATGGTGGCGAGGTCGACGACGCAGGGGACGCCGGTGAAGTCCTGCATCACGACGCGGGCCGGCGTGAACTGGATCTCGGTGTTCGGCTCGGCGGCGGGGTCCCAGGAGGCGAGAGCGCGCACGTGGTCGGCGGTGATGTTCGCGCCGTCCTCGGTCCGCAGCAGGTTCTCCAGCAGGATCTTCAGGCTGAACGGCAGACGCTCGGCGCCCTCCACGGCGCTCAGCCGGAACACCTCGTACGAGGCGTCGCCGACGTTGAGCGTGCCGCGGGCGCCGAAGCTGTCCTTGCTAGCTGGTGCAGTCACGTGCAACTCCATCTGGTGACAGCGCGGTGGTCAGTTCGGGATGGGGAAGAGTCTTCCTCAAGCGGTCGACGACTGCCCCTCGACCCCAAACAGTACGCTTGTCCTGTAAGCCGGTTCAACCCAGGTTGCCCTAAGTCACGCTCCCGGTCCGGTAGTCGCCGGGAGATCGTCCCGAGAACCTCCTGAACGCGGCGCAGAACGCGCTCTCCGTGCGGTACCCGACGGCGGCGGAGATCGAACCGACGGTGTCCGCCGTGTCCCGCAGCAGGTGGGCCGCGTGCCGCATGCGCAGGCGGTACAGGTAGTCGAGCGGAGTCAGGCCCGTGGCCTCGCGGAAGCGCAGGAAGAACGTCGAGCGCGACATGGCGGCGGCACTCGCGAGGCGGTTGACGGTCCATGGGTGCCTGAGGTCCTGCATCGCCTCGAGAGCCGGCGCGAGTTGTGTTTGCTCCTCCGACGCGTGGTCGCGCACGACCTGAAGCAGCAGCACCTGGCAGAGGCGGTCGAGAATCATCTTGCTGCCGTCGATCTCGCTCCTGATGAGCTCGATGGTCGCCTCCACAGCACCGGTGCGGACGTGGAGCACGGGTGGCAGGACTTGGAGAAGCTGTGCGTCCTCGGGGTCGCAGGTGAAGCCCGCGCCGAGCAACGTCGTGTCGTGGCCTTCGCCTATGCGCGCCGTGTCACGTGGTGTGCCGTGCTCGTCCTCGTAGTAGGGCGCCGCGAACACCGAGGACGTGTCCGGATCCGCCGCGATGCGGTACGGCCGCCGCCCCGCGATGACGTAGCAGTCGCCCTGTTCCGCCCAGAAGCCCTGCCCTGCGACCGTGACGTGCACACGGCCCCGAAGGACGACCTCCACCCGCAGGTCTAGGCGGCCGACGAAGTGCAGCGCCCACCGGCCGCCCGCGTGCAGGGGCGTCGCGACGGCCCAGTTCACGCTCAGCGCGGACAGGACCTGTTCGAGCACGGACTCTCCCGACAGAACGGCGGACTCTGACGACGACGGCTGGTGATCTTGCCTGGCTAGCGTAGGTCCAAACGGACGAGGGAGAACGTGATGGACCGGGGGAACCTGCTGCTCGTGCACGGTGCCTGGCACGGATCGTGGTGCTGGGACCTGCTCGTGCCCGAACTGGAGTCGCGCGGCTGGACGACGTCCGCGCTGGACCTCCCGAGCACCTCGGGATCGCCCACCGCCGGGGTGTGCGAGGACGCTGACGTGGTGCGGGAGGCGATCGCCGCGCTGAGCGGGCCGGTGACGGTGCTGGCCCACTCGTACGCGGGCGTGCCGGTGGGGGAGGGCGCGCAGGCGGCGGACCGGCTCGTCTACCTGGCCGCGCACCTGCTGGAGCCCGGCGAGTCGGTGGTGTCGCCGCTCGGCGGACCCTGGTACGAGCCGGGGACGACGCTGCTGGACCCGCCGGAGCCCGCGCGCGACCTGCTGTTCGCCGACGTGCCGGACGAGCGGGCGGCGTGGGCCGGGAGCCGGCTGCGGCCGCAGAGCGCGAAGTCGTTCGAGGACCCGGTGACGGCGGCCGCGTGGCGGACGGTGCCCACCACGGCGATCGTCTGCGCGGACGACATGGCCTTCCCACAGCCGTTCGCCGACAGGTTGCGGGCGTACGGCGCGGTGGAACTGCCGGGATCGCACTCGCCGTTCCTGTCGCGGCCCGCACAGTTGGCGGAGCTGATCACAGCAGGATGATCGCGAACGCCACCAGCATCACCACCTTCACGCCTTCCAACGCGATGTAGACGAGGTGCGTGCGGGACTTCGGCGGCGTCTCGCCCGCGATGATCAGCGCGGCCCTGGCCTCGAGCCGGGGCCGCAGCACCGCCACCTGCACAGCGAGCGTGACGGCCAGGGCGACGAGCAACGCGGTCGCGGCCGCCGGACGGGGCGCGAGGGCGAACGTGAGCGCCGTGGCCGCCGCCAGCAGGATCTCCGCCGAGTTGAGGGCGCGGAACACCAGCCGGCCGATGCCGAGGCCCAGCGGCAGCGTGATGCCGGGCGCGCGGAACTTCAGCGGCGCCTCGATCGAGATCGCCACGACCATGCCGAGCCAGATGCACGCCAAAGCGAGCGGAAGCGGTGTCATGGGTGGTTATCTTGGCGTGGTGCTCCTCGATCAGGTTTCGAAGCGGTACGGACGCGGGCCGTGGGTGTTGCGCGACCTCACGCTGGAGGTCTCCGGCCTGACCGTGCTGACCGGCGCGAACGGCACCGGCAAGTCGACCCTGCTCAAGATCGCGGCCGGGGTGCTGAGGCCGACCTCCGGACGGGTGTCGCGGCCCGCGTCGATCGGGTACGTGCCCGAGCGCTTTCCCTCTGACGTCAAGATGTCCGCTTCGTCGTACCTGGCGCACATGGGACGGATCCGGCGCGCTCCGGCGAACGACGTGCTGGAGCGGCTGGGGTTCGTCGGCTCGATGACGGCGCCGATGTCCGAGCTGTCCAAGGGCAACGCGCAGAAGGTCGCGCTGGCGCAGGCGTTCCTGGACGCGGACGTGCTGGTGCTCGACGAACCGTGGACCGGTCTCGACCCCGAGGCAGCCCAGGAGCTGGTGGCGTTGCTGGAGGGACGCACGGCGCTGGTGTCCGACCACGAGGGACACCTGGCGTCGGCGACGCGCGTCGACCTCGCGGGCGGGCACGTCACGATCGACCTCAGCCGGGTGTCGGCGCTCGACGCCCTGGAAGCGTTGGAGGGCGTGCGTTCCGTGCAGGCCCGCGGCTCGTCGGTGCGCGTCGTGGTGGAGCCGGACCGCAGCGACCACGTGCTGGCGGAGGCGTTGCGGCTCGGGTGCTCGGTGCGAGGTGTGCGGTGATCTCCCTCGTCCGGTACCTCGCGGTCGACGTCCTTCGCGGGCAACGGTATCTGGCGCCCCTGCTGGTGTTCCTCGGCGTGATGGGAATGCTGTTCGCCTCGGACGCGGGGCAGCCGCTGGAGGCGTACTCGGGGTCGTCGGCGTTGCTGTACCCGGTGGCGGCGTGGATGGCGGTCGTCGTGGCGACGTCCGAGGACGTGGTGCGGCGCGAGATCACCGTCGTGTCCGCCGGGGGCTGGCCCCGCGTGCTGACGGCGGCGGCGCTGGTGGCCGTGCTGTTCGCGGTCGCCATGGCGGTGCTGGCGGCGGTGTGGCCGGTGATCACGAACCCCCACCCGTACACGGTGGCTCAATTTTTTGTCGGACTCGCCGCGCATACTGGGTGCGCGTTGCTCGGGGTCGGCGTGGGCCTGCTGTTCGCCCGCCCGGTCTTCGACTCCATCGGGCGCACCGTGCTGGCGGTGTTCGCGGTGGTGGTGCTGACGTACCCGCTGGGGCGGATCACCCCGCTCGGGTGGGTGCTGGACGCGCTGGGCCACAACAGGGCGTCGCTGTCCGTGCTGGGGACGGTGGCGGTCGGGGCCGCGCTCGTGGCGGCCGCGGTGGTGGCCGGGGTGCGGCGGGCCTGATGCGGGTCGACGTGCTCGGGCCGCTGCGGGTCGTGGCCGCCGACGGCACGCCGGTCGAGGTGCGTGGCAGGCGGCTGCGCTGGTTGCTGATCAGGCTGGCGGTGGAGCCCGGCTCCGTCGTCGCGCCGGACCGGTTGATCGCGGACCTGTGGCCGGACGAGCCGCCGGTCGACGGTGCGGCGGCGTTGCAGTCGCTCGTGTCGCGGCTGCGGCGGGTGCTCGGCGCGGCGGCGATCTCGTCGCACGCGACGGGGTACCGGCTGGAGGCGTCGACCGACGTCGAGGAGTTCACGCGGACCCGTGACGCGGCGTTGTGGCGCGGCGCGGCGTTCGAGGAGGCGCCGTTCGCGGTCGACGAGGCCGTGCGGCTCGCGTTGCTGCGCGACGACCTGGCTGGTCTGGAGGCGCTGGCCGCGGCGCATCCGCTGCGCGAGGACGTGCAGGCCCGGCTGATGCTGGCGCTGAACGCCGCCGGACGGCGGTCGGACGCGCTGGCGCTGTTCGCGCGCGTGCGGTCGGCGCTGGCCGACGAGCTGGGCGTGGATCCCGGTGAGGCGCTGACGGCCGCCCACCTGGCGGTGCTGCGCGACCGCGTGGCGCGCGGCAACCTGCCGGCACCGGTGGGGTCGTTCGTCGGGCGGGACGCCGACCTGGCGGCGCTGGCGGAGTCGTTGCGCGACAACCGGTTGGTGACGCTGACCGGTTTCGGAGGCGTGGGCAAGACGCGGCTGGCGCTGACGCACGCCGCCTCGGTACCGCAGGCGTGGTTCGTCGAGCTCGACTCGACGGCCGACCCGCTCGCGGCGCTGGACGCTGCCCTGGGACCGAACCCGTTGGCAGCACCGGTGTTCTCGCGCCTGGGGTCGTCGCTCGTGGTGCTGGACAACTGCGAGCACGTCGTGGACGCGGCGGCGGCGCTGTGCGCGCGGCTGCTGGCCGAGGCGCCGGACGCCCGCGTGCTCGCGACGTCACGCGAGCCGCTGGGGATACCGGGCGAGGTCGTGTGCCCGGTGGCACCGCTCGGCCTGGACCACGCCGCGCGGTTGTTCTCGGCACGGGTCGGGACGGCGTTCGACGCTGGTGTCGTGCGCCGGGTTTGTGCTGCCCTGGACGGGATTCCGCTCGCGGTGGAGCTGGCGGCGGCGCGGGCGCGGTCGTTGTCGGCGGCGCAGTTGGAGTCGCGAGTGGACAGTCGGCTGAGGCTGCTCGACCGTGGCGCACGAACGGGGCCGGCGCGGCACCGGACGTTGCGCGCGGTGATCGACTGGAGCTGGGAGCTGCTGGACGACGCCGAGCGGTCGTTGCTGGCGCGGCTGGCCGTGTTCGTGGGAGGGGCGACGGCGGAGGCGGTGCACGCCGTGTGCGGTGCGGGCGTCGGCGAGCCGGAAGCGTCTGCGGCGCGAGGTGTGGGCAGCGTTGTCGAGCCGGGAATGCCTGCGGCGCCAGGTGAGGGGAGCGTTGTCGAGCCAGCAACGCCTGCCGCGCAAGGTGTCGGCAGCGTTGTCGAGCCGGGAATGCCTGCGGTGCGAGGTGTGGACAGCGTCGAGCCGGGAGCGTCTGCGGCGCGAGCTGTGCGGAGCACTGTCGAGCCGCGACCCTCCGCGGTTCCGGGCGCGCGGTGGGGTGGAGGCGAACGAGCAGCCGATCCGGAGGCGTCGGCGAGCGCCGCGCCCGAGCCGTTCCGCGTCCACCCGGAGCACGACGCAGGCTTTCGCAGGGGTACCCCCGAACCGGGAACCCCTGCATCTCACCGTACTCAGGAGGTCCGACAAGATCAGGACCTCTGGGACACCGAGGACCTGCTGGCCGCCCTCGTCGAGAAGTCGCTGGTCGTCCGCGCCGGCGAGCGCTACCGCCTGCTGGAGACCGTGCGCGAGTACGCCCTGGAGCAGGGCCGGACCGATCCGGCCGGGCACGCCGCGTACTACGTCGCCCTGGCCGAGCGGAACGAGCCGTTGCTGCGCGGGCCGGAGCAGTTGGAGGCGCTGAAGGCGTTCGACGCGGACCGGGCCAACCTCGACGCCGCCCTGGCGTGGGCGGTCGGGCACGACCAGAACCTCGCCCGGCGGATGATGGCCGCCCGCACGTGGCACTGGCTGGTGATGACCAAGCGGTTCGAGGAGATCCGGCGCTGGGCGCCGCTCGTGCCGGACGACCCGCTGTCGGAGGTGCTGGCGGCGCTCGGCACGCCGGAGTCGGTGGGGGCGGCCGAGCGGCTGTGGCAGGAGGACGTGCCGACGGCGTTGTGCGCGTTGATGCTGACCAGCGGCACGGTCTGGGGTGCGCGGGAGCTGGGCGACCGGCTGGTTCGGCTCGTGGAGCGGCTGGAGCGGTCGCCGGACGAGTGGATGCGCGCGTTCGCCTCGCTGGTGCGCGGGGTGGTCGCGGGGGAGTTCAGTGACGGGCGGGCGCCCGAGGCCGAGGCGGCGTACCGGGAGGCGATCGGGCGGTTCCGCGCGGTCGGGGACCGGTGGGCCGTCGTGTTCGGGTTGTCGTGCCTGGTCATGGTGCTGATCAACCGGGGTGCGTTCGCGGAGGGGTTCGCGGCGGCGTCGGAGGCGCAGGAGGTCGCGGCGCAGCTCGGTGACCCGGAGAGCGTGCTGGTGCCGATGTCCGTGCTCGTGCAGACGGCGCGGTTGAAGATCCGCACCGGCGACCTCGACGGGGCGCGCGCGGATCTCGCGAAGGTGTCCGTGCCGCCGCTCGGGCTCGACCGCGGGCGGGTCTCGCTGGCGCGCGGTGAGGTCGCGTACTTCAGCGGTGACTTCGAAGAGGCCGTCGCGCTGTACCGGCGGGCGCTCGCGGACACCGCGGACACCGAGGCGAAGCAGTTCCGCGCGTCCGTCCACGCTGGACTGGGGCTCGCGCTCACGAGGCTGGGACGTCCCCAGGAGGCGGGCGAGGAGTACGAGCGGGCGCTGAGCACGGCGGCCGCCAGTGCCGACGGGCCTGCGCGGGCGCACGTCCTGGAGCGGTACGCGGACTGGTTGTTCGCCCAGGGCGACGCGCCGGGGGCGGCGGCCGCCCTGGACGAGGCGGAGGCGCTACGCGGCGGTCCGAGCAGCGACCCGGCGGTGGTGCAGCTGCGTGACGGGATTCGCGCCGAAATAGGCGTCGATCGCTGACCGGCCCACGGCGGCGACGTAGCCGTCGGGGCGCACCAGCACCGGGCCGTCGGGGAAGTCGAGCGTCACGAAGTCCGGGCCGCGCAGCAGGTCGAAGACGCGACCGTGGTCGGTGTTCCCGTCGGGCATCCGGTCGCCCGCGACCAGGCCGGGGCCGTCCTCGGTGCGGTACGACAGCGAGAGCTGCAGCGTCTCGTCGTCACGCTTCTCGAACGGGTTGCCGGACATCATGATCGCGGTCG
The DNA here is from genome assembly GCF_040610935.1 of Lentzea sp. NPDC003310. Taxonomy (NCBI): domain Bacteria; kingdom Bacillati; phylum Actinomycetota; class Actinomycetes; order Pseudonocardiales; family Pseudonocardiaceae; genus Lentzea; species Lentzea sp. NPDC003310. The sequence continues at coordinate 136,104 of NZ_JBEXNC010000018.1, forward strand.
TCATGCCCAGCAACCACTCCGCGACCGGCTTGCGCTCGGACTCGTAGGTGTCGAGCAGCGTCTCCATGCCGAGCTTCCAGCCGAGGTTGTAGGCGTCCTGGATGCCCGTGTTCATGCCCTGCGCGCCGGCGGGGGAGTGCACGTGCGCCGCGTCGCCCGCGAGGAACACCCTGCCGACGCGGAACCGGTTCACCATGCGGATGTTGGTGCGGAACAACGACATCCAGGTCACGTCCCGCAGCACCACGTCGTCCAGGCCGGTGCGCTCGCGGATGATCCGCCCGTACAGCTCGGCGGACGGCTCGCCGTCGCCGACCGCCTGGAACTGGAAGAGGTCCGTGCCGGGCAACGGGCACAGCGCGAGCCACTGGTCGCGGCTGACGCCCCACTGGTGCCAGTGGTCGCGGTCGAGGCCGGTGAGCCGGACGTCGCCGACGAGCATCCGCTGGTCCTCGTGCGTCTCGCCGACGAACGAGACGCCGAGCTCCTTGCGCACGAACGACTTCCCGCCGTCGCACCCGACCAGGTACCGCGCCCGCACGGTCTGCCCGCCGACCACGGCCGTCACGCCGGAGTCGTCCTGGGTGAACGAGGTCAGTGGCATCCCGTACTCGACGTCCTGCGGCAGGGCCTCGCGCAGGATCTGCTCGACGCGGAACTGCGGGATGAGCATCGTGTGCGGGTAGGGGCGTTCGGCGGTGGGATGACGGCCTTCGTGCACGTTCCACTCGCGCAGCACCTCGCGGCCGTTGTAGTGCCGCATGGTCATGTCGAACCGGCCGGACGCCAGCACCTGCTCGATGACGCCCAGGTCGTGGAAGACCTCCATGCTGCGCGGCTGCAGGCCCTTGCCCCGCGAGCCGGCGAACGGCGCGGGCGAGGCGTCGACGACGCGGAACGGAACGCCGCGGCGGGCGAGGTCGAGCGCCAGGGTGAGGCCGGTGGGGCCGGCGCCGATGATCAGAACCTGTGTGTCCATGACCGCGACACTCGGCCCCGGAACTGCCACGGCCCTGTCACCGCGCTGTTGCGGGTGACAGGGCCGTGGCCTACCTGCGAGGACTTACTTCTTGAGCAGCTCGATCAGCGCGTCGACGTCCTTGGGCTCGAAGCCGCGGAACAGCGAGAGCGCCAGCTCGTAGTAGGAGCGGACCGGGCTGACGTACCACTTGCCGTCGACCTCGGTGGCCACCACGCCGACGCCGGTCTTCATGACCGACGAGGCGACGCGGCCGATGATCTCCACGGCGTCGGCGGGGATGTTCTTGCCGCCCTGCTGCTGGATCAGCTGCGTGATCTCGTCCGCGCAGAGCTTCTGCGTGCCCTCGCCCGGGATGTCGGCCGAGTAGCAGTCGCCCTCGCGGGTGATCGTCATGGTCTCGCCCTCGGCGGTGATCGAGAGCTTCTTGACCGTGACCTGCTTGCCGCCGGTGACGTCCTTGACGTCGGTCTCCAGCGCGTTCAGCTTGGCGCCGGTGGGCTTCTGCGTCCCGGCCTCCTTCAGCAGCAGCGGGCCGAGGTCCTGCAGCACACCGGCCTCGTCGGGCGGCAGCAGCGCGATGACCTTGGTCAGGTCGCTGTCGAGCGCCGCGTTCACCAGCTGCTTCGCGGCCTCCTCCGCGGAGCCCGCGCCCTGCGGCGCGATGCCCTGCGACGGCCACTTCAGCTTCTCCTCCTCCAGGACCGCGTTGGCGATCGTGTAGAAGGCGCTCGGGTACCACTTGTCGTCGACCTTGATCGACGCGATGCCGATCGGCGTGCCGCGCTTCTTCACCTCGGCGGTGATGTCGAGCGTCTCGGACTTCGTGGAGGTGAGGTTCAGGTCGTCGCCGAGCGCGTCCACCAGCTTGTCGGTGAGCGGGATCTTCGACGCGTCCGAGGTGATCGTGATCTTGCCCTCGACCAGCTTGTTGATGGTGAGGTGGTCGTTGACCTTCTCGGCCGCGGCCTCGTCGAACTTGATGTTCTCGCTCTTGAACTCGACGCCCGTCAGCTTGTTCGGGTCGGCGTCGGGCTTGAGGATCTCGAGGCGCTTCATCTCCTTCGTCATCGACTCCATGTAGTCCTTCGACAGCGCGGCCTCGGCCGGCGCGAGGGAGGCCATGATGCCGACGACGTCACCGCTGCCGAGCTGCTCGACCAGGTTCTTCGCCGCGACGGCCGGGGTGTCCTGGCCCGCGTTCGAACCGGGGTCGGCCTTCTTCAGCGCGAAGAACGTGACACCGCCGCCGATCAGCAGCAGCACCGCGACGACGGCCGTGACGACCAGTCCGGTGCGCTTCTTCTTGGGCGGCTCGCCGCCCATCGGCGCGTAGCCGTACGGCTGCTGTCCGTAGCCCTGCTGGGGAAAGCCCTGCGGACCCGTCTGCGGGAAGCCCTGCTGCGGGAAGCCCTGCGGCCCGGTCTGCGGGTAACCGCCCTGCTGCGGCTGCTGCGGGTAGCCGCCCTGCTGCGGGTAGCCACCCGGCTGCTGGGGCTGCTGCTGGTAGCCGCCCTGCTGGGGCTGCTGCCCGTACGGGTCGTTCTGCGGCTGCCACTGGCCGCCGCCACCACCTGGGTAGCTCACGGGTTCCCTCCTGAGGTTCTCACTGCGCTGCGCCTGGTCGAGGTGAGCACCGTGATCGCCCCCACGATCGTCAGTACGGCACCGGCAAGGGTCGTAATGGGACCGGCCGTGCTGATGCCGACCAACGAGCCCTTGCTATCCCCTTGGACCGTGGCAACCAGGGCCACGGTTCCACTGATCGTGCCAAAGAGAATCGCCGCGCACCCGGCGAATCGTGGAAATCGGACCACGTACAGGCCGACCGCGATCATGGCGAGGGGCGTCAGACCCACCCAGACCGACGTCACCACCGTGCCCGCCACCCCGTCCAACCCGGCGAAACCACGGAGCGAAAGCACCTCGTAACTGTCCCTCGTGGTCGATCCGGACTTCAGCCACGGCAAGAAAGTCCCGGTGATGGAGGTGACCAAGCCCACTGCCGCGATGGCGGCTCCCACAGCGCTGCGCACCCGACTAGTGTGAACCGATGGCCTCGGAGGCGTGCGCAGCGGCACGGGCGCTGGTCGCGTCCGCCCACCGGATCACGGTGCTGACCGGCGCCGGGGTCTCCACGGATTCGGGCATCCCGGACTTCCGCGGCCCGGACGGGCTGTGGACGCGCGACGCCGACGCGGGCCTCGGTTCCTCGCTGCAGGCCTACCTCTCCGACGCGGAGGTGCGCAGGCTCGCGTGGCGCGCGAAGCTCGGCAGTCCGGTGTGGACGGCCACACCGAACGCCGCGCACAAGGCGCTGGTGGAACTGGAACGGTCCGGCCGGTTGCGCACCGTGGTCACGCAGAACATCGACGGCCTGCACCAGAAAGCCGGCTCCGACCCGCACCGCGTGCTCGAGCTGCACGGCACCCTGCACGCGACCGTGTGCCTGGGATGCGGGGCCACGGGGCCGATGCGCGACGCGTTGAAGCGCGTGGCCGAGGGCGAGGAGGAGCCGGACTGCCCGCGCTGCCGGGGCATCCTCAAGTCGGCCACGATCTCGTTCGGGCAGGAGCTCGACGGCGAGGTGCTGCGCCGCGCCCGCCTCGCCGCCCTGGATTGCGACGTGCTGCTGGTGGCGGGAACATCGTTGTCGGTGCAGCCCGCCGCGGGCCTCGTGCCGTTGGCGGCCAAGGCGGGTGCGCAGGTCATCATCTGCAACGCCGAGCCGACGCCGTACGACGACGTGGCGGCGGTCGTGCTGCACGAACCTGTCGGAGACGTGCTTCCGGATCTCAGCTCCGTTCCTCCATCCGGGGGAGGCCGATTCTCGTCCTGGGGAGATCCGAGCACCTGGTCGTAGGGTCGGGCCCATGCGCGTACCGCTGATCACCACGGACTTCCTGGACCGGGCGTCGTTCGCGTTCGCGGCGACCACGGCGACGATCGACGAACCGGACCAGCCCGCGAAGCCGGTCGCGACGACGACGTACGCGGAGATGGCGACCCGCGTGCGCGCGTGGCAGGCCGGGTTCGACGCGCTGGGCGTCGGCGAGGGCGAACGGGTCGCCGTCGTCAGCCACAACTCCGCGCGGATGCTCGAGCTGCTGCACGCGCTGCCCGCCAGCGGGCGGATCTGCGTGCCGGTGAACTTCCGCCTGCGCCCCGACGAGGTGAAGTACATCGTCGAGCACAGCGGCGCGTCGGCGTTGTTCGTCGACCCCGAACTGGAACTCGACGACGTCGTGGCGCGCCACCGGTTCACGCTCGGCGAGGAGTCCGAGTCGCTGCTCCGGTTCGATGTGGAGCCACGGCCGTGGAGCGCGCCCTCGGAGGACGCGACGGCCACGATCAACTACACGTCCGGCACCACCGCGCGGCCCAAGGGCGTGCAGCTGACGCACCGCAACATCTGGCTCAACGCCGTCACGTTCGCCATGCACACCCGTGCGTGGGAGGGCGACGTGTACATGCACGTGCTGCCGATGTTCCACTGCAACGGCTGGGGGATGCCGTTCGGGCTCGCGGGCCTGGGCGTGCCTCAGGTGGTGCTGCGCAAGGTCGACGGCGCCGAGATCCTGCGCCGTGTGCGCGACCACGGCGTCACGCTCATGTGCGGCGCACCGGCCGTGTGGAACGCCGTGCTGGACGCCGCGCAGACGTGGGACGGCGAGATCCCCGGCCGTGACACCGTGCGCATCGTGTGCGCCGGCGCTCCGCCGCCCTCGCGCACGATCCAGCGCGTGACCGAGGAGCTCGGCTGGGAGTTCCTGCAGATCTACGGCCTGACCGAGACGGCGCCGCTGCTCACCTTCAACCGCGCCCAGCCGGGGCCGCAGGGGGAGGAGAAGGCGAGGCTGCAGTCCCGTGCGGGCGCGCCGGCGCTGGGCGCGAAGCTGCGGATCTCGGAGAACGGCGAGGTCATGGCCCGGTCGAACGTCGTCATGGAGGGCTACTGGGACAACCCGGAGTCCACCGCGGACGCCATCGAGGACGGCTGGTTCCACACCGGCGACGGCGGCCACTTCGACGACCAGGGCTACCTGACCATCTCGGACCGCAAGAAGGACGTGATCATCACCGGCGGCGAGAACGTCTCGTCCATCGAGGTCGAGGACTGCCTGTTCTCGCACCCGGCCGTCGCCGAGGTCGCGGTCATCGGCGTGCCCCACGAGAAGTGGGGTGAAACGATCAAGGCGCTGGTCGTGCTCTCCGGCGAGGCCACCGAGGCCGAGCTGATCAAGCACTGCAAGGAGCGGCTCGCCGGGTACAAGGCGCCGACGTCGATCGAGTTCCGCGACTCCATCCCGCGCACGGCGACCGGCAAGATCCAGAAGTTCAAGCTCCGCGAGCCGTACTGGGCGGGGCGCGACCGCGGCGTCAACTGACAACGGGAACTAGTCCATACCGGCGACACGCCGGACTCCGATCGTCCCAAAAGGACCACCGACCGTGTTCCACTGTGACACGTGTGGTTGACGGTGCGTTAGTTCCTGATGCGCCGGATGCGTCTGATTGGTCTAATGCGGTCGGAGGTGATGTCCCGTGCTGACACGACTCTCCGCCGTCGTCGCGGTGCTGATGACGGCTGTCCTCGCGGGGACGGCCGGCGCGGTTCCCCCGCCTCCGCCCAACCCGAGCGACGCCGAGATCTCGGCGTCGCGAGCCGAGGCGGACGCGAAGGCGGCGCGCGTCGGCGAGCTGACCGGGCGCCTGACCCAGGCCGAGTCGCGCCTGCAGGAGCTGCTCGACGACGTCTCGTACAAGCGCGAGCTCGCCAACAAGGCCCGCGTCGACCTGGAGACGGCGATCTCCGAGGCCGAGGCCGCCCGCCGGGACGCCACCAACGCCCGCGTCGAGGCCGACGCGGCCACCGCGGCCGTGGAGAAGAGCCGCAAGGAGCTCGACGACTTCGCGGCGGCCTCCTACGCGCAGGGCAGCACCGTCGGGTCGTTCTCCGCGTACCTCGGCGCCAAGTCGCCCGAGGACCTGCTCGCCCGCGCCCAGCTGCTGGAGGCGGTGTCGGCGTCCAGCCTGAACCGGCTCGACCAGGTCACCCGCGACCAGGGCACCGCCGCGAACCTCGACGCCTCCGCCCGTGCCGCGCTGCAGAAGGCCGAGACCAAGCAGGCCGCGGCGGACGAGGCGAAGAAGGTCGCCGAGCAGGCCCAGCAGGCGGCCGTCGAGGCGCACTCGTCGCAGGCCGCGGTGACCGGGGAGCTGCAGTCGAACAAGGAGGCGGTCGAACGCGAGCTCGCCGCCGCCCGCGGCGCCGTGAGCGGGCTGGAGGCGCAGCGCCGGCAGTACGACCAGTGGTCCGAGGCGAAACGGCGCGAGGACGAGGAGAACGCCCGCCGCGCCGCCGCCGCTGCTGCCGCCCAGGCCGCGCCCAAGCCCCAGTCGCCCCGCCCGATCGCGTCGGCTCCCGCCCCGTCCGGCAACCGCGTGCAGACCGTGATCAACCGGGCGCTCGCCCAGCGCGGCGTCATCTACGCGTGGGGTGGCGGCAACTACTACGGCCCGACGTACGGCGTGCGCGACGGTGGCGTCGCGGACTCGTTCGGCGACTACCGCAAGATCGGCTTCGACTGCTCCGGCCTGATGATGTACGCCTTCGCGGGCGTCGGCGTGTACCTGCCGCACTACAGCGGCTACCAGTACAACTCCGGCCGCAAGGTGCCGCTCTCGCAGATGGCGCCCGGCGACATGATCTTCTGGGGACCGGGCGGCGGCACGCACGTCGCGCTGTACCTGGGCGGCGGGATGATGGTGGAGGCGCCGCACTCCGGTGCGGTGGTGCGGATTTCGCCGGTGCGGTACGGCGGCATCATGCCGTACGTGACTCGCCTGCTCTGATTTTCGCGCCGGTTCGGTTCCGCCGAAGTCGTTCGCGTGTGGTGATCTCGTCGTGCATGATGTCGCTCCGCGATTCAGCGGCATCATGTGGACCTGGGGGATTCACCATGCGCGTGGCCGCGTTGTGCGCTGCCGTCATCACCGTCCTGACGGCCGCCGTGCCCGCTCAGGCACAGTCCGGCTGTGTCTGGAGACCGACCGACCTGCCGCTCCCGGCGACCGCGCCCAGCGGGACGCTGAGCGCCGCCAGCCCGGACGGCCGGTACTTCGCCGGGCAGGTCGAGGAGGGCGTGCTGCTGCTCTGGCACGACCGGGAGCTGATCGAGCTGCCGGGCACGGAGAGCGCCTGGCGGGTGGCCGGCGTCAACGGGAGCGGCCACGTCGCCGCCATCGACGACGCCGGTTCCTTCGTGTACCGCGACGGTGCCAAGCAGCACCTGCCGGTGCCCGCCGGGCGCAAGGGCTTCGCCAAGGACATCAACGAGCTCGGCGACGTCATCGGCTACCTCGACGGCGGGAGCACGACGATCGTGTGGAAGGCCGCGAACCCCGGCACGTACGAGCTGATCGAGACCGCGGACGCCGTCGGGATCGACGACGAGGGCCGCATCGCGTTCCGCCGCGGGGTGATCCGGTCGGCCGACGGCACGAGGGTGGAGATCGCCGGCTATCCCGCCGTGCAGATCGAGAAGTTCGAGAGCGGCAGGGTGGTCGGCCGCGTCGACCGCGCGTTCACCAAGCTGCGGGAGTGGACGCCCGCAGGAGCGGTGGTGCGCGACTACGTGATCAACCCGAGCAGCCCGATCGGTATCAACCGCGACGGCCTGCTGGCCAGCGGGTACTTCAAGTCCGGCAACAGGTACGGCGCGTGGCAGGGCGACGCGCTCGTCGGTGACGTCGGCTCCAGCGCCGACCTGCACGTCGTGGGCGTGACGGACACCGGCCTGCTCGCGGGCTTCCGCAGGTGGCGTGCCGAGGACAACTTCTGGGGACCGTCCACCTGGGCCTGTTCCTAGCCGGTGCCGGTGGCCCGCTCCCGCGAGCGGGCCACCCGCGGTCATGAAGTCCGCAGGACGCGCGTCCAGAGCTGACCGGTGACGTCGTGGCCGAAGCTGTGTTGCGGGGTCTCTTCCACCAGGTCGAAGCCGTGCGCCTCGTAGATCTTGCGGGCCGACTTGAGGCCGTCGACCGTCCACAGCACCATGCGCTCGTAGCCGGCGTTCCGCGCGAAGTCGACGCACGTGCCTACGAGCTTGTTGCCCGCGCCGTGCCCACGCGCGTCCGGGTGCACCAGCAGCACACGCAGCTTCGCAGTCGTGTCGTCCTCACGGACGCAGAACACGCATCCGACGCGTTGGCCGTCGAGCTCGGCGATCCACGCTCCCTCTCTCGCGGGGTCGTGGTCCGTCGCGTAGTCACCGACGATCTTGGCGACCAGCGCCTCGAACGAGGTGTCCCAGGCGAACTCCCGCGCGTAGAGCTCGCCGTGCGCCTGGACCACCCAGCCCAGGTCACCGGGCCGGCCGAGTGGGCGGATCTGCATCATGCCTCCACTGACACGAGTGTTTCAGTAATGCGAGAATAGCCCCATGCCGTCCGCCCGTGAGACCGAACTGCTCGAAGCCGCCTACCGGTACGTGCTCACCCACGGCCTGGCCGACGTGTCGCTGCGGCCGCTGGCAGCCGCGATCGGGTCGAGCACGCGCGTGCTGCTCTACCTGTTCGACAGCAAGGAAGGCCTGGTCAAGGCATTGCTGGCACGGGCGCGCGCCGACGAGCTGGCGTTGCTCGCCGACATCGGCACCGGACCCGGCGTGGTCGACCGGCTGTGGGACTGGCTGTCCGCGCCCGCGCACCGGCCGTTGCTGACGTTGTGGCTGGAGGCGTACGCACGCTCTCTCGTGGAGCCTGACGGGCCGTGGGCGGGCTTCGCGCGCGCGACCGTGGAGGACTGGCTGGAGGTGTTGCGGGCCGCTCAGCCCGAGGAGGTGCGCGATACCGCCGAGGGGCTGGCGTCACGCACCCGTGAGCTCGCGTTGTTGCGGGGCGCGCTGCTCGACCTGCTGGCGACGGGCGAGGCCGAGCGCGTTCTCAGCGCAGTTCGAGGATGACGTGGTCGACGGATTCCTGACCGCCGGGACCGTGGTGGCCGATGATCTCGACGATCTTGTCGAACAGCGTCGGACCTTCGCCGCGCCGCGCCGCCTCGATCCTCGTGCGGACGCTGTCGCGGTTGGCGGGGTGGCAGATCCGAAGCACCTCTTCGAGCCACTCGACCGTGGCGGGGTGCCCGAGCGCGACCCTTGACCGCGCGGAGTTGCGCCACTCGAAGACCCAGCCGAGATCGGGTGTGCCGAAACCGCCGCGCAGGATGTCGTTGAAGGCGTCGAGGTTGCCGTCCCACGTGTGGTCGTCGAGCAGTTTCGTGAACTCGCGGGCGAAGCCGTCGAAGTCGGTGAACAGGGCGCCGTCCACGACCAGCACGGGCAGCTCGCCCGGTTCGGCCGTGAAACCGAGCCGAGTCACCATCTCCGCGGTGTCGGTGTCGCCCTCTTCGACCTGGACGAGCACGCCGGAACCCGTCGCGCGCAACGAGGCCGCGACGGCCGCCGTGACGAGCGGTCCGGGTGCGACCGAGGCGTGGGAGAGCCAGGTCTTGCCCATGTGGGCGGTGACGAGGGACGCGGCCACGACGCCGTCGGCCTCCACCACGAAGCTGGACTCCGGCCGGCCGAAGAGGCGCCACCAGCCGACTTCCGACTCGCCCAGCAGGCCGACGAGCGCCTCGTGGTCCTCGTCGCGGACCGGGCGCACACCGGTCGTCGGCAGATCCGGCACCGGACCCGGCGCGCGGCGGTAGATCGTTGCGTTCACTCGGCTAGTTTGACGGAGTGAAGGTAGTGATTTTCGGTGCGTCCGGAATGGTCGGTCAGGGCGCGTTGCGCGAGTGCCTGCTCGACACCGCCGTGGAATCCGTTGTGACCGTGGGACGTTCGCCGTCGAGCGCGAGCCATCCCAAGCTGCGCCACGTCGTGCACGCCGACTTCGGGGACCTGTCGCCGGTCGCCGCGGAACTGGCCGGCGCGGACGCGTGCTTCTACTGCATGGGCGTGACTTCCGCGGGACTGACCGAGGCCGAGTACACGCCCGTGACGCACGATTACGCTGTGGAGGCCGCACGGGTCGTGGGTGGCACCTATGTGTACGTGTCCGGTGAAGGTGCCGACGCCGACAGCAAGACGATGTGGGCGCGCGTCAAGGGACGTACGGAGAACGAGCTGCTCGCGTTGGAACGGCCCGTGTTCGTCGTGCGGCCGGGTTTCATCCAGCCGCTGCACGGGATCACGTCGCGCACACGCATCTACCGCTACCTCTACTCGTGGTCCTCGTGGCTGTTCCCGGTGCTGCGGAGGGTGGCGCCGAAGTACGTCACGACCACGGAGTTGCTGGGACGGGCGATGGTCGCGCTGGCCAAGGGCGCGCACGCGGACCGCGTGCTGCGCAGCGACGAGATCAACCGGGTGGCGGGATGACGCTCGACGAGGCGATCCGCGCGTACCAGGAGGACGGGTACGAGGTCACGCACGTCGTCGAGTCCGTCTGCGGCGGGTGTCGCGGCACGTCGTTCACGGTGCAGCTGACCGAGGACCAGGCGATGCGCCGGACGTGCCTCGGGTGCGGGCTCGCGGAGTTCATCGGTGACTCCGAGGAGCACTGGGACGAGGACGACGCGGAGGAGTGCGCGTGCACGTGCGGCGGCGAGGAGTTCGCCGCCGCACTCGGGTCGTCGTGCCTGCCGGACGGCGAGGTGCGCTGGCTGACCGTCGGGTTGCGGTGCCTGGGGTGCGGGCTCGCCGGCGTGTACGAGGACTGGAAGATCGACTACCTGCCGAGCAGGCACCTCGTCACGCGGGCCTGACGCTCGGCGTGCGAGGTCCGGCCCCCGTCGTTACGCTCGGTCGCCATGGGTGAGTTCAAGATCGGCGACACCGTGCAGATCACCGGCGCGACCATGACCGGCAACGTCGGCACGGTGGTCCACTTCGACGACGACCGGGGCAAGATCCTCGTGCGCGTCACCGACCAGACGCAGAACTACTTCTCGGCCGACGAGCTGAAGAAGTTCTCCGCCTAGGACTTGAAGGCGTCCTCGGTCTTCACCACGCCCGCGGTGCGGCCCGGCGCCGTGTGGTTCTCCCAGTAGAGGTTCGTGTGCGCGATGACCTTGTCCGGGGTGGGGGCGCCCCACTCGGACTGGTCCTCCGTCGTGTGCGCGTCGCTGACCAGCAGCGCGTCGTAGCCGCGCACGATGGCGCCGTGCAGCGTCGAGCGGATGCACTCGTCGGTCTGCGCGCCGGACACCACGAGGCTGCCGATCCCCTTGCCCGCCAGCACTTCTTCGAGATCGGTCGCCTCGAACGAGTCGGCGTAGGTCTTGTGCACCACCGGTTCGCCCTCGGCGAGCTTCAGCTCGGGCACGAACTGCCAGGCGTCGGACTCCTTGGGCATGAACTCGGCACTGCTGTGCTGGACCCACACGACGTCTACACCGGCGGAGCGCGCCTTGTCGACGAGCGCGGCCACGTTGGCGACGACCTCGTCTCGGTTGTGGGCGTGATTGACCACGCCGTTCTGCACGTCGATCACGAGCAACGCGGTGTTGGGGCGGTTCGCCAGAGTCGTCACCCGCGTCAGCTTAGGCCTGTCACCGCTGCGTGCAAGGGTGTTCGTCGCCTGTGGACGGGCGCACTCGTGTGGCTCAGCGTGAACGCAGACGACGCAACATCCGTGCGTCTTCGAAGCCGACGTTGCGTGCCGCGGTCTCCACCGTGGCGCCCTGCCCGATGAGGTGTTCGGCTCGTTCGACGCGTAACGCCTGCTGGTACTTCAACGGAGTCATGCCCGTCGCACGGCCGAAGAGCCGCGTCACGGTTCGTTCGCTGCACCCGGCGTAGAGGGCCAGCTCCGCGAGCGAGAGGCGTTCATCGAGCCGTGACTCGATGACGTCCTGAATGCGGTGCACCGTCTCGTTGACGTGCGAACGGTGCCGCAGCAACACGCTGGCTTGCTGGTCGTCACCGTTCCTGCGCGCGTAAATGACCATCGTGCGCGCGATCGCGGCGGCGACCGTAGGCCCGTGGCGCACGGCGACCAGGTGCAGCGCGAGGTCGATTCCGCTCGCGATGCCCGCCGACGTCACGACCCTGTTGTCCTCCACGAACAGTACGTCGCGCACGACCTGTGCGGCCGGATAACGCCGTGCGAGCTCCTCTTGCAGTTCGTGGTGCGTGGTGCAGCGCCGTCCATCGAGCAAACCCGCGCGCCCCAGCGCATCCGCCCCGGCACACACACTCGCCACCGTGCCGCCCGCGTCGTGATGCGCGCGCACCCACGCCAACGCACGCGCGCTCAACGGCCCGGTCCCCACGATCGTCGGCGACCGCCACCCCGGCACGAACACGAGGTCGTCCACTTCGAGAGAGGGCAAGTCACGCGACGCACCGAGCGGCACGCCCTGATGGCTGAGCACGGTGTCCGCGTCGCCCACGTACGACAACACGTACCCGCCCACGAGATCGGCAGCGCTGGAGAACACCTGCGCCGGCCCCGCGAGGTCGAGCAGGTGCACTCCCGGTACGAGCAGGAAGACGACTCTGGTCACGATCCGGTCAGCGTAGCGACATCCGAGATCCGCGCGAAGCGCCCGGCCAGCACGTACTCGGTCCGCTCGATGATCTGCTCGACCCCGATCACCTCGCCGGTCCGCCAGTGCGGCAGCGGCATGGTCGCCGTCGCGTCCGTCACGAACGTCATGTCGAACCCGAGGTCCGACCCGACGCGCGTCGTCGTCTCGCAGCACTGCTCGGTCCGGATGCCGCTGACCAGCAACTCCCGCACACCGCGCTGCGTGAGCGTCTGCTGCAGGTTCGTGGTGGTGAACGCGTTGTGCGCGGTCTTGGTGAGGACCGGCTCGTCGTCGAGCGGCTTCAGGCCGTCGATCAGCCGCACGTGCCCGAGCGCGGGGTCGAAGACGTCACCGGTGCCGGGCTCGGAGTGCAGCACCCACACGACGAGGTCGCCGTTGTCGCGGCTCAGGTCGACCAGCCGGTTCACCTGACCGACGACGTCCGGGTTCGACACCTCGGCCCAGTTGGCGCGCTGGCGGAAGGACTCCTGGACGTCGACGACGATCAATGCTCGCTTCATGCCCACCAGCCTGGTCGCGGGCGGGAGGCGGGAACAGGCACGGGCCGGGCGAGGAGCGGACGGATCCGGTCACCGCGCCAAGATCACCTGTGGCTAAAGCCGTCGCCGCCCAGCGAACCCCAGGTCCGCCCGGTGGTACCAGGTCAGCTCGCGGTCGCCCTCCACCCAGCACAACAGCACCGGCACACCGTCGCGCTCGGACGGGAAGTCCACGAGCAGCGGCGCGAAGCCCTTCAGCTCCGCCCCGGTCCCCTGGACCGCCTCCATCAGCTCGTCGAGCCGCGCCTGCGCCGCCTTGAACTCCGGCAACCCGCCGAGCGCCGAGCCGCCCACCGCGAGCTCGGCCGCGTCGGCGCGCAGGCGGACGATCTCGTCCAGCACCGGCAGGAGCCGCGCGAGTTCGGTCCTGGCTTCGTCCAGCGTGAACAGTCCCACGGCGTCAAGGCTGGCACAGTGGGCGGAATGACGTGGCGACTGGGTGACCTCACCGTGAACCGGGTCGGGTTCGGCGCGATGCGGCTGCCGCAGCGGGGGACGGCGTTCGACCCCCGTGCCGAGCCGCGCGGGCGGGACCAGGCGGTCGAGGTGTTGCGCACGGCGGTGGAGCTCGGGGTCAACCACATCGACACGGCCGCGTTCTACTTCTCGGCCACGAGGTCGGCCAACGAGCTCATCAACAGCGCTCTGTCGCCGTACCCGGAGGACCTGGTGATCGTCACCAAGGTCGGGCCCGGTCGCACGCCGTCGGGGGAGTGGTTGCCGCTCGCGACGCCGCGGCAGCTGCGCGGGCAGGTCGAGGAGAACCTGCGGCAGCTCGGGCGCGACCACCTCGACGTGGTGAACCTGCGGATCAGCGGGCTCGACGACCTCAGCGCGCACTTCGAGGCGCTCGCGCTGCTGCGGCAGGAGGGGCTGGTCCGGCACCTCGGGCTGTCCAACGTCCGGCCGCACCACCTCGACCAGGCCCAGCGGATCGACGAGGTCGTGTGCGTGCAGAACTCCTACGGGCTCGGGCACCACCCCGAGCAGGACGACTTCCTCGGCGTGTGCGGGGAGCGCGGGATCGCGTTCGTGCCGTTCTTCGCGCTCGCCGGGGCGAACCAGGAGGCCGGCACGTCGGCCGAGGACGACGTCGTCACGGACATCGCACGGGACCGGCACGTCACGCCCGCCCAGGTCCGGCTCGCGTGGACGCTGGCGCGCGGGCCGCACGTCCTGGTCATCCCCGGCACGGGGGATCCGCGCCACCTGCGGGAGAACGTCGAGGCGGGCTCGCTCGACCTGACACCGGAGGAGCTCACCCGCCTCGACGCCGCGCACCTCAACGGCGGCTGATCCGGCTGAACAACCACGTGGCCCAGCCGAACGCCGCGAGCAGCAGGCCGCCCGACCACGCCAGCGCGAGCCAGCCGGAGGTGACCGGCTGGTCGTTCAGCAGGGCGCGCACGGTCTCGATCACCGGCGTGATCGGCTGGTGCTCGCTGACGGCGCGCAGCCAGGACGGCATCGTCGCCACCGGCACGAACGCGCTGCTCAGGTACGGGACGAACAGCATGAAGAACCCGAGCAGGCTGGCCGACTCGACGGTCCGCGCGATCACACCGAAGCCCGCCGCGAGCCACGACAGCGCGAGCACGTACAGCGCCAGCAGCCCCATCGCCAGGACCCAGGACCCGGCCGAGGCCGAGGGCCGGAAGCCCATCAGCAGCGCCACCAGCACGACGGCGGACGTCGCGAGCGCGTTGCGGGCGACTGAGGCGACGACGTGGCCGGTCAGCACGGAGAACCCGCTGATCGGCATCGAGCGGAACCGGTCGACCACGCCCTTGCGCATGTCGTCGGTCACCGACATCGCGGTGGACGTGGCGCCGTACCCCGTGCACAGCACCAGGATGCCGGGCACCACGTAGTCCACATAGGACTGCGTCGGGCTGATCGCGCCGCCGAACACGTACACGAACAGCGCCATCATCAGCACCGGCAGCACGATCGCCATGATCACGAGGTCGAGGTTGCGGCGGCTCAGCCGGATGCTGCGGCCGACCATCGTCAGCGAGGCGGTCATGCGGCCACCGCCGTCAACGAGGTGAACACGTCGTCCAGGGTCGGGCGGTGCGCGGACACCCGCAGCACGCCCACCCGCGCCACTCGCAGGTCGTCCAGCACGCGGTGCAGGTGCGCCGCGCTGCCGTCGGACGGCACGCTCAGTGTCGGCCCGTCCACCACCCCGCCGACCACGTCCCGGGCGCGCAGGGCGTCCTCGGCGCACGAGAACACGAGGTCGAGCCGGGTGCCGCCGACCGAGTTCTTCAACGCGTCCGCGGTGCCGTCGGCCACCACGCCCCCGTTGTGCAGCACCACGATCCGGTCGGCCAGGCGGTCGGCCTCCTCCAGGTACTGGGTGGTGAGGAAGATCGTCACGCCGTCGCGCACCAGGTCGCCGATCGCGTCCCACATCGTCGTGCGGCTGACCGGGTCGAGGCCGGTGGTCGGCTCGTCCAGGAACAGCAGCCGCGGCCGCGCCACCAGGCTCATCGCGAGGTCGAGGCGCCGCCGCATGCCACCCGAGTACGTGCGCACCCGGCGGTCCGCCGCGTCCACGAGGTCGAACCGCTCCAGCAGCTCGCCTGCTCGGGCGCGTGCCGCAGACCTGCTCGAACGACGCAGCCGGCCGATCATCACCAGGTTCTCGCGGCCGGTCTGCTCCTCGTCGACCGCCGCGTACTGGCCGGTCAGGCTGATCACGCCGCGCACGTCCGCCGCGGAACGCACCACGTCGAACCCGCACACCCGCGCCGCGCCGCCGTCCGGCCTGGTCAGCGTGGTCAGGATGCGGATCGTGGTGGTCTTGCCGGCGCCGTTCGGCCCGAGCAACGCGAGCACGGACCCTTCCGCGACCTTCAGGTCCAGCCCGGCCAGCACCGCGGTCGAGCCGTACCTCTTCGTCAGACCCTCTGTCTCGACGATCATCGAACCCCCTTTTATGCGTACCTCATACGCAAAACCCAAATTAGCGTATGGCATACGCATCTGTTTGACTAGGGGGTATGAAGAGGGGGCGCAAGCCGACCATCGACGCCGCCGACATCACGCGAGCCGCCATCGCGGTCGCGGACGCCGAGGGGCTCGCCGCCGTGTCGATGGCCCGCGTCGCCCAGGAGATGGGCAACGCCACGATGGCCCTCTACCGGCACGTGAAGAGCAAGGACGAGCTGCTCCAGCTGATGGCGGACGCCGCGTTCGACGAGCCGCCGCCACTGCCGGAGGGGGAGTGGCGCGGCAAGGTCGAGGTGTGGGCGAAGGCGTTGCTCGCCGGCATCCGCAGACGCCCGTGGTTCCTGCAGATCCCGCTGAACGGCCCGCCGAGCGGCCCCAAGAGCCTGCTCTGGTTCGACAGAGCGCTGGGGGCGCTCGACGGCACCCCGCTCGAGCCGGGGGAGAAGGTCGGCGTGGTGATGAGCCTGATGACGTTCGTGCACGGCGAGGCGTGGCTGAACATCGCGCTGACGCAGGGCTTCGAGCAGGACCCGGCCCAGTTCAGCCGCGAGTACGGCGAGCGGCTGCGCGCGATCGCCGACCCGCGCCGGATGCCCGCACTCGCGAAGATCGTCGCGGCCGGCGTGTTCGACGTGGACGACCTCCTCGACGCCGACGACATGGCGGCCGAGTTCGACTTCGGCCTGCACCTGTTCCTGGAAGGCATCGCGGCGCACATCGGAGGGCGGTCGTGACGTACGCGGTGATCGTCCTGACCGGCGGCAAGGGTGAGCGGCTCGGCGGCGTCGACAAGGCCGCACTGTCCTTCCGGGACGCCACGCTGCTCGACCACGTCCTGTCCGTTGTGGACGACGCGACGCGGAAAGTCGTTGTGGGGCCGGAGAAGGATCTGCCCGGTGTGACCTGGGCGCGCGAGGACCCGCCGGGAGGCGGTCCGCTCGCCGGACTGGCCGCGGGGCTGGCGGAGGTCACCGAGGAGTGGGTCGCGGTGCTCGCCGTGGACCAGCCGGGACTGACGAAGGACACCATCGCGCGGCTGCGCGCGACCGGTCGCAACGCGGTGCTCAGGGACGACCGGGTGCAGTGGCTGATCGGCTACTGGAACGTCGCCGAGCTGCGCGAAGCCCTGCCGGACGACCCGGCGGACCTGCCGCTGCGGCGGACCCTGCTCGCGCTCGACCCCGTCGAAGTGTCCGCTTTGCCCGGTGAGGCGCGGGACGTCGACACGCCGGACGACCTGGACACCCTTCACAGCGGTTGAACAGGCGAAGAGTAAGACTGTCAACGATCGGTAAACCCTGTTCCGCATGGAGGCCCGCACGTGACCGAGCCCGCCGCCGAGGCAACGCCGAACGCATCGGCGCCCGTCACCCCGGCTCGTGACGCCCAGCTGCTCGAACGCACCGTGTTCGAGGTGAAGCGGGTGATCGTCGGCCAGGACCGGCTCGTCGAGCGGATGCTCGTGGGTCTGCTGGCCAAGGGCCATCTGCTGCTCGAAGGTGTGCCGGGCGTCGCGAAGACGCTCGCCGTGGAGACGTTCGCCCGCGTGGTCGGCGGGTCGTTCTCCCGCGTGCAGTTCACGCCCGACCTGGTGCCCGCCGACATCCTCGGCACCCGCATCTACCGCCAGTCCAGCGAGGCGTTCGACGTCGAGCTCGGCCCCGTCGTCGCGAACTTCGTGCTCGCCGACGAGATCAACCGCGCGCCCGCCAAGGTGCAGTCGGCGATGCTCGAGGTCATGGCCGAGCGGCACGTGTCCATCGGTGGCAAGACCTTCCCGATGCCGAACCCGTTCCTCGTGCTGGCGACCCAGAACCCGATCGAGAACGAGGGCGTGTACCCGCTGCCCGAGGCGCAGCGCGACCGCTTCCTGTTCAAGATCCAGGTCGAGTACCCCACGGCCGAGGAAGAGCGCGAGATCGTCTACCGCATGGGCGTCGAGGCGCCCACGCCGAACCAGGTCCTCTCGCCCGAGGAACTGGTGCGCCTGCAGGGCGTCGCGTCGCGCGTCTTCGTCCACCACGCGCTCGTCGACTACGTGGTGCGCCTCGTGATCGCGACCCGCGCCCCGGCCGAGCACGGCCTCACCGACGTCGCCGGCTGGGTCGCCTACGGTGCCTCACCGCGTGCGTCGCTCGGCATCATCGCCGCCGCACGTGCCCTCGCGCTCGTGCGCGGCCGTGACTACGTGCTGCCGCAGGACGTCGTGGACGTCGTCCCGGACGTGCTGCGCCACCGCCTCGTGCTCTCGTACGACGCGTTGGCCGACGGCGTGCCGATCGACCACATCATCACCCGCGTGCTCCAGATCGTGCCGCTGCCGCAGGTGTCGGCCCGTCCGCAGCAGCCGGTCCCGGCTGGTAGGCAGTGAGCCGCGAGAAGGCCGAGGAGCGCCCTTCGTGGGCGCCGCCCGTGCTGCGCGGCGTCCGCATGGAGGCCGCGCTGCGCATGCTCGAGCTCGACGTCCGGCGCCGCCTGGACGGCCTGCTGCAGGGCAACCACCTCGGCCTCGTGCCGGGACCGGGCACCGAGCCCGGTGAGGCGCGGACCTACCAGCCCGGCGACGACGTGCGCCGGATGGACTGGGCGGTCACGGCGCGCACGACGGTCCCGCACATCCGCGAGACGGTCGCCGACCGCGAGCTGGAGACGTGGCTCGCGGTCGACCTGTCGCCGTCGCTCGACTTCGGCACCGCCGCCTGCGAGAAGCGCGACCTCGTCGTCGCCGCGACGGCCGCGGTCGCACACCTGACGCGGGGCGGCGGCAACCGGATCGGCGCCGCGGTGTCGACCGGTGCCGAGAGCATCCGCATCCCCGCGCGCGGCGGCCTCGCCCATGCGCGCGGCATGATCCGCAAGATCGCCGAGACGCCGCGGGCCGAAGAGGGCACGCGCGGCGACCTGGCGGCGTTGCTGGAACAACTGCGCCGCCCGCCGCGCCGCCGCGGCCTGATCGTGGTGCTCTCCGACTTCCTCGGCGGCATGGAGTGGCAACGGCCGTTGCGCGCCCTGTCCGCCCGGCACGACCTCGTGGCGATCGAGGTCGTCGACCCGCGTGACGTCGACCTGCCCGAGGTCGGCACCGTCGTGCTGTCCGACCCGGAGAGCGGCCGGCAGCGCGAGGTGACCGCGTCCGCGTTGCTGCGCAAGGAGTTCAACGCCGCGGCCGCGGAACACCGGGCCGAGGTGGCGGCGGGACTGCGCCGCGCGGGCGCCGGGCACCTGGTGCTGCGGACCGACTCGGACTGGATCGCGGACACGGTTCGTTTCGTGGTGGCGCGCAAGCGCCGCTGGTCTGGGGGTGTCGCGTGAGCTTCTCGAACTTCGTCGCCCCGGGGTTCTTCTTCCTGCTGATCGGCGTCGCGGCGCTGACCTCCGGCTACGTGGCGGCGCAGTCGATGCGCCGCAAGCGGGTACTGCGGTTCACGAACCTGGAGCTGCTGGAGAAGGTCGCGCCCAAGCGGGAACGCTGGTCGCGGCACGTCCCGGCGGCGTTCCTGTTGGCCGCGCTGGCGTTGCTGACGGTGGCGCTGGCCGGTCCGACGTCCGAGCAACGGGTGCCGCGCAACCGCGCGACCGTGATGCTCGTGGTCGACGTGTCGCTGTCGATGAAGGCCACCGACGTGAAGCCGTCGCGCCTGGAGGCCGCGCAGGTGGCCGCCAAGTCGTTCGCCGAGGGCCTCACTCCGGGCATCAACCTGGGCCTGATCTCCTTCGCGGGCTCCGCCACGGTGCTGGTCGCGCCGACCACCGACCGCGCCGCCGTCTCGCAGTCGATCGACGGGCTCAAGCTCGCCCAGTCGACCGCGACCGGCGACGCGCTGGTGGCCGCGATGGCGTCGATCGACTCGTTCGGCAAGGTCGTCGGCGGCGCCGAAGGTCCTCCGCCCGCCCGCATCGTGCTGATGACGGACGGCAAGGAGACCGTCGGCACGCGCAAGGCGTTCGACGCGGCCGAGGACGCGAAGAAGGCCGGGATCCCGATCTCCACGATCTCGTTCGGCACCGAGGACGGCGTGGTCGACATCGAGGGCCGGCAGCAGTCCGTGCCCGTCGACGACGACTCGATGAAGGAGATCGCGAAGATCTCCGGTGGCGAGTTCTTCAAGGCCGCCTCGGCTGAGGAGCTGCGCCGCGTCTACGACACGCTCGGCGAGCAGATCGGGTACGAGAAGAAGCAGGCGGACGCGTCGAAACCGTGGCTGCTGCTCGGCACGATGACGGCGATGTTCGCCGCCGCGGCCGCGTTGGTGCTGGGTCAGCGCCTGCCGTAGATCAGCTCCACGACCCCGTTGCCGAACGCCCTGGTGCTCCCCAGCGCCAGGGCGTTCGGCTTCCGGAAGAACGGTGTGCCGGCGCCGATCGCGACCGGGTTGAGGTAGAGCCGGACCTCGTCGACCAGGTCGTGCTCGAAGAACGTCTGCAGCAGCTCGTTACCGCCCACCATGACGTCACCGGGCAGCGCGCGGATCTCGGCGGGGTCGACCTCGGTGCGGGTCTCGGTGTTCCAGCCGGTGAACGTCTTCGTGCGCGAGTACACGATCTTGCGGGCGTTGCGCCAGATCGGCGCGAAGTCGCGCATCGCCTGCGGCCACTCGGGGTGGTCCTCGGCGTGCGGCCAGGCGCCGAGCATCAGCTCGTGGTTGCGGCGGCCGTCGACGAACGTGCCGAACTTCGCGAGCTCCGCGTTGATGTGCAGGTGCAGCTCGTCGCTCATGTGGTGCCAGTCGATGTCGTGGTCCGGGCCCTCGAAGAAGCCGTCCAGCGAGACCGACGCCATGGTGCTGATCATCCGTGAAGCCTCCGGTATTCCGCCGCCGCGCCGGGGTGCAGCGGCACCTTGCCCGTGTCGATGAGACTGCGCACGTCGAGGTACTGGGTGCCGAGCGCCTGCTGCGGCACGAGTTCCGCAGCCCGGCCGACGAGCAGCCGCACGACCGCGCCCGCGTACTCGGCGCTGAGATCAGGCCGGCACACCAGCAGGTTCGGCGTGCCGATCGTGGGCACGTCGGCGGGGGAGCCGTACACGCCCATGCGGACGTCCACGCGTTCGTAGACCTTGCCGTGCTCCTGGCGCAGCTTCGGCAGGAAGCCGTCGAGCGGGAGTAGCCGGATGCCGCTCGCCTTGTCGAGCTCCGGGGTGGGGACGCCGCCGGACCACAGCAGGGCGGCGATCTCCCCGGACTTGAGGGCGTCGACGGCGTTGCGCAGCGGGTAGTGCTCCTCCTGGACGCCGAGCCCGAGCCGGGAACCCTGCAGTGCCGCACCGGACCCGTCCGCGCCGAGGGACACCGGCTTGCCGACGAGGTCGGCGGCGGTCGTGTACGGCGAGTCCTTCAGCACCACGAGCTGCAGGTAGTTCTCGTACACGCGGCCGAGGGCGACGAGGCCGGGTTCCATGTGGGCGCTGTCGCTGAGGGACAGGCCGATGTCCGCGGTGCCCTCGCGGAGGTGTTCCAGGTTGTCGGCGCTGCCGCCGGTCTGGATCGGCGTGATGGTGAGCGGGCTGGGGGCGAGGCGCGAGAGCAGGGCGGCGAAGTCGTGGTAGAAACCGCCGGGTTCGCCGCCCGCGATCCGGATGGTGCCGGACGGCTCGCTCGTGCCGCACGCGGTGAGGGCGAGCGTGCCGAGGAGGAACGTCCTGCGCTTCACAGCAGCGGCTCCTTCGGCAGCTCGACCGTGGCCACCAGGCCGTTGTCGGTGTGCAGCTTCAGCTTCCCGTCGTGGGCGGTGACGATCCGTTCCGCGATCGCGAGCCCCAGTCCCGTGCCGCGCCGTGAGTCGTCGCCGCGCCAGAACCGTTCGGTGGCGTGCTTGATGTCCTTTTTGGACAGGCCGGGGCCGTTGTCGCGCACGGTGAGGGTGGCGCGGTCGCAGATCACGGTGACCTCGGTCGCGCCGTACTTGATGGCGTTGTCCAGCAACACGTCCAGCACCTGGGCCAGGTCCGACACCGCGCACCGCACGAGTCCGGGCGTCCGGTCGTCGATGGTGATCGTGACGCCCTCGGCCTGCGCGGCGGCCCGCCAGGCGTCGACCCGGTCGTGCGCCACGACCTGGAGGTCGGCGAGCTCGGGCTCGACGCCGCCTGCCGCCCGTTCGGTGGCGGTGCTCTCGGCCGAGGCGAGCGCGAGGAGCCCGTCCAGCAACGACTCCAGCCGTTCGACCTCGGTGAGCAGCGAGCCGTTGGACGGCAGCATGTCGACGCGCAACCGCAGTGCCGCCATGGGGTTGCGCAGCTGGTGCGAGGCGTCGGCGATCAGTCGGCGTTGCTGGTCGGCGGCCTCGGCGACGGCGTCGGACATGCGGTTGAACGACTCCGACAACGCCCGCAGCTCGGCCGGACCGGCCGTGTCGGCCACGTGCGTGCGCCGCTGCCCCTCCGCGACGGCCCGGACACCCCGGTCGAGCTCCTTCAACGGCCGCAGCAGCCACCGCGACACCACGAGTGCCAGCAGCACGCACGCGCACGCCGCCAGCAACGCCCCGGCCAGCACGAGCGCCCACCGCCGTGCCACGTCCAGCGCCGCCACCTCCGTGGAAGCCCGCAGCACCACCGCACCCGCGACCTTCGTGCCGATGCCGACGGGCCGGGCGAACAGCACGTCCCCGCCGCTCCACGGCAGCACGGTCGGCACGGCCCTTGCCGGCTGGTTGCGCAACGCGGCGTCGATCTGCGCGGACACGTCCCGCGCCGTCATGCCCGACTCGACGACGGGGGTGCCCGCCGCGTCGACGACCACGATCTCCTCGCCGTAGACCTCGGCGTAGCGCTCGGCCTCGGACACCACGACGTCGACCGGCAGGGTGGCGAAGCGGTCCAGGTCGGCGGTGCGGCTGATCACGAACTGCTGGGTGCGCTCCGAGGCCACGCTCATCAGCAACGGGAAGGCGAACGCCGTCACCGCCGAGAGCGAGAACAGCAGCAGCACCAACAGCAACCGTTGCCGCATCTACTCACCGAGCCGGTAGCCGAAACCGCGGATCGTGTGCAGCAGCCCCGGCCGGTCGAGCTTGGCGCGCAGCTGCGTGAGGTGCACGTCGAGCGTCCGCGACACGGCCACGAACGCGTTGCCCCACACCTCGTCCATCAGCTGCTGCCGGCTCACCGCCGTGCCGGGCCGCCGCGCCAGCACCGCCAGCACGTCGAACTCCTTGGTGGTCAACGAGATCTCCCGCCCGCCGACCACGACCTGACGGCTCTGCAGGTCGATCTCCACATCGGACACCCGCACGAGCTCGTCCGGTTCCTGCGACCGCGCCGCACTGCGCCGCGACACCGCGTCGATGCGGGCGAGCAGCTCGGCCAGCCGCACCGGTTTGACCAGGTAGTCGTCCGCGCCGAGCCGCAGCCCGCGCACCACCGTGCGTTCGTCGCCGCGAGCGGTCAGCACGAGCACCGGCACCGGGTCGATCTTGCGGAGCTTGCGCAGCACCTCCAGGCCGTCCTGGTCGGGCAGGCCGAGGTCGAGCAGCACCACGTCGGCGTCGCGGTGGGCGATCAGCGCGTCGGAGCCCCGGCGCACGCGGGAAGGCCGGTGCCCGTTCGCCCGCAGCGCTTCCACCAGGGCGTCGGCGACACCGTCGTCGTCTTCGACCAACAGCACCCGCATTCGAGCAGTATCGGTCATGGCGGTCGTTTCCGTGGTGTGTAGAGGCGCTTAAGCGACTGTAAATATGCCTGTTCGTCGGTGCCGAGGTCCGCCCTCGCCGCCTCGACGAACAGGACGACCTGCTGTCCGTACCTCGCCTGCGGCTCGTCGCCTCCCGAGTGCGTGGCGACCGTGCGTGACCTCCCGGAACATCGTGTCGGAAGCCGAACCTACCGCCACCGATCACTGCCGTGCGTGTCCGCCAAATGGCCCTAAGTGACTGTAAAGAAGGCTCCGGGCCGGTTGTGACGGGCGCGGAGCCGTCGCGATGGTGTCCGGCATGACAGTGGTTCAGGAGAAGAGCGGCGAACGCCGAGTGGTGGCGAACGTGCTGCGCGGGTCGGTCGGCAACCTCATCGAGTGGTACGACTGGTACGCCTACACAGCGTTCAGCATCTACTTCGCGGCGGCGTTCTTCCCCAAGGGCGATCAGACCGCGCAACTGCTCAACACCGCCGCCGTGTTCGCCGTCGGCTTCCTCATGCGCCCGCTGGGCGGCTGGCTGCTCGGCCGCTACGCCGACCGGCACGGACGCCGGGCCGCGCTCACGTTGTCCGTCACGCTGATGGCCGCGGGCTCGCTGATCATCGCCCTGACCCCGTCGTACGCCTCGATCGGTGTGGCGGCACCGGTCCTGCTGGTGCTGGCCCGGTTGCTGCAGGGGCTCTCCGTCGGCGGTGAGTACGCGACCTCGGCGACCTATCTGTCCGAAGTGGCCTCTCCGGCACGCCGCGGGTTCTACTCGAGCTTCCAGTACGTGACGTTGACGGCCGGGCAGCTGGTGGCGCTGGGCGTGCAGATCGTGTTGCAGCAGTTCCTGTCCAAGGCGGAGATGACGGAGTGGGGCTGGCGGATCGCGTTCGTCATCGGCGCGACCGGGGCGATCGTCGTGATGTGGCTGCGGCGCGGCATGGACGAGTCGTCGAACTTCGAGAAGCAGAAGGAGAGCCAGGACAAGGGCACCTTCAAGGCGTTGCTCAAGCACCCCAAGGAATGCCTGCTCGTCGTCGGCCTGACGCTCGGTGGCACGGTCGCGTTCTACACGTTCACCACGTACCTGCAGAAGTTCATGGTGAACACGAGCAAGATCGACGCCGCGACCGTCAGCTGGATCAACTTCGCCGCGCTGCTCGTGTTCGTGGTGCTGCAACCGCTTGCGGGTGCGTTGTCGGACCGGATCGGCCGGCGCCCGCTGCTGCTCGGGTTCGGCGTGCTGGGCACGCTGGCGACCGTGCCGTTGCTGTCGACGCTCGCGCAGACCTCGGAGGCGCTGCCCGCGTTCCTGCTGATGCTCGGCGGCCTGGTGATCGTCACCGGCTACACGTCGATCAACGCGATCGTGAAGGCCGAGCTGTTCCCGACGAACATCCGCGCGCTCGGCGTCGGCCTGCCGTACGCCCTGACGGTGGCGATCTTCGGTGGCACGGCCGAGTACGTGGCGCTGTGGTTCAAGCAGGCCGGGATGGAGTCGGTGTTCTTCTACTACGTCGCCGGGTGCGTGCTGATCTCCCTGCTGTTCTACGGGTTCATGCGCGAGACGTCGAAGGACTCAGTCCTCGACCGGGAGTAGCGCGGCGAGCGCGCCGGCGAGGTGCACCGGCCTGCGTTCGGTGGTGTGCCGGATCTGCGTGCGGCAGCTGAAGCCGTCCGCGATCACCAGCGCGTCCTCGTTGGCGCGCAACGCGGGCAGCAGGTCCTGCTCGGCGCACGCGATCGAGACGTCGTAGTGGCCCTTCTCGAACCCGAAGTTGCCGGCCAGGCCGCAGCACCCCTGCACGACCGTCGGCTTCAGGCCCGCCTTCGCCATCGCGGCGCGGTCGGGCTCGAAGCCGAGCTCGGCGTACTGGTGGCAGTGGGTCTGCACGACGGCCTCCCGTGCGCCGTCGAACTCCGGCAGCTTCGGGGCGACTTGCTCGGCGAACGTCTTCGTGGCCTTGGCAAGCGCTTGCACCGCCGGGTCGTCCGACAACCTCGGCCCCTCGGCGCGCAGGAACGCCGTGCAGCTCGGTTCCAGGCCGATCACCGGAACGCCCTGGCTCGTCCACGGCAGCAACGCCCGCGCCGTGCGTTCGAGCACCCGGCGGGCCTTGCCGAGCTGACCGGTCGAGTGCCACGTCAGTCCACAGCAGACGTTCATCGACGGCACCTCGACGCGGTTTCCGAGGTGCGCCAGCACGGTCGCGGCGTCGAGGCCGACACCCGGCTCGAAGTGGTTCGTGAACGTGTCGGGGAACAGCAGCACCGGATCGCCCTGGCCCATCGGGTGCAGTTGGCGGACCAGGCGGGTGGTCTGGCGCGGCAGCTCGCGTTCCGGTGTGATGCCCGCGAACCGGCCGAGCTTCGCGGTGAACCGGTTGACGAGCCCGTATTTCAGCCACGTCGGCAGCCAGCCCATGGCGTAGTGGGAGAGCGGCCTGACGCGCTTCTTGTAGTGCTCGTGCAGGAACTCGGCCTTGTAGCTCGCCATGTCGACGTCGACCGGACAGTCGCGCTTGCAGCCCTTGCACCCCAGGCAGAGGTCGAGCGCCTCGGCCACCTCCTTGGAGCGCCAGCCACCCTTGATCACGTCACCGTTGAGCATCTCGAACAGCAGATGCGCGCGGCCTCGCGTGGAGTGCTTCTCCTCCTTGGTGACGCGGTAGCTCGGGCACATCACGCCGCCGCTGGTGTTCAGGCACTTGCCGACGCCGACGCACCGGCGCGTGTCGCTCGCGAACTCCGCTCGCGTCGGGATCCTCGGCGGAGCCACGAGCACCCGCAGGTCGTCGTCGAGCTTGAGCGGCTCCACGATCCGGCCGGGGTTGAGCAGGTTGCGCGGGTCGAACGCGCGCTTGAACTCGCCGAACGCCCTGATCGCCTCCGGCGGGTACATGCGGCCGAGCAGCTCGGACCGCGCCTGCCCGTCGCCGTGCTCGCCCGACAGGCTGCCGCCGTGGCTCACGACCAGGTCGGCGGCCTCCTCCAGGAACGCGCGGTGGCCGTGCGAGAAGTCGAAGTCGATCCGGACGTGGATGCACCCCTCGCCGTAGTGGCCGTAGGTGATGCCGCGCCGGCCGTACCGCGTGAGCAGCTGGTCGAACTCGCGCAGGTAGGTGCCGAGGCGTTCGGGCGGGACGGCCGAGTCCTCCCAGCCCGACCACGCCTCGCTGCCGTCGGCCATGCGGGTGGCGAGCCCGGCGCCGTCCTCACGGATCCGCCACAGCGCCCGCTGGTGCGCGGGGTCGTGGATGATCATCGAGTTCTTCGTGATCCCGGCGACGCGCTCGGGGTTCTCCTCGACCTCGACGAACAGCCAGCTGCGGCCTTCCGGCAGGTCGGGGCGGGAGCGCACGCTCCGCACCAGTGACTCGTTGAGGCCCTCGATCGCGAGGGCGTCCTCGATCTGCATGACCTGGTCGGCGGCCTCGTAGGTGTCCGCGAAGCCGAGCACGACGAGAACGCGGCGCTCCGGCCGGCGGACCAGCTTCAGTTCCGCGCCCAGGAGCACGACGCACGTGCCCTCGGTGCCGACGAGTTGCTGCGTCAGCGTCGGGGCGTCCAGCGCGTACCCGCTGACCCGGCGGCTGAGCCGGGGGAACCACGCCGAGTCGTGCGACGGCAGCGCGAGCTGTGGTGGGTTCGCGGTGTCGAACGTGCGGCCATCGACCGTGAGCACACTCAGGTTCGTGACGTTCTCACTGGTCTTGCCCCACTTCACCGAGTGCGCGCCGCACGCGTTGTTGCCGATCATCCCGCCGATGGTGCACCGCGAGTGTGTGGACGGATCGGGGCCGAACAGGTGGTCGCCCGCCGCCGCGTTGATCCGGTCCAGGACCGCTCCCGGCTGGACCAGCGCCCGGTCGCCGGAGATCTCGAACGAGTGGAGGTACCGGCTGAAGTCGAGCACCAGCCCGGTGCCGCAGGCGTTGCCCGCGATGGACGTCCCGGCGCCCCGGCTGGTGATCGGCACGCCGTGCTCCGCGGCCAGCCCGACCGCCGCGACCACCGCGTCCGTCGTGCGTGGACGGACGACCACCCGCGGCACGTGCCGGTAGTTCGACGCGTCCGCCGAGTACAGCGCCCGGCTCGCCGGGTCGTCGAGGACGTCACCGTCCACGTCGCGGCGGAGTTGATCGAGGAAGGCCCGCATCACCCGATCATGCCCCGGCTGGTGTGACATGTCCCCGCCGATGCCGGTCTACCTGCCGGTAGCCGATAGCCTCACCCGGTCAACCAGCAGCGATTCCCAGGAGAGCTAGTGAGTCGGTCCGTTCTGGTCACCGGAGGCAACCGCGGCATCGGCCTCGCGATCGCGCAGGCGTTCGCGGCCCAGGGCGACAAGGTCGCGGTGACCCACCGCGGGTCCGGCGCTCCCGAAGGCCTGCTCGGCGTGAAGTGCGACGTGACGAACTCCGAGGAGATCGACGCGGCCTTCTCCGAGGTCGAGGCCGCCCACGGTCCCGTCGAGGTGCTCGTCTGCAACGCGGGCATCACGCAGGACACGCTGCTGCTGCGCATGAGCGAGGAGCAGTTCACGTCGGTCGTCGACGCGAACCTGACCGGCGCGTTCCGGTTCGCCCAGCGCGCCTCCCGCGGCATGCTGCGCAAGAAGTTCGGCCGCATCGTCTTCATCTCGTCGGTCGTCGGCCTGACCGGTGGCCCCGGCCAGGTGAACTACGCGGCGTCCAAGGCGGGCATGGTCGGCATGGCGCGCTCGATCGCGCTGGAGCTCGGCTCGCGCAACATCACCGCGAACGTTGTCTCGCCCGGCTTCATCACCACGGACATGACGAACGAGCTGCCCGAGGCCGTCCGCGAGGCCGCCCTGAAGCAGATCCCGGCCGGTCGTTACGGCGCCGCCGACGAGATCGCGCGCGCCGTCACGTTCCTCGCCGCGAACGAGGCCGGCTACATCAACGGTGCCGTGCTGCCGGTCGACGGCGGCCTCGGCATGGGCCACTGATCTCCCGAACTCCCTCACAGCGAAAGGGTTGGACCAAGTGACCGGACTGCTCGAAGGCAAGCGACTGCTGATCACCGGTGTCATCACCGACGCGTCGATCGCCTTCCACGTCGCACGCGTCGCCCAGGAACAGGGTGCGGAGGTCGTGCTGACCGGGTTCGGCCGGATGAGCCTCGTGCAGCGCATCGCCCAGCGCCTGCCCAAACCCGCCCCCGTCGTCGAGCTCGACGTGCAGAACCAGGAGCACCTCGACACGCTCGCCGACCGCGTCCGCGAGCACGTCGACGGCCTCGACGGCGTCGTGCACGCCATCGGCTTCGCGCCGCAGAGCTGCCTCGGCGCCCCGTTCATGGACGCGCCGTGGGAGGACGTCTCCGTCGCGATGCACGTGTCGGCGTACTCGTACAAGGCGCTCGTGCAGGCCGTGCGTCCGTTGCTGTCGCACGGTTCGTCGGTCGTAGGCCTCGACTTCGACGCCCGTCAGGCGTGGCCCGCGTACAACTGGATGGGCGCGGCCAAGGCGGCGTTCGAGTCGATCAACCGCTACATGGCGCGCGACCTCGGCCCGGACGGCATCCGCGTGAACCTCATCTCGGCCGGCCCGGTCCGCACCATGGCCGCGAAGTCCATCCCCGGCTTCGGCGAGCTGGAGAAGATGTGGGGCGAGAAGGCCCCGCTGTCGTGGGACGTCGACGACCCCACGCCGGTCGCGAAGTCCGTGTGCGGCCTGCTGTCCGACTGGTTCCCGGCCACCACGGGATCGATGGTGTTCGTCGACGGCGGCGTGCACTTCCTGGGTCTCTGAGGTCACACGCGTTCGTCGTGTGAGGGGTTCGGGCGTCTGATTGGATGGAGTGGTGAGTTTCGATGCGCTGCTCTGGCTGTCGTTCGGCGGCCCAGAAGGTCCTGAGGACGTCCGTCCCTTCCTGGAGAACGTGGTTCGCGGACGTGGCGTGCCGCCGGAGCGGCTGGACGAGGTCGAGGCCCACTACCAGCACTTCGGCGGCGTCTCGCCGATCAACCGCCTGAACCTGGAAGCCATCGAGGCCGTCAAGGCCCGCGGTTTCGAGCTGCCGATCTACTTCGGCAACCGCAACTGGCACCCCATGGTCGAGGACACCGTCGCCCAGATGAAGGCCGACGGGGTCCAGCGCGCACTTGTGTTCCCGACGAGCGCGTACGGCGGCTACTCCGCCTGCCGGCAGTACGACGAGGACATCGTCCGCGCGCTGCAGGCCGTGCCGGGCGGCCCGGAACTGGTGAAGCTGCGCCACTTCTTCGACCACCCGCTCTTCGTCTCCTCCTTCGCCGACGGCATCCGTGCCGCCGCGCAGTCGTTGTCCGGTTCGTACCGCGTCGTCTTCACCGCGCACTCGGTTCCGGTGTCGGCCGACAAGGCCGCCGGCCCGCCCTCCGAAGGCGGCTACCGCTACTCGCGCCAGGTCGTCGAGGCGTCCCGCCTGGTCGCTCTGGAGCTCGGCATCACCGAGTACGACGTCGTGTGGCAGTCGCGCTCGGGCCCGCCGCAGATCCCGTGGCTCGAGCCGGACATCGTCGACCACATCGACGCCTTGCACGCCAAGGGCGTCACCGGTGTCGTGGTGTGCCCGATCGGGTTCGTGTCCGACCACCTCGAGGTGGTGTGGGACCTCGACACGGAGGCCCGCGAGCGTGCGGCCGAGCTGGGCATGGAGTTCGCCCGCGCCGCCACGCCCAACGGGGACCCGCGGTTCGCGGAGCTCGTGACGGAGCTGGTGGCCGAGCACACTTCCGGTGCGCCGGCGCGGAAGTTGTCATCCTTCACGTCGGCGGGGTGCACGGTCAACGGTGCGCCTTGTGCGCCGTTGTGCTGCGAGCCGGCCAAGAGGCCCGCCCGCGCCTGAACGCGGACGGGCCCGGTGCACGGCGGGTCAGCGCAGGACCACGCCGTGCATCGCTCCGAGGTCGGCCCAGGGCAACCAGTCCCCGCCGAAGACGTAGGGCTTCTGCACCACGTGCCCGGTCGACTTGTCGCGGGCGTAGACGTGCAGCGAGGCATCGGCGTTCACCGTCACCGCGGGGCTGCCCGTGAGGTCACCACCCACGTCCGACCACTGGAACCAACCACTGCTGGGGTCGTAGGCCTTCTGGAACAGGTGTCCCGAGGGCTCGCCGCGCGCGTAGATCTGCAACGACCCGGCGTACGTCGTGACGGACGGGCTGTCCGACACGACCCCGCCGAGGTCCTCCCACTCGCGCCAGCCCTGGTCCGGCACGTGGACCTTCTGGAACACGTGCCCGGACGGTTTGCCCCGGCCGTGGAGGTAGATCGCCCCGCCGTACTCGACGGCCGTGACGCTGCCGGACACGACTCCGCCGAGGTCCTCCCACGGCCGCCAGCCCAGCGTCGGGTGGAACGCCTTCTGGAACACGTGCCCCGACGGTTCGCCCCGGCTGTAGACGTACAACGACCCGCGGAACCGCAGGGCCGCCGGGTTGCCGGAGATCCCGCCCTCCAGGTCCACCCAGGACGACCAGGACTGCTCGTACTTCTTCTGCGCCAGGCGTCCCGCCGCGGTGCGCACGAACACGTGCAGCCCGTTCTCGTACTCGATGACCGCCGGACGGCCCGTGGCGGAACCCCCGAGGTCCTCCCACGCGCTCCAGGCACCGGAGACGAAGGCGCGGTGCCACAGGTGACCGTCCGCGCCGGAGCCGAACAGGTGCAGCTCCTGGCCGCGCACGAAGGCCGCCACCGGTCCGGTGAGATCTCCGCCCAGCGGTGTCCACCCCGTCCAGCCCTGGCCGCGCCGCAGGACCTTCTGGTGGACCTGGCGGTCGGCTCCCACGGCGAAGACGTGCACGTCCTCGCCGAAGCTGACCGGCGTCGGGTCCGCGGTGGCAGTGGTGGCGGCCGTGTCCCTGACCCAGGTCGCGATGTCGTCGGTGCGCACGTGGGTGCTGCCCTGCCGGGTCTCCGTCACCGCCAAGCACCCGTGCTGCCACGACGTGGTGTTCACCCCGGCCAGTTCGACGACGCCGCCGACGGTCCGCAGGGCGGGCCCTCCCGCGTCGCCCTTGCACGTGTCGACGCCGTTCGCCCCGGTCGTCATGATCCGGAGCGCGTCGACCGCGTTCACCGCGAACTCCGCGATCCTGGGCTTGTCGGGCACCCACTCGGTGGCCGTTCGCCCGAACCCGCCGACCTGCAGGGCCTGTCCCGCCACCGGCGCGCTGGTCGCGAGCGGCACCGGCGTCACGTCCACGACCGGGGCCGCCAGCCTGGCCAGCATCACGTCGCGGTCGCCCCGCCGCACCAGTTCCACCACGTCGGCCGTCGTTCCCGCACCCCGGGCCAGGTCCACGGCCCCCAGCGTCACCTTGACCGGCGAAGCGGGCACACCACCCTGCGGGGTGGCGGGGAAGCACGACGCCGCCGTGATCACCCACAACCGGTCGACCAGAGCACCACTGCACGCCCCGCCCGCGTGCACCACCCGCGTCAGGAACCCGAACTGCCCGCCGGACACCACCGTGCCGCCGGACAACCCCGCCGCCGAACCCGGCAGCAGCGTCGCGGCGGCCGCCACCGCGACTCCGGCGACGCAGGCTTTCCACCGCCGTCTCACTCGACTCATCCCCAGCCCCCTTGAACACCTGGGCGCGCGAGTCCACGCGCGCCCGCAAGAGGATGAACCGGGCACAGGGAAAATCACAGACCGTTGTGGCGCAGTTGACGCGCTCGTGTCCTCGGAGAGCACCCGTTCACGCGTCCGGCCGGCAGTCTCGCGACGCTGCCTCAGTGCCTGCCCGCGCCGCTGTCGGCGAGAACGCGCACGGCCTCGTCAACCGCTGCGCACCGTGCGCGGCGCACGGCCAACGACACGGGGCGCAAGGCCTCGGTGCGTGCGGTCATCGCGGAGGCCGACAGGGCGCCACCGGGGGCGTCGGAGCTGGCCACGGACACGATCGCGGCCACCTCGGCGGCCCGTTGCAGCACGCGCAGGGAGCGCGGGGGCATGGCGTCCGGCCAGGGCAGCGTCGAGTTCTCGGCCGCCAGGTCGGCGATCTCCTTGCGGACGTTCGGGCGGTGCTTGGCCACGTCGAGTGCCGCCAGGGCGGCCGTGGCCTCGCGCAGCGCCGCGCCCAGGCCGTGCTCGGCCTCGCCGATCGGGATGTGCTCCAGGCCGTTGGACGACGGCAGGTCGAACACCGTCCAGCGCATCACGCCGTCGGCCACGATCTTCGGCACGAGCCCGATGTGCACCGACGGGACGACGAGCGCCTCACCGGCACGCAGCGCGCACGTCGCGAGGGGGCCCTTGCCGCCCAGTCCTCGTACGTCGCCTGGTACTGGGAGGACCAGCCGGGCTGAGGTCGCGCCCGCGCGCCGCAGGGCGGCCAGCAGCAGGGCGGGGCCCACGGGGGCCTCGTCGGGACCGGGGAGGTCGAGCGCCGTGGCGGTGCCGTCGTCGTCGGCCACCACCTCGTGCTGCTCGGCCCACAGGTGCAGGGCGTCGAGGACGTCGTCGGCGGCGGCTAGACCGTGCAGCCAGCCCGACGTCCACACGACCAGCGTGGCACTCGCACAGGACACCCGACGAGATTACGTTGCGCGGCCCGCCGAGCCCCACCCGGTGTGCCCGATCCGAGACAGCTACTTCGCCGGACCGATGTGCTCCTCCAGCAGCGAGCGGAACGACGTGAGGTCCTCATCGGACGCGAACGCCCGGTGCGGAACCGAGAGCGACCCCGCGCCCTCCTCCAGCGTCTCCAGGACGAAGCCCTGCCGCGTCTCCGTCCAGGCCGGCAGTTCGTCCCAGGCGATCTCCTCGCGCACGGAGTTGCCCACGGCCATCCGGAACGACCGGGCGTCGGCGCTGCCGAGCACCGTCCGGCTGATCATCTCGTCCGAGGTGAACCGCCACCACACCGCGACCGGCTCCATGAAGCCGATGACCAGGGCGCACACCAGGCCGAACAGCGCCACCGCGAGGGTGTCCTCGAAGGCGAGCAGCAGCACGAGCGAGAACGCCGCGAGCACGAGCGCGAACCACGGGGCCCATCTGAACAACGGCACCATCGTGCGCAGGCTGGCGCGCCAGTCCGCGGGTGAAGGGGCCCATTTGAAGTCGACACAGTTGCTCATAGCGCCTCGCATTGTGCTGCACGATGCCCTCATGCATCTGGGGGATGACGAAAAGAGAACCGTCGCGCGCCGAACCGTGCTGAAGGGGACGGCGGCGGCACTGGCCGGGGTCGCGCTGACGGCGGGGCACCAGCCGGCGGCACACGCCCTGGCCGTGGAGGACCCGGAACAGCGGTTGCTGCAGATCGTGCCCGGTGGCAACGGCGTCATCTACACGGTCTACGCCGACGGCCGCCTCAAGTGGTTCAAGCACCTGGGCCGCGACAACGGCACGTACAACTGGGCCGACGGGAACGGCCGTGAGATCGGCAGCGGCTGGCAGATCCACCCGACCGTGCTCGCGGACCAGCACGGCCAGGTCTTCGGCCTGTGCGGTGACGGCACGATGTGGTGGCACAAGTGGGTGCTCACGAACGCTGCCACCGGAGAGGGCTACTGGGCTCCCGGCACCAACAACATCATCCACCGCGGTTTCGGCCAGTACTCGTACGTCTTCGGCGGCTGGGACGGCGTCTTCTACGCCGTGGACGCGCACGGCGACATGTACTGGTTCCGCTACCTGGCGGGTGACGGCTCGAACGGCCCCGGTGCGTGGGCGAACAACGGCGTCGGGCAGAAGATCGCGAGCGAGAAGCGCGACTACGACATGTTCTTCGCCGACCTGAACGGCGTCATCTACGGCGTGCGGCACGGCGCGGTGCTGCACTGGTTCCGCTACCTGGCGGGTGACGGCTCGAACGGTCCCGGCGCGTGGGCGAACAACGGCGACGGCATCCACATCGGCACCGGTTTCGACTTCGGCTCGGGGGTCGAGCGGTTCGCCGAGAACGGCTCCGTCTACGTGGTGTGGGTCAACCGGGACCACCGGCAGACCGACCACGAACTGCGCTGGTACAAGCTCGCGAACCACCTCACGATCGACACGTCCGGCGTCTTCTGGCCCAACGGCACGGGCGCGCTGGTCGGCACCGGCTTCAGCGTCCACCGCGGCGCGAACCTGCAGGGCTACGCGAACTGGTCGGTCGCGCCCGGCCAGACCCTCGACGTCGCCGTCTCGACGACGTTCGACGAGTTCACGGCCAGCGTGCTGCGGCTGACCGGACCGCTCGAACAGGGCGGTGCGACGCAGGTCAGGGCTCCGCAGACGTA
Organism: Lentzea sp. NPDC003310; assembly: GCF_040610935.1. NCBI lineage: Bacteria > Bacillati > Actinomycetota > Actinomycetes > Pseudonocardiales > Pseudonocardiaceae > Lentzea > Lentzea sp. NPDC003310. The sequence goes on from NZ_JBEXNC010000018.1 coordinate 171,014, forward strand.
CCGGGGCCGGCGGCACCTGCTCCGGTCCGGCTACCGGGCGACCGGGCCGGGCTGGCCCGCGTCGTTCTCGTTCACCGTGCCGGACGACTGGCAGTCCGGGTTCCACGTCGTGAAGCTCGAAGGCGCGTACGGCATGAGGCAGTACATCCCGTTCGTGGTGAAGCCGAAGCAGCCGCGAGAGAAGGCCGCGCTCTTGCTGCCGTTCCTCACGCACAACGCCTACAACCACTGGGGCGGCCACTTCCAGTACTCGTGGGAGGACCCGTACGGGCGCCGTCAGTTCTCCGTCCGGCGGCCGTTCGCGAACGCCTACATCGAGGCCCCGGGGTTCATCGACGTGCGCTTCTACGGCGACCTGTTGCTGATGAAGTGGTTCGCGGACAACAACGTCGCCTACGACTGCTATCAGGACCTCGACCTGCACGACCCGTCGTGGCTCGCGCAGTACAAGTCGCTCGTCCTCGCCACGCACCCCGAGTACTGGACGCCCGAGATGCGCGCGGCGCTGGAGACGTACCTCGACAACGGCGGCCGTGTGATCTACACGGGCGGCAACGGCATGTACGAGCGCGTGGACTACGACGCCGCAGGTGGGTTCGTGTTGCACCGACGGCCCGATAACGGCCAACGGTGGACATGGCGCGAGCAGGGGAGGCCGGAGTCGCAGGTGCTCGGCGTCGCGTACGACAGCACCTCGTACATGGAGATGTACCCATACGTCGTCGACGCCGACCACCCGTTCCTGGAGGGCACCGGGCTGAAGATCGGCGACCGGTTCGGCGAGACCGGCTACAACTTCGCGGCGAGCGGCTGGGAGGTCGACACGCGGGCGGGAGCGGGTCCGGAGGCGCCCGGCGTCGTCCAGTTCGCTCATGGAGAACAACCGCACGGCGCGGAGATGTGCGTGCTGTCCAAACCGAACGGTGGATGGGTGTTCAGCGCGAGTTCCTTGTGTTTCAACGGTGCTCTGGCCCACGATCCGAAGATGTCGCGGATCCTGCTGAACGCCGTGAACGCCTCCCTGCGCTAGCAGCTGGAGCCGCTCCACGTCGACGGGTCAGGTTCCGGTGCGTAGCGTCGTCTGCGTGACCCAGAACCTGGCCCGCACGGCGGGCGAACTGCGCGCCGCCGGGCACCTGCCGCGCGGCGTCAAGACCGAGATCAGGGAGAACCTCCTCGCGGCCCTGCGCGAAGGACGCAACCCGTGGCCCGGCATCGTCGGTTTCGACCGCACGGTGCTCCCGCAGCTCGAACGAGCGCTGCTCGCGGGCCACGACGTCGTGCTCCTCGGCGAGCGCGGGCAGGGCAAGACCCGCCTGCTGCGCTCGCTGATCTCCCTGCTCGACGAGTGGACGCCCGTCATCGAGGGCTCCGAGCTGGGCGAACACCCGCTCGACCCGATCACGCCCGAGTCGAGGAAGCGGGCCGCCGAGCTCGGCGACGACCTGCCGGTCGTCTGGCGGCACCGCGAGGAGCGCTACGCGGAGAAGCTCGCCACGCCCGACACGTCCGTCGGCGACCTGGTCGGCGACGTCGACCCGGTGAAGGTGGCGCAGGGCCGCTCGCTCGGCGACCCGGAGACCATCCACTACGGCATGCTCCCGCGTGCCCACCGCGGCATCATCGCCATCAACGAGCTGCCCGACCTGGCCGAACGCATCCAGGTGGCGTTGCTCAACGTGATGGAGGAGCGCGACATCCAGGTCCGCGGCTACACGCTGCGGCTGCCGCTCGACGTGCTGCTCGTGGCCACCGCGAACCCCGAGGACTACACCAACCGCGGCCGCATCATCACGCCGCTCAAGGACCGCTTCGGCGCCGAGGTCCGCACGCACTACCCGCTGGAGATCGACGCCGAGGTCGACCTGGTCCGCCAGGAGGCCGAGCTCGTCGCCGAGGTCGGCGACCACCTGCTGGAGATCATCGCCCGGTTCGTCCGGCACCTGCGCGAGTCCTCGTCGATCGACCAGCGCTCCGGCGTCTCCGCCCGGTTCGCGGTCGCGGCCGCCGAGACGGTCGCGGCGTCGGCGCTGCGCCGGTCCGCGCTGATCGGCGAGAACCCGCCCATCGCCCGTCCGATCGACCTCGAGTCGGTGCCGGACGTGCTGCGCGGCAAGCTCGAGTTCGAGGCGGGGGAGGAGGGGCGCGAGGAAGAGGTCCTGGTGCACCTGCTGCGCCGCTCGATCGCCGACACGGCGCGGGCACGCCTGGCGGGGCTGAACCTGCGCGCGCTCGCCGAGGTCGTCTCGGACGGCCACCCCGTCGCCACCGGTGACCGGGTGCACGCGGGCGACCTGCTGGCCGCGCTGCCGGAGCTGCCGATCCTGCACGAGGTCGCGGCCCGCCTGGGCGCGGGCCCGAAGGACCCCGTCGGACGCATCGCGTCGGCCGTCGAGCTGGCTCTCGAGTCGCTGTACCTGACGCGCAACCTGTCGAAGGACGACTCCTCCGACGACCGATCGGTGTACGGATGAGGTACCGGTACGGACGCTGGAGCGGCGGCGCCGATCCGCTGGCGCCCCCGGTGGACCTCCGGGCGGCCGTGGACGAGCTCGGCCGCGAGATCATGGAGGGCGCCTCGCCGCAGTCCGCCCTGCGCGAACTGCTGCGCCGCGGCGTCGACGGCACCCGCGGCCTCGACGACCTCACGTCGCGGCTGTGGCAGCGCCGCGCCTCGATCCAGCGCCGGCACCGCCTCGACGGCACCCTGACGGAGGTCCGTCGGCTCCTGGAGCAGGCACTGGAGGCCGAACGCCGCGCGTTGTTCCCGGACCCGTCCGATGACGCGCGGTTCCGCGAGGCCCAGCTCGACGCCCTGCCGCAGGGCACCGCCGCGGCCGTGCAGGAGCTGTCCTCGTACGACTGGCGGTCCGAGGAGGCCCGCTCCGCGTTCGAGCAGATCCGCGACCTGCTCGGTCGCGAACTGCTCGACCAGCGCTTCCAGGGCATGAAGGACGCGCTGTCCAACGTGGACTCCCGCGACGTCGAGCGCATCCAGCGCATGCTGCGCGATCTCAACTCGCTGCTGGAGGCGCACGCCGCCGGCTCACCGGACACTCCGCGCCAGTTCGACGACTTCATGCGCAAGCACGGCGAGTTCTTCCCGGAGAACCCCCGCAACGTCGACGAGCTCATCGACGCGCTGGCCGCCCGCTCGGCCGCCGCGCAACGCATGATGAACTCGATGACCGAGCAGCAGCGCGCCGAGCTGTCCGCGCTGTCGCAGCAGGCGTTCGGCGGCATCGGCTCCCAGCTGTCCACTCTGGACTCCCTGCTGCAGCGACTGCGGCCGGGCGAGGACTGGACGTCGTCCGCGCGCTTCCGCGGCCAGGACCCGCTGGGCCTGGGCGAGGGCGCGCAGGCGATGGCGGACCTGGCCGAGCTCGACGCCCTGGCCGAGCAGCTCTCCCAGTCGTACCCAGGCGCACGCCTGGAGGACATCGACCTGGAAGCCCTCGAACGCCAGCTCGGCGAGTCGGCCTCCGTGGACGCGCGCCGCCTCGCGGAGCTGGAGAAGGCGCTGCGGTCGCAGAACATCGTGGAGCGCGCTCCCGACGGGTCGCTGCGGCTGACCCCGAAAGCGTTGCGCCGCCTGGGCGAGACGGCGCTGCGCGGCGTCGTCGACCAGCTGCGCTCCTCGCAAGGCGCCCGCGAGACCACCTCGGCCGGCGCCGCGGGCGAGCTGATCGGCTCGACCCGCCCGTGGCAGTTCGGCGACACCGAACCCTGGGACGTGCCGCGCACGTTGCGCAACTCGGTACTGCGGTCCGGCACGATGTCGCTGGACGTCGTGGACCTCGAGGTCTCCGAGACGGAGCACCGCTCTCGTGCGGCTGTGGCGTTGTGCGTGGACACCTCCTGGTCGATGGTGCAGGACGGGCGTTGGGTGCCGATGAAGCGCACGGCACTCGCGTTGCATCACCTCGTGCGCACCCGTTTCCGCACGGATGCCTTGCAGCTGGTCACCTTCGGCCGCTACGCCGAGTCCGTGGACATCGGCCAGCTGACCGCGCTGGAAGGCGTGTGGGAGCAGGGCACGAACCTGCACCACGCGTTGTTGCTGGCGGGCCGCCACGTGCGCCGCCACCCCGACGCCCAGCCCGTTGTCCTGGTCGTCACGGACGGCGAACCCACCGCACACCTTGAACCGGACGGCGACGCGGAGTTCAACTACCCGCCGCTGCCCCGGACCCTGGCCAAGACCCTGAACGAGGTCGACGCTCTGGCACGGCTCGGAGCGACGATCTCGGTGTTCAAGCTGGGCGACGACCCGCGGCTGGCGGCGTTCGTCGACATCGTGGCGCGGCGGGGTGGCGGACGTGTGGTGGCGGCGGACGAGGAGGGGCTGGGTGCCGCCGTGGTCAGCGACTACCTGAGGTCTCGTCGCCGGAGGCGTTGATCCGGCGGGCGGTTGCTCGAGGCGGAGGGGCTGAGTGCCGCTGCGGTCACCGGCTGCCTGAGGCGTCGGCGCCGTTGAGAACAGGGAGCCGCAACGGTGCTCTTGCGGCGTGGCACGAGTCCAGGGTTCTCGTTGCCCTGCAGGCGAGAGCAGCGGGTCGAGCCTTCAGCGGGCTCGATCAGCTGCCCGCCTCACACGTCGAACAGCGCGGCCAGCCGGGGTAAGCGGGTCGCCAGCTCGGCGCTGTCGTCGAAGTCGAAGTCCCAGTCCGGGTCGAGCTCGGGGTAGCGGATCCGGAAGGCGTCCTGCGGTAACTGCATGCCGGTCGCCTTGATGTGGGCGTCCCAGGCGATCGACAGCGCCGCCTCGCACTCGATCTCGTCTCCCGACTCGGCGGCGGCGACAACGGCCGGCAGGTCGGCCAGCGCGTCCGGCGAGGCGACGACGGCGTGGTAGGTCTCCTCGCCCTGGGTGAGGAGCCAGCCGCGGAAGTAGTCGAAGCCGTCGTCGGAGCAGCCGCCGTTGATCATGTACGCCGCCGCCCACAACGGGTTCTGGTACGAGACGGCCAGCAGGTCCCACAGGACCTGTTGCGTGGCAACGATCTCCGCCGGCGGGCGGGCGGCCAGCAGGGTGGTGGCGGCGGAGGCCACCTCGTCGCCGTCGGACGGGTCGGCGACGCTCGCTCTCGCGTCGGCGATGAGCTTCCAGAAGGTGTTCGGGTCCACGTGTCGAAGCTTGGCAGAGGGGTCTGACAATTTTCCGCGGGTGGCGAAGCGGGGCCGCGCGTGCAACTGTGCAACTGGTGGTGACCGCTCGACTCCGTTCTGTCATAGGTTTCATGTCGAACGACAACCACTCGATTCCCTGGGGGAGAACGTGAAGTTCGCGAACGTGGTGTCCGCCGTCGCCGTCGCAGCCGCGGCACTCGGCACGATGGGGGCGACCGCCTCGGCCGCGCCGAGCAGCGACGTGGGCGCGCTGGTGTGGCGGGTCGTGGCAGGTCCGTGGCCGGGCAACGGGGACGGTCTCTCGGCGTGCCAGAGGGCCGGGGTGGACTACCGGCTCGACTACGACGTGCCGGTGGGCTGCCTGCTGGAGGCCGACAGCAACCAGTACTTCCTCTGGGCGAACCACTGATCGTCCGCTGAGACTCGGGGCGGCCGGAGCGCAGCTGACCGGCCACCCCGGCTCGTACTAGGTTGGCAGACATGATCAGGACTCTGTTTCGCTCGCTCGAGGCCGTGCACGGAATGATCTACTTCGCCCCCGAGGCGGACTCCCGGTACGCGAGCGTCGGCCTCGACCGGCCCGGCGGGTACTTCGCGTCACGGGCGGCGGCGCTCGGTGCCGTCGGGGCCGAGGTCGTGATCGCGACGTTCTACAACTTCAACCCCGCGATCGTGCGGGCGCGCATCCCGCAGGCGTGGGAGAAGGTCTCGCCGCAGCGCATGCTCGAGCTGCGCTGGGAGGCGGCGGACGAGGCGCTGGCGAAGGTGCTGCCGGACGATCTCAAGGAGATCAACGACCTGGCCCGGCGCGCGGCCGAGCGGTCCACGGAGATGTTGCACGGTCGGCCGTTGTTCGCCGCGCACGCCGCGCTGGAGTGGCCGGACGAGCCGCGGTTGCGGCTGTTCCACGCCCAGACGTTGTTGCGCGAGTTCCGGGGCGACGGGCACCTCGCGGCGTTGCTGAAGCACAACATCACCGGCATCGAGGCGTTGGTGTTGCACGTCGCGACGGGCGACTATCCGGCCGATGCGCTGCGCAAGACCCGTGCGTGGTCCCAGGAGCAGTGGGCGGCGACGGTGCAAGACCTGCAGCAGCGCGGGCTGGTCGGCGAGGACGAGCTGCTCACGGAGAAGGGGCGTGAGCTGCGGCAGGGCATCGAGGACGAGACGGACCACATGGCCGCGCCCGCCTACGACGTGCTCAGCGACGAGGAGAAGCAGCGGTTCGTCGAGTTGGCCGCGCCGCTCAGCAAGGCCGTCGTCGAGGCGGGCATGGTGCCCGGCCGGCGCTAGGGCCTGCATCGAAGTCCGAATCCGCGATAGCCGGGCCTGAGACGGCCCCTGACGGCACGGCCGGACGACCCACGTACAACACCGGTACGCGGGCCGTCCGGCCGCACCGCCAGGAACCACCTCAGGCGCGACTCTCATCGAACCCCGGACTTCGATACAGACCCTAGACGCCGTCCCGGTCCGTCGACGCGAGCGCCTTCTCGGTGACCTCGTCCTTGCCCGCCCGGTGCTTGCCGGGATGGGTCAGCGAGAAGTGCGCCTCCTCGCGCATCCGCTCCACCATGTGCGGGTAGTGCAGCTCGAACGCCGGGCGCTCGGAGCGGATCCGCGGCAGCTCCTTGAAGTTGTGCCGCGGCGGGGGCGAGGTGGTGGCCCACTCCAGCGAGTTGCCGTAGCCCCACGGGTCGTCCTGCGGGGCCGGGTCGCCGTAGCGGTAGGACTTGAAGACGTTCCACACGAACGGGAGCACGGACGCGCCGAGCAGGAACGCGCCGATGGTCGAGAGCGTGTTGAGGAACGTGAAGCCGTCGGACGGCAGGTAGTCGGCGTAGCGGCGCGGCATGCCCTCGTTGCCCAGCCAGTGCTGCACGAGGAACGTGCCGTGGAAGCCGAAGAACGTCGTCCAGAAGTGCAGCTTGCCCAGGGGCTCGTTCAGCATCCGGCCGGTCATCTTCGGGAACCAGAAGTAGATGCCCGCGTACGTGGCGAACACGATCGTGCCGAACAGCACGTAGTGGAAGTGCGCGACCACGAAGTACGTGTCGGAGACGTGGAAGTCGAGCGCCGGCGACGCCAGCAGGATGCCGGTCAGGCCGCCGAAGAGGAACGTCACCAGGAAGCCGATCGAGAACAGCATCGGCGTCTCGAACGTCAGCTGTCCCTTCCACATCGTGCCGATCCAGTTGAAGAACTTGATGCCCGTCGGCACGGCGATGAGGAACGTCATCAGCGCGAAGAACGGCAACAGCACCGCGCCCGTCGCGTACATGTGGTGCGCCCACACCGCCACGGACAGCATGGCGATCGCGAGAGTGGCGAACACCAAACCCTTGTAACCGAACAACGGCTTGCGGCTGAACACGGGGAAGATCTCCGTCACGATGCCGAAGAACGGCAACGCGACGATGTACACCTCGGGATGGCCGAAGAACCAGAACAGGTGCTGCCACAGGATCACGCCGCCGTTGGCCGGGTCGAACACGTGCGCCCCGAGGTGCCGGTCGGCGGCCAGGCCCATCAGCGCGGCGGTCAGGATCGGGAAGGCGAGCAGGATCAGCACGGACGTCACCAGGATGTTCCAGGTGAACACCGGCATGCGGAACATCGTCATGCCCGGCGCGCGCAGGCACACGACCGTCGTCGTCATGTTGACCGCGCCGAGGATCGTGCCCAGGCCGGACACCGCGAGACCCATGATCCACAGGTCCGCGCCGACGCCCGGCGAGTGCACGGCCGAGGACAGCGGCGTGTAGGCGAACCAGCCGAAGTCGGCCGCGCCGCCGGGTGTCACGAAGCCCGCGACCACGGTGATGCCGCCGAACAGGTACAGCCAGTACGAGAAGGCGTTCAGGCGCGGGAACGCGACGTCGGGCGAGCCGATCTGCAGCGGCAGGATGTAATTCGCGAACCCGAAGAGGATCGGGGTCGCGTACAGCAGCAGCATGATCGTGCCGTGCATGGTGAACAGCTGGTTGTACTGCTCGTTCGACAGGAACTGCAGGCCCGGCCGCGCCAGCTCGCCGCGCATCAGCAGCGCCATCACGCCGCCGATCATGAAGAACGCGAACGACGTGGTCAGGTACATGATCCCGATCTGCTTGGGATCCGTCGTCTTGAACAGCTGGAGGAAGTACGAGCCCTTCGGCCGTGCGCGCGCCGCCCCGGGGTGGGGGACTACGGGCGTTGGCTTGATCGTGGTCATCGCGCCTCCTCCGTGCAGGCACCAATCGTCCTCCCGGTCAGACCTCGCGGCAATCCACAACGAGTGCCGCCGACGTCACCGGGACGACCGGAGCACCTGCCCTGATGCCGCTGACCTGCACGTAGTAGGCGCCGGGGGCCAATCCGTCGAATCTGATCGCCATGCTCTCGGAGATCGCGGGACTGCGCGATTCGAGTTGTCTGCCGCTTTCGTCGAGCAGCGCGACCTTCAGCGCGCGCGGCGTGGTGTCCTTCAGCTCGACGGTGACCTCGAGGTCCTCGCCGACCAGCACCAGGTCCGGGACGCTGACCTGTGGTTCCGTGTCGGTGACGTTGCGGGGGACGATCTTCTTCGCGGTCAGGAACGACTCCACGGCGTCCAGCACGGCGGCGTTGTCCTGCAACGACGTGTGCTGCTCCGTCACGCGGTGCAGCGTGTTCGACGACAAGGCGAGTCCACGCCGTGCGGCGCCGACCATCGGCACGGTCGCATCGCCGTACAGCTCGTCGCCCTCGTAGGTCCGGTAGCAGGTGGCTTTGCCGTCCGCTATGCGCACCGTGGTGGCCGTGGGTTGTTTACCGCCGAGGATCGCGTACGTCTGATCGGCGAACGAGTCGCTCAACGCGCCGTGGAACGCCATCGCGTCCTCGACCATCTTCGTGTCGAGTTCGGGCAACGACACCTCAGTGGTCTTGAGGAGGCCGTTCGGCGACTCGATGCACGCGTACTCGGGCAACAGCTGGTGCAGCGACGGCATCGACCGCGCGAACTCCGTCAGGTCGATCGCGAGCGGTCCCAGACCCTTGCGCACACCGTTGACCAGCTGGTCCAGCGCCGCCGCAGCCCCGCGGTACGGCGTGCCCATCGTGATCAGCTTGTCGGTGCGCTCGGCCAGCCCGCACTGCTCGACGGCCCACCGCGCGACCAGCCCGCCCATCGAGTGGCACACGAAGCTGACCTTGGCGTCCGGGCCGATCCGGTCCAGCGCCTCGTCGACGCGCTGGGCCAGCAACGCACCGTTGTAGCGGTTCGAGAGCCTCCAGTCGTAGGCGAAGAGCAGCAGGTTGCCCTTCTCGACGGTGTAGCCGAGGGAGTTCATCCTGCGCGTCACCCGGTCGTAGCCCTTGAGCGGCGTCCAGATGCCGGGGACGACGTGCAGGTCCGCCATCAGCCCCACCGGCTCGACGCCGTCACCGGGGTGCTCGTCGCCGATGCTGGCCGGGAGCTTCAGCCGCTTGAGGCTGCGCCCGAGTGTCAGCACCGCCCGCAACGCGGCCTTGCCCGACACCTCCCAGACCATGCCGTCCTCGTTGCGCAGCGTGCTGCCGAGAATGCCGGGCAGCACCACGACCAGATCGCTCATCTAGGACTCCTCGGCGAGCTTGCGGATGAGGGAGAGCAACGCGAGGTTCGCGGGCACCAAGTAGGTCAGCTCGTGAATCCACGCCAGCCGTTGCCCAGGAGCGGGCACGGCCAGGCGTGAGTCACCGGCGCGAGCGCGCGCGACCGCCTTGTACAGCGCCGCCAGCGCGTGCGGCTCCAACGCCGTGACGGCCTGCGTCAGCGCCTGAGGGGACGCATGGGCGGCGAGGCTCCGCAGCACGTCCGTGATGCGTGCTGGGTCTTCCAGAGCGTCGAGCACGAGGTCGAGGACATCGGCGTCCTCGTCGGCGAGGAGCAGCAACGCGTGCACGGGCCGGTTGTCGCGGACGTTCTTCAGGACTTCCTTGTCCAGCAACTCGTCGCGGCGCGTGGCGAGCAGGTCGCGACGGCGTGCGGGCGTGGAGTCCACGAACTCGTCCGCGAGACTCGCGAGCAGCCACGGGCGGTACGCGAGCTCGACGCCCTGCTGCTGCGCGGTCACCCGTCGCGCCTGGATGACCTGCGCCTCGATCAGGCTCGTCCCGTACAACGCCTCCGTGACGGCGACGTCCGCGTCCGTGGACAACAACTCGGGATGTGCGAGCAGGATCGTCCGTTCCTCGGCATAGGACCGTGCGAACACCCACGACCGTGCGGTCTTCAGCAGCGCACGGTCGACCGACAGCCAGTCCGGCGTGGTGTCCCAGGGCCACGGACCGGAGTCGTAGTGGCGGCGCGCGATGTCGTGCACGTCGTGAATCGCTTGTCGCGACTGGCCGACGTGCGTGAGCGCCTGACACAGCCACTTCGCCGCCGCCGGATCGCCCGCCCTCGTGGCCGCCGCGCGCAGCATCAGCAGCGTGGCGAGGTGTGGTCCGGTGAACCGCGCGGTCACCCTCTCCCAGGTCTCGTCGACGATCTCCGGCTGCCGGAGGCCCGCGCAGAGCGTGTCGAGCGTGAACAGCGCCGCCGCCAGCGTGGACAGCCGATCGGTGTTCTCCGGCAGCAGGCACACCTCGACGGTCCGCAGGCCCGTCGCGAGGGCCTCGCGGGGCTTGTCCGCGTCGCGCTGGCGGCGCATCAGGTTGTGCAGCGCCTGGGCGTGGACGCGCAGCCCGTCGGCGAGGTCGGCGGCCTGCCGGGCGGCGTCCAGGGCCGCGTCGGTGCGGTCGACCATGCTGTACGCGACGCTCAGGCTCAGCGCCGCGTCGGCGAGCTGGGGGCGGAACGCGGCGTGCCGGCCGAGCGTGCCGCTGATCTCCGCGGCCTGCTGGGTCGTGCTCGCCGCGTCCGAGAGCCTCCCGAGCGCCAGGTAGTCGCGGCTGAGCTCCACCAACGCGCTGACCAGGTCCGCGAGGAACACCGGGTTCGTCTGCGCGAGGGCGTAGTACAGCTCGACGGCCTGCTTCGACCGTTGCATCGCTTCGTAGCGCAGACCGAAGTCGCTGCACCGTGCGGCGAGACATGTGATCGCGCGCGCAAGTGGTGCATCGGCGTCCACGGCCGCAACGGCGTCACGCGCCGTGGACAACGCATCCTGCCTACGCCCCAACATCGCGTAGACCTCGCTGAGGTCCACCAATGCGCCACTGAGGTGTGCCGCGTACGTCGGGTTCTCACTACCGTGCGTCGTCGTCTTCGCGATGCGCTGTGCAAGCCGTTTGTGCGTAAGGCTTTCCGCCGTCGTCGGTGTCGACGCGACCAGCTCTCGGTAGCGCACGGCCGCCTCTTCGGCGGGCGCCACGGCCTGCTGCAGCCGTCCGGCCTCGCGGAAGCGGCGCCCGAGCTTGTTCAGCACGAAAGCCAGGTCCGCCAGGTACATCCGCAGCGTCGGGACCAGTGCGCGGAAGTGTTCGGCGGCTTCTTCGAGGGGTGCGACGGCCTCGTCGCCGCGACCCCAGTGCATCAGCTCGTTCGCCGCCGTCGTGGCCGCGAGTGCGATGTCCGGCAACAACATCCGGTTCATCACCGCGAGCGCGCGCAGCCCGTCCAGTGCCCGTGTGCCCGCGTGCCCGCAGTGCCGCCACGCGTACTTCCACAGGTAGCCGGGCACGTTCGGCGGCACGCCCGCCTCCATGCGCTGCCGGTACAGCTCGATCAGCGCGCACGCCACCTTCTCGGCGCCGGGCGCGAACACCTCGTCCCGGCTGGGCGCGAACGGTGGCCTCAGGTGGTCCGCGAACGTCTGGTGCGTGAGCTTGAAGACCGCCGTGCCCTCCTCACCGTCCTGGACGACGTGACGGCCCAGTTCGGTGAGCACGGCCGTGATGTCGTCACGGGTGAACTCCTCGCCCGACAATGCCTGCGCCACGGCCATCCACTCGGCCTCGGGGAATCCCGCGCCGTAGCTCCACGTCAGCGCCGTCAGCAACGCACGCGCCGAGGGCACCTTCGCAAGCTCACGGTCGAACGCCGCGTCCAGCGAGAGCTTCAGATCCGCGCCGCCGTCGGCCAGCACCTGGTCGGTGATCATCCACGCGGTCAGGAACGGCAGCGTCGCCAGCTCGTCCACAGTGGACTGCGCCGCGCCCGGCCCCAGCCGCGCGACGACGTACTCGCGGACGTCGGCCTCGCTGTCGGACTTGTCGAGGTCCAGCACCTCGACCGGCGCCAGCTCGGTCAGCAGGGGCGCGCCACCCGCGACCCGGTGCGCCTGCCGCGTCGAGACGATCACGACGGCGTGGTTCGCGAGCTTCGTCAGCAACGACGTGGCGATCGAGAACGACTCACCGCGCGCCTCGTCCAGGCCGTCGACCACCAACACCGGAGGCCTGGGCAACCCGCTGACCACCCCCACCAGCTCGGCGGCGCCGCGCCGCGGCCCCTCGGGTTCGGGCACCAGCCCGGCCGCGACCAGCTGGCGGCTCAGCAGGTCGGCGACGCGGTCGGCGTCCATCGCGCGGGCGTGCACGGCGGCGTGCACGGACCCGGGACCGGGGTCGGCGTGCCGGAACGGCGGCCCGGCGGTCAGCAGGAGGTCGCGCTCGGCCGGGTTGGACAGGCTGACGACCCGGCCGACGACCGCGGACTTGCCGGTGCCCGGCGCCCCGGTGACCACCCGCAGCCCGGCGCTGCGCGACCTGACCCAGCCCACGACCTTGTCGACCTGGGCCGTGCGGCCGGTGAACCACGACCTGCCGTCCGCGGAGTCACCACCGCGCGCCGCGAGCAGAAGGTGCTTCACGACTGTGTTCGCGGCATAGAGCGGATTGGGCAACATCGGCTGCGCGGACCCGTACTGCATGAAGCGCGGCCGTTGGATGTCGCTGTCCCACGCGTTGAGGAGAGCCGTCCCCACCGCACCACCGTCGACCAACGCGATGCGGTCGCTCCACCGCCGTGCGTCCTCATCGGCCGTAGGGCCGGCCCTCAGGAGCTTGCGCAGCTTCCCGCCGAACAACCCGTCCCGTGCCGTTTCAATGCTCGAACACGACACCAGCACGCCGGCCCAGTGCACCTGCCCGGCCAGCAACTCCTCCTGCACGGCCGCGACCGTGCGGACGGCCTCGTCGAGCTGCGCGCCCGAGTAGCAGGCGTCGATGATGATGAGCACCTGGTGCGCTCCCGAGGCGGCGCACCAGAGGGCGAACTCGTGCAGCATGATGCCGTCGACCGCGCCGTCGTTGTCCTTGGCGAGAAGCCTCAGGTTGCCCGCGACGGGGATCGCGTGGCCGCTCCACAGCGCCACCAGCGCGCCGCCGTCCTGGGGAGTGCGGCGCAGCTCCTTCATGTGGGCGCGGATCTCGGCCTCGGTGGGGTCGGCGAGCGGCTCGCCGTCGTAGCCCTGGAGGAGGGCGCGCAGTTCCCGCACGTCGCTCACGGCGTGCTGCAGCGGCTGCACCAGCTCGTAGGAGCCGACGCCGATGCCGACGAACCTGCCTCTGACCCTCTCCTGCATGCGTCACCAACCCCCTGTCCACTCGTCGCCGGAGGGGAGGGGGTGTTACGGCGGGTACCTCACATGGGCTAAGCGGAGGGCCGGTAGGCGGGCCGGGCTGTGGTGGGGATGGGGCGGACGGGGGTGGTGGGGTGCGCGGGAGGGGGAGGGGGTTGTGCGGTGTGAGGGGAGATGGTGTGGAAGCGGGTGTGCGATGTGGAGGAGGGGGTGCGCGAGCAGGGAAGCGGGAGTGGCGTGGGAGGAGGGGTGCACGGGCGGGGAAGTGGGTGTGGCGTGGAGTGAGGTGGGCGCGGTAGCGGACAGGGGTGGTGCGGACGTGGGTGGGCGCTGCTGGGCGGCAGCTGGGGCCGCGTGGGGTGAGCGGTGGGCATGTGGCGGTGCGAGTGACGGGACGTGGGGTGGGTGCGGCGCGGGGGTGCCTAGCCCTCCGGTGGCGTGGCCGGGCGGCGGTCGTCCTTCTGCGTGGTCGGCAGCTCCGCGCTCGGTGGCGGCGCGGGTAACTCAGCGCCCGGCGAGGCCTCGGGCAGTTCGGTGGCGGCGGGCGGCGGGGTGTCCGTTGGCGCTGCCGCCTTCGCCAGGCCTGGCAGGTCCAGGTTCGTGTTCTTCTCCAGGAACCTCAGCAGCTCCACCGGGAACGGCAGCACCAGCGTCGAGTTCTTCTCCGCCGCCACCTCCACGATGGTCTGCAGCAGCCGCAGCTGGAGCGCGCCCGGCGTCGACTCCATCGTGCCGGCGGCCTCGGAGAGCTTCTTCGACGCCTGCAGCTCGCCGTCGGCGGTGATGATGCGGGCCCGGCGCTCCCGTTCGGCCTCGGCCTGGCGGGACATCGAGCGCTTCATGCTCTCGGGCAGGGCCACGTCCTTGATCTCGACGCGGTCTATGTCGATGCCCCACGCCAGGGCCGGGGTGTCGATCATCAGTTCCAGGCCCTGGTTCAGGTTCTCGCGGTTGGACAGGAGGTCGTCGAGTTCGCTCTTGCCGATGATCGAGCGCAGCGACGTCTGGGCCACCTGCAACATCGCGAACCGGTAGTCCTCGACGTTGATGACGGCCTTCGCCGGGTCCTGCACCTTGAAGTACACGACGGCGTCCACGCGCACGGTGACGTTGTCGCGCGTGATGCCGTCCTGCGCCGGCACGGGCAGGGTGACGATCTGGAGGTTGACCTTCCGGAGCTGGTCGACCCCGGGCACCAGCATCGTCAGCCCCGGCCCGCGCACGCCCTGCTGGAGCTTGCCGAACCGGAACACCAGTCCCTGTTCGTACTGCTTGATCACCCTGGCGCTCATCGCGAGGCCGAGGCCCCCGAGCGCGAGGAGTCCGCCGAGGATTTCCAGGAAGACCATGGGACCCCGCCTTTCAGCGGCGAATGCCTTGATCCCACGGTACGCCTGGGGTCTGACAATTTTCAGCACCTCAGGACGGGGGTGGCCCAGTCCGCGTGGTCGTGCGCGTTGCCGTCGCCTCCGTCCGTCACCCGGAACGTCACGACCGTTGCTCCGGTCGTGTCCACGGTGATCGGAACGGCTGCGCTCTGTCCTGTCAGCACCGGGCTCAGGTACACCGATCGGTTGTCGTTCAGGATCTCGAACCGGACGGTGCCGGTGCCTACCGTCTCGTCGTCGACGCCGATCGTGGCGGTCAGCGCGGTGCACCTGCCGCCGGTGTAGACCTGGAACTCCGAGTCGGCGTGCACGCCCACGCCCCGGTCGAACGTCGTGCCGCGCAGGCTCATCCGGTTGCCGTCGCCGGACTGCTCCTCGCCGTTGCTGCGGTCGCGTTCGAGCGGGCCCCAGCCGTTGCGCTCGCCGAGGAACTCGAGCGCGGACACCGCCGCGTCACCCGAGGGCGGGCGCGGCGTGGCGGTGAAGTCGCGCGTCAGGGTCGAGGTGGCCTTGCCCGCCACGACCTCAGCGAAGACCGGGCGCGTACCGGTGTCCCCGCCCTCGCGCTTGATCGTCACCCGCGCGGAACCGCCGGAGACGTCGACGGACGCGGGGGCGACGGACCAGCCGTCGGGCGCGGTCAGCCGGGCCGTCATCGGGCCGGGGCACGGCGAGGTCACCACCAGTTCGGCCTCGACCTGCTCGCCGGGCTCCAGCGTCGTGTCGGAGGCGCGCAGATCGGCCTTAGGAGTGCAGTCCGCCCTGTCGCCGAGTTTGCCCGTGGCCGCCTCCACCGGCGTGAGCGGACGCAGCAGCACGGAGTACGCGTACTCGTTGCCCGCCTCCACCTGGTACTGCGGCAACGGCTCGTGGAACGTCTCGCTGACGCCTGTCACGCGGTGCGCGGCGTGCAACGTCGTCCAGCCGTCGTTCTTCTTCAGCGCGAACGGGTACGCGGCGCGGTCGAGGTCGTCGTACCGTGAGACGCGCACGTCCAGATCGCCCGCCACGAGCAGGCCCGCGCGGCCGTTGGACAGCGTCGCCCACCGCGTGTCCGCGTGGTTGCCGAAGTCCTGCGGCTTGTAGTAGTCGTTGAACTCACGATCCACAGTGGACTGGTAGACGCCGACCGGGTTGCCGGACTTGCGGTCGTCGTAGTTCTCGCCCGGACCGCGGCCGTACCAGGTGAACTTCTGGAAGTCGGAGGGGACCTTGAGGGTGAAGCCGATGCCGGGCAGGTAGCTCAGGTCGCGCATGCGGTCCTTCGCCGCGACCCGGTGGCCGATGCTGATCTCCCCGTCCCCGGTGACGCGGTAGGTGAAGGTCTGGGCGAACGACGCGTCCCGCACCGCCTGGGCGGTCGACCGCACCGTCACGAGAGTGTCGGTGCCCTGTGAGACAGTGATGTCGGCTGGTGATGTCTTCAGGCGGTCGAGGCCGCTGCGGTACCAGGACGAGTCCTCGCTCATGAACTCGTTCGACAGCGGCGCGCGCCACGCGTCGAGCTCCGGGCCGGTGTGGAGCAGCTCGGTACCCCGCACGCGCATCGACGTGAGGGTGCCGGTCCTCTTGCTGAGCACGTACCGGAAGTCCTTGCCGGACAGCACGACCTCGGAGTCGTTCTGCGTGGTCGTGAGCCTGCCCGGCGTGCCGGGGGTGTGCAGGCCGGTGATCTGCGTGCCGCCCAGCGGGAACTGCGCGATGCCCACGTCGGTGCCGCGCCGGTCCGTCGCGCGCACGGTAAGCCAGCGTTCGGTGCCGGCCCGGAAGTCGGGCACCGCCGTGGTGCCCGGCCGCAACGGGCCGCGGTGCCGGGCGACGGTACGGCCGTTGTCCTGGACCTCCCAGCGCAGTTCGAGGTCGTCGGTGCCGGTGAACTGGCGTTCGCTCACCACGGTGAGCCTGTTGTCCGCGAAGGAGAACCGGATGGGGGAGTGGACCGCCATCAGCTCGGTGGTCTCGGGTTGCGGCCGGCGGTCCGCCCACACCACGCCGTCGACGCCGCCCGTGCCCGCGCCGTAGGACTGGTGGCGCCCCTTGTCCTCCAGCTCCTCGAAGTCGAGCGCCAGGACGGCCTCGCGCTTCGGGTCCGCGGCGAGCTCGTCGGCGGTCAGCGCGCGGTGGTAGATCCGGACCTGGTCGACCGCGCCGTGCGCCATCCGCGTGCCGACGTTCTCCTGCATGGTCTCGGAGTTGCGGCCGATGTTGACCGGCCAGTGCGACCAGTCGACCGAGCCGGTGAAGTCCGTCGCGGCGACCTCGCGGCCGTCGATCAGCAGCCGCAGTGTGGTGCCGTCGAACGTGCCGGTGACGCGGTGCCAGTTGCCGTAGAAGTCCGCTGGAACCGTCGCACGGACCGTGCGCCACGTACCGCTGTGCACGAAGAACTCCAACGTCGTCGCGTTGGACATCTTCAGCGCGTACTGGTGGTCGCCCTTGGAGATGACGGTGAAGTCGCCGGTCCACGTGTCGGGCTTGACCCACGCGTCCAGCGTCAGGCCGCTCCCGACCTCGTCCAGCTTGCGGTCGCGGTAGACCTCCACGAAGTCGTCGAGTCCGCTGAGCTGCAACGCTTTGCCGTGCGGTCCGTCCACCTGGGACGGCTTGCCGGACAGGTACGAGAGGATGCCGTTGGCGTCGTCGGGTGTCGTGTAGAGCGGCAGCGCGATGTTCTGCTCGGCCCAGTCCCAGATGAAACCACCCTGCACCTGCGGATAGGCGCGCACGACGTCCCAGAACTCTTTGAAGTTGCCGAGGCTGTTGCCCATGGCGTGCGCGTACTCGCCCATGATGATCGGCTTGGTCGTCGTCCTGGCCTTGGCTTCCAGGCTCGCGGGCGACGGGTACCGCGGGCCGGCCACGTCCACGAACGGCGCGTCGCCGTCCGGCACGTTCGGCTGGTGGTACAGCGGGCGGGTGTCGTTCTTCTTCGCGTACTCGGCCATCGTGTAGTGCGCTTTGCCGAGGCCTGCTTCGTTGCCGGTGTCCCACATGACGACGCTCGGGTGGTTCTTGTCGCGTTGCATCATCGCGACGAAGCGGTCCTGGAACGCGTCCTGCCACTCGGGGCGTTCGGCGAGGCAGTTGTTCGGGCAGCCGTCGTGGTGGTGGGTCTCGACGTCCACCTCGTCGGCGATCATCAGGCCGTGGCGGTCCGCGAGCTCGTAGAAGTACGGGTCGCTCGGGTAGTGCGAGGTGCGCACGGCGTTGATGTTGAACCGCTTCATCAGCTCGACGTCTTTTTCCTGGTCGGAGCGGGTGACGTACCTGCTGCCGTGCACGCTCGTCTCGGCCCGGTTCGTGCCGCGGAACAGCACGCGCTTGCCGTTGATCTTGAGCTGGCGGTCGGCGATCTCGATCTTCCGGAACCCGACGGGCTGCCTGCCGGTCTGGATCACCCGGCCGTCCTTCAGCAGCTCGATCCGCAGCTCGTGGACGTTCGGGGTCTCGTCGGTCCACTTCAGGGGGTTCGCGACCTTGCCGTCCGCGACCGGCACCTCGCGGCCCTGCGGGTCGAAGAGCCTGGTCCGGACGGTGTGGCCCTCGACGGGGCCGCCGAGCTGCACGTCCGCGCTGAGCGTGGCGTCGCGGTACTGGGCGTCGAGGTCGGTCTTGATCGTGACGTCGCGGAGGTAGGTCTTCGGGGTCGAGTACAGCCAGACCTCGCGGAAGATGCCCGAGAACCGCCACTGGTCGAAGTCCTCCAGGTGGGAGCCGGAGCCCCAGCGGTGGACCTGCACCTTCAGCGTGTTGCGGCCGGGCTTGAGCTTCGCGGTGACGTCGAACTCGGCCGGCGTGTAGCCGCCCTGGTCGTAGCCGACGTACGCGCCGTTGAGCCACACGAGGTAACCGCTGGTCACACCCTCGAACCGGAGCAGCGTGCGGTCCCAGTTCGACGGCAGGTCGAACGTCTTCTCGTAGACGCCGGTCGGGTTGACGTCGCGCGGGATCGCCGGCGGGGCGTCCGGGTACATCTCGGTGGGGACGTTGCGGAACATCGGGTGGTCGAGGAAGTCGGTCTGCCACGTGTGGGGGACCTCGACCGTGCGCCACCCGTCGGGCGTGTCCCGGACGTCCTGCGGCTTGTCGAACATCCGCAGGCGCCACTCGCCGTTCAGAGTGAGCCTGCGTTCGGGCTTCAGGTCCGGGTGCGGGGGTTCCTGGTGCTCGCCGGTCATTCTGGGGTTTTCCAGATACGCCAAGGCGTCCAGGGGTTCGGCGTGTGCGGTTGCCGGGGAGAGTGAGAGCGCTACCACCGTGGCTACGACGACACGAAGCATGCCTTCGGAAGCTAGGGGCGCCGCGCGGAGCCCGTCAACGGATGTCCGCTCTTTCTGTCCGAACGAATCGCGGGGTGGCCGTCCCAACAGCCGGAAATCACGCTCCTCCCGGCGGCACGCGTTAGTGTCGGATACATGCAGACCTGGTCATCGATTCCTGTGCCGCGGGTTCCGGGGGACCCCCGCCCGCTGCGGCTGTTCGACACGGCTACGGGCGAGGTGCGCCCCACGGCTCCAGGAGACACCGCCAGGTTGTACGTCTGCGGGATCACGCCGTACGACGCGACTCACCTCGGCCACGCCGCGACCTACCTCGCCTTCGACCTCGTGCACCGCGTGTGGCTCGACAACGGGCACAACGTGCATTACGTGCAGAACGTCACCGACGTCGACGACCCGCTGCTGGAGCGGGCGGAGCGGGACAAGGACGACTGGGTGGTGCTCGCCATGCGCGAGACGGCCCTGTTCCGCGAGGACATGGAGGCCCTGCGCGTCCTGCCGCCTCAGGACTACGTGGGCATCGTCGAGGCGATCCCGGAGATCGTCGAGGTGGTGGCCAAGCTGGTCGCCGACGGTCACGCCTACCGCGTGGACGACGCGGAGCACCCCGACATCTACTTCGAGCACAACGCCACCGGGCGGTTCGGCTACGAGTCGAACTACTCGGAGGAGACGATGCTCCGGTTGTTCGCCGAACGCGGCGGCGACCCGGACCGTCCCGGCAAGAAGCACCCGCTCGACGCGCTGCTGTGGCGGGTGAAGCGTCCCGGCGAGCCCTCCTGGCCGTCGGAACTGGGTGAGGGTCGGCCCGGCTGGCACATCGAGTGCAGCGCCATCGCGCACAACCGCCTCGGCACCGGCTTCGACGTGCAGGGCGGCGGCTCCGACCTGATCTACCCGCACCACGAGTACTCGGCCGCGCACGCCGAGGCGCAGACCGGCCAGCACCCGTTCGCGCGCCACTACGTGCACGCGGGCATGATCGGCCTCGACGGCGAGAAGATGTCGAAGTCGCGCGGCAACCTGGTCTTCGTCTCGAAGCTGCGCGCCGAGAAGGTCGACCCGAACGCCATCCGGCTGGCCCTGCTCGCGGGCCACTACCGCGCCGACCGCCCGTGGACCCAGGCCCTGCTGGACGAGGCGCTGGACCGCCTCGACAAGTGGCGCCGCGCCGCCGCGCTCGACTCCGGACCGTCCGCTGTGGGCACCGTGACGCGGCTGCGCGACCACCTGGGCAACGACCTCGACACGCCCAAGGCGCTCGCGGCCGTGGACGCGTGGGCCGACGAGGCGCTGGCGCACGGCGGGTCGGACAAGCACGGGCCCAAGCACGTTCGTACGGCCGTGGACGCGCTTCTGGGCGTGGAGCTCTAAGCAGGCTGTTCGGTGGCCGCCGGACCGGCGGCCACCACCTCGGGATCGACTGCCGCCACCAGTTGCTGCTGGACATGGGCGAGCGTCTGGAACTGCAGCGCCGTCGCCTTGCGCAACTGCAGGTGCAGCGCGCGGATCTGGCCGATCACCACGATCCAGTCCCCGGCCTCGGTGGTGGTCAGCACCAGCGACTCGGCATTGAGCCACTGCCGCCGCACCCGGTCGACGAGCGCGCGGTCGGCGAGCAGCGTCCGGTGGCGCCGCCGCAGCAGCGCCGACCGCCACCGCGACTCGGCGACGTCCGGGAACATCCTGCGCAGGAACGGCCGCCGCGTCATGACCGGCCGCGGGAAGCGGAGCCCGGAGATGACCACGTTGCGGTGGTAGATGTTCTCCAGCATCCGGAACGCCGGTTCCCACGCCCGCGCGAACTGCCCGGGAACCTCCACCAGCACGCCCTCGCCCACCCGCGTCGCGGTGAAGTACGGGCCGTCGTCGGGCAGCGCGCGCTGGACCGTGGCCCGCATCCCCGCGCGCACGAACTTCAGCGCCACGGACTCCGCCCTCGCGCGGTCGTACTTGCCGAACCCCGCGCTGCCGTTGTGGTGGATCATCTCCGTCAGGGTGCGCGCGGTGTCCGTCTCGAACTCGCCGATCGTGCGGAGCAGGTGCCAGGCGACGGCGTACGGCGTGTGGTCGTCGTTGTGCACGACGACGCTCCATCTGTCCCCAGGATTCACGTGGTCGTCTCCCGCTGGTGGTGTGGCTCGGTGAACGTGTCCGGGGCAACGGCCAGCACGAGGGTTTCCTGGGCCAGGCTCGTCCACATGATCGCTGTCTTGGGCGCGGACCTCGCCTCGAAGAGCAGCCGGACCTGGCCCAGGGCCGCGATCCACTCATCGACCTCGGCGTGCGTCAGCAGGATCGGCCGCCGGCCCTGCCAGCGCGCTCGCACCCGTTCGAGGAGTGCCCGGTCCGCCAGCACGTCCCGGTGCCGCCGCAGGAAGTCCTTCGACTCCTTCGGTGACGGCGCCACCTCCGGGTAGAGGCCCTGCAGCAGGGAGGCGTGCCGCCCCATCCGGAAGGGCCTCTGCAGCGCGTAGAGCGGGTTGCCGTGCCGGTAGCTCAGGGACAGCCGCCGCAGAGCACGTCCGAAAACCCAGGCGAACCACCTGGTCATCTCCACGCGCACGCCGCCCTCGACCGGTTCGGCGGTGAACGGCCCCGTCACGCGGCCCTCC
Organism: Lentzea sp. NPDC003310; assembly: GCF_040610935.1. Lineage (NCBI taxonomy): Bacteria > Bacillati > Actinomycetota > Actinomycetes > Pseudonocardiales > Pseudonocardiaceae > Lentzea > Lentzea sp. NPDC003310. The sequence continues at coordinate 192,898 of NZ_JBEXNC010000018.1, forward strand.
GCACGCTCGCCGACAGCCCGTTTCGCAGCAGTTCCACCGTGAGCGCCTCCGCGGTCTCACGGTCGTACGCGCCGACATAGGCACCGTCCGTCAAATGGACCTTCATGGTCAGGTCGCGTGCGGCCTCCCAGTCGAGTCCGCAGATCTTGCGCAGCAAGTAGTGCACCACCGCGAACGTGTTGTGGTCGTCGTTGTGGAGGGCGACCCGCCATCTCTCCCCAGAACTCACCGGCAGAGTATGCGCGACGGCCACAATGGACCGGTGACGGACGCATTGCGGTTCGAGCGCGGTCCGGACGGCGAGGACGTCAACGAGGCCGCACGCGGTGAGGTGCTGAGCACGCTGCCCCGCGATCCGAAGCCGGAGGACCTGCCGCTGCTGCGCTTCCTGGTCGACCAGGAAGTGTTGTGCCGCGCCAACTCCCAGGGACTCGGCGAGCAGGCCGCCCTGGCCGGCTTCCTGCTGGCGCGACACCGGCGGGTCGAGGACGTCTGGCGGCACTTCGCGCTCAAGCGCGCCAACTTCGACGCCGGCTGCATGTACGACGTGGAGCACTTGCACGCGGCCGGGGCGCGCGAGACGGTCGCCTTCGTGCGGGCGAGTGACCACCCCTACCGCGAGGAAGTGCTGGCACTGCTCGACGACGAGCTCGACGAGGACGACCTGGAGGAGTGGTTCGAGCAACGGCGGTCTTGGTTCGACGAGGCCTGAACGTGGAACCGCCCCCAGGGCGGAAGCGCTGGGGGCGGTTCGTTCAGCGGAGGAACGATCAGACGTCGAGCGTCCAGTTGTTCAGCGTGCCGGTGTCCAGGAACGCCGCGTCGCGCACGCGCAGCGTCCAGGTGCCGTTCGCGGCCTCACCCGACAGGTTGCGGGTGAAGGTCTCGTTGATGTTGTCGGCCGAGCCGCCGGAACGGTTGTGCAGGTTGAACACCGTGCCGTCGGGCGCGACCAGGTCGACCACGAGGTCGCCCTTGTAGGTGTGGGTGATCGAGACCTTGATCGACGCGGTGGCCGACGCGTTGCCCGCGCAGCCGGAGACGGCGATCGTGCTGGTCACGGTGGACTGGTCCGGAATGGCGACCGGGGTCGAGTTGGTGCGGGCGTCACAGCTGCCGCCGACCGCGTTGACGACCCACGAGAACGTGGCCGTGCCGGTCTTGCCGGCCGAGTCGGTGACGGTCGCGGTCACCGACGAGGTGCCCGCGGTGGTCGGGGTGCCGGAGATGGCGCCGGAGGCGTTCGCCGACAGACCGGCCGGGAGGCCGCTCACGGACCAGCTGTACGGCGCGGTGCCGCCGGAGGCCGAGAGCTGCAGCGACGCCGGGGCGCCGACCGTGGAGGTCTGCGTGCCGGGGTTCGTCACCGACGGGTTGCCCGGCTGCACGCCACCGAAGAGGGTGTAGAGCAGCTTGTTCGGGGAGCCCGAGCCAGGGCTGGTGATCTTGTTCGGGGTCGACGCGCCATTCAGGCCCGCCCAGACGGCGGCGGGGCTGTCGGTCGGGTGCGTGGCGAGCCACAGGGCCGCGCCACCCGCGACGTGCGGGGACGCCATCGACGTGCCGGAGATGTTGTTCGTGGCGGTGTCGCTGGTGTGCCACGCCGACACGATGTTCTGGCCCGGCGCGAAGATGTCCGTGCAGGTGCCGTAGTTGGAGAACGAGGCGCGCGCGTCGGTGTTGGTCGACGCGTTGACGGTGATCGCCTCGGCCACGCGGGCCGGGGACGACGAGCACGCGTCGGTGTTCGAGTTGCCGGACGCGACGGCGTAGGTCACACCGGACGCGACGGAGTTGCGGACGGCGGTGTCCAGGGCGGCCGCGGCTCCGCCTCCCAGGGACATGTTCGCGACGGCCGGCTTCACGGCGTTGGCGGTCACCCAGTTGACGCCGTCGACGACGCCCTGGATGGTGCCGGAACCCTGGCAGTTGAGCACCTTCACCGCGACGACCTTGGCGGCCTTCGCGATGCCGTACTCGGCGCCCGCGACGGTGCCGGCGACGTGCGTGCCGTGGCCGTTGCAGTCGCTGTTGTTGCCGTCACCGGAGGTGTTGGTGCCCCAGGTGGCGCGGCCGCCGAACGTCTGGTGCGTGGTGCGCACACCGGTGTCGACGATGTACGCCGTCACGTTCGACGCGGTGGTGTCGTACTGGTAGCTGTTGCTCAGCGGCAGGTCGCGCTGGTCGCTGCGGTCGAGACCCCACGACGGCGGGTTCTGTTGCACGTCGAGGAGGCTGACCTCGGCGTCCTGCTCGACGAACGCGACCCTCGGGTCCGCGGCGAGGCGGGCGGCCTGCTGGGCCGTCATCTTCACCGAGAAGCCGTTGAGCGCGTGCTGCCAGACCTTGCCGACCTGGCCGCCGTAGCGTCCCGCCAGTTCCGGTGCGGCGGCCCTCGACGCCGTTCCGGCCTTGAGCGAGACGATGTAGCTGTCCTTCACGACCTTGGCGCGGTCGGCGCCGAGAATCGTCCCCACGTTTTCTTGAGCGGAAGCGGCTGGAACCACAGCGGCGGCCAGACACACGGCGGCAGCGGCTGTGAGTCCCGCACCCAAGACTCTTCGCATGGCAGGGTTTCTCCCTCGTGCAGGGAACAGGGTGACCAGCACGCTAGCCCTAAACCGCAGGTCAGAGGGATACGCCGGAGAGTGCGGACTGTTGACAGTTTTGACATTTCGTGGCAGGTCGAATGGTCGCTCTGCGTCACGGAAATAGGCTGAGAGAAGGAATTTGCATTCCCTATATCAACTCGGGCGCCGCGAGGTCCACCCCTCGATCGACCCTACCGTCCGGTAGACATGCCGAAGTAGCGTCGCCCAGACGGAGGAACGAACTGATCGGGCAGTTCGCCGCCTGGGGACGCCATTCATCCGGTGTCGTACGCGCTGTGTTGCAGCACAGCTATCTCCTCATCGCGGTTGCCCGGTCCGGCGTTACACCGGCCCTGCACAAAACCGAAGATCAAGGAGAAATGCCTATGAAGCGCATGGCTGTCGCAGCTGTGGCCGTGTTGGCAGGCGCTCTCGCGACGACGGTCTCCCCTGCCGCCGTCGCCGCCGAGGGACCGTCCGCCGACCTGCTCGCCGCGATGCAGCGCGACCTGGGACTGGACGCCACGCAGGCGGCGGAGAGGCTGCGCCAGGAGAGCGCGGCCGTTGCCCTGCAGCGGGTGGCCGAAGGGTTCGCCGGTGAGAGCTTCGGTGGCGCGTGGTTCGACGCGGCCACCGGCAAGCTCGTCGTGGGCGTGACCGACGAGGCCAAGACCGACCGGCTCCGCAAGCTCGGCGCGGAACCGCGGACGGTCGCGCACAAGGCCAGCGACCTGGACGCGGCCAAGGCGAAGCTCGACGCGACGCCGGCCCCGTCCGAGGTCACCGGCTGGTACGTCGACACGAAGGCGAACGCGGTCACCATCACCGTGAAGCGCGGCCAGACCCAGGCGGCCCAGTCGCTGGTGGAGAAGGCGGGCACCGTCGCGAAGGTCGTCGAGACCGACGAGGCGCCGCGCCTGTTCAAGGACACCCGCGGTGGTGACGCCTACTACATCAACAACGCCGGACGCTGCTCCGTTGGCTTCGCGGTGGAGGGCGGCTTCGTCTCCGCCGGTCACTGCGGGTCGCCGGGCGACACGGTGACGGGCGTCGACAAGACGGCGATGGGCGAGTTCGACAAGTCGTCCTTCCCTGGCAACGACTACTCGTTCGTGAAGACCAACTCGTCGTGGACCTCGACGGCCAAGGTGAACCACTACGGCGGTGAGGACGTGATCGTCTCCGGTCACACCGAGTCCGCGGTCGGCGCCTCGATCTGCCGTTCCGGCTCGACCACGGGCTGGCACTGCGGCGAGGTCCAGGCCAAGAGCCAGACGGTGAACTACCAGGAGGGCTCGGTCAGCGGCCTCACCCGCACCAACGTGTGCGCGGAGCCCGGTGACTCGGGTGGCTCGTGGGTCAGCGGCACGCAGGCGCAGGGCGTCACCTCCGGTGGCTCTGGTGACTGCACCAGCGGCGGCACGACCTACTACCAGCCGGTCAACGAGATCCTCGAGGCCTACGGCCTGACGCTCACCACGGGCTGATGTAGTCGCACGCGGGGGCGGTTCCACTTGAACGGTGGAGCCGCCCCCGTTTGGCATGCTCGGCGCGTGCTCGCGGATGGAACGATGGACGTCGAAGTGTTCGTGGTGCCCGACGACGAGGAGATCGGATCCCGTCTCGGGGAGGCGGCGGCCTGGCCGGGGTTCGCCGCGGAGCTGACCGAGGTGCTGAACATCTGCATCGCCGCCGCCGGGGTCGACTCGCTGGAGATCGACGCGTTGAGCGTGAACGGTCCGCTCCCGGAAGACGTGGCGTGGTGGCGCAACGGTGTCCGCGTCCCGGCCGATCGGGCGGCCGAGCTGTTCGTGGAGATGCTGCGCCGTTCCGAGGAGGTGTCGTTCCGCCTGGTGGGTGGTGATGTCCTGCGCATCGAGCAGAGCTGGGACTCGTGGGTGTTCGTGCCCGCGATCCAGGCCGTCTGGGACGCGGTGGAGGAGCGGCTGGACGACCTGCCGGAGGAACACCTGACGATCAAGTGGCGCGGTGGTCAGCCGGACATCATGGGCAGGGAGGAGCTCTTCGACGTCGTGGCGGACGAGGAGTTCTGGTCCGCCGTGCGCGCCGCGACCGTGAGCGGGACGACGTTGCTGGGGGAGCGGTGGGCGTTCGGTGTCGGCGGCATCCGGTGGCACCTGCTGTCCCCGGACACCGTCGACGACGTGATCGCCGGGGTGGAGCCGGGGTCGCTCGTCAGCGTCGCCGCGAACCCCGACCTGCGGATCCGCCTGCTGGAGCACACCTTCACCGCGTTCTCCGCTCCGCTGCGGACGGGCGCGCTGGTCCACCGCGAGGTCTGGGGCGGAGTCGAGGACGACGCCCAGATCGCCGAGGTGACCAGCACGGGATTCGACCTCTTCCTCGCCGACGACGAGGTGGAGCTGAACGCGGTGGTGCCGCACGCGGACGGCGCTGTGACGTGGTGGTGGGAAGACCCGAGAGTCACCCGGCCGGACTAGTCGCCCTGACGCTCTTCCATCCACTTCTCGCGGTGCACCCGCCAGCGGTCGAGCATCGAGCCGAGCTCGCCGTGCGCGAACCGGAAGAACTCGCGGGTCTCGTCCAGCCGCAGCCCCGCGTCGGTGTCCGCGCCGAGCGCCTCGACGCCCTCGGTGAGGACCTCGTCGATCATCACCAGCATCTGGTCCTTGCGGAACGTCGCCTCGAACCAGACGTTGTCGCGCATCCGGTAGACGTCGCGGCGTGATCCGGGTTCGCGCTCGCGGCTCACGATCTGCACGGTGGTCAGGTAGCGCACCGCGCCCGACACCGCCGCCGGGGAGATCTGCAGGAGATCGGCGATCTCGGCTGCGGTGAGCCGTCCCGAGTCCGTCGTCAGCAGGGCCGCGAGGATCCGTGCCGGCATGCGGGGCACGCCGGTGTCGGCCAGGATCCCGCCGAACCGTTCGACGAACTGGCTCACCGCCTGCGTGTCACGCTCCGTAGCACTCGTCACGGCGGCATCATCCCTTTCGTCAGCCGATCGGGCAAAATTTACTCGCTTCACGAAGTTGTGAAAGAAGTGTAGCTTACCGGCCATGACATCTGCGATATCCGTGTCGGGCCTGGTCAAGACCTTCGGCCCGACGCGTGCACTGGACGACCTGAACCTGGACGTCCAGACCGGTGAGGTGCACGGCTTCCTCGGGCCGAACGGCTCGGGCAAGTCGACGACGATCCGGATCCTCCTCGGCCTGCTGCGTGCCGACTCCGGCACCGCGCGGCTGCTCGGCGGCGACCCGTGGAAGGACACCGCGGAGCTGCACCGCCGTCTCGCCTACGTCCCCGGCGACGTCAACCTCTGGCCCAACCTGACCGGTGGCGAGGTCATCGACCTGCTCGGACGGCTCCGCGGCGGCCTCGACAAGGCCCGCCGCGCCGAGCTCCTGGAGCGCTTCGAACTGGACCCGCGCAAGAAGGGCCGCACCTACTCCAAGGGCAACCGGCAGAAGGTCGCGCTGGTCGCCGCCCTGTCGAGCGACGTCGAGCTGCTGATCCTCGACGAGCCGACCTCGGGCCTCGACCCGTTGATGGAGGCCGTCTTCCAGGACTGCATCAACGACGAACGCGCACGTGGCCGCACCGTGCTGCTCTCCAGTCACATCCTCGCCGAGGTCGAGGCGCTGTGCGACCGGGTCAGCATCATCCGCAACGGCCACATCGTCGAGACCGGCACGCTCGCCGACCTGCGGCACCTGACCCGCACGTCGATCTCGGCCGAGCTCGCGAGCCCGCCGAACGGGCTAGCGTCCCTCGACGGCGTGCACGACCTGGTCGCCGAGGGCAACCGGGTCCGGTTCGAGGTCGACTCGGACCGGCTTGACCCCGTGCTCAAGCAGCTCGTGTCGTCCGGCGTGCGCACGCTGACCTCCCAGCCGCCCACGCTCGAAGAGCTGTTCCTGCGCCACTACGAGGACGCGAAATGATCGGCACCCTCCAGCTCGTGCGGCTGGCGTTGCGCCGCGACCGCATCCTGCTGCCGGTCTGGGTCCTGTTCCTCGTCGGCATCACCTACTCCACGACGACCGCGCTCGAAGAGCTGTACGGCACCCAGCAGTCGCGCGACCTGCTCGGCGTCACCGCGAACGCCAACTCCGCGTTCCTCGCGATGCTCGGCCCGCTGCACGACTGGTCGTCGCTCGGCGGTCTGGTGGTCTGGCGCTGGGGCGTGTTCTCCGGCCTGTTCATCGCGATCATGGCCATGCTCGTCGTCACCCGCCACACGCGCGCAGAAGAAGAGGCGGGCCGCACGGAGCTGATCGCCGCCACGGTCGTCGGAAGGCACGCGCCGCTGGCCGCCGCCGTGATCGTCGCCGGCGGCACGAGCCTGCTGATCGGTCTGCTGCAGGCGCTCGCGCTGATCGGCAAGGACCTGGACCCGGCGGGCGCGTTCGCGTTCGGCCTGTCCACCGCGAGCGTCGGGCTCGTGTTCACCGGCGTCAGCGCGTTCACCGCGCAGCTCTCGGAGAACTCGCGCGTGTCCAACGCGATCGCGGGCGGCTTCCTCGGCGTCACCTACCTGCTGCGCGCGGCGGGCGACGCGGCGGGGGAGTCCGGTCCGCAGTGGCTCACCTGGTTCTCACCGATCGGCTGGACCGAGCACGTGAGGTCGTTCGCGGATAACAGGTTCTGGGTGCTGCTGCTGCCGCTCGCCGCGTTCGTGCTGCTCACGGGACTTTCCGCGTACATCGTCACGCGGCGCGACGTCGGGCTCGGGCTGCTGGCCGCCCGGCTCGGGCCGCCGGAGGGAACCATCGGCACGCCGTTCGGGCTCGCCTGGCGATTGCAGAAGGGGTCGCTGATCGGCTGGGCGATCGCGTTGTTCGCGGTCGGCGTCATCTACGGCAGCGTCGCCCAGGCCGTCGGGCAGATGGTGCAGGACAACCCGACGCTCGGGCAGATCGTCAGCAAGATCGGCGGCGCCGACGCGATGGTCGACGCGTTCTTCGCGACCGTCACGCAGCTGCTCGGGCTGATCACGTCGATCTACCTCGTGCAGGCGGTCCTGCGGCTGCGGTCCGAGGAGACGTCGTTCCGCGCGGAGCCGCTGCTCGCGACGCCGGTCTCGCGCTGGGGCTGGGTGGCCTCGCACGCGGTGTTCCCCCTGGTCGGCGGCGCGGTCGTGCTGGCGGCGTCGGGGCTCGGGCTCGGCCTGGTCTACGGGCTGCAGGTCGACGACGTGGGCACGGTCCTGCCGAAGATGCTCGGCGCTGCCCTGGTCCAGCTCCCCGCCGCCTGGGTGGTCGCGGGCGTGGCCTTGGCGCTGTTCGGGTTGTTCCCGCAGTTCACGGGCGTGAGCTGGGCGGTGGTGTCGGTGGCCCTGGTGCTCACGCTGCTCGGCCCCGCCCTGCAGCTCGACCAGTGGGTGATCGACGCCTCGCCGTTCACGCGCGTGCCGAAGTACCCGGACATCACCTTCGGGCCGCTCGCCTGGCTCACGCTGGTCGCGGTGGCGCTTCTGGCGGCGGGGTTCGCCGGGTTCCGCCGGCGCGACCTGACCACGTGACGATCGCCGGAATGGTGATCAGCAGCCCGGCCGGCACCAGGAACGCGAGCAACGGGTGGGACTGGTAGAGCGGGACGAACGCCAGCGGGGCGGCGGCCACGCCCATGAAGCGCAGTGACTGCACGACGCTGACGCTGCCGCCCCTGTTGGCGTTCTCGCTCTGCAACACCAACGCGTTGATGCTCACCAACACACCCTGAGCGGCCGCACCGGTCAGGGCCCAGCACAACACCACCACGGCGGCCAACGGCGCCGTGCCGACCGCCGCGACCATGGCCGCGCCCAGCGTGGCGCCGAGGATCGCGGTGGTGCCGGCGCCGAACCGGTCGATCGCCTTGCCGACGTACCGCGCGGTCAGGAACCCGACGATGCCGAACCCGGTCAGCAACACGCCGCGCTGGCCCGCGCTGAGGCCGAAGGCGTCGTCCAGCCGGAACGCCACGAGGAACGACAACCCGCCGAGGCAGCCCCAGCCGATGAACCCGACCAGCGCGGGCCACAACGTGCTCGGCACGAACGCGCTGCGCAGGCTCGCGTCGCGTTCGGGTTCGGCGTCGGTCTGCGGCACGCCCAGGACCGCGAGCCCCACGGCCACGACGGCGATCACCACGAACGCCAGCCGCCAGTCGACCTCGGCCGTCAGCCCTCCCACCAGCGGAGCGGAGGTCTGCCCGGCGGCCTGCATCGAGCCGAACAGCCCGAGCGCGCGCCCGAGCTTCTCCTTCGGCGTCGAGGCGGCGACCACCGCGAGCAGCACCGGCGTCGTGAACGAGTTCGCCGCGCCCTGCAACGCCCGCGAGGCCAGCAGCACCTCGAACGTCCACGAGCAGGCGGCGAGCGCGGACGCGGCGGCGTAGGCGACGTACGCGATCCGGACAGTCCGTTGTGGACCCCAGCGCTGCGCCAGCGTCCCGGAAGCGAGCATCAGCACCGCGAACGGCACCATGTAGTACGTCAGCGTCGCCGCGGCCGAGCCGGGGGAGCGGCCGAAACCGGCTCCGATCTCGGGCAGGATCGACGTGGTGACGGCGCCGCCGAACGGCCCGATCAATGCGCCCGCGTACAACCCGGCGCGTGCCAACCGTCCCAACGGACACCTCCGCCGCCCACCCTATTGCGGCGGGCGGCGGAGAGCGCCGGAAAGTGGTTGTTGTCGCTAACTTTCTACCCGCGGACTCCGCCGGTGAAGCCCTGCGTCCTCTCCTGCACCCCCGCGAGGTTGCCCTGGAACGACTCCCTGACGTCGCTCACGGTCGTGTGGGGACCGTTCTCGCCGAGGGAGTCGACGGAGGAGAGAGGAGCTGCACTGGCGGGAGACACGGCCAACAGCACGCCGCCACCCGCAGCGAGACCGACGGCGATCTTGCGCACGAGAGACACGGTGGTTCCTGTCTGGAGGTGGATCTTGGTAACCATTCCTCGGCAGTGGGAAACCCCGACTCGATCACTCGGAAGCGTGAAAAAGCCGTCCCGGTCCAAATGACCGAGACGGCTTCTGACCTGCTGCTACCGCGCTACTGGCGCGGACCGGTCGACGGCCAGCCGGGACCGCGGCCGCGGCGGCGGAGGTAGCGCTCGAACTCCGCGGCGATGTCGTCGCCCGAGGCCTCGGTGATCTGCAGCTCCGCGTCGCCGCGCTCCTCCAGGGCGCGCACGTAGTTGCGCACGTCCTCGTCCTCGTCGGCCATCTCGGAGACGGTGCGCTCCCACTCCTCGGCCTGCTCGGGCAGCGCGCCGAGCGGGACCTCGATGTCGAGGACCTCCTCCACCCGGTGCAGCAGCGCGAGCGTCGCCTTGGGGGACGGCGGCTGCGAGACGTAGTGGGGGACGGCGGCCCAGAACGAGATGGCCGGGATGCCCGCCTGCACGCACGCGTCCTGGAACACGCCGACGATGCCGGTCGGGCCCTCGTACTTCGAGTGCTCCAGGCCGAACTTCTCGGCGGCGTCCGCGTCGTAGGCCGTGCCGGTGACCGGGACCGGACGCGTGTGCGGCGTGTCCATGAGCAACGCGCCCAGCGTCACCACCGTCGTCACCCCGAGCGCGTCGATGTGGCCCAGCAGCTCGGCCGCGAACTTGCGCCACCTCATGTTCGGCTCGATGCCGTGCACGAGGATCACGTCCACGTCGGAACCGGGAGGGCGGCACACCGACAGCCGCGTCGTCGGCCAGTCGACCCTGCGCGTGACGCCGTCCACCATGCGCACGCTCGGGCGCGTCACCTGGAAGTCGTAGTAGTCGTCCGGGTCGATCTCGGCGAGCGGGGTGGCGTCCCAGGTGAGTTGCAGGTGCTCGATGGCGGTGCTGGCGGCGTCGCCGGCGTCGTTCCATCCTTCGAACGCGCAGACCATGATCGGAGCCGTGAGCGGGATGCGCGGGTTCGAGGGGGTCGGGGATTCCTGGGACGGATCGTTCACGGCGCCAGACTACGGGTTCGGCCGGTCAACTCACCGTAGGCTTGGCCCATGCGTGATCGCGGAGCGTCGCCGTTGCTGGAAGCGCTGGTGAACCGGGTCGTCGTCGCCGACGGGGCCATGGGCACGATGCTCCAGGCCGCCGACCTCTCCCTCGACGACTTCCGCGGTCTCGAGGGCTGCAACGAGATCCTCAACGTCACCCGCCCGGACGTCGTGAAGGCCGTGCACCGCGGTTATCTCGAGGTCGGGTGCGACGCCGTGGAGACCAACACGTTCGGTGCGAACCTCGCGAACCTGGCCGAGTACGACATTCCGGACCAGATCTTCCACCTGTCCGAACGCGGCGCGGCTCTCGCGCGTGAGGTGGCGGACGAGTTCGCCTCGCCCGGACAGCCCCGGTTCGTGCTCGGCTCGGTCGGCCCCGGCACGAAGCTGCCGACGCTCGGCCACGCTCCTTATGCGACGTTGCGCGACGCGTACGTGGAGCAGTGCCGCGGCCTGCTGGCCGGCGGCGTGGACGCGATCATCGTCGAGACCTCGCAGGACCTGTTGCAGACCAAGGCGTCCGTGATCGGCGCCAAGCGCGCGATGGCGGCCGAGGGCCGGGAGGTCCCGGTCATCGCGCAGGTGACCGTCGAGACGACCGGCACGATGCTGCTCGGCTCGGAGATCGGTGCCGCGCTGACCGCGCTGGAGCCGCTCGGCATCGACCTGATCGGCCTGAACTGCGCCACCGGGCCCGCCGAGATGAGCGAGCACCTGCGGACGCTCGCGAAGCACGCGCGCATCCCCCTCTCGGTGATGCCGAACGCCGGCCTGCCCGAACTGGGGCCGCACGGCGCGGTCTACCCGCTGTCGCCGGAGGAGCTGGCGCAGGCGCTGGCCGGGTTCGTCACCGAGTTCGGCGCGCGGCTCGTCGGCGGCTGCTGCGGCACGACGTCCGAGCACCTGCGCCAGGTCGCCGACGCCGTCCGCGACCTCGGCCCGTCCGCCCGCCGCCCGCGTCCGGAACCCGGCGTGTCGTCGCTGTACCAGGCCGTGCCGTTCACCCAGGACGCGTCGGTGCTGATGATCGGCGAGCGCACGAACGCCAACGGCTCCAAGGCGTTCCGCGAGGCGATGCTGGCCGGGAAGTGGGAGGACTGCGTCGAGATCGCGCGCGACCAGACGCGCGAGGGCGCCCACCTGATCGACCTCTGCGTCGACTACGTGGGCCGCGACGGCGAGGAGGACATGCGGGCGCTCGCGTCCCGGCTGGCCACCGCGTCGACGTTGCCGATCGTGCTCGACTCGACCGAACCCGCGGTGCTGCAGGCGGGTCTCGAGTGTCTCGGCGGGAGGTGCGCGGTCAACTCGGTCAACTACGAGGACGGCGACGGCCCGGACTCCCGGTTCCAGAAGATCATGCGGCTCGCCTCCGAGCACGGCGCGGCCGTGGTGGCGCTGTGCATCGACGAGGAGGGCCAGGCCCGCACCGCGGAGTGGAAGGTGCGCGTCGCGGTCCGGTTGATCGAGGACCTGACCACCAACTGGGGCCTGCGGACCAGCGACATCATCGTCGACTGCCTGACGTTCCCGATCTCCACCGGCCAGGAGGAGGTCCGCCGCGACGCCGTGGAGACGATCGAGGCGATCCGCGAGCTCAAGCGCCGTCATCCGGACGTGCGCACGACTCTGGGACTGTCGAACGTCTCCTTCGGACTCAACCCGGCCGCGCGCCAGGTGCTGAACTCCGTGTTCCTGCACGAGTGCGTGCAGGCGGGTCTCGACACCGCGATCGTGCACGCGTCCAAGATCGTGCCGATGGCGCGCATCCCGGACGAGCACCGCGCGGTGGCGTTGGACCTCGTGTACGACCGGCGCCGCGAGGGCTACGACCCGTTGCAGCGGTTGATGGAGCTCTTCGAAGGCGTCACCACGAAGTCGAACTCCGCCTCGCGCGCCGAGGAACTGGCCGCGCTGCCGTTGTTCGAACGGCTGCAGCGCCGGATCGTCGACGGCGAACGCACCGGCCTGGAGGCGGACCTGGACGCGGCGCTGGACGAGCGGCCGGCGTTGCAGATCATCAACGACACGTTGCTCGCGGGCATGAAGACGGTCGGCGAGCTGTTCGGCTCCGGCCAGATGCAGCTGCCGTTCGTGCTGCAGTCCGCCGAGGTGATGAAGACCGCGGTCGCGCACCTGGAACCGCACATGGAGCGCTCCGACGACGGCGGCAAGGGCCGCATCGTGCTCGCCACGGTGAAGGGCGACGTGCACGACATCGGCAAGAACCTCGTCGACATCATCCTGTCCAACAACGGCTACGAGGTCGTGAACATCGGCATCAAGCAGCCGATCACGTCCATCCTCGACGCCGCCGAACGGCACCGCGCGGACGCGATCGGCATGTCCGGCCTGCTGGTCAAGTCGACCGTGATCATGAAGGAGAACCTGGAGGAGATGAACTCCAGGGGAGTCGCCGCGCGCTGGCCGGTGCTGCTCGGCGGCGCCGCGCTGACCCGCGCGTACGTCGAGAACGACCTGACGGAGATGTACTTCGGTGACGTCCGCTACGCCCGCGACGCGTTCGAGGGCCTGCGGCTGATGGACGCGATCATGGCGGCCAAGCGCGGCGAGGCACCGCTGGTCGACCCGGAGGCGGAGGCCAGGGCGGCGGAGCGCAAGGCCCGTCGCGAACGGTCGCTGCGCATCGCGGCGGCACGCAAAGCCGTTGCGGCGCAAGAGGAAGTCGCGACCGGCCGCTCGAACGTGGCGGCGGACAACCCGATCCCCGTGCCGCCGTTCTGGGGCAGCCGCGTGGTGAAGGGCATCCCGGTCGCGGAGTATTCGGCGCTGCTGGACGAGCGGGCGACGTTCATGGGCCAGTGGGGCCTCAAGGGCGCGCGTGGTGCCGGCCCGACCTACGACGAGCTGGTCGAGACCGAGGGCCGCCCGCGCCTGCGCTACTGGATGGAACGCCTTGCCACCGAAGGTGTTCTTGCCCACGCCGCCGTCGTCTACGGCTACTTCCCGTGCGTCTCCGACGGCGACGACCTGATCGTTCTGGAGGAGCCGTCGGTCGAGTCGGCTGAGCGCTTCCGGTTCCGTTTTCCGCGCCAGAAAAGGGATCGACGCCTCTGCCTGGCCGACTTCTGGCGCTCCCGGGACGTCGGCGAGGTCGACGTGATCGCGTTCCACCTCGTCACCATGGGCCAGCCGATCGCCGACTACGCGAACGAGCTGTTCGGCAAGAACGCGTATCGTGAGTACCTGGAAGTCCACGGACTGGGGGTCCAGCTCACCGAAGCGCTGGCCGAGTACTGGCACAAGCGGGTCCGCGAGGAGCTCGTGTGGCCGACCGGTGGCACCGTCGCCGCCGAGGACCCCGCCGCCGTCGAGGAGTACTTCAAGCTCGGCTACCGCGGCGCCCGGTACTCGTTCGGGTACGGAGCCTGCCCCGACATGGAAGACCGCAGGCGCGTCGTCGAACTCCTGGAGCCCGCCCGCATCGGGGTCTCGCTGTCCGAGGAACTCCAGCTCCACCCGGAACAGTCCACCGACGCCTTCGTGGCGCATCACCCGGAGGCGAAGTACTTCAATGTCTGATCCGCGCGCGGTCCTGTGGGACATGGACGGGACGCTGCTGGACTCCGAGAAGCTGTGGGACATCCCGCTCTACGAGTACGCGGAGAAGCTCGGCGGGGTGCTGTCCCTGGAGACCCGCGAACGCATGGTCGGCAGCAACGTGCCCACGACGATGCGCCTGCTGTTCGGCGACGTCGGCATCGAGCCGACCGAGGCGGACATGGCCGACGGCGCCGCGTGGATCCTGCGCCGCACCGAAGAAGTCTTCCGCGCGGGCCTGCCGTGGCGTCCGGGCGCGCAGGAGGCGTTGCGCGCCGTGCGTTCCTCCGGCGTGCCGATGGCGCTCGTGACGTCGACCGAGCGGGGACTGACCGAGGTCGCGCTGGACACGATCGGGCGGGACCTGTTCGACGTGACCGTGTGCGGCGACGAGGTGGACGGGCTGAACAAGCCGCTGCCCGAGCCGTACCTGAAGGCGGCGCGGCTGCTCGGGGTGGACGCGGCCGAGTGCGTCGCTGTCGAGGACTCGCCGACCGGGGTGGCCGCCGCGGTGGCGGCGGGGTGCACGGTGCTGGTCGTGCCGTGCGACGTCGCGGTGGAGGCGGGGGAGCGGCGGATCTTCCGCGACTCCCTCGTGGGCGTCGACCTCGAGGTGCTGAAGGCGCTCTAGACCCGCCGCCAGCCGAGCCTGCCGTCACGCACCTCGGGCACGTAGACGGAGGTCGTGAAGAACTTCGCCGCGTCCGCGTGTCCGCGCAGAGCCGGTGCGCCGGTGTCGAGGGAGTCCGCGATGTCGGTGAGCATCGCGGTCAGGCTCGGCCAGAGCGACGGCAGCCTGCTGCCCTCGTCCACGTCCCACGCGCGGACGCACCCGGACTCCGGACCCGGACGTTCGTCGACGAACAGGTAGTCGCCCATGTCATCCGCGGCGATCGGGACGAACTCCGGCAGGAAGACTCCCGACGTCGCGCCGGCCGGTTCCGTCTCGACTTCGAGGTGCGTGCTCTTCCTGTTTCGCGTTCGCTGCGAATCTTCTGGGGACAACGGGGTGTACCGCGCTGGAATCAGGTTCTCCGCACCGGTGAGGCGCCAGAGGCCGGTGGTCGCCGGATCGGCCGTGATCTGGTCGAAGGTGCGGGATGCGTTGACGCGCAACCAGTTGTGGATGCGTTCCCACGGTTGAACACCGTTCCCCGTCATCCCGACATGATGTCGCGCCGGAGGCGGGGTGGCCTCGCGGCCACCCCGCACCGTCAAGCGACGACTGCCTTCTCGACGGACTTCGCCCTGCGCGTGGCCGGGTCGACCAGCAGGCCGAACACCACGCCGATGCCCACGTAGAGCGTGGCCAGCTGCGCGAGCGAGCTGAGGCGGAACTGCCACAGCACGGTCACCGGCATGTCCGCGGGGATCGTGTCCGGCGGCGCGGGGAACGCCAGCAGCACCACCGCGCCGGCCGCGACCACCGCGAGCAGCACGGCCGTCGCCCGCACCGGTGCGGACTGCTCGCGCAGCCGCTCGGCGAGCCACGACGCGCCCCACACGATCACCAGGCCGGCCACCACCACGCCCAGGTACAGGGCGGTGCGGTAGTTCACCGTCTCCGGGTCGCCCACCGCGGGCGGGTTGGCCGGGTACTTGAGCCACGGCAGCAGCGCGACGGCGCCGAAGACCGCGGCACCGAACGCGACGCTGCGCGTGAACGGCGTGCTGCCGGTGAACCAGCGCTTCGACAGCGCGTAGGCCGTGGCGAACACCAGGCCCACCGCGATGCCGACGATCACCACGCCGAGCATGCCGCCCACGACCTGGGCGCCGCGGCTGACGAGCTCTTCCCCGCCGCCGTGGGAGTGGCCGGTCTCTTCACCGGCGGGTGCGCGAGCCTCCTCGACCGCGAGCGCGGCCCGGATCGGGATCTCGGTCACCAGGAGCTGCACCAGCGCGGACGCGACGCCGGCGATGCCGCCGGCCGCGATGCCGCGCAGTGCGATGGACTTGTAGGTCGTCATCCGCGTGGTCAGTGGCAGGGGACGCCGAGAGCGTGGCGGCCGTCGTGGAAGAACTCGTGCAGCAACTCGGAACCCGCGCCGAGCGCGAGGCCGTTCTCCTGCAGGACCAGGTAGGTGACGATCAGGCCGAGCAGTGAGACGGCGAAGGCCCATTTGGGCACGCGGACGGCGGACAGGCTTGCTGCGGGGCTCGTCATGACGGGCTCCTCCATACCTCGTGGAAGGTCAACTCTCCTTGCGGCGCCGCAGCCGGTCTCCTGACTCCCGGATCAACGCTGCCCCCGCGTCTTCCCAGTTCCGGCGGGAACCAGTGACGTGCTCGGCGGGGATCGCTTCCCGGTCACAGTGGCGAGGACCGCGCCGGATTTCCACCGGCTTCCCGTCACTGCGGCGCGTGCACCGTAAGTTGAGCGGCCCGTTAAGCACAACCGGCCATAAGAGTTGTTGCGTTCCTCACTTCACGAGTGGGCAGTCGCCACACTTCCCACCTGCGGCGACGCGGTAGTAAAGACAACAGCTCCGGCGCCGGAACCCGAGTTCGCCGGGGAAGCTCAGGAATTCTCCGGCTTCTTCGAACGGCGGCGCGCTCATGAGCCGTTCGCCCCGTTCTTCCGCTTCCTCCGCCGTGAGCATGCGTGCGCGCACAACCATTTTCAGCGCGCCCGCGACGTTCGACATCGCGTTGCCCCACAGCAGTCCGCGCGCCACGGGCGTGACGGACTGGATGGCCTCCACGACCGGTGCGAGTGCCTCGGCCGGTGGCGGCCCCAGGCGTGGCTGGTCGATGCGCACGCTCAGGCCGTTCGCCGGGTGGTGGTGCCACCAGAGGTTCTCGGGGCGGACGTCGATCGGGATGTTCGCGGCCGTGAGCGGGCTGAGCAGGCGGGCGGTGTAGCTGAGGAAGAACAGGCTGGCGGCGACGCGTGGTTCGTCGGCTTTGTACCGGATCGCGATGGCGTCGATGGTGGTCTTGAGGGCGGGGCCGTCGAGAAGTGCCGTTCCCGGCAGCCAGAAGTCGTCGGGGCGGCCCACGTCGAGGGCGAAGAACGGGTTGATGCCGCGCACCCGGCGCAGCGCTGCGAGGACCTCCGCGAACTCCGACACGGAAGTTCACGCTACCGGGTGTCCATGCAGGACAGATCACGTCCACCGCCTGGGACAGATGTGACCGCGGTGTGGACCGGGGTCGCCGGGATGGGAGGATGTGGAGCCGTGAAGACCTTCGATTCCCTGTTCGCAGAGCTGACCGAACGAGCCGCCACCAAGCCGGAGGGATCCGGCACCGTCGCCGCGCTCGAGGCCGGGGTCCATGCGCAGGGCAAGAAGGTCCTGGAGGAGGCGGGCGAGGTCTGGATCGCCGCCGAGTACGAGTCCGACGAGAAGCTCTCCGAAGAGATCTCGCAGCTGCTCTACCGCCTCCAGGTGCTCATGCTGGGCCGTGGGCTCACCCTCGAAGACGTGTACAAGTACCTCTGACGGAAAAGACTTCGACATGCTGCGCGTTGCAGTCCCGAACAAGGGCGCGCTCGCCGAACGCGCCTCCGCCATGCTCACCGAGGCCGGCTACCGGCAGCGGCACGAGCCGCGTGACCTGACCGTGCTCGACAACAACAACGAGGTCGAGTTCTTCTTCCTGCGTCCCAAGGACATCGCGATCTACGTGGCGTCCGGCGACCTCGACCTCGGCATCACCGGCCGCGACCTGGCCGCCGACTCGGGCGCCGACGACAACGGCTCGTCGGTCGAGGAGTTGCTCGCCCTGGGCTTCGGTTCGTCGACCTTCCGCTACGCCGGGCCGCGGGGCACCGACTGGAAGGTCTCCGACCTCGAGGGCAAGCGCCTCGCCACCGCGTACCCGAAGCTCGTGGGCCGCGACCTCAAGGCCCGCGGCATCACCGCCAAGGTGATCCGCCTCGACGGCGCCGTCGAGATCTCGATCCAGCTGGGCGTCGCCGACCTGATCGCCGACGTGGTGGGCTCCGGCCGCACCCTGCGCCAGCACGACCTGGTGCCGTTCGGCGAGCCGATCTGCGAGTCCGAGGCGGTCCTCATCCACCGCAACGGCTCCGAGGTCACGGCCGCCAAGAAGCAGCTGACCGCGCGCCTGCAGGGCGTCGTGTTCGCGCAGCAGTACCTGATGCTCGACTACGACTGCCCGCGGTCGATCCTCGAGGACGCGATCGCGCTGACCCCGGGCCTGGAGTCGCCGACCGTGGCGCCGCTGGCCAACCCGGAGTGGGCGGCCGTGCGGGCGATGGTGTCGCGCAAGGAGGCGAACAAGGTCATGGACGAGCTGGCCGCGATCGGTGCCAAGGCCGTGCTGGCCTCGGACATCAGGTTCTGCCGCCTGTGATCACGGAGCACGCGCTGCTCGACGTCCTGCCGGGCTCCGAGCAGGACTTCGAGTGGGCGTTCGGCGAGGCGCGGGAGCTGATCTCCGCCTCGCCGGGCTTCCGCGGTCTCGAACTGCTGCGGGACGTGGCGACGCCGTCGCGCTACCTGCTGCTGGTGCGCTGGGACTCGGTGGAGGCGCACGTGGTCGGCTTCCGGCAGGGGCCGTCCTACGAGCGCTGGTCCGCGTTGCTGCACCGCTTCTACTCGCCGTTCCCGGTGGTCTCCCACTTCGAGAGCGCGCTGAGCACCTCGTCGTCCGTGGTCTGATCGAAGCTCTCGTACCAGCGGCTCACGGCCTGGAAGTGCTTCGGCGTGAGCACGGCGACCACCCTGGTGCCGAACGTGCCGATCGACTCCCTCGCCGCCACCGGCACGGCCAGCGTGATGCTCCTCGGTTCGCGCTGGGCGATCCAGTGGAGTGCCGCTCTGGCGGTGACGCCGGTGGCCAGGCCGTCGTCGACCACGATCACGTCGCGGTCCCTGATCACGAGCGGCCTGCTGCCGCGGTAGAGCACCGTTCTCCGGCGGGCTTCCTCGCGTTCCTCGTCGGCCGCGCGACCGAGCTGCTCCTCGGTGAGGTTCAGCGCCCTGAGCACTCTCGGGTCGTAGAGGGGTTCGCTGTCCGCGGTGACGGCGCCGACGCCGTACTCGGGGTGGCCGGGTGCGCCGATCTTGCGGGCCACCACCACGTCCAGTTCGGCGTCGAGGTGGTCGGCCACCTCTTTGGCGACCGGGACGCCGCCTCTCGGCAGGCCGAGGACGAGCGGGTCGTGCCAGGGGAGGTCGGCGAGTCGCGCGGCCAGGGCGCGGCCCGCTTCCTGACGGTTCGCGAACCTCTTCACAGCTCCGCCGACGCTACGCGCATGGCGGCGGCGGAGGCGAGCCTGTGGAGGCGCGGATTCACTGCCGGAAACGAGGTGTGACCGTTCAGACGATCCGGACGGAGCCGTCGTCCGCCACCGCGTAGATCGTGAGCCGGAGAAGTGTTCGCAGCCTGGCTGGAGCGCGGAGTGCCGCGCGGAGCGACTTCGGCTCGTCACGGATCACCAGTCCGTAGCTCGTGGCACGGTCGTCCGTCTCGTCCTGGCGGCAGATGATTTGCCCGTACGCGGTGTGGATGTCCAGACCGGGCTCACTCGTTCTGCCTTTGGCCTCGCAACGGATCGTCTCCCCACGTCTCGAAGCGATGACGTCCCAGTGGTCCCGCTCGACTTCGACTGACCAGCCGCGGGATTCGAGCCAGGTCCCGAATGCCGTCACGACCACCGCTTCGTCACCGCGCACCGCCACCACCTCTAGCGCTCGCGCACGAACAGCGCCTGCGCCGTCGTGCCCACCGGACCCTCCACGTCGTGCACCACGCTGGTCGCGACCCCGACCCCGTCCGGCCCGATGGTCGTGCGCGCGTCCATGCCGACCCACTCGCCGGCGGGACGGCGGTGCAGGTGCACCGTCAGGTCCGTGTTGATGGCGTACCACTTGCGAATGTCCACACGGGACGAGACGCCGCTCGCCGAGTCGACGACGGAGAACAGGCGCTCCTCCGGGGTCGGCTCGAAGCCCTCGACCACGGCCACGCGCGGTCTCGCCCACACCTGCGCGTCGCCCGGCGTGAAGATGCCGCCCGACAGGGAAAGCCACTCGACGGCGGAGAGGTAGCCGCCGCCCCAGTGGTCCGGGATCTCCATCGGCACCGCGGAGCTCGGTGGGGCCAGGGCGGGGGTGTCGCCGCCCGCCACGGCCGCGGTGTCGCCGGCGACGATGCGCCACGCCCGCGCGGTGAGGACCGTGCGGCCTGCACAGGAAAGGGAAGCCGACAGGAGTTCCACCGAACGGCCGGGGCGTTCGACCGCTGTGGTCACCGTCAGGTCGGCCACCGGGACCGGGCCCAGCACCTCGAACGTGACGCGGGCCAGGGCGGAGGACGGGGTGCCGGTGGCCAGCAGGGCGCGGACCAGCAGGGCCGACGGCGGGCCCAGGTGCTGGCTGTCCGGGCCCCACGGGCCGACGGTGTGCTCGGTGGCGCGGAACGTGGTCTCGTCCAGCGGCAGGTAGAAGGCGGGCATCAGTCGCGGTCCTGCAGCGGCTCGGTGTCGTCGGGTTCCGGCCAGCCGGGGTAGGGCGGCGGGGTGCCGTCGAAGGCGGGGCAGAAGGCCTTGTGGTCGCAGTAGTCGCACAGGCGGCTGGGGTTCGGGCGGAAGTCGCCGGTCGGGGCCGCGCGCATGATGGCCTGCCAGATCGCGTCGAGCGTGCGCTCGAAGCGGGCCAGCTCGCCCTCGTCCGGGGTGTAGGCGAGGGCCTGGCGGTCGGCCAGGTACATCAGGCGCAGCTGGCGGGGGACGACGCCGCGCAGCTTCCAGAGCACCAGGGCGTAGAACTTCATCTGGAACAACGCCTTCGCCTCGCCGATCTCGCGCGGGGCGGCGCCGGTCTTGTAGTCGACCACGCGGATCTCACCCGTCGGGGCGACGTCCACGCGGTCGATGTAGCCGCGCAGCAGCACGCCGGACGGCAGCTCGGACTCCACGAGCAGCTCGCGCGACTCCGGTTCGAGGCGGCGCGGGTCCTCCAGGCCGAAGTAGCCGTCGAGCAGCTTCGTGGCGGACGCGAGCCACTCCGCCTCCTCCTCGCCGCCCTCCACCTCGAACAGCGTCGCGAACTCCGGGCGCTCGGCCTTCACCCGGTCCCAGGCGGGCGTGATCATCGACCGCGCGCGGTCGGGCACGCGCTCCGCGGCGGGCAGCGCGAACAGGTCCTCCAGCACCGCGTGCACCACCGTGCCGCGCACCTGCGCCTTCGTCGGCCTCTCCGGCAGCCGGTCGACCGCGCGGAACCG
This sequence comes from Lentzea sp. NPDC003310, assembly GCF_040610935.1. Taxonomy (NCBI): domain Bacteria; kingdom Bacillati; phylum Actinomycetota; class Actinomycetes; order Pseudonocardiales; family Pseudonocardiaceae; genus Lentzea; species Lentzea sp. NPDC003310. Next base: position 214,221 of record NZ_JBEXNC010000018.1, read on the forward strand.
GTAGAGCAGCGGGCACTGCTTGAAGTCCCCTGCCCGGGAAGGCGAGAGCGCGGGCCTGCGCAACGTGGTGCTCATGGTTCGCACCATAGGACAGGGGTCTGACAATCCCGGGAGCGCCACCTGGCTACGGCCGCATCAGACCGCGAGATCACACCGCCGCCTCTAGAGTGCTCCCGTGGCCGCGCGGATCAGTGATCGAGCAGGCGGCCTGCTGCTGTTCCGGGTGGCGGGCATCCCTGTGCTGCTCGCGCCGTCCTGGTGGATCGGCTCGGCGATCGTGGTGGCGTTCTACGCGCCGTTCGTCGACGACCTGGCCCCCGGCACACCGCCGGGCATCGGGTTGCTGATGGCCGTGCTGCTCGCCCTCTTCCTCGGGTTGTCGGTGCTGGCGCACGAGCTCGGCCACTGCGTCGTCGCGCTCCGGCTGGGCCTGCCGGTCCGCAGACTGCACCTGTTCCTGCTGGGCGGGTCCACCGAGATCATGCGCACGCCCGGCAAACCCGGTCACGAGGGCGCGGTCGCGGGGGCCGGACCGGTCGTGTCCGTCGCGCTGGCCGCCGTGTTCGGCCTGGGCGCGATGGTGATGACGCAGGACGGCGTCGTGTGGGTGCTGGTCTTCCAGCTGGCCGCCGCGAACGCCGCCGTCGCTCTCTTCAACCTTCTTCCCGGCCTGCCGCTCGACGGCGGCCGGATCGTCCGGGCCGGCGTGTGGGCCGTGACCGGGCAACGGGCCGTGGGCACACGTGTGGCCGTGGTCGGCGGTATCGCCGTGGCCATCGCATTGGTGGCGTGGGCGCTGTACGGCGTCGCGGCGGGTGCAGAAGACCGTTGGCTGCGCTTCGGCGTGTGCGTCCTCACGGCGTGGGGTGTCGTCGTCGGCGCGAGAGGTGAGCTCGCGAGCGAACGACGCCGCACGTGGCCCGCGGGCGTGACGCTCGACGACCTGATCCTGCCGGTGCTCCAGCTGCCCGCGGAGAGTCCCGTCGCGGACGCCCTGAGCACCTCCGCCGGACGCGGGGTCGTGCTGGTGCGGGCGGACGGCGTCGCGGCCGGGCTGCTCGACACCGAACTGGCCCGCAAGCTCGCCGCCGCAAGCCCGTTCGCGCCCGCGGAACAGGCGGCCGAACCGATCCTTCCCGAGACCGTGCTGCTCGCCGACGAACCCGGCGAGGAGATCGTCGAACGGGTCCAGGGCACCGCCGCGTGGCAGTTCCTCGTCGTCGACCTGGAGGGCCGGCCGGCGGGCGTGCTGCGCAGGGAGGACCTGCGTGCGGCCATCGAGAAGGGCGTTTGACACCATTGCGCGGTGATTAGCGCAAGTGGACCGTTCCAGCCGGGCGACCGGGTTCAGCTCACCGACCCCAAGGGGCGGCACTACACCGTCGTCCTGGAACCCGGCAAGGAGTACCACACCCACCGCGGCGCCATCCCGCACGACCTGCTGCTCGGACAGCCCGAGGGATCGGTCGTGCAGTCGGTGGGCGGCACGAACTTCCTGGCGCTGCGCCCGCTGCTGCCGGACTACGTGCTGTCGATGCCGCGCGGCGCGCAGGTCATCTACCCGAAGGACGCCGCGCAGATCTGCATGTACGGCGACATCTTCCCGGGCGCGCGCGTCCTGGAGGCCGGCGCGGGCTCCGGCGCGCTGTCGTGCTCGCTGCTGCGCGCGGTGGGGGAGAAGGGCAGCGTCCAGTCCTACGAGGTGCGCGACGACCACGCCGTCCACGCCATCCGCAACGTCGAGACGTTCTTCGGCGAGCGCCCCGGCAACTGGTCGATCACCGTCGACGACGTGAAGAACCACGAGGGCGAGGTCGACCGGGTCATCCTCGACATGCTCTCGCCGTGGGAGGTCCTGCCCACGATCGCGAAGAACCTCATCCCCGGCGGCGTGCTCGTCGTCTACGTCGCCACCACCACGCAGCTGTCCGTCGTCACCGAGGCGTTGCGGGAGATGACGTGCTGGACCGAGCCGCACGCGTGGGAGACGCTCGTGCGCCCGTGGCACGTCGTCGGCCTCGCCGTGCGCCCGGAGCACCGGATGATCGCGCACACCGCGTTCCTGCTGACCACCCGCAGGCTCGCGGAGGGCGTGACGGCGCCCAAGCCGCAGCGCCGCCCCAGCAAGGGCTGAGCCCGGACGTGACGAAGGCCGGGTGGCGGGCGGACCAACCGCCTGCCACCCGGCCTTCGCGGATGTGCTGTGGAGCCGAACTCGTCACTCGACCCGGTCGATGCCGCACACCTTCCAGTCGCCGCCCGACTTGGACAGCTTGTAGATGATGGCGGCGGTCTGCGTGCCCTGGCCCTCGAGTCCCTCGAGCGACTGCTTGAACGTGCCGGTGGAGCCCGACACCTTCACCTCGGACACCGTGGCCTTGATGTTCGGCTGGGCCTTGTTCTGGGGCTTCATGGTGCCGAACGCCTCGGGACAGACGAGGTCCTTGACGTTGTTCGGATCGCCCTTGCCCACGCGGGTGCCCTCCACCATCCGGTCGGTGAACTCCTCCGCCACCTCCTGGGCGTCGGCGTCGGCGCTGCCGGTGGAGTTCGACGAGCTCTTCGACGACGGCGCGGCGGGTTCCGTGCCGCCGGTCGTCGGCTCCGAGTTCGTACTGGTCTGGCTGGTCGCCGCGGCGGTGTCGTCGCTGTCCGAGCCGGGCTTGAACAGGTACGGGTAGCCGATGCCGCCGACGATGACCAGTACCGCCAGGACGACGACGGCGGCGATCAGCCCGTTGTTGCGCTTGCTGGGCGGGGGACCGCCGAACCCTCCGTGCTGGCCGAACGGCTGCCGGCCCTGGGGACCGGGCTGGCCGTGGCCGGGCGGGGGTTGCTGCTGGTACCCCTGCTGGGGAGGCGGCCCGTAGCCCGGCGGGGGCTGCTGTCCGTGCGGACCGGGTTGCTGCGGCTGCCCGTACTGCCCGGGCTGCTGTCCGTACGGACCAGGTTGCGGTGGCTGCTGCCCGTACGGACCGCCGGGCGGCGGCTGCTGCCCGTACGGCCCCGGTTGCTGCGGTGGGTAGGTCATCGAATCTCCCCCAGAGATGTGTGGATCCGGCTGCGGGTCACCTGGTCGGCAGGGTCGGCGCCTCGGGGGTCTCCATCAGCGTGCAGTACTTCCAGTCGCCGGACTCCTTCTTGAACTTCAGGTCGGAGTCCCTGCTGGTGGTCTTGCCGTTGTAGGTCACCTCGATCTTCGCCTTCACGGTCGCCTCGTCACCGGAGACCGTGACGTCCCCGACCGTGACCGTCGGCGGCTTGATCGTCTTGGCCAGCTCCTCCGCGGCCTTGCGCTGGTCGGCGGGCAGCTCCTTGAACTTCTTCTCGAGCTCCTCGGCCTGGGCGACGACCGCCTTGCAGGTGAGCTGCTTGGCCTTCGCGGTGTCGTTCCTGATCGCGAAGTACTCCTTCGCGACGTTCTTGACCTCCGCCGCGTCGCCACCGCCGCTGCCGCTGCCCGAGTTCGAGTCCGGCGAGCTGGTGGAGCTGGTCGAGTCGTTGCCGGAGAACAGCACGGCCGCCGTGACGCCACCGCCCACGAGCACCAGCACGCCGACCACGACGCCGATGATCAGGCCGGTGTTGCTCTTCTTGGGCGGCGGGCCGCCGAACCCTCCGGGGCCGGGCTGGCCGAACGGCTGCTGACCGTAGGGCTGCTGCCCGTACGGGGGCTGGCCGGGCTGCTGGCCGTACTGCCCCGGCTGTCCGTACGGACCCGGCTGACCGGGCTGCGGGAAGCCGCCGCTCTGCGGTCCCTGCTGGCCGAACGGGTCCTGCTGCGGCTGGCCGTACTGGCCGGGCTGCTGGCCGTAACCGGGCTGCTGCGGCTGGCCGTAGCCGGGCTGGGGCTGCTGGCCGTGACCCGGCTGCTGCGGCGGCTGCTGCCCGTACGGACCACCGGGCTGCGGCTGCTGCCCGTAGGGCCCGGGCTGCTGCGGCGGGTAGGTCATCGAAACTCCCCCGATGCGGATGAGGTGATCTTTCTCTGGACATTGTGGTGCTTCGCCCGACAACTCGCGGGCGAATGGCGTCTATCGACACGCACGAGTGGTTATGCACACGCCCTGAAGTCGCGATCTGGTCGCGCGAAGGTCGTGTCTGATAACGATTGTGGCAACTCCACCGGGATTCGAGCGCGATGCACTGCGCTGTCGGGGTGGTGCGCCGGTCGCGCAGGCGGAACCACCCGGTTGGCCGTACGCCCTCCGGTCGCACCGGAGTCCCGCTCGCGCGGGGCTTCCCACGAACGCGAACGAGGTGGATTGCGGTGCGTGACCACCGAACGGATCAGTCACTCGTCCACCTGGTGGGACGGCGGCGGATCGCCGCCCGTCGCCGGGCCGCGAGCCGTACCAGGCGTGGTCGCGGTCGCCCGAGGGTGGTCGCGGACAGTGGGGACCGGGCCGCCGCCCTGGTGCTCCCATGACCCTCTCCTCGGACTTCTCGCAGGTCGTTTGGCGTGTCGCGGTGCGAAACGCCGGTCGTGGTCTCTGGGACGCACCGTAGCGGGTGAGCGGTCGGGCCGGACACCGAGATGGAGCAGTTGACCTCTGTTGGAGGGTGTGCCGTTGCGTCACACGAGCGAAGATGATGTTGTGAGTACCCCATTTTGTCGGTGATCGCCGGTACCGTAATCGGTACGAACACGGGAGGAGGGTGCCGACATGCAGCACGGTCATCCCGGCAGCCAACCCGATGAGGGTGGCGAGCTGAACCAGGGCAACAATTCTGCTGAGCTGACTGCGCAGATCAGGTTCCTCGAGGACGAGATCGCGTCGTTGCGTCGCAAGCTGACCGAGTCGCCGCGGCACACGCGGTTGCTCGAGCAGCGCTTGGCTGAGGCGACAGAGCGCGTCAGCCAGCTGACCGAGCGAAACACGAAGCTCATAGACACCCTCCGCGAAGCACGAAGCCAGCTGCTCGCGCTGCGTGAGGAAGTCGACCGGCTGGCGCAACCGCCCAGCGGGTACGGCGTCTTCATGGCGCGTTTCGACGACGGAACCGTGGACGTCTTCACCTCGGGCCGCAGGATGCGGGTGGCCGTGTCCCCCGCGGTCGAGCCGGAGAAGATCGCCTACGGCCAGTCCGTGCGCCTCAACGAGGCGCTGACGGTCGTCGAGGCCGGCGGGTTCGAGCGCTCCGGCGAGGTCTGCGCGCTGCGGGAGGTGCTCACCGACGACGGTGAGGACACCATCGCGCGGGCGCTGGTCGTCGGCCACGCGGACGAGGAGAGGGTGGTCTGGCTCGCCCAGCCGCTGCTCGACTCGCCGCTCAAGCCCGGCGACTCGCTGCTGGTCGACTCGAAGGCGGGCTTCGCCTACGAACGGGTCCCCAAGGCCGAGGTCGAGGACCTCGTGCTCGAGGAGGTCCCGGACATCGACTACAACGACATCGGTGGCCTCTCCCGGCAGATCGAGCAGATCCGCGACGCCGTGGAGCTGCCGTTCCTGCACGCCGACCTCTTCCGCGAGTACGAGCTGCGCCCGCCCAAGGGCGTGCTGCTCTACGGCCCTCCCGGCTGCGGCAAGACGCTCATCGCCAAGGCGGTGGCGAACTCGCTGGCCAAGAAGGTGCGGGAGATCCGCGGCGAGACCGACAAGCAGGCGAAGTCGTACTTCCTCAACATCAAGGGCCCCGAGCTCCTCAACAAGTTCGTCGGTGAGACCGAGCGGCACATCCGCCTGATCTTCCAGCGGGCTCGCGAGAAGGCGTCCGACGGCACCCCGGTGATCGTGTTCTTCGACGAGATGGACTCGATCTTCCGCACCCGTGGCTCCGGTGTGTCGTCCGACGTCGAGACGACGATCGTGCCCCAGCTCCTCGCCGAGATCGACGGCGTCGAGGGCCTGGAGAACGTCATCGTCATCGGCGCCTCCAACCGCGAGGACATGATCGACCCGGCGATCCTCCGCCCGGGCCGGCTCGACGTGAAGATCAAGATCGAGCGGCCCGACGCCGAGGGCGCGAAGGACATCTTCAACAAGTACCTGACGCCCAACCTCCCGCTGCACGCCGACGACCTCGCCGAGTTCGGCGGGGACCCGAAGGCCTGCATCGAGGGCATGGTGCAGCACACCGTGGAGCGCATGTACGAGGAGTCCGAGGACAACCGGTTCCTGGAGGTCACCTACGCCAACGGTGACAAGGAGGTCCTGTACTTCCGGGACTTCAACTCCGGCGCCATGATCCAGAACATCGTCGACAGGGCCAAGAAGGCGGCGATCAAGTCGCTGCTCGACACCAAGCAGCCCGGACTCTCCGTCCGGCACCTGCAGGCGGCCATCCTCGACGAGTTCGCCGAGAACGAGGACCTGCCGAACACGACGAACCCGGACGACTGGGCGCGCATCTCGGGCAAGAAGGGCGAGCGGATCGTCTACATCCGCACGCTCGTCACCGGGAAGAACCAGGATGCCGGCCGCGCGATCGACACGGCCACGAACACCGGCACCTACCTGTAGGACAGCTCGAACGCGAACCGCCCCGGTCGTCCTCGGCCGGGGCGGTTCCGCGTTTCCGCCCCTGTGCCGCGCCCGCCTGCCTACACTCCGCGTCCGTGGGGGAGACATGAGGACCACCGGGTACGTGCTGGGAGCGTTCGGGATCGCCGCCGCACTGGCCTTCGCCCGCGACGTGGCCGACCCGGCAGCCGTCCCGGGAAGACCGGTACCGCTGTCGGTCGAGTCGATGCGGGTCATGGCCGACCGCACCTGCGAGCGGCCGCCGGGCTACGTGTTCGGGACGCTGCAGCGAGTGCGGGACATGGTCGTGGAGGCGGGCTTCACCCCTGACAAGGTGGTCGTCTGCAAGATCCACGGCGACGGGCACGGCACCTCGAAGCGCGACACCGCTGCGCCCGGTGACAGGTACGTCGCCGGACGCGTGGGCCTGGTCTGGGACGACGACGCGAGCCTCGAGGTCGGGCGGGTCGCTCCCGAGGTCGCGGCCCTCGATTTCGTGCTGCCGAGCGGCAAGGTCGTCAAGGCCGAAGTGCACGGCGAGGTCTTCCTCTGCTTCGTGCCGGAGAAGACCGCCGCCCTGCGCATCCGGGCGTACGACGCGGGCGGCCGATTGCTGCGCGACGACATGATCTAGCGGACCAGTCCCGACTCGTAGGCCGCGATCACCAGCTGCGCCCGGTCCCGCGCGTGCAGCTTCGCCAGCAGGTTCCCGATGTGCGTCTTCACCGTCCCGGGACTGACGTGCAGCTCCGCCATGATCTCCGCGTTCGACCGGCCGCGGGCGATCAGCAGCAGCACCTCCTTCTCCCGTTCGGTGACCCGTTCCAGCCCGCGCACCGCCGGCGCGGCGGGCTGCCGGACGAACTCGGAGATCAGCCGGCGCGTGACGGTCGGCGACAGCAGCGACTCGCCGGACGCCACCACGCGGATCGCGGCCAGCAGCTCGGCGGGCGGGGTGTCCTTCAGCAGGAATCCCGAGGCACCGGCCCGCAGCGCCCCGAAGACGTACTCGTCGAGGTCGAACGTCGTCAGCACGAGCACGCGCGGGCCGTCCAGCAGCCGCGTGGCCTCGATGCCGTCCATCTCGGGCATGCGGATGTCCATCAGCACGACGTCGGGCCGCAGCTCCGCCGCCAGCGCGACCGCCTCCGCGCCGGTGCCCGCCTCGCCCACCACGGTCAGGTCCGGTTCGTGGTCCACCAGCAGGCGGAAGCTCGCGCGCAGCAACGCCTGGTCGTCGGCTATCAGCACGCGGGTCATCGGACCGGCAGCTCCGCGACGACCCGGAAACCGCCGCCGTCGCCCGGTCCGGCGCTGAACGTGCCGCCGTACACGGCCACGCGTTCGCGCATGCCGATCAGACCGTGTCCCACGCCGAGCTCCCTCACCCCGGGGCCGTCGTCCGCCACCTCGACGCGGACGGCTTCCGGTGTCACGTCCACCAGCACCGTGCACGACGCGGGCGCGGCGTGCTTCACGACGTTCGTCAGCGCCTCCTGCACGATCCGGTACGCCGAGAGCCCGATCCCTTCCGGCACAACGGCGTCGCCGCGCACGTCCAGTTTGACGCGCACGCCCGCGAGGGACGCGCGGTCGGCCAGGTCGGCGAGTCCGTCTAGGCCGGGGGAGGGGGCGAGGTCGGCGTCGGAGCGCAGCACGCCCAGAAGGCCGCGCATCTCCGTGAGTGCCGCACGGCTCGTGTCGGAGATGACCTGCAACGCCTCGTAGGCGTGTTCGGGTGATCGCACGTGTGCGGCGTTGCCCGCCTGCACGGCGATGAGGGACAGGTTGTGGGCCACCACGTCGTGCAGCTCGCGGGCGATGCGGAGCCGTTCGTCGGCGAGGGCCTGCTCGGCCTGCTGGGAGGTCTCGCGTTCGAGCATCGAGCGCCGCAGCCGGGTCGTGTAGCCGATGGCCCACACCGATCCCAGTGCGGCGACGGCGACGAGCAGGCTCTCCACCTCGCCGCCGGAGACGCCCGCGATCGCGATGACCGTGACGAGCAACGCGGCCAGCGACCAGGTCCGGTCGCGGTCCACCGCGACGGTGTAGAGGCCGAAGCAGACGGCCCCGACGGGCGCGCCCAGTGCGACGACGGGCAGGACCTGGGTCGTGACCACGACCACCGTCGCGGCGGTGATGACCCCCAGCGTGATCACCGGCCACAGCCGGCGCACGGCCACGGGCGCGGCGACGAGGCCCGCCAGCGGCACCGCGACGAACGGCGACGCGTGCACGTGCGGTTCGAGCATCGCGTAGGCGACGAGGGTCCAGATCACCAGTGCCGCGGCCGCGTCGACCAGGTAGAGGTGCAGTTTCGCGATCACGCCGACGACGCTAGCGAGCCCGCGCCCGCGACGCCTCGGACCCAGGTCCGATTCCCGGGATCGGAGCACGGGCCGATCCGCGGAGCACCCCTGGGGAACCACTCTCTTCCGCATGATCGAGGTGCGGAACCTGACGAAGAGATACGGGGACACGACGGCGGTCGAGGACCTGTCGTTCACCGTCCACCCCGGACTGGTGACGGGCTTCCTCGGCCCGAACGGCGCCGGCAAGTCCACGACGATGCGGATGGTCCTGGGCCTGGACCGGCCCACCGGCGGCGAGGCGCTGGTCGGCGGGAAGCGCTACCAGGACCTGGACCAGCCGTTGCGGCACGTCGGCGCGTTGCTCGACCCCGCCGCCGTGCACCACGGCCGCAAGGCCCTCGACCACCTGCGGTGGATCGCCGCGAGCAACGGCATCGGGCAGGAGCGCGCGGTGGAGCTGCTGGAGCGCGTCGGGCTGGGAGGCGTGCGGCACAAGCGGATCAGGGCGTTGTCGCTCGGCATGAAGCAACGGCTCGGTGTCGCCGCGGCGTTGCTCGGCGACCCCGAGGTGCTGATGTTCGACGAACCGGTCAACGGGCTCGACCCCGAGGGCGTGCGCTGGATCCGCGACCTGATGCGCGGCCTCGCGAACGAGGGCCGCACGGTCTTCGTGTCCAGCCACCTGATGAGCGAGATGGCGCTGACGGCTGACCACGTCGTGATCGTCGCAAGAGGACGGCTGATCACGGAGACGCCGATGGAGGCGTTGACCCGCAACGGATCGCTGGAGGACGCCTACCTCGAACTCACCTCCGGGAGGGGACTGTGAAGAACGCGCTCGCCGCCGAGTGGCTGAAGGTCGGGACGGTCCGCGCGCCGTACGGGCTGCTCGCCGCCGTCGGCCTGATCATCGCGTTCGGCGCGACGATCTCGTGGCTGATGGTCCAGGACTACGACACGTCCCCGGCCGCCGAGCAGGCGGCGTTCGCCTCGGCCGACTCCAGCGTGGTGATCACGCCGGTCGTGCAGTTCCTGGTCGCCGCGCTCGGCGCGCTGGTCGCGACCTCCGACCCACGTCTCACCGCGCTGACCGCCGTGCCGGACCGCACGCGCCTGCTGCTGGCCAAGACCGCGCTCACGGCCGGCGCGGCCGTGCTGATCGGGGCCGCCGCGCTCGCGGCGAGCCTCGGGTCCAGCGCGGTGATCATGGGGGACCGGCCGGCACCGGTGGCGCCGTGGGACGGCGTCGGCGACGTGCTGCCGTGGGCGGGTGCCGCGGTGCTGTCGATCCTGGTGACGGGGCTGGTGGGGCTCGGCCTGGGGCTGGCGCTGCGGTCGACGGCCGTCACCATCGTGATCGTCGGCGCGCTGCTCTGGGGCCTGCCCGCGATCACGCCGATGCTGCCGGAGCCCTGGAACGTGGACGCGTCCGCGGTGATGGTGCCGTACCTGGTGTGGGAGGTCGCGGGCGTCGTGGAGGACCCGCCTCTCGGTCCTCTGGCCGCCGCGGGTGTTTTGGCGATGTACGTACTGGTGACTCTCGGTACCGGAACTGTGACTCTTCTGCGACGAGACGCTTGACTCGCTCTTGGGGCACACCTATGGTCATCTATACCTTTAATCGGTAAGGAAACTTACCTAACAAATCCGCCGCCAGCAGTCCGAGAGGAGACGCTGAATGGCTTGGCAGAGGTCTGTGGTGGCGCTCACCGCGGCAGTCGTGCTCCCCCTGACCGGTGTGATGGCGGGCAGCTCGGTCGCTGCCGCACCCGCGGGCGACGTCTCCGCTGCCGCGCTGCCGCCGGGTTCGCCCGCGGCGGTCAACGGCCAGCTCAAGGTGTGCGGCGTCAAGCTGTGCAACAAGAACGGCAAGCAGATCCAGCTGCGCGGCATGAGCACGCACGGCATCCAGTGGTACTCCCAGTGCGTGAAGACCGCGTCCCTGGACGCGCTTTCGAACGACTGGAAGGCGGACGTCCTCCGCATCTCGATGTACATCCAGGAGGGCGGCTACGAGTCGAACCCCCGGAAGTTCACCGACATGGTGCACGGCTACATCGAGGAGGCCACGAAGCGCGGCATGTACGCGCTCGTGGACTGGCACCAGCTCTCGCCGGGCGACCCGAACCACAACACCACGCGCGCCAAGACCTTCTTCAAGGAGATCGCGCAGCGGCACAAGGACAAGACGAACATCATCTACGACATCGCCAACGAGCCGAACGGCGTGACGTGGTCGCGGGTCAAGTCCTACGCGGAGGCCGTCATCCCGACGATCCGCGCGGAGGACCCGGACAGCCTCGTCCTCGTCGGCACGCACGGCTGGTCGACGTTCGGCCTGTCCGACGGCCGCGACATCAACGAGGTGAGCCGCAACAAGGTCAACGCCTCGAACCTGATGTACACGTTCCACTTCTACGCGAAGGACCACCGCGACTCGTACCTCAACGCGTTGCGCACGGTCTCGAGCCAGGTGCCGGTCTTCGTCACCGAGTTCGGTTCGCAGGAGGCCTCCGGTGACGGTCCCAACGACTTCACCATGGCGAACAAGTTCATCTCGTTCATGAAGGAGGCCAAGATCTCCTGGACGAACTGGAACTTCTCCGACGACCACCGCACCGGTGCGGTGTTCAACAGCGGCACGTGCTCCGGCAGCAACTTCGCCGGCGAGGGTCCGCTGAAGGAGGCCGGCAAGTGGGTGCGCAACCACATCCGCACGGCTGACGACTTCTGACCGACCCCGGCGGGTCACGTGAGCGGCGGTCCTGCGGGGCCGCCGTTTACCGTTGTCGGCATGGCTCAACTCGCACTCGGTCTCGCGTCCCTCGGTCGTCCCGCGTACATCAACCTCGGCCGTGAGGACGCGCTACCGGCCGTGCGCGACGTCGAGTCCATGCGCGCGCAGTGCCACCTCGTGCTCGACGAGGCCTACTCGCTGGGCATCAGGTGGGTCGACGCCGCTCGTTCGTACGGGCTGTCGGAGGACTTCCTGTCGTCGTGGCTGCCCGGCCACGACGACGTGACGGTCTCCAGCAAGTGGGGCTACGCCTACACCGCGGACTGGCGGGCCGACGCCGAGGTGCACGAGGTCAAGGAGCACTCGCTCGCGCGGTTCACGCGGCAGTGGCAGGAGACCTCGGCGCTGCTGCCGCGCGTCGCGCTCTACCAGGTGCACTCGCTCACGGCTGACAGCCCGTTGTTCGGCGACCGCGCGCTGCAGGAGGCGATGGCCGGGATCGGTGTGCCGCTGGGCTTCTCGACGTCCGGGCCGCGGCAGGCCGACACCATCCGCAAGGCCCTGGACCTCGGCCTCTTCTCGTCCGTCCAGTCCACCTGGAACCTGCTGGAGACGTCGGCGGGGGAGGCGTTGCGGGAGGCGCACGAGGCCGGTCTGCGGGTGATCGTCAAGGAGGGCGTGGCCAACGGGCGGCTCGTCGTCGACCCGCCGCAAGCGGTTGCGGCACAGGCGGAGGAGCTCGGCGTCGGACCGGACGCGGTCGCACTCGCGGCGGTCGTCGCGCAGCCGTGGGCCGACGTCGTGCTGTCCGGTGCGGCGAGCCCGGCCCAGCTGCGGTCCAATGTGGACGCGCTGCGGATCGCCGTGGACCTGCCCGACCTGGCCGAGCCCGCCGAGGAGTACTGGAAAATCCGTTCCGGGCTCGCCTGGAACTAGCCTACGGTGGCGCCGTGAGCGATGCGCCCGTCGAGGCTTTCGAACCCCCGTACTACGCGGTCGTCTTCAGCACCGTGCGAACCCAGGACCAGGACGGCTACTCCGAGACCAACGACCGCATGGAGGAGCTGGTGCGCGACATCCCGGGCTACCTCGGGATGGACCACGCCCAGAACCCCGGCGGGCTCGGCATCACGGTCGGCTACTTCCGCGACGCCGACGCGCTCACGCAGTGGCGGACGAACCTGGAGCACCGCGCGGCCCAGCAACGCGGCCGTGAGAACTGGTACGAGACCTACTCGTTGCACGTGGCGAAGGTCGAACGCAGCCACACCTTCAAGCGCGCCTGAGCCACTCGCGTCCGATGACCCGGCCGTCCGGCACGAGCGGCCAGTCCGGGTCCTCGATCTTCGCGCGCACCTCGTCCGCCGCCATCCACCCGCCCCAGGCGACCTCCTCGGGCTGGTGGGTGAACGGGCCGTCGCTGCGCGTCTCGTAGACCCACGCGTGGTAGCGCGTCCGCTCGTCGACGTAGCTGGTCCGGAAGAGCGGCGTCAGCGGGGTCTCGACGCCGAGCTCCTCGCGCAGTTCGCGGACCGCCGCCTCGTCCGGGGTCTCGCCCGCGTCGATCACGCCGCCCGCGGCGAAGTCGTACAGGCCGGGGAAGATGTCCTTGGTGTCGGTGCGGCGGTGCACGTAGATCCGTTCGCCGTCGGTGGAGTGCACGACGACCAGGACGCAGCCGTGCCACAGGTTCTCGGCGCGCATGCGTGCGCGGCTCACCTCGCCGATGGCGTTCGCGGCCTCGTCGTAGAGCGTGATCATCCCGGTGTCCTCCTGTGGTCGTACGCGAGCTTGCTACCCCAGTCCGACGCCCGCTGATCGCCCTCCTTCCTACCTTCGGGACCGTCAGACGTCACCGAGGAGGATTCGTGTCCACTTCCCTGCGGCTCGGCGTCGCCGAGTTCCGCGCCCGGCCGGGCCGCGCGCTGCTGCCCGGCGTCGCGCTGGTCGTCGGCGTGGCCTGCCTGCTGGCCGCCCTGGTGCTGAGCGACGCGCTCACCCGGTCGGTCGACGAGGGCGCGCCCCTCACCCCGTCCGCGGTGGGGCACGTGGTGGACACCAAGCCGGTCGAGTACAGCTCGGCCGTCACCGAGGAGAACCGCCCGAAGCTCGACGCGGCGTTGCTCGCGAAGCTCTCCGCCGTCGGCAGGGCGGTGCCGGTCCAGGTGGCGCAGGCCGACCTGCTCGACGCGAACGGCCGCGCCGGGCAGCACCGCGCCGAGGTCCACGTCCAGCAGCCGGACCTGGTGCGCTGGCCGCTCGCGGAGGGGAAGGCGCCGGCGGCGGACGGCGAGGTCGCCGTCGACAAGATCACCGCGTACGAGCGGGGGCTCGAGCCCGGTGACAAGGTGCGGCTCGCGGCGGCCGACGGCAGGCCGGTCGAGGTGACCGTCAGCGGGGTCATGAAGAAGGGCGGGCTCGACGCGCGGCCGGTGCTCGTCACCGGACCGGACCTCGCGAAGGAGCTCGACCCGGAGCCGTTCACCAAGGAGATCTGGGTGATCGGCGGCGCGCGGGACGCCGTGAAGAGCGCCGCGGGGGCCGACTACGTCGTGTGGGATCCGGCGCCGGACGCGGACAGCATCGGCAACGAGCTCACGTTCATCCTGCTGCCGTTCAGCGTGCTCGCGCTGGCCACGGCGGTGTTCGTCGCGGCGGCCACGTTCCGCGCCGTCTACGCGCAGCGGCAACGGCAGACGGCGTTGCTGCGGTGCATCGGTGCCCAGCGCGGGCCGTTGGTGCGCCGGAGCCTGTTCGAGGCCCTCGTGACGGGGGCGCTGGCGGGGGCTGCAGGCGCGTTGCTCGGCGGGCCGATGGCGTGGCTGCTGGCCAGGACGTTCGACGTCACCGGCATCTCCGTGCTGTTCGGCGCCGTGGAGCTCAGCCCGGAACTGCTGCCCTCGCTCGGGTACGTGATCCTCGGAGTCGTCGTCGCCGCGCTGTTGAGCGTCATCGCCGCCGTGCGTCCCGCGATCAACGCCGCTCGTGTGTCGCCTCTCGCCGCGTTGCGTGACGCGGAGAACGAGGTGCCGCCACGGTCCGTGCGTCGCCTTCGGCTCGTGTTCGGCGTGCTGTTCACCGGTGGTGCTGGGCTGCTCGCGATGGCCGCGATCGCCGCCAAGGGCACGTCCGCTGCGCCGCTCGCCGTCACGTTCTCCGCGATCGCCGCCGTGACCGGTCTGTTCTGGATCCTCGGGCCCGTCACGGTCCCGCTGATCGCGCGGCTGTTCGGCCGGATCGGCGGTACCCAGTGGAAGCTCGCCGGCGCCGAGGTGCGCCGGATGCCGCAGCGGTCGGCGTCGGTCGCGCTGCCGTTGCTGCTCGCGAGCTCGATGGTGACGTTCTTCCTGGTCGTGCTGGGCGGCGCGGAGGAGCTGACGTTCCAGTACGCCAACGAGGAGCGTCCGGACGCGACGGTGGTGGACGCGGGCGAGCGCCCGCTGCCGGAGATCCCGGCCCAGCCGGGCGTGGCGGCCTCGGTGGTGCTGCACAAGACCGGCGACACCGCCGCGAGCGTCGACCCCGGCCAGTTCCGGACGTGGCTGAAGGCGCAGAACGTGTCCGGTGCGGACCAGTTCGTCGCCGGGACCGCGATCGTGCCGCCGCACTGGGAGGACCGGCCGTTCGTCGAGGCCGACGGGGTGCAGTACAAGGTCGTCGGCACGATCCCCGGCAGCATCACCGGTTACACGCCGATCGTGGCCGGCCCCACCTCGGGACCGGCGGACAAGGTGCTCGTCGCGTTGCAGCCCGGGGTCGACCCGGCGCAGTTCCGGTCCTCGCTGCAGGCCGCGCTGCCGAACAACCCGACCGTGATCGTCCAGACCGACGCGGACGAACGCGCCGAGGCCGCCCGGTACATGCACCTGGGCACCGTGCTGATGATGGTGCTGCTCGGCCTTTCCGTGGCGGTCGCCGTGACCGGCATCGGCACCGCGCTGACCATCTCCGTCCAGGAACGCCGCAAGGAGCTCGCGCTGAGGCGCGCCTTGGGCGTCACTCAAGGCGGGCTGCAGGGCGGGGTCATCGCTGAAGCGGTCATGTTGGCCCTCGTCGGGGTGATCGGCGGTGGCGTGCTCGGGTTCGCCTACGCGGAGGTCGCGTTCCTGTCGATCGGCGTCCCGCTCACGCTGCCCGGGCTCAAGGTGGTGTTGCCGCTGGTCACGGGCGCGGTGATCGTGGTCCTGCTCGCCGTCGTCGCCGCTTTCGGGCCTTCTCGCGGCGCATCGAGGATTCGTCCTGCAGCAGGATTGGCATCCGGGTGAATAGGGTGAGGGGAGTTTCACCGTGAAGCTCCCCTCACGCTTTCGTGCGGGGTCAGGTCATAAGGTGTTGCGCATGCGGCGGATCATGGGAACCGAGGTCGAGTACGGCATCGCGGTGCCGGGCGACGCGACCGCGAACCCGGTGCTCACTTCGACACAGGTGGTGCTCGCGTACGCGGCGGCGGCGGACATACCGCGCGCCAGGCGGGCGCGCTGGGACTACGAGGTGGAGTCACCGCTGCGCGACGCGCGCGGGTTCGACCTGGGCTCGCCCGGCGGGCACCCCGCCGACTCCGACGTCGAGGACCTGGGCGCGGCGAACGTCATCCTCACCAACGGAGCGCGGCTCTACGTCGACCACGCGCACCCCGAGTACTCGGCGCCCGAGGTCACCAACGCGCGCGACGCGGTGATCTGGGACAAGGCGGGGGAGCGGGTGATGGAGGAGGCCGCGATCAAGGCGGCGTCCGTGCCCGGCCAGCCCCGCCTGCAGCTGTACAAGAACAACGTCGACGGCAAGGGCGCGTCGTACGGCACGCACGAGAACTACCTGATGCAGCGCTCCACGCCGTTCACGGCCGTGATCGCGGGCCTCACGCCGTTCTTCGTGTCGCGCCAGGTCGTGACCGGGTCGGGGCGGGTGGGCATCGGGCAGTCCGGCGAGGAGGCCGGCTACCAGCTCTCGCAGCGCGCCGACTACATCGAGGTCGAGGTCGGCCTCGAGACGACGTTGAAGCGCGGCATCATCAACACGCGCGACGAGCCGCACGCGGACGCGGACAAGTACCGCCGCCTGCACGTCATCATCGGCGACGCGAACCTGGCCGAGTACTCCACGTTCCTCAAGGTCGGCACCACGTCCCTGGTCCTCGACATGATCGAGGCCGGGCAGCGGTTCGACGACCTGCGCATGGTCGACTCGGTGCGCGCGGTGCACCAGATCAGCCACGACCCGACCCTGAAGACCAAGGTCGAGATGACCGGCGGGCGCAAGTTCACCGGCCTCGACGTGCAGTTCGCCTACCACGAGCGCGCGACCGCGTTCGTCGAGAAGGAGGGCGTCGGCGACCGCGACGTCCTGCGGATCTGGGGCGAGGTGCTCGACGCGCTGGCCCGCGACCCGGCGGAGTGCGCGGACCGGCTCGACTGGGTCGCCAAGCTGCGGCTGCTCGAGGGCTACCGGCAGCGCGACGGCCTGGAGTGGGGCGCGGCCCGGCTCAACCTGGTCGACCTGCAGTACTCGGACGTGCGTCTGGACAAGGGCCTCTACAACCGCCTGGTCGCGCGCGGCTCGATGAAGCGGCTCGTGAGCGAGGAAGAGGTCCGCGCGGCCATCACCACGCCGCCCGAGGACACGCGTGCGTACTTCCGCGGCCGGTGCCTGGAGCGCTACCCGACCTCGGTCGCGGCCGCGTCGTGGGACTCGGTGATCTTCGACCTCGGTCGAGAATCCCTCGTGCGAATTCCGACGCTGGAGCCCCTGCGCGGGACGAAAGCGCACGTCGGAGCCCTTTTGGAGGCTTCTGACACCGCCGAGCAGCTGGTGGACGCGCTGACTCGCGGGTGATCGTCTACCCGAGTGGCTCAGGGTTTTTGTCGGTGCCGCTGGGTAGTGTTCTTGTCAGGCGAGTCAGTGGGAGGCCGAGATGTCCCAGGAACAGAAGCAGCGCCAGGGTGGTGGCGACGGCGACGACGGTGCGGACGACGCCGCCGGAGCCGGTCAGGAACGCCGCGAGAAGCTCGGCGAGGACGTGGACGCGATCCTCGACGAGATCGACGACGTGCTCGAGGAGAACGCGGAGGACTTCGTCCGCGCATACGTGCAGAAGGGTGGTCAGTAGGCCTTCGGGGGCCTGCCGACCACCTCGGGGACGGGAGAACAACCAACACATGGACAACAGCTCGACCGGGCGTTACCCGGCCGCGGCGCTGCCCTCGGCGTACCTCACGCCGGGCTCGTCGTCGTTCACGGACTTCCTGCGGGCCCAGGCACCCGACATGCTGCCTAGTGCCCGGAAGCTCCCGGAGGGGACCGTCCAGGCCCCGCACGGGACGACGATCGTCGCGGCCACCTACAAGGGTGGCGTCGTGATCGCCGGCGACCGGCGCGCGACGATGGGCAACGTCATCGCCCAGCGCGACATGAAGAAGGTCTTCGTGACCGACGACCACTCGGCCGTCGGCATCGCGGGCACGGCGGGCATCGCGATCGAGATCGTGCGCCTGTACACGGTGGAGCTGCGGCACTACGAGAAGATCGAGGGCGTGCCGCTGTCGCTCGACGGCAAGGCGAACCGCCTCTCGGCGATGATCAGGGGCAACCTCGACGCGGCCATGGCCGGCCTCGCCGTGGTTCCTCTGTTCGCCGGGTACGACACCTCCGCCGCCGATCCCGACCGCGCCGGCCGCATCGTGTCCTACGACGTCACCGGTGGCCGCTACGAGGAGTCGCAGGGCTACCAGGCCGTCGGCTCCGGATCGCTGTTCGCGAAGTCGGCGTTGAAGAAGCTCTACGACCCGGACGCCGACGCCGACGCGGCGATCCGCTCCGTGGTCGAGGCCTTGTACGACGCGGCCGACGACGACTCGGCCACGGGCGGCCCGGACCCGGTCCGCCGCCTCTACCCGGTAGTGGTCACGATCAACGGCGCCGACGGCGCGGTTGAGGTGCCGGAACCCCAGGTCGCCACGGTCGCCGACGCGGTCGTCGAAGGCCGCAGGTCCCGCCCCGCAGGCTGAGTCCCCCACAGGTTCGACGTCAGGAGCACCACCCATGACGATGCCGCTGTACGCATCGGCAGAGCAGGTGATGCGCGACCGCTCGGAGTACGCCCGCAAGGGCATCGCCAGGGGTCGCAGCGTCATCGTGCTGAAGTACGCGGACGGCATTCTGTTCGTCGCGGAGAACCCCTCCAGCACGCTGCACAAGGTCTCGGAGATCTACGACCGCATCGGCTTCGCCGCCGTCGGCCGCTACAGCGAGTTCGAGAACCTCCGCCAGGCGGGAATCCGCTTCGCCGACGTCCGCGGGTACCAGAACGACCCGCGCGACGTGACCTCGCGTTCGCTGGCCAACGTGTACGCCACCACCCTCGGCACCTACTTCACCGAGCAGATCAAGCCGTTCGAGGTGGAGATCGCGGTGGCCGAGGTGGGCGACACCGCTGCCTCGGACACGTTGTACCGGTTGACGTACGACGGGTCCATCGTGGACGAACCCCAGTACATCGTGATGGGTGGCACCGTCGACGCCGCCAACACGGCGTTGAAGGAGGCGTTCGCGGACGGGCTTTCGTTGGCTGAGGCTGTTCCCGTTGCGGTGAAGGCGTTGTCGGCTGGGTCGCCTTCTACCGGGAACGGGTCTGCTGAATTGCTGCCCGCTGCCAAGTTGGAGGTGGCGGTGCTGGAGAGGGCTCGGCCTCGGAGGGCGTTCCGGCGGATCGCTGGGGCGGCTTTGGACGGGTTGATGCCTGCTCCGGTGAAGGACGGCAAGCCTGTTGAGGACGTTGAGCTGCCTGAGTCCGAGGGTGAGTCGAAGTAGGGTTTGGGGTTTGGCTTGGTGATCGGCCCCTGGCTTTGTGGCTGGGGGCCTTTTGCTTTGGTTCGCGCCGGTTCCGTTGGTGGTTCCTTTGCGTGTGGCGGGTTCCTGTTGCGTGCTTCCCCTGGGGGCTCTGCCCCCAGACCCCCGGCAATCTGATCAGGGGGCCAGCGCTGTGGGCGGGTAGATGGCACGCCTGTTGCTTAGAGCGGCTGCCTGTTTCGTAGTTTGGGCGCCTCGGCGGTGGGGTCCCATCACGAGCCGCACCAAGAGCGGGCCAC
>NZ_JBEXNC010000019.1:0-232990 GCF_040610935.1 Lentzea sp. NPDC003310
GGGGGGTGTCTCCAAAACACCCACCTTTTTCCACCAACCCCCCCCCACCCCTCAGGTGTGGCCCGCTCTTGGTGCGGCTCGTGATGGGACCCCACCGCCAACGCAAACATCTACGCAACGGGCAGCCGCTCTGAGCAACAGGCGTGCCATCAACCCGCCCACAGCGCTGGCCCCCTGATCAGATTGCCGGGGGTCTGGGGGCAGAGCCCCCAGGGGAAGCAAGCAACAGCAACCCGCCAACGCAAAGGAGCCACCAACGCAACAAAGCGCTACTTGTTCTTCGAAACACCCTGATAGTCATTGGTGACGATCAAAATGATCCCCGGCGCCGAAGACTGGATCCCGTCGAACCGAGGCTCGACCCGAGCCCGCAACACCGAAGCGAGCTCCTTCGCAGAAGCCTCTTCCTCAGTCCCAGGCCGGAAGTAAACGGTAGTGGTGGGGATGGTCCCACCCGAGTAGTTCCCAGTCCCCTCAACAGCCCACCCGTTGGCCCGAACCTCGTCCGAGGCCTTGGACGCCAACCCGGTGATCGTAGAGTTGTTGTAGATCCGCACAGGCGCCTTGGCCACCCCGGGCTGGGTGACAGGCGGAGGCGGCACCACAGAAGAAGCAGGCGGCACGGTAGGCGAAGCCGTGGTCGTCACCGGCGCAGAAGACGGCGGTGTGGACGCAGGCGGCTGCGCAGACGAGGTCTCACTGGCGGCAGGCGGCGCGGTCGAGGTCCCCTCCGCAGCCGGAGGTGTGTCGGACGACCCTCCGCCGAAGAGCGAGACGACGCCGATCACCAACGCGACGGCGGCGACGCCGAGCAGGGCGAAGCCGGCGGCCTTGGCCGGACGGGACGGGCTTGCGGACTCGGGGGAGGTCATCAGTCCTCGGTGCTCCTGGCGCGGGCTCGAACCCTTTGACGGCCTGTCCGGACTCCGCGCAGCCGCTTGACGAGCATCGGATCGGCGGCCAGGGCGGCTTCGGATTCAACGAGCGCGTTGAGCAGCTGGTAGTAGCGGGTCGCGGACATGTCGAACAGTTCCCTGATGGCCTGTTCCTTGGATCCCGAGTACTTCCACCACTGGCGCTCGAACGCGAGCATCGTGCGTTCGCGGCTGGTCAGCCCGTCAGCGGAGGTGAGCGTCTCGGCGTGATCCATCTGGCTCCCCACGGTCGCCACACCATCTCAGGTGCGGGCAATTCAATCACGTGATCGTTCCAACGTACCGCGCGACACCGACAGTTTCAGACCACATAAAGTTCTGCCATGGCCGTCCACCGCATCCGCATCGCCGGCGACCCCGTGCTCCACAACCCGACGCGCGAGGTCACCGAGTTCGACACCGAGTTGAAGACCCTCGTCGACGACATGTTCGAGACGATGGCAGCCGCTCGCGGAGTGGGGCTCGCGGCCAACCAGATCGGCTTCGACCTGCGGGTCTTCGTCTACGACTGCCCGGACGACGAGGGCGTGCAGCACCGCGGGGTCATCTGCAACCCCGTCCTGGAGACCTCCGAGATCCCGGAGACCATGCCGCACCCGGACGACGACTTCGAGGGCTGCCTGAGCGTGCCCGGCGAGGCGTACCCGACCGGACGCGCCCAGTGGGCGAAGGTGACCGGCGTCGGCCTCGACGGGGAGCCCTTCGAGGCCGAGGGCACCGGCTTCTTCGCGCGCTGCCTGCAGCACGAGACCGACCACCTCAACGGCTACCTCTACACCGACCGCCTCGTCGGCCGGTACAAGAAGGAGGCCAAGCGGATGCTGCGCGACAACGAGTGGAACCAGCCGGGCCTGTCCTGGGACCCGAACGACCCGGCCAACTTCGACGAGGACGACGAGGACTAGGGCCGGAGCACCGACTCCACCTGGGCCAGCTCGTCCGCGCTCAACGCACCGAACGCGAGCGCACCCGCGTTCTCCTCGACCTGGGCCACCGTCCGGACGCCCGGAATCGGCACCAACCGGGGAGAACGCGCCCAGAACCACGCCAGCGCGCCCTGCACCAACGTCCGGCCGCCCGACGTCAGCACGTCCCGCACCGCTTCCCGAGCGCGGAAGTACTCCGGCGACGGCTTGCCGTCGACGAAGAACCGCAGCCACGACGGGTTCGTCACGCGCACGTCGTCCGCGGGCAGCTCGGCGAACGACTCCCGCGCCAGCAGCCCCATCGCCAGCGGCCGGCGGCACAGCACCGCGTACTCCCCCGCGTACATCCCGGGGTTGTCGAACAGCAGGTTGATGTCGGCCTGCGCGGCGATCCCGTGCTCGCCCTCGCAGAAGAACCGCGCCCGCTCCACGTCGTCCGTGCTCCACCCGTAGGCGCGGATCTTGCCCGCGGCCACCAGCGCCTCGCACTCGTCGCGCAGCAGCGCGGCCTGCTCCAGCCCCAGGGCGCCGACGTGCAGCTGGTACAGGTCGATCCGGTCGGTGCCGAGCCGCCGCAACGACGCCTCGACGGCCCGGCGCAGGTACGCGACCGACCCCTCGTCACCGGTCATCCGGCGCGTCGAGGCGTCGAACCCGCAGCCCCACTTCGTCGCGATCAACACCTGGTCGCGCATGTCCGCAAACGCTTGCCCGACCACCGTCTCCGCGTGCCCGCAGCCGTAGACGTCCGCCGTGTCGAACAACGTCACGCCCAGCTCGACCGCGCGCCTCAGCGCCTTGACCGACTCGCCGTCGTCGGCGGGACCCCAGCCCACCGGCAGGCCGTCCGGACCCGAGAACGGTCCGCCCATGGCCCACGTGCCGAAACCCAACTTCCCCAGTTCCAAGGTCATGCGCCCACCGAACATCCTGGAGCGCGCTCCAGGTCAAGAAACGAGTTGCGAGCACCAGCGACCATCAACGCATGCCCATCGAAAACATCGTCGCCTTCGTCGCGGCCTCGTTCCTCATCGCACTGTCGCCCGGACCCGGCACGGCCATGGTCCTGCGACAGTCGGTGCACGGGCGAAAAGCCGCGCTCGCGACGGTGTTCGGCATGGAGGTCGGCGTCGCCTGCTGGGCGATCGCGGCGGCGCTGGGCGTCAGCGTGCTGCTCACCGCGTCCGAGATCGCCTACCACGGCCTGCGGATCGCCGGCGCGGTCTTCCTGATCTACCTCGGCGTGAAGGCCCTGGTCACCAAGACCCTGCCGAACGCCGAGCCGCCGCCCGCGAGCCACGCGTTCCGCAGCGGCCTGGTCGTGAACCTCGCCAACCCGAAGCTCGGCGTGTTCGCGATCTCGTTCCTACCGCAGTTCGTGCCTGCCGGGGAGGCCGGCCAGGGGGTTCTGCTCTTCCTCGCCGTCGGGTGGGTCCTGATCGACACCGTCTGGTACCTGGTCATCGTGTCGGTCCTGCACACCATCCGCGGCTGGCTGAGCAGGCCGCGCGTCCGCCCCGCGCTCGAGAAGCTGTCGGGCGGCGTGCTGCTGGCGCTCGGAGTCCGGCTGGTACTCGACCCGCGTTGAGATCGGGTTGCCCCGGCGCCAGAACAGCTCGGGCAACCCGGCCAGCTCGGCGAACGTGTGGCACGCGGCCATCGACTCGTAGCCGCCCGCCAGCACGTGCGCGCGGATGCGGTCGAGGCGGCCGAACTCGACCACCTCACCGGCGATCAGGAACGGCAGCACCAGCTGCCAGGCCTGCACGACGGCCGGACGACGCCGGTGAGGTGCCCTCAACGCCGCGCGGGCGACGCGGAGCAGGTGCTCGTTCGCGCTCATCGTGTACGGGTGGGCCGCGTGGTCCCAGTTCCAGCGGCGTTCCTCGGTGACCGCGCACCGCACGCACTCGACCGGCCCGGTGCCGAGCTCGGCACCGCACCTCGAACACGCGAGCAGGGTCATCGCCCAGTCCACGCACGTCCACGGGTACTGGCCGACGTCCGCCGAGGTCACCAGCTCGGCCAGCTCCCGGTCCGCGAGCTGCGACGACGTCCGCAGCGCCTCCCAGTCGGCGAGCCAGAACTGGTCGAGCAGCTCCGCGCAGAAGCCGCAGTCGGGGTAGCCGCGACCGGCGAGCTCACCGCAGGACGGGCATGCCGAGACCACGGCGGGACGCTGGCCGCGTCGCGCGCCGGGCGGGAACGGCTGGTGATCAGCCACGGGGAAGAGATTAGGGGCAAACGACGCCCTTGGCAGCTGCGGCGCGCGCTGACTATGGTCGGTTCTCGACAACTCAACACAACGCGGGAGCTCGCGCCTGAGCGGGCTGAGAGGGTGACTGGCCGTAGTGCCGGTGTCACCGACCGCCTGAACCTGACCGGGTAATGCCGGCGTAGGGAGGAATGTCGTGACGGCACTTGACGACCGTTCGGTCAAGCCCAGCGTGACCACGGGCCCCATCTCGGGCTCCCGCAAGGTGTACCGCGAGGTGTCCTCGGACATCCGCGTGCCCTTCCGCAGGGTGGAACTGACCAACGGCGAACATGTCGATCTGTACGACACTTCCGGTCCGTATACCGACGACAACGCGACCATCGACGTCCACAGTGGACTGCCCGACCTGAGGTCGGGCTGGGTCGCAGCACGGGAACCGATCAACGGAGCTGTCAGCCAGCTCGCGTACGCGAAGGCCGGGATCATCACCCCGGAGATGCGCTACATCGCGGTGCGCGAGAACCTCGACGCGGAGTTCGTCCGCAACGAGGTGGCCATCGGGCGTGCGGTGATCCCGTTGAACCGCAAGCACCCCGAGGCCGAGCCGATGATCATCGGCAAGAAGTTCCTCGTGAAGATCAACGCCAACATCGGCAACTCCGCGGTGTCCTCCTCGATCGAGGAGGAGGTCGAGAAGATGGTGTGGGCGTCCCGCTGGGGTGCCGACACGATCATGGACCTCTCCACCGGCAAGCGGATCCACGAGACGCGCGAGTGGATCCTGCGCAACTCGCCGGTGCCGATCGGCACCGTGCCGATCTACCAGGCGCTGGAGAAGGTCAACGGCGATCCCGCGAAGCTGTCGTGGGAGGTCTACCGCGACACCGTGCTCGAGCAGTGCGAGCAGGGCGTCGACTACATGACCGTGCACGCGGGCGTGCTGCTGCGGTACGTGCCGCTGACGGCCAAGCGCGTCACCGGCATCGTCTCACGCGGCGGGTCGATCATGGCCGCGTGGTGCCTCGCGCACCACAAGGAGAGCTTCCTCTACACGCACTTCGAGGAGCTCTGCGACATCCTGCGCGCGTACGACGTGACGTTCTCGCTGGGTGACGGGCTGCGGCCCGGTTCCATCGCGGACGCCAACGACGCGGCGCAGTTCGCCGAGCTCAAGACCCTGGGCGAGCTCACGCACATCGCGCGGGCGAAGGACGTCCAGGTGATGATCGAGGGCCCCGGCCACGTGCCGATGCACAAGATCGCCGAGAACGTCCGGCTGGAGGAGGAGTGGTGCGGCGAGGCGCCGTTCTACACCCTCGGGCCGCTGGCCACGGACATCGCGCCGGCGTACGACCACATCACGTCCGCGATCGGCGCGGCGCAGATCGGCTGGCTCGGCACCGCGATGCTCTGCTACGTCACGCCGAAGGAGCACCTCGGCCTGCCGAACCGCGACGACGTGAAGACCGGCGTGATCACGTACAAGATCGCGGCGCACAGCGCGGACCTCGCCAAGGGCCACCCCGGCGTCCAGGACTGGGACGACGCGTTGTCCAAGGCGCGCTTCGAGTTCCGCTGGGAGGACCAGTTCAACCTGTCGCTCGACCCGGACACCGCGCGCTCGTTCCACGACGAGACGCTCCCCGCGGAACCGGCGAAGACGGCGCACTTCTGCTCGATGTGCGGGCCGAAGTTCTGCTCCATGAAGATCACGCAGGACGTCCGCCGCTACGCCGAGGAACGCGGACTGTCCACTGTGGAGGCGATCGAGGCGGGCATGGCGGAGAAGTCCGACGAGTTCGCCGACACCGGCAACAAGGTCTACCTGCCGGTCGTGGAGACCTCGTGACCGACGCACCCCCTCGGGTGCTCACCATCGCCGGAAGCGATTCCGGCGGTGGTGCGGGCATCCAGGCCGACCTCCGCACGTTCTTCGCGTGCGGAGTGCACGGCTGCGTCGCGCTCACGGCCGTGACGGTCCAGAACTCGTTGGGCGTCACGGGCGTCTCCGAGATCCCCGCCGACGTCGTGGCCGCGCAGGTCGTCTCGGTCGCCGAGGACATCGGCGTGCAGGCCGCGAAGACCGGCATGCTCGCCTCGGCGCAGATCATCGAGGCCGTGATCCCGGCACTGGACCGCGTGGGCATCGGACGGGGCGGCGTCCCGTTCGTCGTCGACCCGGTCTCCGCGTCCATGCACGGCAACCAGCTCCTCGCCGACAACGCCCTGGACGCGTTGCGCGGCCTGCTGTTCCCGCGCGCGACGCTCGTGACGCCGAACCTCGACGAGGTGCGGCTGATCACCGGCATCGCGGTGAAGGACCGCGAGGACCAGCGCGTGGCGGCGGAGGCGTTGCACGCGCTGGGTCCGGAGTGGGTGCTCGTGAAGGGCGGCCACATGTGGGACGACCCGGAATGCCTCGACCTGCTCTACGACGGGCGCGAGTTCATCGAGTTGCCCGGGCCGCGCTACGAGACCGAGAACACGCACGGCTCCGGTGACACGCTCGCCTCGTCGATCAGTTCGGCTCTCGCGAAGGGCGCGACCGTGCCGGAGGCGGTGCGGTTCGGCAAGGACTTCATCGTGCGGTCGGTGGCGGCGGCCTACCCGCTGGGCGCCGGAGTCGGTCCGGTGTCGCCGTTCTGGAGCCTGGACGGCTGAAAATCGCTGGACCGCCTCACCATGCTTGACAACCGTGCAGAACAACGAGGTCAGGACCGAGCTGGTCATCCCGGCGCCGATCGACGACGTGTGGCGCGTGCTGGTGGACTTCGGCGGCTACGCCCGCTGGAACCCCGTCATGGAGTACACGCGGGTGGACGGGACGAAGACGAAGGTGAAGGCGGCCAAGGGCACGCCGTTCGAACGCGACTTCGACGGAGAGCTGGTCTCCGTCGAGCCGTACGTGCTGGCCTCCCAGGGCGGCGACCCGGAGACGTTCTTCGGGCGCCACCGCTGGGAGCTCAGCGAAACCGGCGGCGGCACGCTGCTGGTGAACGCCGAGACCTTCACCGGCACCATGGCCGCGGACGTGCTGGCGCAGACCCGCGAGGTGCTCGTCGCGGAGTTCGACGGCTTCAACAAGGCGCTGCTCGCGGTCTTCGCTGGCCGAAGCCGCTGACGCTACTTCGGCTCTTCGCCGACGAGCGTCTCCAGGGCGTCGAGCGCGCCCACCAGAGCCGCGATGTGCTCGGGCGTGAGCTGCTCGATCCGGCGCTGCAGTTCGCGCACCCGCGCGGACCGCACGCCGGACACCATCGTCTCGCCCTCGGGCGTGGGGGTGGCGAGCCAGGCACGGCCGTCCTGCGGGTCGGGTTCGCGCTTCACGTACCCGGCCTCGACCAGCGCGGCCACGATGCGCGACAACGTCGGGGGCGCCACGCCCTCCTTCGTCGCCAGGTCGCCGAGGCGCATGGGACCGCAGCGCGCGAGGGTGGCCAGCGCGGACACCGCGCCGGGGCCCAGACCGGGGGATCCGGTGCGGCGCAACAACCGGGCCAGCCGGCCGATCGCCAGGTACAGGCGCGCCGTCGCGTCCTCGACCTCGGCGTCAATGGGGGCGGTCACGGCTAGTCGTCCTCCTCGGCGGAACTTACGTAGTGCTCAATCATCCCCCAACACGTGAGTACCCAAGGTAGCGACTCAAAGACCCGGCGAAGACGCTTGGGCCCAAAAGCGCTGCGGAATCCGGCCGGCCAGGCGCGCCAGCCGTCCGCCCTCGACCGCACAACGCATGGCGGCGGCCATCCGTTCCGGGTCCTGCGCTCGTGTGACGGCGGTCGCCAGCAACACCGCTGAGCAGCCGAGTTCCATCGCCAGCGCCGCGTCGGAGGCCGTGCCGATGCCCGCGTCCAGGACAACTGGAACAGAAGCACGAGAAGTGATCAGCTCGATGTTGTGCGGGTTCCGAATTCCCAGCCCCGTGCCGATGGGAGAACCCAACGGCATGACGGTCGCGCACCCGATGTCCTGGAGCTTCAAGGCCAGCACCGGATCGTCGTTGGTGTAGGGCAGGACGACGAAGCCGTCGTTCACCAGCCGCTCGGCCGCGTCGAGCAGCTCGACCGGGTCCGGCAGCAGCGTCTCCTCGTCGTGCACGACCTCGAGCTTGACCCAGTTCGTCTCCAGCGCCTCGCGCGCCAGCTGGGCGGTCAGCACGGCCTCGGCGGACGTGCGGCAGCCAGCGGTGTTCGGCAGCACCTCGATTCCGAGGCGCCGCAACAACTCCAGCACCCCGGTCCGGCCCGCGGCGTCGACCCGGCGCATCGCCACGGTCGTGAGCTCGGTGCCGGACGCGACCAGCGCCCGTTCCAGCACCGAGAGGTTCGCGGCACCACCGGTGCCGGTGACGAGCCGGGACCGGAACTCCCGGCCCGCGATGATCAGCGGATCGTCCACGTCAGCCTCCCTGGACCGCGGTCAGCACCTCGACCACGCCGCCGTCCGGCACGATCGTCTTCTCCCACAACGCCCTCGGCACCACGGCGCCGTCGAGCGCCACCGCCACGCCCTTGTCGGGGGCTCCCACCAGCGTCACGACCGCGGCCACCGACGTGCCGTCGGCCAGGTCGCGGGAGGTCCCGTTCACCTGTGCCTTCACGAACTTCCTCCCAGCAGTGCGACGACTTGCCGTGCCGTGTGCGGGGCCAGCAGCAGCCCGTTGCGGTGGTGCCCCGTCGCGGCGATCACGTCCGGCTCCAGCCACCGCACCACCGGGACGTTGTCGGGACTGCCCGCGCGGAATCCCACGGCCGCCTCGGTCAGCGCGTACTCGGCGATGCCCGGCAGCACGGTTTCCGCGTCCCGCAACAGGTCCCGCACGCCCGCGACGGACACGTCGGTGTCGAAGCCGGCCTCGTACTGGGTGGCGCCGACGACCAGTCCGTCGTCGCGCGGCACCAGGTAGACCGGACGGCCCGAGACCAGCGCGCGGATCGTGTGGCGCGGCGGCGGCAACGAGCCGGGCCGGTGCGTGAGCCGCAGGATCTCGCCCTTGACCGGCCGGATCACGTCGCGCAGCGCCGGGTGCAGCGCCCCGCTCCACGCGCCCGCGGCGATCACGGTGACCCGTCCCTCCACATCGGACTGGACACCGGCGTCCCGGCATGCCTTCCACAGTGCGGAAAGCAGCAGCCTGTTGTCGACGGCCAGGTCGCCGGACGCGAACACGCCGCCACGCACCGCCGGACCCAGCGAGGGTTCGAGGGCGCGGATCTCCCGCGAGGTCAGCAACTCCCCGGCGTGCCTCAGGTCGGCCAGGTCACCGGGCTGCGTGCCGACCGCCAGCGTGCCCGCGTCGAACAGCGGCACGCCGATCGACGCGGCGAACGCGGGCCACATCTCCAGGGCCTCGACCCCCTGCGCCACCACGGCTTCCTCGCCCGGCCACGCCTCCGTCAGCGGCGCGAGCATGCCGCCCGCGACCCGCGACCCGGCGTGCGGCGACCCCTCGTCGGACACGGAGACGGAGAACCCGGCCCGTGCCGCGGCGAGTGCCGCGGACAGGCCGATGACGCCGCCACCCCGGACGGCCACTTCCACACTGCTCAAGGCATTCACGCTCCCTGCGCCGGCATGACCCGGATCAGGTTCGACGGTCGGAGCGAACCACGCTCCCTCTCAGCCCGGTGTTCTCCAGGCTCCCGTGCGGACCGACTTCAACATAACGGTTAACGTGCGTGCGTGCCAGGACTCGACGGAAACCTGATCAGGCAACGACTCGCCGACGCGACCCTCTACCTCTGCACGCCGAACCGGCCTGATCTGGCCGAGTTCGCGGACGCGGCCCTCGCGGGCGGGGTCGACATCATCCAGTTGCGGGACAAGTCACTCGAAGCGAAGCAGGAGATCGAGGCGCTCGAGGTCCTCGCCGAGGCCACCGCGCGCCACGGGAAGCTGCTCGCCGTCAACGACCGCGCGGACATCACGCACGCGGTCGACGCCGACGTGCTGCACCTCGGCCAGGACGACCTGCCCGTGCCGCTCGCCCGGAAGATCGTCGGCGACGAGGTCGTGATCGGCCGTTCCACCCACGACGTCGACCAGATGACGGCGGCCGCGGCCGAACCCGGCGTCGACTACTTCTGCACTGGCCCGTGCTGGCCGACCCCGACCAAGCCGGGCCGTCCGGCGCCGGGACTCGACCTCGTCCGCGCCACGAAGTCCGACCGTCCGTGGTTCGCGATCGGCGGCATCGACCTCGCGAACCTGCACGAGGTGCTCCAGGCAGGAGCCACCCGCGTGGTCGTCGTCCGGGCCATCACGGACGCCGAGGACCCGCGCCGCGCCGCCGAGTTGTTCAAATCCGAACTTGATCGTTGAAATTTGAACTAAAAGGCGTACGCTCGAAGTCGTGAGCGCACCTGTGCTGTACCTGAGCCACGGGGCTCCCCCGCTGGCTGACGACGAGACGTGGACCAGAGAGCTCAAGGACTGGTCCGCCACGCTCCCGCGCCCGGAGGCCGTGCTCATGGTCTCCGCGCACTGGGAGGAGGCGCCGACGACGATCGGCGCGACCACGACCGTGCCGCTGGTCTACGACTTCTGGGGCTTCCCCCAGCGCTACTACGAGGTCACGTACGAGGCGCCCGGCGCGCCGCAGCTCGCGGACGACGTGCGCAAGCTGCTCGGCGGCCACGTCGAGCAGGACGAGGAACGCGGCCTCGACCACGGCGCCTACGTGCCGTTGAAGGAGATGTTCCCGGACGCCGACGTGCCGGTGCTGCAGATGTCGATGCCCACGCTCGACCCGCGCGAGCTGCACGAGATCGGCCGCAAGCTGGCGCCGTTGCGGGACCAGAACGTCCTCATCGTCGGCAGCGGCTTCATGACGCACAACCTGAGCTGCGTGAACTTCCCTGCCGGACCGGACTACGAGCCGCCGTCGTGGTCGAAGGAGTTCGACGACTGGGCGCACCGGCAACTGGCGGCCGGCGACGTGGACGCGTTGCTCGACTTCCAGGTGAAGGCTCCCGCGGCCGGGATCGCCCACCCGCGCACCGAGCACTTCGCGCCGCTGTTCGTGGCGCTGGGCGCCGCGAGCGACGAGAAGGCCGCGAGCACCGTCGACGGCTTCTGGTACGGCCTGTCGAAGCGGTCAGTGCAGTTCAGCTGAGCCCTCCAGGAACAACGTGGCCAGCCTGCGCGCGATGGCGGGCGTCCCGTTGCGGACGCCCGAGCTCGCCATGAGCAGCAGCACCACGTCGTCGACCGAGAAGTCGGCCCGCAGCCGCCCGGTCGCCTTGGCCCGGCGGATGAGCACCGCGAG
Source organism: Lentzea sp. NPDC003310 (assembly GCF_040610935.1). Classification (NCBI taxonomy): domain Bacteria; kingdom Bacillati; phylum Actinomycetota; class Actinomycetes; order Pseudonocardiales; family Pseudonocardiaceae; genus Lentzea; species Lentzea sp. NPDC003310. Next base: position 11,347 of record NZ_JBEXNC010000019.1, read on the forward strand.
CGAGCGGAACGACGTGTCGCGCACCTCGGCGAAGTCGATCGCCTTCGGATAGGCGCTCGTGAACGCCGCCGCGAACCCGCGGTCGAGCACGTGCAGCCGGCAGACCTCCCGCACCGTCAGGCAGAACCCCTCCCAGGGGTCCGGGTGCGCGAGCCCGTCCTCGACCGCGGCCGTGCACGCCGCCATCTGCTCCGAGAAGGCCTCCACCACCAGCGCCTCCTTGGTCGGGAAGCGGCGGTAGAGCGTCGCCGGACCGACCCCGGCGCGGCGGGCGATCTCGCGCATCGGCACGTCCAGGCCCTCGACCGCGAACACCTCGCGCGCGACCGCCATGATCCGGTCGCGGTTGTCGCGGGCGTCCGAGCGCAGGTTGTGAGTCAGATTCGCCGTCACCGTCTCAGTTTCGGCTAAGCGGACGCCCTGTTCCACTAATTTCGCCGCCATGCGAGCACTCCAGTTCTCCGAGTACGGGCCCGCCGACGTGCTGCACGTCGCCGAGGTCGCCGCACCGCACGCCGGCCCCGGGCGGGTCCGCATCGCCGTCCGCGCCTCCGGGGTCACGCCGGCGGACACCTACCTGCGCTCCGGGCGGTTCGGTGAGCGGCTGTCGCTGCCGCACGTGCCCGGCATCGACGCGGCCGGCGTCGTCGACGAGGTCGGCGAGGGGGTGACCGGGGTCCGCGCGGGCGACGAGGTGTTCGGGATGGTCGACCTGGCCCTGCTCGGCGGCGCCAACGCCGAGTTCGCCGTGCTGACGGCGTGGGCGCCGAAGCCGGCGGCGCTGAGCTGGGAGCAGGCGGGAGGCGCGGCGGGCAACGTCGAGACCGCGACCAGGGCACTCGACCTGCTCGGCGTGGGCGATGGCACGACGTTGCTGATCGCGGGCGCGGCGGGCGGGGTCGGCACCGTCGCGATCCAGCTGGCGGCCGCGCGGGGCGCGAAGGTGATCGGCACCGCCGGCCCGGCGACCCAGGACTTCGTCGCGGGCCTGGGCGCGGTCCCGGTCGTCTACGGCGAGGGCCTGGGAGACCGGGTCGGGCAGGTCGACGCGGTCCTGCACTGCGCGGGCACGGTGCCCGACCTGGTGGCGATCACGGGTTCACCGGACCGCGTCGTGACGATCGCCGACCTCTCCGGCGAGCACGGGATCCGCCTGACTCACACGGCCGGCGGCCCCGGCGCCGACCCGCAGGCGCTGCACGGTCTCGAGATCGCCGCGGAACTGGCCGTGCAGGGGAAGTTCACCGTTCCGCTCGCCGGGGTCTTCCCGCTCGCCGCGGCGGCCGACGCGCACCGGCTGAGCGAGACCGGCCACGCGCACGGCAAGATCGTGCTGGTCTGAGAACGCGAAAGCGCCGCGACACCGAGGTGCCGCGGCGCTTCCAGGCCGAGTTCTAGCCCCGCGTGAGGGTCAGGCCCCAGCGCGACAGGATCGGGTTGACCGGCTGGAAGTAGGTCGTGCCGCCGGACGAGCAGTTGCCCGAACCACCGGAGGTCACGCCCTGGGCCTGGCCGAAGCCGGAGCCCGCCACCCACGAACCACCGGAGTCACCCGGCTCCGCGCAGGCGTTCGTGCGGGTGAGGCCGCGCACGGTGCCCTGCGGGTAGTTCACGGTCTGGTTGTAGGCCTGGACGGTGCCGCAGCGCCATCCGGTCGTCGAACCCGAGCGGCAGATCTGCGAGCCGATGGCCGCCACCGTGGAACCGCGGACGATCACGTTCGTGCCGTTGTAGCGGTTGACCCACGGCCGCGGGGTCCAGTTCGCGTTGGTGCGTACCCAGGCCATGTCGCTGCCGGGGAACACCGAGCCGGCGAACGAGCCGGCCGCGACGCGGTTGTAGCCGGAGACGGAGGTGCCCGTCGTGCCGCAGTGGCCCGCGGTCACGAAGCCACCGGTCACCGAGAAGCCGAGCGAGCACCGGCCGCCGCTGCCCATGTAGATGGCGTCGCCGCCGCGCAGGTCGTAGAGGGTCGTCGGGCTCTCGGCGACCTCTTCGACCTTGACGGTCGAGCCGATGGACTTCGCGGTGGCGATGAAGCTCTCCGCCGCGGCGTCACGGGTGTTCTTGTTCACCTCGACCACGACGGAGTTCGACTTCTCGTCGACCCGCCAGGCCGTGATGGACTTCGGGGCGTTCATCACGTCGAGGACGGACTTGGTCCCGTTGAGCTGGGTGAGCGAGTGCCGGACGACCTGGGTGTCCGCTCCGGTCACGGAGAGTCCCGATTTGGTCACCGCGACAGTCAGTCTGCCGCTCGCCTGGTCGATCCACGCTCCGCCGAACGCGTCGCCCAGAGAGGTCTTCGCGGCCTCCGCGATCTCGCTCGACTTCTGGTCAGAGGCCAACCGGACGCGGGCCTGGTCAGCGTTCAGGCCCAAATCACGCTCCACCGCTTGGAGCAATTCGGCCGGGTAGCTCTCCGTATCGGAACCGGATGAGGCGACCGGTGCGGCAGGGGCGCCAAACGCCGGTACGCTGAGAGCAGTCACGACTCCGGTGGCGAGCAACACGGCACCGGTTACACGGGCCGCACTCGTGCGGTTCATCAGACGTCTCCCTCACTTTCGGGTGCAGGGGTACCCGAGAGATCGGTTGCAGGGACCTCTCTCGGGGGCTCTAGGGGGACGGGTGGTGGGGCGGCGGCAGGGGTCGCCCCACCCCTCCCATCCCTTCTTGCCTCTCGAACCCGGTGCAGGCGCCGGGCCCTCGACGGCAGGCGCAGGGCTCAAGCGGACGTGCCACGAGCCTCATTGCGCCTCCTCCCGGTCTCTTTCGGACCGAATCCTTACGCCCGTTCGAGTGAAGTTGCGAACCTGTCGGCTATGACGGCCCGCCTCGAACGTGAACGAAGTGTGTCACAGCTCACGACAGATCAACTGCGGTGCGTAGCAATTGACAGTTAACTATCGCTCAACGTGATTACGTGATCACCGAATGGGGTCGGTGGTCGTGGAGGGCGTCGAGCTGTCCGACGAAGGCCGCGACTCGGTCGTCGTCGAGGGCGTCGTCGTGGTGGTGCCGTCGGAGGTCGGCGGCGCGGAACCGCCGGTAGACGAGCTCGGCGGCGCCGTGACGGTGACCGTCTCGGTCTTCGTCGTCTCGGTGTGCGTCTCGGTCTGGGTGCTTGTGGACGGTTTGCCCGGATCGGCGGTGACGGGTTTGCCGGTCACGAGCTGGACGCTCGTGACTGTGAGGACGGTCACCACGAACACGAGCAGTCCGCCGACAGCGATTACCTGCCAACGCTTCTCGCGTTCCATCGACCGTTGGTAGAACACGGCACCCACGGTGGTCACCAGACTCGCGAGGATCGCGCCGATGACGGTGCCGACGAGGTTCAGGCGAAGGCTCAGCACGGCCGCCGTGGCGGCGGCGAGCACACTCGCGACGAGCTTGACGGGGGTGATCTTCTCCTTCTCAGACATGACACCCGTAGGACGTTGGGCACAGTTCACCGGTTGTGGCCCGGTGACGTGCATCATCAACCCATGCGCCTGGTGACTCTCGAAGATGTCCAAGCGGCCGCCGCCGCGATCGCCCCGCATGTCGTCCACACCCCGTTGCTGCCCTTCGACTCCGGCCTGTGGATCAAGCCCGAGTCGCTGCAGCCGATCGGCGCGTTCAAACAGCGTGGCGCCGTGAACGCGTTGTCCCGCATACCTTCCGAGGACCGCGAGCGCGGTGTCGTGGCGTACTCGAGCGGTAACCACGCGCAAGCGGTCGCCTACGCCGCCAAGACCCTCGGCATGCCGGCCGCGATCGTCGTGCCGGAGAACACCCCGCAGCTCAAGATCGACGCGACGCGCGCGCACGGCGCCGAGGTGTTCGTCGTCGGCATCACCGAGCGCGAGTCCCGCGCCTACGAACTGGTCGAGGAGCGCAAGGCCACGCTCATCCCGCCGTTCGACCACCCCGACGTGATCGCGGGCCAGGGCACGATCGCCCTGGAGGTCGTCGCGGACCTGCCCGAGGTGGCGACGATCCTGGTGCCGGTGAGCGGCGGCGGACTGATCTCCGGCGTCGCCGCGGCCGCGAAAGCGTTGCGCCCCAACGTCCGCGTCATCGGCGTCGAGCCCGAACTGGCCGGCGACACGGCCGCGTCGTTCGCCGCCGGCGAGCAGGTCCACTGGGACGCGCACGACCGCGCCCGGACCGTCGCGGACGGACTGCGCGCCGAGCCGTCGGACCTGACGTGGGCGCACATCCAGGAGTACGTGGACGACGTGGTCACCGTGTCCGAGGACGAGATCCGGGACGCGGTGAAGCAGATCGCGCGCCGCACGCGGATCGTGTCCGAGACGAGCGGAGCGGTCGCCGTGGCCGCCCACCTGAACCGTCTCCTGCCGTCCGGTCCGGCCGTCGCGGTGGTCTCCGGAGGCAACATCGAACCCACCCTGCTCGCGTCGATCCTCGGATGATCGCGCTCCCAGAAATCCGTTCGGCGGCGACGGTCATCGCACCGCACGTGGTGCGCACGCCGTTGCTGCCGTTCGGTGCTGGATGGATCAAGCCGGAGAACCTGCAGCCGATCGGCGCGTTCAAGCTGAGGGGCGCGCTGAACGCGTTGGCACGCCTGGAGAACCGTTCGTCGGGAGTGGTCGCGTACTCGAGCGGCAACCACGCCCAGGCCGTGGCGTTCGCCGCGAGGCTGCACGGCGTGCCGGCCGCGATCGTGATGCCGGACAACACCCCGCCGGTGAAGATCGAGGCCACGAAGGCCCTGGGTGCCGAGGTGTTCATCGTCGGCATCACCGAACGGGTCGAGCGCGCCGAAGCCCTGGTCGCCGAGCGCGGCGCCGCCCTGATCCCGCCGTTCGACCACCCCGACGTGATCGCCGGGCAGGGCACGATCGGCCTGGAGGTCCTCGACGACCTGCCGGACGTGGACACCGTCGTGGTGCCGATGTCCGGCGGCGGGCTGATCTCGGGCGTGGCCACGGCGGTGAAGTCGCTGCGCCCGGACGTCCGGGTGCTCGGCGCGGAACCCGAACTGGCCGCCGACATCGCGGAGTCGCTGCGGGCGGGCTCACTGGTGCGGTGGGACCCGCTGCGGCGGGCCCGGACGGTCGCCGACGCGCTGCGGGACGGGCCTTCGGCGCTGACCTGGGCGCACATCAGCCGGTACGTGGACGACGTGGTCACGGTGTCGGAGGACGAGATCCTCGCGGCGGTGGGCGGGCTGGCGCGCCGGGCGCGGCTGGTCGCGGAGCCGAGCGGGGCCGTGGCGGTGGCGGCGCTGGAGAAGGTCGGCGGGAAGGGCGTGGCCGTCCTGTCCGGCGGCAACGTCGACCCGGCCCTACTGGCGCGCCTTCTCGCCACCTGAGCGGATGTGCGTGGGCGGCCCCTCCACCCCGCAGTGCAGGCACTCCCCGGGGTGCGGGGCCTCCTGCTGCTCCGGCGCCGCGGCCAGCACCCGGTTGTCGACCCCGAGCGCGAGCAGGCCGCCGACGACCGCGGCCACCGCGCACAGCACCAGCGCCATCTCCCACCCGGCCGTCATGACCTCCGGGTTCGCGTAGTCCTCCCCCATCAGCCCGACCGCCGCGGGCAGCACGGCCATCGCGAGCAGGCTGCCGGTGCGCGCCACGGCGTTGTTCACGCCCGACGCGACGCCCGCGTGGTGGTCGGGTGCGGAGGCCAGCACGGTGGCCGTCACCGGGGCGACCACGACCGCGAGGCCGAGGCCGAACACCAGCACGCCGGGCAGCACGCCGAGGACGTACGAGGCGCCCGGAGCAGCGTTGCGCAGCAGCAGCATGCCCAGGCCGACCAGGATCGGGCCGACCACGAGTTGCAGGCGCGGGCCGTAGCGCTGGGCGATCTTCCCGGACGTCGAGGAGGCCAGCAGCATGATGATCGTGATCGGCACGCTGGCGAGGCCGGAGGCGGTCGGCGAATAGCCGAGGGAGATCTGCAGCTGCAGCACGAGCAGCACCATCACGCCGCCCAGTGCCGCGTACACCAGGAATGTCAGCAGGTTGGCCACGAGAAATGTCCGGTTGCGGAACAACTCGGGTGGCACGAGCGGATCGGCGGACCTTTTCTGGACCACGCCGAACGCGACCATCGCAACCACGCCGGCCGCGGCGACGAAATACGACTGCTCGACCAGGCCGCCGGTGAGCAGGGCCAGTCCCACGGCTCCGACCAGGGCGGACAGGTAGTTCGGGTGTCCGGCGGAATCGTCGCGGGACTCCGGCACGAAACGCAGTGCGAGGAAAACGCACAAAGCGGCGACCGGCAGGTTCACCAGGAACGCGAGCCGCCACGACCACGCCTGCACCAGCAATCCGCCGACCAGAGGGCCGACCGCCGTCGCGACACCGGAAAGTCCCGACCACGCGCCAATGGCACGGGAACGGTCCTCGCGGTTGAACGACGACTGCAGAATCGCCAGAGCGCCCGGTGTGAGCAACGCCGCGCCGACGCCTTGCAGCACCCGCGCGGCCACCAGCACCGGGACGTTCCACGCGGCGCCGCACAGCAGCGACGCCACGCCGAACCACACCACGCCGACCACGTAGACCCGGCGGCGGCCGAACCGGTCGCCGAGCGACCCCGCGACCAGGATCAGCGACGCGAGGGCCAGCAGGTAGCCGTTGAGGATCCACTGCAGGTCGGTGACCGACGCGCCGAGCTCCGCGCCGATCCGGGGCAGCGCCACGTTGACGATCGTCCCGTCGAGCATCGCCATGCCCGAGCCGAGGATCGTCGTCGCCAGCACCCAGCGGGCGCGCGGCGTGCCCCAGGCGATCAAGACGGCCGGTTCAGCGTGGCCACGAACTTGTAGCGGTCGCCGCGGTAGACCGAGCGCACCCATTCGATCGGGTTGCCGTCGGTGTCGTACGAGTGCCGCGACAGCAGCAGCATCGGCAGGCCGATGTCGGCGCCGAGCAGCTCTGCCTCTTCGGGCGAGGCCAGCGCCGTCTCGATCGTCTCCTCGGCGTGGCCCATCTCGACGCCGAAGCGCTCGGACAGCACCTGGTACAGCGACGCGCCTGGCGCCAGGTACCGGCGCAGCCCGCGGAAGCGGCCCAGCGCGAGGTGCGTCGTCTCGATCGCCATCGGCTCGTTGTCGGCGAGGCGCAGGCGGTGCAGCCGCAGGACCTTGGCCCCCGGACGCACGCCCAGCAGGCGGGCGAGCTCGGCCTCCGCCGGCATCTCCGAGGCCTCGATCAGCTTCGACGAGGGCACGCGGCCCTGGGCCCGCATGTCCTCTGTGTACGAAGACAGCTGCAACCTCTGGGCGACCTTCGGTTCGGCCGCGAAGGTGCCCTTGCCCTGCACTCGGAGCAGGCGGCCTTCCACCGTCAGCTCGGCGAGCGCCTGGCGGACGGTCGTCCTGGAGACGTCGAACTCCGCCGCGAGCGACCGTTCCGTGGGGATCGGTGAGCCGGGCGGCAGCGCCCTCAACAGGTCGAGCAGGTGCCGCTTGAGACCCCAGTACTTGGGTTCGCGTTGCGCACGCGTCCTGGCGTCCACGCCCGATGCAGGCGTCGTCTCCAGCATGGCCTCCTCCTCGCACTCCATGTCACGCATCACAAGGATGCCTTGTCCGTGTCGATTCGTGCGTCCGAACCCCCGACATCAGTCCCGAAATTCGTCCGATGACTTCGCAACGTCTTGGTCACGCGCTTGACAGACGCGGTGACGCAGCACACGCTGTTCCGCATTGGTCTACACCACTTGGACGTTCCGGCCGAGGGCCGGGCTCGGTGAAAGGGCGCGAACTGTGAAGGGCTGGAGAGGACTCGCTGCTGGTGCCGCCGCACTGGCAGTGGCCGTGTCGGGTTGCGGCACGAGCACGAACAGCGGCAGCGGCACGGAGACCAAAGAGATCACCGTGTGGCTCATGGACGGCTCCGCGGCGCCGACCCTGACCGACGCCTTGAACAAGGAGTTCGAGTCGGCGAACGGGATCAAGGTCAAGTACGAGGTCCAGAAGTGGACCGGCATCCAGGAGAAGCTGACCACCGCACTGGCCAGCAGCACGCCGCCGGACGTCATCGAGCTCGGCAACACCCAGATCGCGAGCTTCGCGGACCAGGGCACGCTGGCCGACCTGACTGCGGACGCGGGCCAGTTCAACAGCGGTGAGTGGCTGGGCGGCCTCAAGGACTCGCTGACGCTGAACGGCAAGCAGTACGGCGTGCCGTTCTACGCCGCGAACCGCACCGTCATCTACCGCACGGACCTGTTCCAGGCGGCCGGCATCGCGCAGCCGCCGACCTCGCGTGCCGAGTGGATCGACGCGATCAACAAGCTCAAGGCCGCGAACGCGTCCAACCCGGACTTCCAGGCCCTGTACCTGCCCGGTCAGTCCTGGTACTTCCTGCTCTCCCTGATCTGGGACGAGGGCGGCGACATCGCCAAGCAGGACAACGGCAAGTGGACGAGCACGCTCGACAGCGCGCAGTCCAAGGCCGGCTTCGAGGCCTACAAGGCCCTCTACGACGCGTCGGCCGCCAAGAAGGCGCCGGCGGACATCGACGAGGCCAAGCCGCAGCAGTACGAGGTCTTCCAGACCGGCAACGTCGGCATGATGATCGGTCTCCCGTGGGAGCTCGGCAGCGCCGTGAAGGACAAGCCGGAGCTCAAGGAGAAGACCGCCGCGTTCCCGATCCCGTCCAAGAAGGCCGGCTCGACCGCCCCCGTGTTCCTCGGTGGCTCGAACCTCGCCATCCCGACGGCCAGCAAGAACGCCGAGGCCGCGAAGAAGTGGCTGGCGCTGCTGTCGTCCAAGAAGTACCAGGACATGCTCGCCGAGGGTGGCGCGGTGCCCGGCACCTCGAAGGACACCTCGAAGCTCGAGTCCAACGCGGTCGGCAAGGCGCTCGCCGCCTCCGCCCCGAACGGCAAGGTCACCCCGAGCTCGCCGAAGTGGGCGGCCGTCGAGGCGGGCCAGAACCCGCTGAAGGACGCGCTCACGGCGTACCTCTCCGGTGCCAAGCCACTGGACGCGGCAACGAAGGACGCAGCCGACGCCGTCACCAAGGCACTGGGCTAGCCCAGCTGAGATGACGGCCGTCAAGACGACCGAAACGGCAGCGCCGGCAGGGGACATCCCTCCGGCGCTGCCGCCTGCCGTGACGGGTGGGGCGCGCCAGCGCCGCCGCCGGGGCGGCGCCTCCGACAGGGCGCTGCCGTACCTCCTGCTCGCTCCCGCGTTCATCGCGATCCTCTGGCTGATCGGCTGGCCGATCGTCTCGGTGTTCGTGACGAGCTTCCGCCAGCTGAACCTCGGTGAGCTGGTCCGCGGCGAGGTCGTGTGGACCGGGTTCGACAACTACGTGACGGTGCTGCAGGACGAGCGCTTCTGGGACGTCTCGATCCGGACCGTGCTGTTCACCGCCGCCGTCGTCGTGGGTTCCGTCGGCACCGGCCTCGGGATCGCCCTGCTGATGCGCGTGCTCACGCCGTGGGTGCGGGTGGCGCTGCAGGTCGCGATGCTGTGCGCCTGGGCCATGCCGATCCTCGCGTCGACCACGGTCTACCAGTGGATGTTCGACCAGAACTACGGCATCTTGAACAAGACGCTGGTGCAGCTGGGCTTCGACTCGTTCGCCGGCTACTCGTGGTTCTCCTCGGGCACCTCGACGCTGTCCGTCGTCGGCATCCTGATCGTGTGGCAGGCGATCCCCTTCCTCGCCTTCTCGCTCTACGCGGGCCTCGTCGGCATTCCGCGCGACCTCTACGAGGCCGCGGGCATCGACGGCGCGTCCGGCCTGCAGACGTTCCGCGCGGTGACGTGGCCGGAGATCAAGTCGCTGCTGATGATGGTGACGTTCCTGTCGACGCTGTGGGACTTCAAGGTCTTCGCGCAGGTCTGGGTGTTCCGCGAGGGCGGTCCCAGCGGGCAGAGCACGACGCTGCCGGTGCTGCAGTACCTGGAGGGCATCGCGAAGAGCCACTTCGGCGTCGCGGCCGCGATCTCCGTGCTGATGATGATCATCCTCGGCCTGATCACGTTCCAGTACCTGCGCAAGCTGCTGCAGACCGAGGAGGGCAAGATCTGATGCTCAAGAAGTCTGCGGCGAACGTCGTGGGCATCGTGCTCGCGGTGTTCTTCTTCTTCCCGACGTACTGGATGGTCACGTCGGCGCTGAAGCCCAAGGGTTCGACGATCACGTCCGACTACGACCTGATCCCGTTCTCGGTGACGTTCCAGAACTTCGTGACAGCGTGGACGAAGCCCGGCTTCCTGTCCTCGCTCGGCAACAGCCTCCTCGTGACGCTGACCGCCGTCGTCGCCGCGATCGTCGTCGGCATCACGGCCGCGGTCGCCATGTCGCGCTTCCGGTTCCGCGGCCGCAAGAGCTTCGTGCTGCTGATGCTGGTCGCGCAGATGGCGCCGTTCGAGGCGTTGCTGATCCCGATGTTCCTGATGATGCGGGACCTGCAGCTCTACGAACACCTCTCGTCGCTGATCCTCGTGTACTTCGCGGTGACGCTGCCGTTCTGCGCGTGGACGTTGCGCGGGTTCGTCAACGGCATCCCGATCGAGCTCGAGGAGGCCGCGATGGTCGACGGCTGCGGCCGTTGGGGCGCCTTCCAGAAGGTGACCCTGCCGCTGCTCGGACCGGGTCTCGTGGCGACGTCGGTGTTCGCGTTCATCACGGCGTGGAACGAGTTCCTCTTCGCGAAGGTGCTGATCCGCAGCCAGGACAGCGAGACGCTGCCGGTGTGGCTGTCCGGGTTCCAGACCGCCTTCGGCACGGACTGGGGTGGCGCGATGGCGGCCTCGGCGCTGTTCACGGTGCCGGCGCTGGTGTTCTTCCTGATCGTGCAACGCAAGATGGTCGCCGGCGTCACAGCCGGTGCTGTGAAGGGATGACGCGTGGATCAGTTGGCCGCTGCCGTTCTGCTTCCCGGTTTCACCGGAACGACCGCTCCCGACTGGTTGAGGCGGCGGGTCGCTGACGGCCTCGGCGGCGTTGTGCTCTTCGGGCGCAACGTCGTCGACGACGCCCAGGTGGCCGCGCTGTGCTCCGAACTGCGTTCGGTGCGCCCGGACGTGGTGATCGGCATCGACGAGGAGGGCGGCGACGTCACGCGTCTCGACGCGGGTCGCGGTTCCGAGGTGCCGGGCAACTACTCCCTGGGCGTGGTGGACGACCTCGACCTCACGCGCTCGGTGGCCGCGTCCATCGGGTCGCGGCTCGCGAAGTGCGGGATCTCGCTCAACCTCGCCCCGTCCGCCGACCTCGTGCTGACGCTCGACGACCCGATCATCGGCGTCCGCGCGTTCGGGTCGGACCCGGTGCTCGCCGCGCGGCACATCGCCGCGTGGGTCGAGGGCCTGCAGGCCGTGGGCGTCGCCGCCTGCGCCAAGCACTTCCCCGGCCACGGAGCGTCCACTGAGGACTCCCACCAGGAGCTCCCGGTGCTGCCGCGCACCGAGGAGCAGCTGCGGGCCGTGGAGCTGGTGCCGTTCCAGGCGGCCGTGCACGCGGGCGTCCGCTCGATCATGACCGGCCACCTCGTGATCCCCGAGTGGGGTCCGGCGCCGGTGACGCTGAACAAGCACGCCATCGACCTGCTGCGCACCGAGCTGGGCTTCACCGGCGCGGTGATCACCGATGGCCTCGACATGAAGGCCGTCGGCGGTGACCTGGCGCACGGAGCCGTGCGCGCGTTGGCCGCCGGTGTCGACGCGTTGTGCCTGGGCGGCATCTCCCTGGGCGACGACGACATCCAGTGGCTGATCGACTCGATCGTCGCGGCCGTGAAGTCCGGTGAGCTGTCCGAGGAACGCCTGACCCAGGCGGCCAAGCGGTCGCTGGCCCTCGGCCTCCCGCCGTCCACTGTGGACGCGCACGACACCGAGATCGGTCTCACAGCCGCTCGGCGGGCGGTCCGGGTGCGCGGAGAGGTTAGTGTCGGATCCGACCCGGTCGTCGTCGACCTGGTCGTGGACCCGTCGGAGGCCGTGGGCGACGTCCCGTGGGGGCTCGGCCCGTACCTCGGCGAGGTCCTCCCCGGCACCGAGGTGATCGCCTCGCGCGACGTCACGGCGGAAGAAGTTGCGCGGACCGCGAGCGGCCGCACGATTGTGGTCGTGACCAGGGACGCCCACCGCCACACTGCCGCTCGACAACTGATAACAAACTTAACTAATCTGGGCCAGGACGTGGTGCACGTCGAGACCGGCGTGCCGGGTCCAGACCTGGGCAGCGTCGCCCGCATCGACACCCACGGCGGTTCTCGGGTGAGCCTCCGAGCCGCGGCCGAGCTGATCCTGAAAGGCACGACATGACCACGCCCCAGCCAGGCCGGCACATGGCCGAAGAGATCGCGGCCCAGCCGTCGGTCTTCGCCGACCTCTACGCCTCGCGGTCCGCGATCGCCGAGGTGGCCGCCGTGATCCGCGACCGTGCCCCGCGCTTCGTGCTCTTCGCGGCCCGCGGCTCGAGCGACCACGCCGCGATCTACGCGAAGTACCTCACCGAGATCCTGCTGCAGCTCCCCGCGGGCCTGGTCTCCGCCTCGACGACCACGCTCTACGGCGCCGAGCCCGACCTGCGCGACGTCCTGCTGGTCACCGTCTCGCAGTCCGGCGGCTCCCCCGACCTGCTGGAGGTCACCGCCTCCTACCGCAGGCGCGGCGCCCTGACCGTGGCCGTGACGAACACCCCGGACTCGCCGCTGAACGCGGCCGCCGAGCTCTCGGTGAACGTCTCGGCGGGCGTCGAGCACGCGGTGGCCGCCACCAAGACGTACTCGGCGACGTTGCTCGCCCTCTACCTGCTGATCGACGCGGTGCGCGGCGGCAACGGCGAGGCGGCGGCGCAGCTCGGCGAGCTGGCCCAGGTGACGCTCGACCAGTCGGCGCCGACCGTCGACGAGGCCGTGCGCCGGTACCGGTTCGTGGACCGCGTCCTCACCACCGGCCGCGGCTACTCCTACGCCACGGCGCTGGAAGCCTCGCTGAAGCTCGCGGAGACGTCCTACCTGGCGGCCCGCGCCTACAGCGGCGCCGACCTGCTGCACGGTCCGGTCGCGGCGGTCGACGGCGAGACCGCGGTCCTCGCCATCGCCTCGTTGGGCAAGGGCGGCGACTCGATCCGCGACGCCCTCGACGTGGTGCACCAGCGCGGTGCCGACATCGTCGCCGTCGGTTCGGCCTCGGAGAAGGTGGGCGCGACGCTGTCCGTCGCCATCCCGGAGACGGCCGAGGAAGTGGCGCCCGTGCTGGAGATCCTGCCCGTGCAGCGGCTGGCCCACGGCCTGGCGCTCGCCCGCGGCGGCGACCCCGACAGCCCGCGCGGCCTGAACAAGGTCACGCGCACGCTCTGATCGCGCGCGCAGCGAAGAGCCCCGCCCGGCCCCCCCGGGCGGGGCTCTTCTCGTTGCTCAGCCGAAGATCTCCGCGACGAGGTTCTTCGTGACCTCCTGGAACGCCTGCGCCAGCGACAGGTCCGCGTCGTCGACGTAGCTCAGCGCGGCAGTCAGGGTCTTCGAGCCGTCGGCCGTCGTGTACATCAACGCGCCGTGGCCGATCGCGCCGCCGTTGTGCGTGATCACCTTGCCGCTGCCGGTCTCCTGCACGAACACGCCCAGGCCGTAGCCCACCTCCGACTCCGGGGTGAGCATCTCGGCGAGCAGCGGGGCGGGCAGCAGCTCACCGCGCACGAGAGCCGTGACGAACGTCGCCAGGTCCGCGGTCGTGGAGATCATGTCGCCGCCGCTGGAGATCCAGGACGGGTCGATGCGAGTGACGTCGACCGTCCTCTCCTCGCCGCCGTCGTCGTAGCGGTAGTAGGCGTGGGCGTGCGGCTCGGGGATCTCCGGGCCGGCCGGGGCGGACGTGTCGCGCAGCCCCAGCGGGTCGAGGACCAGGTGCCGGACCGCCTCGGCGAACGTGCTGCCGGTGACCTTCTCGATCACCAGACGGGCGATGACGTAGTTCGTGTTGGAGTAGCTCCAATCCGTGCCCGGCTCGAACCGCGCGGGCTTGGCCAGCGCGAACCGCACCAGGTCCTCCGGCCGGTGGGAGGTGAACCGGCTGTCCAGGAACTCCTTGCCCTGCCAGCAGATGCCCTTCGCGACCGTGCCGTCCTCGTAGTACTCGCCGGTGTGGTTGAAGATCCCGCTGGTGTGCTGGAGCAACATGCGGACGGTGACGCGGGGGTCGACACCGAACTCGGGCAGGTGCGCGGCCACCTGGTCGTCCAGCCCGATCCGGCCCTCCGCGACGAGGCGCAGCACCGCGGCCGCGACGAACGTCTTGGTGTTGCTGCCGATCCGGACGTGGCCGTTCGGCGGCGGTCCCGCGTCCCCGTCGAGCTCGCTCCGGCCGGCTCGCGCGGTGCGGTCACCCCGGTCGTCGCGCAGGCGGAGTTCCACCCCGGTGAAACCCGCGTCGACCATGTCCTGGGCGATCTTCTGCAACTGCTCCGACATCTCCGACTCCCTGTGGCTCGGTGTTTCTGATGAGCGAAACGCTACGTTGCGTTTGCGGGGCCAGCCAACAAGCTCGTTGCACAAGAACTGAGTATTTGCAGTTCATCGGCACAATTTCGTTGCAACAGCGTGGATATTTAACGCAACGGCCGTTGCAATGAGAATGCGGTGAACGCTATGCGCACGACGAAGGGCGCCTCCCTCCCCGTGCGACGGGGGAGGAAGGCGCCCTTCGTGGTTCGGACTACTGACCCGCGGTGGCGTACCCGGCCGCGACCGGCGCGACGGGCACCTCGGCGTCGAACACGACCCGACCGTCGACCCAGACCTTCTTGGGCCGCAGGTCGTCGTCCCACCACACCAGGTCGGCGACGGCACCGGGGGCGAGCCGGCCGAGACCGGACTCCCCGATGACCTCGGCCGGGACGATCGTCGCCGACGCCAACGCGTCGGCGACCGGCACGCCCACGGACACGATGTTGCGCACCGCGCGGTCGAGCGTGAGCGCGGAGCCCGCGATCGTGCCCTCCGGCGAGCGCGGCACGCCGTCCTCGGTGAGCAGCACGTCCGCACCACCGAGGTGGTAGCGGCCGGGCGGCATCCCCGCGGCGGCGACGGCGTCCGTGACCAGGGCGACCCGCGCCCCGGCCGCGTTGAACACGAGGCGGCACACGTCCGGCCCCACGTGCGCGAGGTCGGCGATCAACCCGAGCGTGAAGCGCTCGTCGACCAGGGCGACACCGGGCACGCCGGGTTCGCGGTGGCCGAGCGGCCTCTGGGCGTTGAACAGGTGCGTCACCATGCGGGCACCGGCATCGGCGGCGGCGCGGGTCTGCTCACCCGTGGCGTCCGAGTGGCCCACCGCGACGAGCACGCCGGCCTCGACGAGGCGGCGGACCGCCTCCAGACCGCCGGGCTGCTCGGGAGCCATCGTGACCATCCGCAGCGCCCTGCGGATGAGGTCGTCGTCCAGCAGCGCCGAGATCTGGTCCGGACCAGGCTCGACCATGAACGACGGGTCGTGCACCCCTGCCCGTTTGGGCGACAGGAAGGGGCCTTCGAGATGTACGCCCAACGGCCGCGCGCCCACCCCGTCCGGCAGGGCGGCGGACGCGGCCAGCACGGCCCGGGTCTGCCTGAGGATCACGTCGACCGGTGCGGTGATCAACGTGGGCAGGAAGCGGGTCACACCGGTGGACGGCAGTGCTTCGGCCACGGAACGCATCCCGGTGGCGTCCACCTCGGCGAAGTCGACGCCCACGGCGCCGTTCACCTGCACGTCGACCAGGCCCGGTGTCAGCAGGCCGTCGGATAGGACCTCCGCGCCGGGTGGTGCTTCACCGGTGGTCACCTCGACGATGCGGCCGTCCCTGATCCGCACCGAGGCAGGACCGACGATCGTGCGACCGAGCAATGCGCGCGGTGCTGCGACAACGGCGTCCAAGATCCCTCCTTGAATGGTCCAGACCATTATGGCGACAACAGAGGTCCGCGTCACGTGTCGTTAGGAGATAACCATCTTACATAACACCTGGTGAATCATGCCCGAAATGCCCGGGATGCCACGAAGATGACCAACGGTGCCGCATACTGGTGCCCAGACATCCGAGGTCTACGACGAGTTGAGGGTGCCGTGGCAGTCACCGACGATGCGATCCTGCGCGTCAAGGAGATGATCGTTTCGGGCGAGCTCAAGCCCGGCGACCGCCTCCCGCGAGAGGCTGACCTGGCAGAACGCCTCGGCCTGTCGCGCAACTCGCTGCGCGAGGCCGTGAAGGCGCTGTCGCTCGTCCGCGTGCTCGACGTCCGCCAGGGCGACGGCACGTACGTCTCGTCCCTGAGGGCTGACGACCTGCTGGGCGCGCTCTCGTTCGTGCTCGACCTCCACCGAGGCGAGGATTCGGTGCTCGAAGTCCTCCAGGTGCGCCGCATCCTGGAGCCCGCGGCGGCCGCCATGGCCGCCCAAAGGGTGGAACCGGACGAGATCGTGAAGCTGCGCGCGCTCTGCGACGCGGCCGAAGGAGCCAAGTCCGTCGAGGAACTGGTCGAGCACGACCTCGACTTCCACCGCGCGATCGCCCAGTGCTCGGGCAACGCCTACCTGGCGCAGCTGCTCGACACGCTGGCCGGGCCGACCGTGCGGGTGCGGATCTGGCGCGGCATCACGCAGTCGAACGCGGTGGACCGGACGGTGGCCGAGCACCGGGCGATCGTGGACGCGCTGGCGGCGCGGCAGCCGGAGTTGGCTCGGAGCTGGTCGACGGTGCACGTGGCCGGCGTCGAGCAGTGGCTGTCAGACCTGGCGTAGCTCCTCCAGCACCGCCCGCACCGCCGGCTGACCGTCCGCCCGGTTGCGCACCACCGCCGACACGGTCCGGAACACCTGCTGCGTCAACGGCCGCAACGCCACCCCCGGCCGTCGCGCCACGGACGGCACCAGCGCCACCCCGAGCCCGGCCTCGACGAGCCCGCACATCACCCCAAAGTCGTCGCAGTACGCCTGCGCCCGCGGCACGAACCCGGCGGCGCCGCACGCCCGCTGGGTCAGCTCGTGGCACGACGCGTCGGTGCGCGGCATGATCCACGGCCGGTCGGCCAGCACCGACAGGTCCACGGAGTCTTGCTGCACCAACGGGTCCGAGAGCGGCAGGGCCACGTTCACCGGTTCCACGAACAGCTCGAACGACTCGCAGGATTCGGGCAGCGAGCGCGGCATGATGTTGTACGAGTGGATCACCGCGATGTCGATGTCGCCGCGGCGCAGGGCGGGCAGCGAGGCCTCGGGTTCCATCTCGTGCACGAACAGGTCCACATCGGACCCGTGCTTCGACCTCAGCACCTGGATCACGCGCGGCAGCAACGCGGCCACCGACACGAACGCCCCGACGCGCACGGCGCCCGACACCGACGTGCGCAACGAGGCCAGGTCGGCTTCGGCGGCGGCCAGTTGGTCCAGGACCAGTTGGGTGTGGGCCGCGAGCACGTGGCCGGCGCGGGTCAGCACGAGCCGTCGGCCCTCCCGTTCGACCAGCGCGACGCCCGCTTCGCGTTCCAGGGCGGCCAGTTGCTGGGAGACGGCCGGCGAGGTCACGTGCAGGGCCTCGGCGGCGGCCGTGACCGTGCCGTGGACCGACAGGGCGTGGAGCAGGCGGAGTCGT
Organism: Lentzea sp. NPDC003310; assembly: GCF_040610935.1. Lineage (NCBI taxonomy): Bacteria > Bacillati > Actinomycetota > Actinomycetes > Pseudonocardiales > Pseudonocardiaceae > Lentzea > Lentzea sp. NPDC003310. The sequence goes on from NZ_JBEXNC010000019.1 coordinate 28,911, forward strand.
CGTACGTCCAACACAAAGCTCAGCTTAACGTTCCGGGCAGAACTTCTAACTGGAACTTTCCGAACGCTCAAGTCACCCTGGAGTCATGTTCGGACGAGTGCTGGTAGCGATGGTCACCCCGTTCACCCCCGACGGTGACCTGGACCTCAAGGGTGCGCAGGAGCTGGCGGCGCACCTCGTCGACAAAGGTGGCGCGGACGGGCTTGTCGTCAACGGCACGACCGGCGAGGCGCCCACCACCACGGACGCCGAGAAGGCGCAGATCATCAGGGCGGTGAAGGAGGCCGTCGGCGACCGCACGCAGATCCTCGCGGGCGTCGGCACCAACTCCACGCGCCACACGATCGAGCTCTCGAAGCAGGCCGAGGAGAGCGGCGCCGACGGCCTGCTGGTCGTCACGCCCTACTACAGCAAGCCCACGCAGGAGGGCGTCGAGAACCACTTCCGGCAGGTGGCCGACGCGTCCGGGCTCCCGGCGCTGCTCTACGACATCCCCGGCCGCACCGGCACGGCGATCGACACCGAGACGCTCCTCCGGCTCGCCGAGCACCCGCGGATCGTCGGCGTGAAGGACTGCAAGGTCGACCTGCTCGCGACCGCCCGCGTGATCGCCGAGACCGGCCTCGACTACTACTCCGGCAACGACGAGCTGATCCTGCCGCTCTACTCGATCGGCGGCGTCGGCACGGTCAGCACCGTCGGCCACGTCGTCGGCAACGAGATCAAGGCGATGCTCGACGCCTACGACGAGGGCGACAACAAGGAAGCCCTGCGGCGCCACCAGGCGTTGCTGCCGGTGATCACCGCGATCATGACCCGCGAGCCCGGTGCGGTGGCCGTCAAGGCCGCTCTCAACCTGCTCGGGCTGCCGTCCGGGCCGGTCCGCGAGCCGCTGGTCGGCGCGACCCCGCAGCTGATCAACGAGCTGAAGGCGCTGTTCTAGAGCGAGTACACCCGGCGAGCAGTGCCTGCGAAGATCGCGTCCTGCTCGCCGGGTGACAACTCCGCCACCAGTTCCCGTGCCGCGCCGAGCCACTCGTCGTAGGTGGCGGCCAGCAGGCAGACGGGCCAGTCCGAGCCGAACATCAACCGCTCAGGCCCGAACGCGTCGAGCACGACCTCGAAGTACGGCCGCAACGCAGCCACGTCCCACGACTTCCAGTCGGCCTCGGTGACGAGACCCGACAGCTTGCACGTCACGTTCTCGTGCGCCGCCAGCGAACGGATCGACGAGGCCCACTCCCCCGGATCCGTTCCGATCGCGGGCTTCGAGCAGTGGTCCACCACGAACTCCACCTGCGGCAACGCCGCGACGGTCCGGCGTGCGGCCGGCAGCTGGTGCGGCAGCGTCAGCAGCTCGTAGACCAGCCCGTGCGCGCCGACCTGGGCGAGTCCGTTCCACACGTCCCTGCGGCACAACCACTCCGGGTCCGGCTCGCCCTGCACCTGGTGCCGGATCCCGCGCAGCCACGAGCCGTCGGGCGAGTCCACCAACGCGGTCAGCGCGTCGCCGACGTCCGCGGCCGTCAGGTCGACCCAGCCCACCACCGCGCCGACGACGTCCGAAGAAGCCGCCACGGCGAGGAACTCCGGCGTCTCCTCGGGCACGCACACCGTCTGCACCAGCACGGAGGCGGAGACCTCCGAAGCAACCGCGACGAAGTCGGGCTCCAGGAACGACCGCCGGATCGCGCCCATCGGCGGATCGGTGATCCAGTCCTGGTCCCGCACCGACAGGTCCCACAGGTGGTGGTGAGCGTCGACGATCACGGCGTCGGAACCTCCGGGTCGACGAGGTCCAAGGCCTTCAGCTCGTTCCACAGGTCCTCGGGAACCGAGGCCGAGAAGTACGCGGCGTTGGCGGTCATCTGCTCCGCCGTCCGTGCGCCGATCACCACCGACACCACCGCGGGATGGCCCAGCGCGAACTGGATCGCGGCCTCGGGCAGCGTCACGCCGTGCCGACCGCACACCTCCGCGATCGCCCTCGCCCGCTCCACCAGCTCAAGGGGCGCTTCCTCGTAGTTGTACTTCGCACCGGCGGCCACGACCGGCTTCGACAGCAGCCCGGAGTTGAACACCCCGCACGCCACCACGGAGACACCCCGGTCGACGCAGGCGGGCAGGAACGACGTCAGTGAAGGCTGCTCGAGCAACGTGTACCGCCCCGCCAGCATCACCACGTCGATGTCGGTCTCGCGGACGAACCGCTCCGGCATCTCCCACTGGTTCATGCCGACGCCGATGGCGCCCACGACACCCTGCGACCGCAGGTCCTCCAACGCCGGGTAGGCCTCACCGACAGCGGAAGCCCAGTGGTCGTCGGGGTCATGGATGTAGACGATCTCCACCCGGTCGGTCCCGAGACGCTCCAAAGAGGACTCGAGCGACCGCAGAACACCATCGCGCGAGTAGTCCCGCACCCGCCGGAACGCCTGCGGCACCGCGAAACCCTCGTCGTCGAGCCCGGATCCGTCGAACGGTTCCAGCACGCGCCCGACCTTGGTCGAGATCACGTACTCGTCGCGCGGACGGCCGGCGAGCCCGAGGCCCAGCCGCCGTTCCGACAGCCCGAGCCCGTAGTGCGGCGCGGTGTCGAAGTAGCGGACACCCGCCTGCCAGGCCGCTTCCACCGCACCGAGAGCGTCGGAGTCGGACGTCTCCCGGTACAGGTTGCCGATCGGCGCACCGCCGAAGCCGAGACGGGACACAGCGACCTTCACGGCAGCTCCCACACGAGTCGCACAGCGGGTTCGGCGCCGGAGTAGTCGTCCTCGACCTCCAGCAGTTCGGCCATCCGAGCCTGCCACGGAACGTTGGCGGGGTGCTCGGCCAGATGCGCGCGCATCGCCCGGTAGTCATCGACCTCGACGAGGTGGAAGAGCTCGCGTCCAGAGCGCCAGATCCGCCACGACCGCACCCCCGCCTCGCGCAACGCCCCGTCCAGCGCGGTCGGGATCGAGGCGTGGACGCGGTCGTACTCCTCCTCGCACCCCGGCCGCAGCCGGGTGTGCAGCGCAACGGTCTCCACAGCTCACTCCTGCTTCTGCCCGGTCGCGAACCGCGTGACGATCAGCGCGAGGATGATCACCGCGCCGTACGAGGCCTTGATGTAGAAGCCGGACACGCCCTGCAGCCGCAGGATCTGCTCCACGAGCCCCAGCATCAGCACGCCGGACAGCGCACCGAACAACGTGCCCTTGCCGCCCTGCAACGAGATGCCGCCGATCACCGCCGCCGCGAAGACCTGGAAGATCATGCCCTCGCCCTGCGTGGCCGCGACCGACCCGAGCCGTCCGGTCATCAGGATACCCGCGATCACCGCCAGCACCGAGCCGATGATCAGCACGGCCCACACCACCCGGTCGACCCGGATGCCCGCGGCCCGCGCCGCCTCGGAGTTGCCGCCGATCGCGTACAACGAACGCCCGGCGCGCAGGTACTTCAGCACGAAGATGCCCACGGCGTAGCAGACGACGCAGATCCACACCGCCGCCGGCAGCCCGAGCCACGTCGTGGAACCCAGGTACAGGAACGACTCCGGCACGTCGATCAGCGACTTGCCCTCGGTGATCGCCAGCTGCAGGCCGCGCAGCATCGTCAGCATGCCGAGCGTCACCATGAACCCGGACAGCCCGACCTTGAGGATCAGGAACCCGTTCAGGCCACCGATGGCGATGCCGATCAGGATGCACAGCGGCAACGCGAGCCAGGCCGCGAGCCCGACGTCGAGGCCGCCCGACGACGCCGGGATGATCAGCGCGACCGCCAGCGCGGGCGCGAGACCGACCGTCGACTCGAGCGACAGGTCCATCTTGCCGACGATCAGGATCATCGCCTGTCCCAGCACCAGCAGCGACAGCTCGCTCTGCTGGGTCAGCACGGCGATCAGGTTCGCGGGCGTCAGGAAGATCGGCGAGAGGACCGCCCCGATGATCAGCAGCAGGATGATCACCGGGACCAGCGCGAGGTCCTGGTAGCGCGCCAGCCGGAACTTCTGCTTCTCCGGCGCGGGTGCGGCGACCGGCGGTGTCATGGCCTTCGTCATTCCATTCCCTCAATCGCGGAGATCAGTTCCTGGTCCCGCCAGCCGCGGCCGAACTCGCGCACGACCCGGCCGTGGAACAGCACCAGCACGCGGTCGCAGACCCGCAGGTCGTCGAGCTCGTCCGAGACGACGATCGCCGCCTTGCCCCGCCGCGCCTGCGTGTCGACGACCCCGAGCAGCGACTCCTTGGACTTCACGTCGACGCCCGCGGTCGGGTTGATCAGCACCAGCACCGACGGGTCGCCCGCGAGCGCCCGCGCCATCACGACCTTCTGCTGGTTGCCGCCGGACAGGTCGGACACCGGCTGGTCCGGTCCGGCGGCCTTCACGTCGTAGGACGCGATCGCCGTGCTGCCGGACGACCGTTGCGCCGACGGCCACACGAACGCGCCGGCCGTGCTCATCGTCGCGTTCTCCGCGATCGACAGGTCCAGCACGAGTCCCTGGTGGTGCCGATCCCGTGGCACACAGCCGATTCCTGCGCGGAGTGCGGCCGGAACGTCACCGCCGCGCACCACGGACCCGTCCACGGCAACAGAACCGGCGGACGGCTTGCGCAGCCCGTAGATGGTCTCCGCGAACTCGTGCTTGCCCGACGACGCGCTGCCCGCGAGGCCGATCACCTCACCGCGCGTCGCCGCCAGCGAGATGTCCGAGAAGTGGTCGCCGCTCAACGACGACACGGCCAGCACGGTCTCGTCGGACGACGGCCGGTCGTCGCCGGACGGCACGTTCAGGCCGCCGACCTCGCCGGTCATCGCCTCGATGAGGTCGGGCTTCGACATCTCGGCGACCGGCGCGGTGACGATGTGCCGCGCGTCGCGGTAGACCGTCACGGTCTGGCAGACCTCGTAGACCTCCTGCAGGTGGTGGGAGATGAAGAGGAACGTCACTCCCCTGTCCTGCAACGACCTCATCCGGTCGAACAGCCGCTCGATCGCCGGACCGTCGAGCTGCGCGGTCGGTTCGTCGAGGATCACGAACCGCGAGCCGATCGACAGCGCCCGCGCGATCTCGACGAGCTGCCGCTGCTCGACCGTCAGCGTCGACACCAGCGCGTCCGGGTTCACCGCGACGTCGTAGGTCTCGAGCAGCGCCGACGCCTCCGCGCGGAGCTTCTTCCACCTGATCAGCCCGCCGCCGAGGTCCTGCCGGTTGATGAACAGGTTCTCGGCGACGGACAGCTCCGGCACGACCGTCGACTTCTGGTAGACGCAGGCGACGTGCCGCCGCCACGCCGCGCTGTCCGCGACGGACGGCGCGGGTTCGCCGAAGAAGCTGACCTCACCCGCGTCCGGCACCTGCATGCCGGTGAGGACCGAGACCAGCGTCGACTTGCCCGCACCGTTGCGACCGACGAGCGCGTGCGACTCACCGGCGCGGATCTCGATGCCCACGTCGTCCAGTGCGAGCGTGCGCCCGTACCTCTTCGTCACGCCCCGCGCGACGGCCGCGTAATCGTTCATCAGATCTGGTTGCCCCAGAACGCCTTGTCGTCGACGTTCTCCTTGGTGATCAGCGGGGCCGGCAGCTGGTCCTCGAGACGGCCGCCGCCGGTGTCGACGATCGTGGAGTCGTGGTCGGTCGGGCCGGGCTGGAACGTCTTGCCCTCGACGGCGGCCTTGGCGTAGAAGAGCGCCCACTGCGCGTACAGGTCGGCCGGTTGCGAGACGGTGGCGTCGATCTCGCCCTTGCGGATGGCCTCCAGCTCCTGCGGAATGCCGTCGTTCGAGACGATGAAGATGTGCTTCGGGTCGGTCGGCGGCACGATGAGGTTCTTCTGCCGCAACACCTGCAGCGTCGGCGTGAGGAACGCACCACCGGCCTGCATGTAGATGCCGTTGATGTCCGGGTGCTGGTTGAGGCGGGTCTGCAGGGCCGCGGACGCCTTGGCGCCCTCCCAGTCGGTCGGCTCCTCGAACACCGTGATGCCGGGGTAGTTCTGCTTCATGCAGGCGGCGAACGCCTCGGACCGGTCGCGGCCGTTGACCGACGCGAGCGCACCCTGGAACTCGACGACCTTGCCCTTGCCGCCCAGCTTGTCGCCGAGGAACTTGCAGGCCTTCTCGCCGTACGCCTTGTTGTCCGCGCGCACGACCATGTAGGTCTTGCCCTTGTCGGGACGGGTGTCGACGGTGACGACCGGGATCTTCGCCTTCTCCAGCCGGTCCAGGGTGGACGCGATGGCACCGGTGTCCTGCGGCGCCATGATGATCGCCTTGGCGCCCTGCGACTGCAGCGACTGGGCGTTGGCGACCAGGTTCTCGACCTTGTTCTGCGAGTTGGTCGGGTTCAGCAGGTTGATGCCGAGGTCCTTGGCCTTCTCCGGGAAGTACTTGATGTAGGAGTTCCAGAAGTCGGTGTCGGCGCGGGGGTGGTCGGCGCCGATCGGGCCGACGCCGCCGGCTCCCGTTCCGGCTGCTCCGCTGCCACAGGCGGACAGTGTCAGTGCTCCGGCGAGCGCGAGGCACACCGCGGCGGTGAGGTTGCGACGCTTCATCGTTGTCTGGCCTTTCACTGGGGACGCAAGCGCAAGCCGTGCATGCCGCCGTCGACGGCGAGGATCGTGCCGGCGGTGGATCCGGAGAGCGGGCTCGCCAGGTAGGCGATGGCTCCCGCGACCTCGTCGGCGGAGACGAGCCGGCCGTGTGGCTGGCGCGCCTCCAACGCGGCCCGCTCGGCGGCGGGGTCGGGCGCCGAGTCGAGCAGACGGCCCACCCACGGGGTGTCCGCCGTGCCGGGGGCGACCGCGTTGACGCGAATGCCTTCGCGGACGTGGTCGGCGGCCATCGCGAGGGTCAGCGCGTACACCGCTCCCTTGCTGGCCGAGTACAGCGCTCGCTGCGGGAGCCCGGCCCAGGCAGCGATCGAGCAGGTGTTGACGATCGCCGCGGCCGGCGAGTTGCGCAGGTGCGGCAGCGCGGCCCGCGACACCCGGACCATGCCGAGCACGTTGACGTCGAGCACCTTCGCCCACTGCGCGTCGTCGTTGGCCGTGACGTCGCCCTGAGCGCCGATGCCCGCGTTGTTCACCACGACGTCGAGCCGTCCGAACCGCTCGACGACCTCGTCGATCGCGGCCCTGACGCTCTCGTCGTCCGACACGTCCGCGCGGATGCCGACGAGCGGGTCCCGCACGTCCGGGTTCAGGTCCAGCGCGACGGCCGTGGCGCCGCGGCTGCTCAGCAGCTCGGCGGTGGCGAGGCCGATGCCGGACGCGCCACCCGTGACGACGGCGACCAGTCCTTCGAAGTCGGTCACCGCCCACCCTCCAGTTCCGTCCACACAGGACCGCCGGGGTAGACGTAGTCGGTCAGCGTCTCGTCCTTGAGCTGGGCGGAGAAGCCCGGCTCGGTGGGAGCCAGGTAGCGGCCGTGCTCGACGACCGCCGGGTCCAGGAAGTGCTCGTGCAGGTGGTCGACCCACTCGATCACGCGGTCGCCGACCTCGCCGGAGATCGCCACGTAGTCGAAGAACGACAGGTGCCGGACCAGCTCGCACAGACCCACACCGCCGGCGTGCGGGCACACCGGGACGTCGAACTTCTTGGCCAGCAACAGGATCGCGACGTTCTCGTTGACGCCCGCGACCCGGCAGGCGTCGAGCTGCAGCACGTCGATCGCGCCGGCTTGCAGGAGCTGCTTGAACACCACGCGGTTCTGCACGTGCTCGCCGGTGGCGACCCGGATCGGGGCCAGCGCATCGGCGATCGCGCGGTGCGCCAGCACGTCGTCCGGCGAGGTCGGCTCCTCGATCCAGTACGGGTCGTGCGGCGCGAGCTCCTTCATCCAGCGCACGGCCGTGTCGACGTCCCAGCGCTGGTTCGCGTCCACGGCCACGCGGACCTCGTCGCCGACGACCTCGCGGGCGAGCTTCATCCGCCGGACGTCGTCGTCGAGGCTGCCGCCGACCTTGAGCTTGATCATGTCGAAGCCGTCGGCCAGCGCCTCGCGCGCCAGCCGGGCGAGCTTCTCGTCCGAGTAGCCGAGCCAGCCCGGCGACGTCGTGTAGGCCGGGTAGCCGTCCCGGGTGATCGTCTCCACCCGCTCGGCCTTGCCGTGCTCGACCCTGCGCAGGATCTGCAGCGCCTCGTCCGGCGTCAGGGCGTCGGAGAGGTACCGGAAGTCGACGAGACCGACGATCTCCTCCGGCGACATCCGGGCGAGGAACCGCCAGACCGGCAGCCCGGCGCGGCGGGCGGCGAGGTCCCACGCGGCGTTGACGACGGCGCCGATCGCCATGTGCGCGACGCCCTTCTCGGGGCCGAGCCAGCGGATCTGCGAGTCGCCGATGAGCTCGAAGTACAGCTCCCCCAACGCTTTCGCGTCCTCCGGCACGTCCTTGCCGACGACGTGCGGCGACAGCGCCTTGATGGCGGCGGCCTGCACGTCGTTGCCGCGGCCGATGGTGAACGCGAGCCCGTGGCCCTCGGGTCCCTCGTCGGTCCGCAGCACCACGTACGCGGCGGAGTAGTCCGGGTCCGGGTTCATCGCGTCGGAGCCGTCGAGCTCGCGCGAGGTCGGGAACCGGACGTCGAGGACGTCCAGCGCGGTGATCTTCGGCATGGTCAGGCCTGCCCGAGGGTCTGGCGCTGCTTGCCGAGGCCTTCGATCTCCAGCTCGACGACGTCGCCCGCGCGCAGGTACGGCTTCGGCTCCGGCTGGCCGAGCGCCACCCCGGCGGGTGTACCCGTGTTGATCACGTCACCCGGTCGAAGGACAAGGAACTGGCTGAGGTAGCGCACGATCTCCGCGACCGAGAAGATCATGTTCTTGGTGGACGAGTTCTGCTTGATCTCGCCGTTCACCCAGAGCCGCATCTCGAGGCTCTGCGGGTCGGCGATCTCGCCGGCGGGCACGAGGAAGGGACCGAGCGGGTTGAACGTCTCGCAGTTCTTGCCCTTGTCCCACGTCCCGCCGCGCTCGATCTGGAACTCGCGCTCGCTGACGTCGTGTGAGAGCACGTACGCGCCGACGCACGCCAGAGCGTCCTCTTCGGACTCCAGGTAGCGAGCCGTGCGCCCGATGACGACGCCGAGCTCGACCTCCCAGTCGGTCTTCACGGACCGGCGGGGCACGAGCACCTCGTCGTACGGGCCGACGATCGTGTCCGGCGTCTTGAGGAACATCACCGGCTCACCCGGGATGTCCGCGCCGGTCTCCTCCGCGTGGTCGCGGTAGTTGAGGCCGATGCAGATGACCTTGCCCGGATGCGCGAGCGGCGGTCCGACGCGCAGGCCCCCGATGTCCAGCACGTCGAGCTCGCCCGCGTCGAGGGCGGCCCGGACCCGCGCCACGCCGTCGTTCGCGAGGAACGACCCGTCGATGTCCGGGGTGATCGGCAGGAGGTCGTACGTGATCCCGTCGTCGGTCCTGACCGCGGGACGTTCGTCACCGACCGGCCCCAGGCGCAAGAACTGCACGGCCGTTCCTCCTCTGCTCACACCCTACGAAATACATCGGATGTATAGCCCTGCGGGACCGCCTGCGTCTAGGGCTCAGCAGGAAGTCGTCCGATGAATATGAGGAGTTGATCATGAATTTGCTGGCTGCGTCGCTCCTGGCGGGCGCACTGCTCGCCCCGGTGGCACCGGTCGACACTGTAACCGTTTTCGTGGAGCTGACCTCGGACGCAGCCGCGGACAAGGGCTCCGCCGCGCAGGCCCGTTCCGCCCGCGACCGGACCTCCGAGCACGTGTCCCGGGTGATCTCCCGGTCCGGTGGCCGGGAAGTCGCCCGAACGACCAACGCGGTCCCCGGCGTGGTGCTCGCGACCGACAGGTCGCGCCTGTCCGCCCTGTCGCGGATGCCCGAGGTGCGGGCGGTGCACCGGATGGTCCCCAAGACCACCTCCAACGCGCACGCCGTCCGGCTCACCCGGACGTCCGAGGTGTGGAAATCGCTCGGGCACCTCGGCGACGGCGTGCGGATCGGCGTGGTCGACACCGGCATCGACTACCGGCACGCGGACTTCGGCGGCGGCACGTTCCCGAACGCCAAGGTCGTCGGCGGGTACGACTTCGCGGGCGACGCCTACACCGCCGAGCCGGGGTCGCTGCCGGAGCCGGACGCCGACCCGGTGGACTGCGACGGCCACGGCACGCACGTCGCCGGCACCGCGGCCGGGTACGGGGTCAACGCGGACGGCACGACCTACCGCGGCTCCTACTCGTCCATCGATCTCGACTCGCTGAAGATCGGCCCCGGCACGGCCCCCAAGGCGTCGCTCTACGCGCTCAAGGTGTTCGGCTGCGAGGGCGGCACGAACCTGACCGCGCGGGCGCTCGACTGGGCCCTCGACCCCAACGGCGACGGCGACTTCTCCGACAAGCTCGACGTGGTGAACCTGTCGCTGGGCAGCGACTTCGGCGCCCCGGACGACCCGGACGCGCTGTTCGTGCGCAAGCTCGTGGAGCACGGCGTGGTGGTGGTCGCGGCGGCCGGCAACGGTGGCGACTTCTACGACGTGTCCGGTTCGCCGGGCAACTCGCCCGAGGCGATCTCCGTGGCGAACACCCGCGACTCGTTCTCGATGCTGGACGGGCTGGAGGTCGCCGGGCAGCGGTACGCCGGGCAGTACAGCCAGAACTTCAAGGAGCCGTTCGACCTCACGAAGCCCGTGGTGCGCCTGTCGTCCAACGTGGACGGCTGTCAGCCGATCACGGAGCCGCTGGCCGGGAAGATCGTCTGGCTGGAGTGGGACGACAGCGACGCCACCCGTGCCTGCGGTTCCGGTGCGCGGACCGACAACGCCTGGAAGGCGGGGGCGGCCGGCGTGCTGCTGCCGACCGCGCTGCCGGTGTTCGCGGCGGGGATCGCCGGCAACGCGCACATCCCCGCGTTCCAGCTGACGGCGGCGGCGTCGTCCGCGCTGCGCCCGGCGCTGGAGGCCGGGACTCTGAACGTGCGCCTGACCTCGGCGTTGAAGGTCGCGGTGCCCTCGGTCGAGCCGTCGATCCAGGACACGATCACTCCCTCGTCGTCGCGCTCGCGGTCGTCGATCGCGGTGGCGGCGCCCGGTGACACGATCTTCTCCGCGGCCTCCGGGACCGCCTCGGACGGCGTCTCGATGGGCGGCACGTCGATGGCGTCACCGCACGTCGCCGGCATCGCCGCACTGCTGCGCGAGGTCCATCCGGAGTGGACGGTCGCGGAGGTCAAGGCGGCTCTGGTGAACACCGCGTCCGGCGTCGTCAAGGACTCGAAGGGCGTGCGCGAGGCGCCCATGCGGGTCGGCGCGGGCCGGGTGGACGGCCTCGCCGCGCTGTCGTCGGACGTGCTGGCGCTCGGCGACGCGTCGTTCGGCACGGTCGAGGTCGGCGGCCCGGTGCTGACGAGCCGGACCCTCACGCTGGTCAACAAGGGTTCGCAGACCGTGCGGCTGCGCGCGGGCTACGAGCCGATCACCAGCGTGCCCGGGGTGTCGTTCCGGGCCGCCGTGCCGTACGTCGTGCTGCCGCCGGGCGGGTCGGCGTCGGTGCCCGTGCAGCTGCGGATCGCGAACCCCGCGGCGTTGCGCAAGACGCCCGATCCGACGGTGTCGCTGGACGAGGGCCGTCAGTTCCTGGCGGAGGCGTCCGGCCTGGTGACGTTCACCGGCGACCGCACGCTGCGGGTGCCGGTCCACGCCGCGCCCAAGCCGGTGTCGCGCCTGTCCGTGGCCGGGGGCCGCGCCGCCGGACGTGGCGTCGACCAGCCCGGCTACCAGGCGCGGATGACGACGCTGCAGCTCGGCGCGCGCTCGGACCGCCTGCCCGCGTGCGGTCCCGACGTGCAGGACGACTGCGCCGTGAACCGCACCGCGCGAGGCGGCGACCTGCGGTACGTCGGTGCGACGGCGACGCCGGACCTGCTGGCGTTCGGCGTCGCGACCTGGGACACCTGGGCGAACATCGGCAGCACCACCAGGCCGGAGGTGCGGTTCTCGGTGGCCGGCAAGGACTTCGTGACGACGGCCGTGAAGACCACCAACCCCGACGGTGACGTGACCGCCGACGTCTGGCTCGCCCGGACGAAGGCGGCCGGGTCGGACGAGGTCCTGGACGAGCAGCCGCTGAACGGGTTCGACGGCGCGACCGACACGAACCTGTTCGACAGCGACGTCGTGGTGCTCCCCGTCGCGCGGTCGGTGCTGCCGTCCGGCCCGGTCACCTACACCGTCGGTGTGCAGAGCCGCTACACCGCGCCGGCGGACCCCGACGACCTGGTCGACGTGGCCCCCTCCGCCACGTTCGACTACAGCTTGATCGTTCCGTCACTGTCCACTGTGGTTCGTCCGGGTGATCCTGTTCCGTCCGGATCGCTGGTGTTCTTCCACCACAACGCGTCGGGTAACCGCGCGCTCGTGAGGTGACACCCGGTTGGACGTGCCTCAGCGGAGCGTCTCTCGGCATACTCGGTCTTTATGGATCTGGTCGTGGGACTCGACGCTGGCGGCACGTCCACCAGGGCGCTGGTGCTCGGACTCGACGGCGCCCGCCTGGGCCAGGGCCTGGCGGGCGGCGCGAACCCGAACTCGCACCCTCCCGCCGTCGCCGCCGCGCACATCGGCGAGGCGCTGACGGAGGCGTTGGACGGCCTCGACTCCCGCAAGGTCCGGTCCGGCGTCCTCGGCATGGCGGGTGCCTCCCGGTTGGCCGACCCGGCCGTCCTCGACCTCTTCCAGAACGCCTGGGAACGCGCGGGCCTGCACTGCCCGATGCGCGTGGTCACCGACTGCGAGGCGGCCTTCGCCACCGGCACGTCGTCCCCCGACGGCACGGTCCTGGTGGCGGGCACCGGGTCCATCGCGGGCCGCATCGCCGACCACCGCATGGTCGGCCAGTCCGGCGGCTACGGCTGGCTGCTGGGTGACGACGGCTCGGGGTTCTGGCTCGGCCGCGAGGCCGTCCGCGCCACCCTGAAGCTGCTCGACCTCGACGCGCCGCTCGAAGGCCTCGCCACCGCCGTGCTCACCGCCGCGGGCGCGAAGAACCGCGGCCAGCTGATCACCGCCGTCAACACGCAGCCGCCGATCAGGATCGCCCAGTTCGCGCCGCTCGTGAGCTCCGCCTACCACCACGGCGATCCCGAGGCCCTGATCATCGTCGGCACCGCCGCCCGCCTGCTCGCGGACCTGGCCACGGCGGTGCGCGAACCCGCCGACACCTCGCCGATCGTGCTGGTCGGCAGCCTGATCAAGACGCCGGTCGGCACGCACCTCAAGGGGCAGCTGATCTCCCGCTGCAACGCCGAGGTGATCATGGCGACGGAGGGTGCGGCGGGTGCGGCCTGGCTCGCCGCGGTCGACGTGCTCGGCCCGGACGCGCCGCGGCCCAGCAGGTCCTAGGAGGCCAGCAACCGGCCCGAGTGCGGCGTGCGCTCGTGGTAGGCGCGCAGCAGTCCGGCGTGCACGTCGTCCACGTGCTCGGCGGCCTCGGTGTTCCACACCAACGTGATCCGCCGGTGCACCGGGTTGCCGATGATCGGCTTGAGCAGCACGCCCGGCAGCTCGTGACCGGGGAAGAAGCCCGCCACGGCACCGGTCGAGCGCACCAGGTCGGCCGCCGCCACCGGGTCGACGCCGAAGTGCGCGCAGCGCGGCGTGAACCCGACGGCCTCGCAGGCGAGGTCGAGGGTGAGCCGTCCGCCGTGGTGCTCGTCCGGCACGACCCACTCCTCGCCGGCCAACTCGGACAGCAGGAGCTCGCTGCGGCCGGACAGCCGGTGGCCCACCGGGACGCCGACGAGCATGCGCTCCGTGACGACACCGCGCAGGCCGACGGCCTTCGGGTAGCGCAACGGACTGCGCGGGAACTCCACCACCAGCGCCAGGTCCAGGTCGCCGGTGCGGACGTGTTCGAGCACGGCGTCGCCGCCGCGTTCGATGTGCGTGGTCTGCGGCACGCCGGGCAGCACCTCGCGGACCGCCCCGACCAGCAACGCGGTCGGCGCGCCCACGACGCCGCCGAGGCGGATGCCCGAGTCGCCGCGGCAGGCCAGCTTGTGCGAGGTGGCGAGCAGGTCGTCGAACCGTTCGACCAGGTCCTGGGCCCGCAGCACGACGTGGCGCCCCAGTTCGGTGAGCTCGACGCCGTCGGTGCGGCGCAGGAACAGCGGTCCGCCGAGAGTCGCCTCGATCCTGCGCACCTGCGCGGTCAACCCGGCCTGGGCGATCTTCATCTGGGAGGCGGCCCGGCTGATGCTGCCTGCTCGCGCGACGGTCAGCACGACGTGCAGGTGTCTCAGCTCCATTCGCACCGACGAAGCCTAAAGCAGTGAAGGGGCAACAAAATCGGCCACGCGGGTGTCACCAGATGACGCTCCGTGGCCGTCGTAGGGGGCGTTGCGCTGTCAGGCCGATAACTCGGGAGTTATCGCCATCTCACACCTGCCGCTGGGTGAGCGGACTGCTCCAGGCTGCAATTGACACCAAACGACCCAGGGGGTGTGAGCGCCATGAGGAAAGCGTTGCGGCTGCGACGCCTTTCCCGTCCGCACGACGACAGGTACCTCTTCGTGCCGTTGGACCACAGCGTCTCGGACGGCCCGGTGGTGCCGCGGGACCGGTGGCAGGACCTGATCCGCGCGGTCGTGCTCGGCGGCGCCGACGCCATCATCGTCCACAAAGGACGGGTGCGGACCCTCGACCCCGCGGTGCTCGGCGGGTGCGCGCTGATCGTGCACCTGAGCGCCGGCACCGCGCACATGGCCGACGCCAACGCGAAGGTGCTCGTCGGCGAGGTCGACGAGGCGCTGCGGCTCGGTGCCGACGCGGTCAGCGTGCACGTCAACATCGGCTCGGACACCGAGGCCCGCCAGCTCGCCGACCTCGGCGTGGTCGCGGCCGCGTGCGACTCGTGGAACGTCCCGCTGGTCGTGATGGCCTACGGCCGCGGCCCGCGCATCGGCGATCCCCGCGACCCGGCACTGCTCGCGCACGTCGTGAACATCGCGGCGGACCTCGGCGCGGACATCGTCAAGACGAACCTCGCGAATCCCGCCGAGGACATGGCGGACGTGGTCGCGAGCTGCCCGGTCCCCGTCGTCGTCGCCGGAGGTCCCGCCTCCGCCCACAGCCTCGCCGGGCACGCCCGCACCGCGATGTCCGCCGGCTGCGCGGGCCTCGCCGTGGGACGGCGGGTCTTCACGTCGCCGACGCCGATGCAGCTCGTCGCCGAGCTCGCGGCGATCGTGCACACGCCGACCGAGGCGAGTCTCATCCACGCCCTGACAGCTTTGGAGAACCGGTGAAGTTCGCCTGGATCGACCTCAGGACCGTCCCGCAGGAGCAGCGGACCGCGGTGGTCGACGCGGCCGTGCACAGCCGCGTCGCCGGCGTCGTCGCGGACGACCCCGCACTGCTGGACCCGTTGCCGCCCACGATCACCCGCGTGCTGGTCGGCGCCGACCTCCCGGACAGCCCGCACCTCGTGGTGGTGCCGGTGGACGACCAGGACCAGCTCGACCGGCTGCCGTCGAGCGCCGCGTTCGTGACGGTCAGCGACGACCGCACGCTCAAGCTCGCCTGCGCCGCCGCGGAACGGCTGGACCACACCGTCGTCGCGTTCACCGACCCGACGAAGATCCCGCTGGAGATCGTGATCGCCGCTGCGGACGGCGCCCCCGGCAAGCTGATCACCGTGGTGACCGACCTCGTCGAGGCCGCGATCGTGCTGGAATGCCTGCAACACGGCTCGGACGGCGTGCTGATGGCCCCGCGCGACGCCACCGAGGTGTTCCGGCTGGCGCGCCTGCTGGAGGCGACGTCCCCTCCGCTGACCTTGACCACGCTGACCGTGGAAGCGTTGACCCACAACGGTTTGGGCGACCGCGTCTGCGTCGACACCGCCTCGCACTTCGCCGAGGACGAGGGCATCCTGGTCGGTTCGTTCTCCTCGGGCTTCGTACTTTGTTGCAGCGAGACGCATCCGCTGCCGTACATGCCGACCCGGCCGTTCCGCGTCAACGCCGGCGCCCTGCACTCGTACGCGCTCGGGCCGGCCAACCGCACGAACTACCTGTCCGAACTCCGGTCCGGCAGCAAGGTCCTCGCCGTGAACGCCGAGGGCCGCACCCGCGAGATCACCGTCGGCAGGGCCAAGCTCGAGTCCCGCCCGATGCTCACGATCACCGCCCGTTCCCCGGAGAACGTCGTGGTGGACCTGATGGTGCAGGACGACTGGCACGTCCGCGTCCTCGGCCCGGGCGGCAAGGTCCTGAACGTCACCGAGCTCCGCCCCGGCGACGAACTGCTCGGCTACGTGGCATCGGAACAACGGCACGTGGGCCTGCCGATCGGCGAGTTCTGCAAGGAGTCCTGACGTGCGCGCGTTCATCACCGACCTCCTGCACCGGCACGACGACTCCACGCCGATCTTCAGCTTCGCCACCACCGTGACGCACGGCCTGCTGCGCGCCGACGTGGACGCGCACGCCCGCCGCTTCGCCGCCGTGGGCATCGGCGAAGCCAGCACGGTCGCCGTCCAGGTGCCGCCGAGCTTCAGCCACCTGGAGGCCGTGCTCGCGCTGTGGAGCCTGGGCGCGCAGGTGATCTCGATCGACCACCGCCTGACGTCGTCCGAGGCGCACGTCCTGCACTCGTTGACCCGCCCGGAGTTCCTCGTGCACCCGAGCGGCGAGGTGGCCACCGGCTTCCGCGAGCGCTACGGCCTGGTCGCGTCACGGGTCGACGGCACGCCCGCCGTCACGCCGCACCGCCTGGTCCAGTTCAGCTCCGGCTCGACCGGCCGCCCGAAGGTGATCGGCCGCGGCACGTCGTCGTTGATCGACGAGGTGGCGCGCTTCGAGGCGTCCGACGGCATGGTGCGGGCCGGCGAACGCCTGCTGCTGCTCAACTCCCCCGCGCACAGCTTCGGCCTGGTCGGCGGCCTGCTGCACGCGCTGGCCGTGGGCGCACACCTCGTGTTCTCCGCCAGTCCCGCCGCCTCCGACGTCCTGCACCAGGCCCGCGCGTTCGAGGTCGACTTCGTGACGGGCCTGCCGTTCCACTTCGACCTCCTGACCTCCACCCCCGACCGCTCCGCCCTGAGCACCGCGCGAGGCGCGTTCGCCGGCGGTGAGCTGATGCCGCAGGAGGTGGCCTCCCGCTTCGCCGCGGCCTACGGCTTCCCGGTGGGCGAGTGCTTCGGCACCACCGAGACCGGCGCGCTGACGATGGCCGTCGGCGGCACCATCCGCCCGTCCGTCGGCAGTCCGATGCCCGGCGTCACGATGCGCGTGCGCAACGGCCTGGTCGAGGTGGCGCTGCCGGAAACGCCGTACCTGTCGGGGAACGACCCTGCGCGCTACTCCGGCGGCTGGTTCCGCACGGGCGACCGCGGCGAGTTCACCCCGGCCGGCGAGCTGCGACTCCTGGGCCGCGCGGACTCGCTGGTCGTGGTGCGGGGCAACAAGGTCGACCTGACCGAGGTGGAGAGCGTCCTGCGTGGACACCCCCAGGTCACCGAGGCGGTCGCCGTGGGACCTTCCGAGATCCGCGCGTACGTGGGCACCACCAGCCCGACCCTCACCGCGCAGGCGTTGTCCGAGTGGTGCACGGAAAGACTCGCGGAATTCAAGCTCCCCCAGCACATCCACGTCATGGACACACTGCCGAGAACGCCCACCGGCAAGATCATCCGAAACATGGAGCCGCTCCACGCGTCCTACCTTCAGGCACACCTGACCGGAAAGAATGGCGCGAAATGAGTTGCCGGGCCTAGCTTTCCGAGCATGCCCAAAAGATCGTCCAGCGTGGTGGGACGGGAATTCGGCGGCGAAGTCCGCGCGATCATCGCGCGCACCGGCCTCACCCACCGCGAGCTCGCCGAACGACTCGGCTGGCAGGAAGCCAAGATCTCCGACATGACCCTCGGCAAGGGTGGCGTGACCGAGCAGGACGTGATTCTGCTGCTCGGTTACTGCCACGCGACGGTCAGCGAACGAGAACACCTGCTGTCGCTCTTCCGCGAGTGCGGCAGCGCCTGGCTCCAGATGCCGAAGAACGGCGTGCCCGACCAGGTCCGCACGCTGATCGAGCACGAGCAGATCGCCGACGAGATCGTCACCTGGTCGATGATCCTGGTCCCCGGCCTGCTGCAAACACCCGACTACGGCTACGTCGTGACCGAGAGTTCGCCGGTGATCGAGGCGGACGACGTGCCTGCGGTCGCCGCCGCCAGGGCTGCTCGCGCGGACATCCTGGAGCCCGGCCGGAAATTCGTGTTCCTCGTCCACGAACAGGCGCTGGAACTCCCGGTCGGCAGCGTCGAGGTGTGGCGCGAACAGCTGGCCCACCTGCTCAGGATGTCCGTGCGGAAATACGTCAGCATCCGGATCGTCCCTCGCTCAGCGGGCGTGCACGCGGGCACCTGTGGCGACTTCTGCCTGATGAAGTTCCCGAAATACCCACCGGTGGTCTACGCCGACAGCGTCAACTACTGCCTGTTCTTCGACGACCCGGAAACCGTCAAGATCCACGAGGACATCCTGTCGGCCCTCGCCGCCGTCGCACTGTCTGAGGAAGAATCGAGGGTGGTGATCGACAACATCTTGGAGGGCCTCCAATGACCGCCTGGCGCAAGAGCAGCTACAGCGGCAGCAGCAACAACTGCGTCGAGGTCGGTCACGGCATCGGCATTCGCGACAGCAAGGCCCCGGCCACCCACCTTCCGATCTCGTCGGACGCCTGGTCGGCATTCCTGCGCTTTGCCCGTTTCCCAGCACACCCCGGTAACCCTCGGTAACGTCCCTCTCACGCACGTGCAAGGGGGACCCACATGACCGACCCGAACCAGCTCATCGAGGACTACGAACAGCGCACCGCGGCCCTGCTCGAACAGGCCGAGGAGGCCAAGTCCCGGATCGCCACCCTGACCGGCGCCGCCACCAGCACGGACGGCGCCGTGACGGTCAGCGTCAGCGCAGGGGGAGCGCTGCTCGGCCTGTCCTTCGGCACCAAGGCCGACGAGATGCCCAAGGACCGCCTGGCGGCCCTCGTGATGGCCACGGCCAAGCGGGCACAGGCCCAGGCCGTGGGGCAGATCGCCACGATCATGGCCCCGCTCATCGGCGACAACAGCGAAGCCATGCAGTTCGTCCAATCCCAGATCCCGCCGATCGACGTCCCGGACGAGCCCGCACCCGCCGCGCCGCAACAGTTCGTGGTGAACGAGGAACAACAGGACGCCGCCGCCACCCGGCCCGCGCCGCCGCGCCCGGCCCGCCGCCCGGTCGAGGACGACGACACCGACTTCGACCAGCGCAGCCTCTTCAAGAAGGAAGGTGGCTGGTGATGTCGGGCTTCGAGGTGGACCTCCAGGCACTCGAGGTGCACGAACGCGAACTCAGGGCCTTGCTCGAAGGCCTGCCGTCCGCCGCCGACGCCGCTTCCTCCTACACGGGCAACTTCCAGGCCTGGGGCATCGTCGGCATGTTCTTCGCCGAAGTCATGCGGAACTGGACGAACGAGGCGGGCGACTACGTCGACGCGGTCGAGAAGGCCGGCGACTCCGTCGTGGAGAGGTTCTCCGGCATGCGCCAGGACTACGCCGACCGGGAGGAGGCCGCGTCGCAGATGTTCGCGAAGCTGCGCGCGGGCCTGGACGGGACCAAGCCGTGAGCGACGAGCCCAAGAACATCGGAGAGCTAAACCCGCTCAACGCGACCGAGAAGTTCGAATCCGGGGACGTGACCGGGTTCTCGAACTTCGACAGCCCCACCCAGGCGTGGGACGCGGCGGGCATCTTCAGCAGCTCAGCCAACCTGATCTACGACGGTGCCAAGGGCGACTGGACGGCCGTGCTCGGCGACCTGGCCGGTTTCGGCATGGACCTGCTCGGGTTCGTGACGAACCCGCTCGGCAGCTTGCTGTCCGCCGGCATCGGCTGGTTGATCGAGCACCTCGGCTTCCTCAAGGAGGCACTCGACTTCCTCGCCGGCGATCCGGACGCGGTCAACGCGATGGCGACGACCTGGAGCAACATCGCCGAGCGCATGCAGCAGACGGCCGACAAGTACTCGGGCACGCTGGACACGTTGAGCGGCTCGCAGGGACCGGCGATCGAGGGCTACCGCAAAGCCGTGCGGGACTTCTCGAACGTGGTCGCCGGCGGTGCGAGTCACGCGACGTCGGCGGCACAGGCGATGACGGTCGCGGCGTCCGCGATCGGTGTCGTGCGGGGCGCGGTCCGGGACGCGATCGCGTCGTTCGTCTCCAACGCGATCATCAAGTTCGCGGCCGCGTCGGCTCTGACACCGATCACCTTCGGTGCCTCGCAGGCCGCGTTCATCGCCGACACGGTGGCGCAGGGCGCGATCACCGCGGGCAAGAACGCGAAGAAGATCAGCAAGATGGTCACCCAACTGGAGAAGGTCGCCGAGAAGGCCAGGCACTCGCGGGACACGATGGGGAACACCACCAAGAACCTCAGGCGAACCGTGACCGACTACAACCAGAAGGCCGCGCGGCAGGCCACCGACGCACTCCACCTCGCGAAGAAGGCGGAACAGGGCAAGCTGGACGCCAAGGACCTGAAACGCCTGGAGGAACTCGGCGAGAAGGGCGAGGCCCTCAAGCACCAGCGGGGCGACGCGGTGAAGTCGCTCGAGGAGACCCGTGCGGCGAACCTGCGGGACAGCCTGCACACGGGAAATCCACGCTTCGACAACGCGGCCGAAGTGCTCGAAGGCGGGGTGAAGCCGAGGGTGTTCGGCCACGAGCTACCCGAGGTGTCCTTGCCGAAGTACCCCAAGGTCCTCGGCAACGCGGTGGTCCAGGAGTGGAGCGACCAGACGCATCGCGAGGCGGACGCCGAGGTCAAGCAGGACGAGAAGAACGCGGCCTGGCGCGAGTACTGGGAGGGCCAGCGCACGAACGTGGAGCAGCCCGGGTCGTTCAAGCGCATGGAAGGCGACCTGTGATCGAAGTCCTCGCGCGCAGAGCGGCCGCACTGGTGCTGGTCGCTCTCGCCGCGTTCACCCCGGTCGCCGCGTATCCACACCTCACCGCCTGGGACGCGAGGCTCAGGGGCGGCACCTCGGCCGACCAGGGCGTGGTCGAGTTCGTCCTCGGCGGTGGTGCCATCTGGCTGGTCATCGCCATCGGACTGGCCTGGCACTGGAACCGTTCGACGATGTGGTCGATCTGGGCACGCTGGGCCGCGCTCCCAGGCCTGTTCCTCTCCGTGATCACCTGCTTCTTCATCGCCGGCAAGCGGAACGCGCCCATCGCACTCGCGATCGGTGTCGGACTCGTCGTGGTGTGCTGGGCGGCGGGCGAAGCGGCGCGACTCGTGCTGACCCGGCCCGTCACGAGCAGGTTGGCCGCGTCGCGACTGGAGATCCCCTTTCCCACCAGAGGTCTCAGGGCGCGGTTGTGCGTGAGGGCGGACCGCCTGGTGCTCGACAGCCTGGTGTCACGGCGCAAACGTTCGCGCGACGTGATCGCGGTGCCGTGGTCGTCCGTCAGGTCGATCGAACTCATCGAGGTCGCCGTGGAAACCGTCTGCCAGGTCAAGGTGTTCTCGAACTGGGTCGTCGCGAACGAGCGCGAGTTCACCGTGACGCCCGGTCCGGCGTTGCACGTCGTCGGCACGTCACGCGAACTGCTCGTACCGGTGACCGCGGAGGTCGGCCAAACCGCGCTCACCGCCGTGCGCGCCAGGTCCTCGGCCGTGGAGTTCGTCGAGAACCCGTTCGCGGGCCGGAGCTGGAACTCGACGACCGGCGTCTATCCGCAGAACCGGCGCAAGGAAGCCGTTCGCACCGACAGCCGCCCCTACGTGCTCGGGATCGTCGGCGCGTTCCTGCTCATGCCGCTGGTCATGCTGACGGGGATGGCGCTGTCGCTCGCCACGGGTTCGGCGAAGATGCAGGAACAGTTCTACGCGGCCGGCGGCGTCATGGACCCCTTCGCGGTCGCAACGCTCGGCATCGCTTCCGCAGTCTTCCTGTACCTGCTGCACCGCTTCGTGATCAAGGTCTTCCTGAAGGGCATGCGGACCCAGGACTTCATCGAGGCCTTCCCGGAGCCACCACCGGTCCCGACCGAGCCCGTGCCCGGCTCCGGCAAGAAGCGGAAGAGGCGCTGACCTAAGAGGCAGACTCCGGCACCTGCGGATGCCGGAACCCGGGGTGGTCAGCAGGCAGCGCCCGCCGCAGCACCCACCCCGACACGACGATGCAGACGATCTGCAACGGCCACGACATCGCCACCCGCAACGTCGTCAGCCAGAACACCTGCGCGTCCAGCCACAGTGGAGTGAACACGGCGACACGCAGCACGTACTGCCCGACCCACGGCCACGAGGCGATGGAGTACGCACGCAAAAGGGCAGGATCTCGGCGCCAACGGGTCTTCTGGCCCAACAGCGTGCCCACCACCACTCCGAGCAGTGGCCACCGCACGACGATGGAGCCTGCCCAGGCCAGCGCCGAGGCCATGTTGGACAGCAGCTGGATCAGGAAGAAGTCCTCCACACGGCCCGTGTAGAGCGCGATCAGCGAGGCCGCGACCACGGCCAGCACGGAGAACACGACGGCGCGGGGCTTGCCGCCTCGGACGAAGCGGAAGACGCCGATCGCCACGCCGCACAGCACGGCGGCGATGGCGCCGGCGCCGATCGAGTGGCCCCAGATCAGCCAGCCTGCGACGAACGCGAGAGGCGGCAGGGAGGCGTCGAGGGCGCCGCCTCGGCCTCCCAGCAACGAGGCGAGTGACTCTTGGCGCACGTCCGTCATGGTTCCAGAGTGCCTTAGGTCAGCCTAAGTCAGGTAACGGACCCGTATCGGGGATTGACCCGGGTGAACGGCGTCACTACCGTTGCCCGAAATCGTCTGGAAAGTTAACAGACAGGAGCGGACCTAATGCGTGCCGGAAGCCCACGACTGCTGCGGGAGATCAACGACCGCGCAGCCATCGAGGCTCTGCTGCGCAACGGGCCGCTGACCAGGTCGGAGTTGGAAGGCCTGATCGGTCTTTCGAAGCCGGCGACCGCACAGCTGCTCACGCGGCTCGAGACGTCCGACACCGTGGTCCGCAACGGACTGCGCGGCGGAGGTCGTGGGCCACGCGCCCAGCTGTGGTCGGTCAACGGGGCGCTTGCGCACGTGGCGGCTGTCGACCTCACCCCCGAGACGGTCGACATCGCGATCGCGGACATCTCCGGTGCCGTGCTCACCGAGCACAAGGCGCCGATGCCCGCGAAGCACGGCGTGCTGGAGGCGTTCGTGAGCGCGGTCGGCAAGGCCTGCGGTCAGGCAGGTCTGAGCGCCGACCAGCTGCTGCACGTCGTGGTCGGCTGTCCGGGAGCGGTGAACCCCGCGAACGGCGAGCTCGGCTACGCACCTCATCTGCCGGGCTGGAACAGCTTCGACGTGCCCGGCCGGTTGCGGGAGCAGCTCGCGACGTCGGTGAGCGTCGAGAACGACGTCAACCTCGTCGCGCTGGAGGAGATGGTCGCCGGACGGGCCACCGAGGTGCGCGACTTCGTCGTCATCTGGCCCGCGGATCTGGTCGGTGCCGCCGTCGTCGTCAACGGGTCGCTGCTGCGCGGCGCGTCCGGTGGCGCGGGCGAGATCGACGGACTGATGATCCCGGACCGCGCGGCGGCCGACACCGACACGGACCGCTCCGGCGGCACGTTCGGTGAACTGCTCAGCAACACGTCGATCTGCAAGCTCGCACGGGCCCACGGGCTCGCCGCGCGCAACGGCCACGGGGCCGTGCGCAAGGCGCTCGCCGCGGGTCCGGCGGGCCGTGAGTTCATGGCCGATCTCGCCAAGCGCATCGCCACGGGCGTGGCTAGCGTCGTCGCGGTGCTCGACCCGGAACTCATCCTCCTGTCCGGCGACATCGCCCAGGCAGGCGGAACCACGCTGAACGACCTCGTTGCCGCGGAACTGCGGCAACTGGTGGTGCCGAGAACACCCATCCAGCTGGCTCTGGTGACCGGGAAACCGGTGCGCAGCGGCGCACTGCACTCGGCCCTGGCCGTGGCACGTGAACAGGTGTTCGGCCTCCCGGCAGCCACCACGGCTCCATTCCGCGGCCCTGTGGTCGCCGGGTCCCCACGTTGATCGAGAAGGAGTGCACATGCGCAAGCACACCCGTGCTGCCTTGCTCTGTGTCGCCGCAGCGCTGACCCTCACCGCATGTGCGGCGGGGAAGGGTGGCGGCGCGAGTTCCGACGCCGCAGCTGCTCCTGGCAAGGACGACAAGCTGACGCTCACGGTCTGGAGCAACTACTCCGACCGCGAGCTCGAAGAAGTCACGAAGGCCCTCAAGACGTTCAACAAGAAGTTCCCGAACATCGAGATCAAGCACGAGGGCTCGCAGGACGACGACAAGATCACCGCGGGCATCCGCTCCGGCAACACGCCGGACGTCGCGCTGTCGTTCACCACGGACAACATCGGCCAGTTCTGCTCCTCCGGGGCGTTCCAGCCGCTGAAGGCCTACATCGACCGCGACAAGGTCGACCTGAACCAGCTCTCCCCGGCGGTCCAGGAGTACACCGAGTACAAGGGCAACCGCTGCGCGATGCCCATGCTCACCGACGTGTACGCCATGTACTACAACAAGGACCTGCTCACGGGCGCCGGCGTCACCACCGCGCCGAAGACGCTCGACGAGCTGTACGACGCGGCCGTGAAGGCGACCAAGAAGGCGCCGAACGGGGACATCGAGGTCGCGGGCTACCTGCCCACGATGGGCTTCTACGCCAACCGCCCGACCATCCTCGCACCGACGTTCGGCGGCGAGTGGGAGAAGGACGGCAAGTCCAACCTCGCGGGCTCGCCCGGCTTCACCGAGATGCTGACCTTCCAGAAGAAGCTCGTCGACTTCTACGGCTACGACGCGCTCGAGCGCTTCCGCGCCGGTCTCGGCCAGGAGTACTCCGCGGACCACGCCTTCCACCAGGGCAAGATCGCGATCATGATCGACGGTGAGTACCGCACCGCGTTCCTCAAGGCCCAGGCGCCGCAGATCAAGTTCGGCACCGCGCCGTTCCCGACGGCCAAGGGCGTCGACTACGGCACCGCCTTCACCACGGGCACGATCATGGGCATCCCCAAGGGTGCCAAGAACCCCGGCGCCGCGTGGGAGCTGATCAAGCACCTGACGTTCGACACCGACACGATCGTCGGCCTGTCCAACGCCATCAAGAACGTCCCGAGCACCAAGGCCGCGCTGGAGAGCCCGCAGCTCGAGGTGGACGAGCAGTTCAAGACGTTCATCGACCTCGCCAAGAGCGACAAGCTCAAGGGCAACCCGGTCACCCCCATCGGTGACGCGCACATCAAGGCCGTCACCGACTTCTCGATCTCCTACCAGTCCGGCAAGGTCCCGGACCTGGCGGCAGGTCTCAAGGAAGTCGACAAGAACATCGACGACCAGATCGCCAAGAGCGGCAAGTAGGGATTCGCCAGATGACCGCCACGCTCGGCGCCCGACCCGCCCCCGGCAGGGGGCGGGCTCGTGCCCGCCACCGTCTCGCCGTGCTCGGGTTCATGGCCCCGGCCATCATCGGCTTCGCCATCTTCTTCGTGTACCCGTTGGTCGCCACGGTCGTCTTCAGCTTCACGAAGTACGACCTGATCAACGCGCCGGAGTTCAACGGCCTCGCGAACTACGAGTTCATGTTCAAGGACCCCTTGCTGGGCAAGGCGATCGCGAACACGCTCTGGTTCGTCGTGGTGCTCACGATCGCGCGGACGGTGTTCGCGCTGGGCGTGGCATCGGTCATCGCACGTCTGAAGTCGGGCGTCGGGTTGATCCGGACGCTCTGCTACCTGCCGTCCCTGGCACCGCCGGTGGCCGCGACCCTCGTGTTCTTCATGGTGATGCGCCCCAACGGCGGCCCGCTCGACAGCGTCCTCGGCTGGTTCGGCGTCGACTCGCCGCTGTGGTTCGCGGACCCCGCGTGGTCCCGGCCCGGCATCACCGCGATCATGCTGTGGATCTCCGGCGACCTGATGATCATCATCCTCGCCGCGATCCTCGACGTGCCGCAGGAGCAGTACGAGGCCGCCGAGCTCGACGGCGCCGGCCCGGTCCGGCGCTGGTGGCACGTCACGCTGCCGACCATCTCGCCGGTCCTGCTCTTCGGCGTCGTGAACTCGGTGATCCTCGCGTTGCAGCTCTTCACCCAGGCGGTCGTCGCGGGGTCGGCCGCCTCCGGAGCAGCGGACGCCACGGGATCGACCAAGTACCTCGGATTCCCGGACAACTCCACGCTGACGTTCCCGGTCTACCTGTACACGCAGGGCTTCCGCTACTTCGACATGGGCTACGCGGCCGCCATGGCCACGGTCCTGTTCATCATCTCGTTCGCCGTGACCATCGTGCTGGTGCAGCGGATGCGCAAGAACTCCACCGCCGAGGAAGGGGGTCCGGGAGCATGACCGCCACGCTGACCAAACCACCGGTCGACGTCCCCGCGGAACCCGAGCAGCCGCGCCGGAAGATGAACGCCGGCGCCGTGCTCAACTGGGTCGCGACGCACGCGCTCGGCCTCGCACTCGGCCTGATGTTCGCCACGCCCGTCGTGTTCGTCTTCCTCACCGCCGTGATGTCGGACAGCCAGGCGTTCACCGCCGACCTGTGGCCGCGCGAGTGGCACTGGGAGAACTTCGTCGAGGTCTTCGAGAAGGCCCCGCTGTTCCAGTACCTGGTCAACAGCCTCACGTACTCGCTGCTGGCGACCGCGGGCATGCTGATCTCGTCGATCCCGGCGGCCTACGCCCTCGCGAAGCTGAAGTGGCGCGGCCGGAACATCGCGTTCATCCTCGTCATCGGCGCCATGATGCTGCCGCCGCAGGTCGTGGCCGTGCCGCTGTACGACACCTGGTCGTCGCTGGGCCTGACCGGCTCGCTGGTGCCGCTCATCGCGCCGTACTTCCTGTTCGACGCGTTCAGCATCTTCCTGCTGCGCCAGTTCATGCTGACCATCCCGCAGTCCTACGTGGACGCCGCGCGGGTGGACGGCTGCTCGGAGTTCCAGGCGCTGGTGCGGATCATCGTGCCGATGGCCAAGCCGGGCATCGCGGCGACCGCCCTGTTCTGCTTCCTCTTCACCTGGAACGACTACTTCGGCCCGCTGCTCTACACGGGCGAGGTGAAGGACCAGTGGACGTTGTCGCTGGCGCTGGCGACGTTCAAGGGCATGCACATCGTGCAGTGGAACTCCTCGATGGCCGTCACGTTCCTGACGATGATCCCGGCCGTCGTCCTCTTCGTCTTCGCCCAGAAGTCGTTCGTCAAGGGCATCACGTTCACGGGAGTCAAAGGTTGACTTCTTCTCGCTCGTGTCCGAGGAGAGTCCTACGGCTCGCGCCGCAGGGTTTCTGCTTCATCGCCGACAACCCGCTCGGAGTGTTCCGTTGAGGACTTACGTCAGCTCCACAGACCGAAGCCGCCAGCCCGGCGGCCAGGATGTTGCGTGCTGCGTTCACGTCCCGATCGTGGGTCGTGCCGCAGGCACAGGTCCACATGCGCACGTGCAGCGGCAGTGCTGCGACGAGCGCACCGCAGACCGAGCACAGCTTGGACGACGGGAACCAACGGTCGACTACGACCACCTGCCGCCCGTACCAGCCGGCCTTGTACTCCAGCAGCTGCCGGAACTGTCGCCGGCCCGCGTCGCTGATGGCGCGAGCCAGGTGCCGGTTGCGAACCATGTTGGACACGGGCAGGTCCTCGATCACGAGCGTTTGGTTCTCACGCACGAGCCGAGTGGTGACCTTGTGGAGGAAGTCGGATCGCCGATCGGCGATCCGAGCGTGCAGTCGGGCGACTCTGACGCGGGCCTTGTCCCGGTTGGCGCTGTCCTTCTGCTTGCGGCACAGGGATCGCTGGGCTCTGGCGAGCGCCGCCCGGTCCCGGCGTCCGTGACGGGGATTGCCGACCTTCTCTCCGGTCGACAGCACCAGCAGGTGGTCGAGGCCGAGGTCGACACCGACTGCGGAATCCACCGCGGGCAACGGCGTCACTCCAGGGTCGTCGCAGACCAGGGACACGAACCAGCGTCCGGTCCTGTCCTGCGACACGTAGACCGTCGAGGGCACCGTGCCCTCCGGCAGTGGGCGCGACCAGCGGATGTCCAGCGGCTTTGCCATCTTGGCCAGCGTGAGCACGCCCTCACGCCAACGGAAGGCCGAGCGCGTGTACTCGGCACTGGCGCGCGAGTTCTTGCGCGACTTGAACCACGGATGCCTGGCACGCTTGGCGAAGAAGTTCCCGAAAGCCGCCTGCAGGTGCCGCAACGCCTGCTGCAACGGCACCGACGAGACCTCTTTGAGGAACGCGAGTTCGTCAGTGCGCTTCCAGGCGGTCAGCAACGCCGACGTGGCGTCGTAGCCGATCCGTTCTCCGCGCTGCGTCCACGCGTCGACGCGTTCCCGCAACGCCAGGTTGTAGACCTTGCGGACGCACCCGAACGTGCGCAACAGCTCCGCCGCCTGCGCCTCTGTCGGATAGAAGCGGTACCGAAACGACCGCCTCACCTGCCCGTTCATCGTTCGCAAGGTACCAAACGATTCCTCCCCCTCTTGCCGGACGGGGTCTTCGCGAAGGACTTCTCATGAAACTCACGGTCGTCGGTGGCGGGTCCACCTACACACCGGAGCTGATCGACGGCATCGCCGGCCGTCGCACCAGCCTGGCGGTGGACGAGATCGTCCTCGTCGACCCGGACCAGCACCGCCTCGGCATCGTCGGCCCGTTCAGCCAGCGCCTGCTGGACCACGCGGGCCACCCGGCGAAGGTGCGCACCACCTCGTCGCTCGAAGAAGGCATCGAGGGCGCGTCGGCCGTTCTCCTCCAACTGCGGGTGGGCGGGCAGACGGCGCGGGCCTCGGACGAGACGTTCCCGCTGACCTGCGGGTGCGTCGGCCAGGAGACCACCGGCGCGGGAGGCCTCGCCAAGGCCCTGCGGACCGTGCCGGTGGTCCTGGACATCGCGGACAAGGTGCGCCGGCTCGCCGGTCCCGACACGTGGATCGTGAACTTCACGAACCCGGTCGGCATCGTGACGCGCGCGCTGCTGCAGGAGGGCCACAAGGCGATCGGCCTGTGCAACGTGGCGATCACGTTCCAGCGCTGGACGTCCGCACTGCTCGGCGTCGATCCGTCCACTGTGGAGCTGGAGCACGTGGGCCTGAACCACCTCACGTGGGAACGCGGCGTGTACGTGGACGGTGTCGACCGCCTGCCGGAACTCCTCGCGGACCACGTCGAGGGCCTGGCGGAGCACATCGGCATCGACGGCGGGCTCATGCGGCGCCTCAACATGGTGCCGTCGTACTACCTGAACTACTTCTACAACCACGACGCCGTCGTGAAGAAGCAGCTCGACTCGCCGCCGCGCGCGGAGGTCGTCGCGGCGGTCGAGAAGGAGCTGCTCGACATCTACGGCGACCCGTCGGTCGTGACGAAGCCGGAGCAGCTGGGGCAGCGCGGCGGCGCGTACTACTCCGAGGCGGCCGTGCAGCTCGTGCACGCGCTGACCGGCGGTGAAGGTGCCGAGAAGCACGTCGTGAACGTGCAGAACAACGGCTCGCTGCCGTTCCTGCCCGACGACGCCGTGATCGAGGTCTCGTCCACTGTGGACGCGAACGGCGGCAAGGCGCTGCCCGTGCGTCCGGTGGAACCGTCCATCTCCGGCCTGATCTCGCACGTCACCGCGTACGAGTACCTGGCACTGGAGGCAGCGATCCACGGTGGCCGCGACCGCGTGGCCGACGCGCTGCTCGCACACCCGCTGATCGGCCAGCACGCCATCGCGGACCAGCTGGCCGACGAGCTGATCGCGCAGAACCGCGACCTGCTGCCGTGGGTGAAGGGACTTTGACAACGATGACCGACCGGGTGCTCGCCATCGACGGTGGGAACAGCAAGACCGCTGTGCTGCTGGTCGACGCGGACGGCAAGGTGCTCGCGCAGGTGCGCGGCCCCGGCGCTCCGCCGCAGACCGTGGGCATGAAGCGCGGACTCGACGTGTTCGAGGGACTGGCACGCGAGGCCGCTGCTCAGGCGGGACTGTCCCCCGACGAGCCGATCGCCGCGCACACGTCCGCCTACCTCGCCGGGGCGGACCTGCCCCGCGAGGAGGAGGAACTGACGCGGGCGATCACCGAGCGGGGCTGGTCGCGCACGACGTTCGTCGGCAACGACACCTTCGCGCTGTTGAGGGCGGGGACCGCCGCCGCCGGGGGTGTGGCGGTCGTCTGCGGCGCGGGCATCAACGCCGTCGGTGTCGCGAAGGACGGGCGGACGCACCGCTTTCCCGCCCTGGGCGCCATCTCCGGGGACTGGGGCGGCGGTGGGCAGCTCGGCAACGACGCCCTCTGGCACGCGGTGCGCGCCGAGGACGGCCGGGGCCGGCCGACCCTGCTGCTGGACGCCCTGCTCGCGCACTACGGCGAGGCGTCGATCTTCGACGTCGTGGAGAAGATCCACTTCGAGGAGGTCGAGCTGGACCCGCACGCGCTGTGCCCGCTGGTCTTCGAGGTGGCCGCGCAAGGTGATGCCGTTGCGCTGCAGCAGATCGACCGCCTGATCGAGGAGATCGTCCTGCTTTCCACCGTCTCGATGCGCAAGCTCGACCTGATGGACGAGCCGGTGGACGTGGTGCTGGGCGGCGGTGTCCTGACCAACACCGGCGAGACCGTGGTGGGTCCCGTCCGGCAGCAGATCCTGGAAGCCGCGCCACTCGCCCAGGTCCGCCTGGTCGACGTCCCTCCCGTGGTGGGCGCGGCGCTGCTCGGCCTCGACCGCATCGGGGCCTCGCCGAGCGCGGAGCTGAGGCTGCGCTCGGCCTACCACGACCACGTGCCGCAGGCCGCGCTGGACGTGGCGGCCAGCGGCTGACCCACCAGACCCCGTCTCAGGGGGTAGATCGGCGGCGGCGCCCCCTGAGACGGTCCCAAGCCCTTTCCGGGGAGCAAGTCCGGCGGCGGCGCTCCTCGGAAAGGCCCTACGACCCCCGCAGTGACCTCACGCGCCGAGGTCGCTGCGGGGGTTTTCACGTTCAGCGCACCAGGCGAAACATCCGCGGGCCAGACTACGGGGCGGCTACCGCGGGGATGTCCCGCTCTCCGGGGTGACCACGGGGTTGGAGTGGGGCGGCGGGGTGCCCGTGCCGGGTCCGGGTGAGGCGAGCCCGGTCAGGGCGGCGCAGGCCAGGACCCCGGCTGTGACAAGCGCTACACCGAGGGAGAGGAAAGGAAGCGGCAAACCAGAACGCATCCGGCAAAAGGTAGCGATCCAGGTGGACGAATCCCCCGGATCACCCTCCAGCTTCCCTCGATCGAGTGGTAAAAGAATCGTCACCTACAGCCACCAAACCTACGATGCCGTAACCGACGGTGGCGTAACCACGGGTTCGTTGTGCATGCTAACTAGTCGCCTTCGGACGGGAGCCCGCGGGCGAGCAGGCACCACGCACGAGAAGGGGATGTTGTGCTGCTGCGATGGAACAGTCTCGTGTCCCTGGGGGACAGCTTCACCGAAGGCATGGACGATCCCGGCCCGGGAGACACCTACGTGGGCTGGGCGGACCGGCTGGCCGGGATGATCGCCCAGCGGGCACCTGAGTTCAGGTACGCCAACCTGGCGGTCCGGGGCAAGATGCTGCAGGAGATCATCGACGACCAGGTGCCGCTCGCGATCTCCCTCAAGCCCGACCTCGTCACGTTCTGCGGCGGCGGCAACGACATCATGCTGCCCAACAGCGACCCGGACGCGCTGGCCGAGGTCTACGAGGTGGCCGTGGCCGAGCTGCGCGCCACCGGCTGCGACGTCGTGATCTTCACCGGGTTCGACACGCGGTCGACGCCCCTGCTCCGGAGCATCCGCGGCAAGGTCGCCATCTACAACACGCACCTGTGGTCGATCGCCGAGCGCTACCACTGCCGGATGGTCGACCTGTGGGCGATGCACCCGCTGCACGACCGTCGCGCGTGGAGCGAGGACCGGCTGCACCTCTCGCCGGAGGGGCACCAGCGGGTCGCGCTCAAGGCCGCCGAGGTGCTCGGGCTGGTCGACGACCACGCGTGGAACGCGCCGTGGCCCGCGCTGGAGCAGACCGACTGGGTCACCCAGCGCAAGGCGGACCTGAAGTGGGCGCGCGAGCACGTGGTGCCGTGGATCGGCCGCACGCTGCGCGGTGAGTCGATGGGCGACGGCCTGGCGCCCAAGCGGCCCGAGCTGCTGCCCGTGGCGCGGTGCGGCGACGACAGCCGCGTCGTCAACAACTGAGGAGCGCGCGGTTCACAGCGCCGTGAACCGCGTTCCCCGGTCGAGCAGCACGGGCAGCGCCTCGCCGAGCGCCGCCACCGTGCCGGACCTGTCACCGCCGCCGTCGTGGCACAGCACGATGTCCCCCGGCCGGCTCCCGCCGACGACCCGCGCCACGTGCTCCGCGCCGGGCTCGCTCCAGTCCTCCGGGTCAACGCTCCAGTCGACGCCGCGCAGGCCGTGCGCACGGAGTCGGCGCAGCACCAGCGGTGACCAGTCGCCGTAGGGCGCGCGGAACCACGTCGCCGCGATTCCCGTCACGTCCTCGATGCACCGCTGTGCGTCCACGATCTCCTTCTCCAGCACGGTTTCCGGCAGGGCCGCGAACCGTTCCGGGTGGTGCATCGTGTGGTTGCCGACCGAGTGCCCCTCGGCGACGATCCGCCGGGCGAGGCCGGGGTGCGCGCGGACCTCGCTGCCGATCAGGAAGAACGTCGCGCGGATCTCGTGCCGTGCCAACAGGTCCAGCAGCCGCGGTGTCCACTCCGGGTGCGGGCCGTCGTCCACCGTCAGCGCGACCGCCGCCGGGTCCGCGCCGAGGTCGCCGAGGACGTGGGCAGGACCACCGAGCTCCTTTTCCCGCACGCACCGCAGGCTAACGGGTCCGCGGCCCGAACGGACCTGCCCGAACAGAGGAAGACCCGACCGGCACTCTCCCCCGAATGCCGGTCGGGTCTTCCAGACGCAGGCGCCTTACCCCCTCGGTAATCCCCCACTCGGCGGCCTGCTGCTCCAACATCCCATGTTTTGGGACCAGATGACTAAACGGTGGCTAAACCTCGGACGACAGCGAGTCCAGCAGGGCCCTCACCTCGACCGCGCGGGCCGAGTTGACCTGCGCGTACAGGTTCAGCGCCTCCGTCAATTCCGCTGCCGCAGCAACCCATTCCGCCCGCCGGAGCAACACCCCGCCGAGCACGTGCCGGCCGAACCCCTCCAGGTACGTCACCTCGGCGACGGCGGCCTGGTCGACGACCTGGCGGGCCAGCACCTCGGCCTGGTCCAGCGCGCCCGCCTGCAGGTGCAGCTCCGCGAGGTTCGCGAGACCGCGCAGCAACGCGACGTTGTCGCCGGAGCGCCGGTACACCTCGACGGCGTGGGCCTGGTGCTGCAGCGCGATCTCGACGTGCCCGCGGGCCTGTTCGACCTGCGCCACGTTGTTCAGGCCGTGCGCCTCGCCGACGACGTCGCCGGACTGCTGCGCGAGCTGCACCGACTCCCAGAAGTGCAGCAGCGCCTCGTCGTGCTGTTCCAGCCGGAACAGGACGTCGGCGAGCTGGGCGAGCGTCAGCACGAGGTACTGGCGTTCGCCGATCTCGACCGCGAGCCGGTGCGCACGGCGGGCGTCGGGCAGCAGGAGGGGCCGTCCCAGCCGGGCGTTCGTCGTGTAGGTCGTGTCGAGCATGAGGACCTGGCCGAGGCGGCTCCCCGTCACCTCGGCGGCGGCCAGGCCGAACCCGACCAGCGCCACCCACTCCCCGGTGAGCGCGCGCATGGTCGCGTAGTGGTGCAGCAGCCGGACCAGCTGCCACACCTGGTCGTGCAGACCGCGTTCGGCGGAGGCGTGCACGACCGCGACGATGTTGGGCCACTCCTGGTCGAACCAGTCGACCGGGTCGTCGAACGCGGGCAACGCCGTGGAACCGTTGTCCCGCAACGCGAAGTCCAGGCCATCGCGGACCGGGCGGATGGCGCGCCGGACGTGGTCGCACGCGACGAGGTAGTAGTTCACCAGGCGCCGCAACGAGTCCAGGTCGGACAGGCCGGTGCCGCGCACGTACAGGCGCACCAGCTCGTGCATCGTGAAGCCGTCCGGCCACGGTTCGACCAGCAGGTTCACCCCGACGAGCTCGGTGAGCCGGGAGCGCGCCGACTCGACCCGCGTGCGGGTCAGCGCGGCGACGGCGTGCGACGACATCCACCGGCCGGGCGCCATGCCCACGGACTGGAAGACCTCGCCCAGGTCGGACGGCAGGTCGCGGGTCGACAGGTCCAGCGCGCGGGCCACCCCGACGCCCGCCTCCGGCAGGTCGAGGCCGTGCAGCCGGTGCTCGTCGTCGGCGAGCTCGCCGACCAGCTCGTCGACCGTCCACTCCGGACTGATCACGAGCTTCGCGGCGGCCACCCGCAGCGCGAGCGGCAGACCGCCGCACAGTTCGGCGAGCTTCTGCGCCGCGATCGGGTCCTGGGTCGACAGCGGCCTGCCGAGCACGTCGTCCACGAGTTCGCGGGCCGCCGGGTCGTCCAGCGGGCCGAGCTTGCGCACGCGGGCGCTGTTGGTGACCACGAGCCGTTCCAGCTGGGACCGCGAGGTCACCAGCACCACCGACCCGGACCCCGGCGGCAGCAGGGGCTGGACCTGCTCGAACGCCGTCACGTCGTCCAGCACCACCAGCACGCGCCGGCGGTTGAGCAGCGAGCGGTACAGCCCGACGCGGTCCGGCACACCGACCGGCACGCCGTCGGCCGGCACTCCCAACGCCACCAGGAACCGGGTCAGCACCTCGCCCGGCTCGGTGTCGCCGAGCGACGCGAACAGCACGCCGTGCGGGAACTGCTCGGAGTTCTCGTGCCCCCACGTGATCGCGAGGGCGCTCTTGCCGACCCCGGGCGGGCCGGTCAGCACGGACACCGAGGTGGCCAGCAGGTTCCGCGTCGCCACGACGTTGTCGAGCCACGCGCTGTCGTCGGCGCGGCCGAACAGCCGCGACGCGGACGCGGGCAGCAGCGCCGGCGCCACGATCCCGGCACGCGGCGCGACGGGCCGCGACTCGACCGGCCCGACGACGCTCAGCGACGGGTCGTCGCGCAGCACCTGCTCGTGCAGCGCGCGCAGCTGCGGACCGGGGTCGATGCCGAGCTCGTCCACGGCGCGGCGCTGGAACCGCTGGTAGGCCTCCAGCGCGTCGGCCCGCTGGCCGCTGCGGTAGAGCGCCCGCATGCTGTGGGCGACCAGCCGTTCGCGGAACGGGTACTCGGTGCACAGCCCGCGCAGCT
This sequence comes from Lentzea sp. NPDC003310, assembly GCF_040610935.1. Classification (NCBI taxonomy): domain Bacteria; kingdom Bacillati; phylum Actinomycetota; class Actinomycetes; order Pseudonocardiales; family Pseudonocardiaceae; genus Lentzea; species Lentzea sp. NPDC003310. The sequence goes on from NZ_JBEXNC010000019.1 coordinate 64,234, forward strand.
CGCCGACCAGCTCCAGGTGGCGGCCGAGCTCGAGCTCGGCGTCGATGCGCTCCTCCAGCGCCGACAGCCGCAGCTCTTCCAGGTCGGAGGTCATCGGGTCACCCGGTACGTCCGCGAGCACCGGACCGCGCCACAGCCCCAACGCCTCGCGCAGCAGGCCCGCCCTGATGGCGGCGGGCTTGCCGCGGGAGGACGCCACGAGCTGCTTGGCGCGGTGCAGGTCGAGGCGCCACGGGTCGACGGTCAGCTCGTAGCCGGTCGGCGTGGTGCGGATGGTCGCGGAGCCCGCGGGATCGGACTCCTCCAGCACCTTGCGCAACCGCGAGACGTACCCGTGCACGATCGTCCGCGCCGTGGCCGGAGGCGTGTCCGTCCACAGCGCGTCGACGATCTGGTCGATCGAGACGGGTCGGTTCGCCTCGACGACCAGCATGGCCAGCAGTCCGCGCATGCCACGACGGCCCAGCTGGACGAGCCGTCCGTCCGCGAGCACCTGGAGTGGACCGAGCACGCCGAACTCGAGTCCGGTTTTGCTCCGCATGCCCCTCCTCAGGTGCGCTGACCTCGTCACTTCAACAGGTGCACAACCGGGAGTCTCAGATACAAGTTCGGCGTGAGTTCGCGGGACGCTACTGTTCACCTGTGCCGCGTGACAGGAATTCCGTGGTTGACCGCGGCGCCGGGTGCCTTCTCGGCGGCGCTCTCGGTGATGCGCTCGGTGCGCCGGTGCAGTACCTCGGCTGGGCCGACATCCAGCGCGAACACGGTCCCGAGGGCGTGCTGGGCCCACCGAAGCCCGCGCTGTTCACCGACGACACCCAGCTGACCCTGTTCACCGCCGACGGCTACCTGCGCGCCTGGGTGCGCGGCAAGCGCACCGGCGAGTGGGAACCGTCCGAGATGGTCTGGCACAGCTACCGGCGGTGGCTGATCACCCAGCAGCAACCGGCTCCCGAGCACGGAGCGGCCGGACTGCTCGCCGACGAGCGGCTGTACGAGAGCCGCTCGCCGGGCCTCACGTGCCTGCGCGCGCTGGCCGCCGAGACACCGTCCACTCCGGAGAACCCGCACAACGAGTCGTCCGGCTGCAACGGCGTCACGCGCACCGCGCCGGCGGGCTTCGCGCCGTCCGCGGCGATCGCGTACGACCTGGGCTGCCGCTTCGCCGCGCTGACGCACGGCGGCACGGGCGGCTGGGTCTCCGGCGGCGCGCTGGCGCTGCTGATCCACCTGCTCGCCGTGAAGGCGCGCCCGTTGCGCGAGGCGATCGACCAGGTCATCGGCCGCGTGCTGCGCGACGACACGTACACCGCGACGGTGCTGACCCGCGCCGTGGTGCTGGCGGAGGAGCACGACGGTTCGTCGCCCGTGCGCGTCGACCGGCTCGGCAGCGGCTGGACCGGGCCCGAGGCGCTGGCGATCGCCGTCTACACGGTGCTGACGCACCCGAAGCCGTCGCAGTTCGTGGACGCGATGCGGGCGGCCGCCAACCACTCCGGCGGCAGTGACGCGACGGCGGCGTTGACGGGGAACGTGCTGGGTGCGTTGCACGGCACCGAGGCGCTGCCCCGCGACTGGCTGATGGGGCTCGAGATGGTGGACGTGCTGGACGCGATGGGCCGCGACCTCGGCATGTCCGCGGTGAACCTGGACTTCAACGAGGACCGCTACGCGTAACTTTGGCCGCTGCTCCGCAGACGGCGGCGAGTTCGCCGGGAAGTCGGTCGTCCGGCTGCCGGTTCGGGCCGAATCGCCTGCGGCGGTTGACCTGAACCGGCAGCCGGACGACCGACGCGAACTCGCGGAAACTCGAACTCGTCGCCGACCGCTGCGGAGCAGCGGCCAAAAACACAGAAAAGGCCCGCTGTAGCGCGCTCCCGAATTCGCGCTGCAGCAGGCCTTCTCGCACGATCACTTGGTCAACAGCAGGCCGGGTCTTGCCCCGAGCGCGAGCTCCGATCCAGCTCTTGATCAACGAAAAACGTGCCCCGGAGTCAAGGCTCCGTTGGGCGAGCATGTTAACAGATGTGTACGGGAAGTCCAGGGCTGGAGTACACGCGACGATCTTCGTCGACGATGAAGACCTCGCAGTCCTCCTGCGCCGCCGCCCACTCGATCCCGTCCCTGCCCAGCGCAAACGCTGCTGTGGCAGTGGTATCCGCGATCGCGAGGTCGTCGGAGAAAACAGTGACCGAAAGAATTCCCGAGACCGGCTGACCGGTACGGCCGTCCAGGATGTGCTGCCCGCGTTCGTACAACGCTGACGTGGCAACGGCTCCGTCGCGCACGCCGAGCACGACGGAGAGCTGGTCGGCGATGTCGGGGTGGCGAACGCCTACGCGCCAAGGCTTTCCGGGTTCGGGCTCGCCGGCCGTCACCACGTCGCCGCCCGCGTTGACGCAGAACGACGTGGCGCCGCCCGCCCGCAGCATGTCCGCCGCCCGTTGCACAGCCCAGCCCTTCACCACGGCGCACGGGTCGAGCCCGCGGCCCGGCACCCGCGCGGTGAACGCGCCACCGGTCGACTGCTCGTACCAGTCGCACAGCGACAGCACCTCGACCAGGTCCGGGGTGAGCTCTTCCCTGGTGAGCTCACCCCGGTCCAGCCGGGACACCTCGCTGTCCGGTTTGAACGGCGAGAACTGGGCGTCCGCCGCGCGCAGCCAGGCGAACGCGCTCTCGGCCAGTGCGGCGTCACCGTCCCGCAGGTCCACCGAGATCGGCAGGCCCATGATGTGCTCGACGCGCCGCACGACCGCTCCCTACTTGGCGTTGTCGAGGGCGGCCTGCAGCGACTGCTTGTAGCCGTCGGAGGTCGCGGTCGCGCCGGACACCGTGTCGATGTCCGCGCTCTGCGCCTTGAGTGCCGACTCGCGCAGCAGCGGCAGGGCCATCCTGGTCGGGTTGCTGTTGGGTGCCCGCAACGCCTTCACGTCCACGATCTTGGTGCCCTGCAACGTCACCTGCACCTGCACGGTGCCCTCGGACGTGTTCACCGCGGGACCCGGCACGGTGCGGTTCTGGGCCTGCTGCTGGGTCTGCTGCTGCGTCGTCTTGGGCGCGGCCGACCCGGACGTCTTCGGCGCGGTCGCCTGCGGCGTGGTGGTCTGCGGCGCGGCCTGCTGCTCCTGGGTGACCGGCGGCGCGGCGGCCTCGTTGATCTCGCCCTCGTGCGCCGCGCCCGGCGTGTAGAGCCACACCGGGACGAGGCCGGCCACGCTGAGCACCGCTACGGGAATTGCCCACTTCACGTCGTCGAACCCTTCAGTTGGCCAGCGCGAAGCGCTCGGCGTGGATCTGGTTGGCGGGCACTCCCAGCGCCTCGAGGCTGGTGATCACCGCGCCGGTCATCCCGTTCGGGCCGCAGATGAACACGTCGCGGTCCTGCACGTCCGGCACGAGCGCGGCGATGTTCTCCGGGCCGAGCAGCGGTCCGTTCGCGGTGATGGTCTTCGACGAACCGGTGACCAGGCGCAACGCCGCGCCCTTCGCCCTGGCGAGCCCTTCGAGCTCGCGCAGCAGCACGGCTTCGCGCGGGTCGCTGACCCGGTAGAGCACCACGACGTGGCCCTTGATCTCCTCCAGCAGCGCCCGGACCGGCGTGACGCCGACACCGCCCGCGACGAGGAGCGCGTTGGGCTTGGTCTGGTGCATGGTCGTGAACGCGCCGTACGGGCCCTCGGCGAACACGCGCGTGCCGACCTTGATGTTGCGGATGTCCGCGCTGCCGGTGCCCAAGGCCTTCGCGGTGAGCCGCAGGTACTTGCCGTTCGGGGCCGCGGACAGCGAGAACGGGTTGGCCTGCCACCAGCGGTCCTTGGTCACGAAGCGCCACAGGAAGAACTGGCCGGCGCGGGCGCCGAGCTGGTCCAGGTCCTTGCCCTCGATGTAGACCGAGACGACGTTGTGCGCCTCGGGCACGACGGCGGCGACGCGGAACTGGTGCTTCCAGTTGCGGTAGAGCGGCAGCGCGACGCGTCCGATGAGGACGGAGCCGAGCGCGAACGCCCAGAGGCCCCACCAGTAGCCCGTCGCGAGCGCGGACTTGCGGAACGTGCTGCCCACCGCGACCTGGTGCGAGAACGCGAGGAAGATCGCGATGTAGGTGTAGAGGTGGATGAAGTGCCAGGTCTCGTAGGCGAGCTTGCGGCGCGCGAACCGGGCCGAGACGATGCCGACGACCATGATGATCGCCCACGCCACCAGAGCGCGGAGGATGCCCTCGAGCTCGGTCGCCTGCCGGACGATCTCCGCGATCGGCCCGGAGTCGCCCGCGTTGCCGAACGCGATGAAGACCAGGTGACCGACCAGCAGCCAGAAGATCGAGAACCCGACCCAGCGGTGCCACGAGGTGAGCTTGTCCATGCCCAGGCGCCGGTCGAGCCACGGCAGCCGCGCCACCAGGAGCAGCTGGAACGCCATGGCGAGCGCGCCGTAGAGACCGGCGAGGCGGCCGAAGTTCACCAGCTTGTTCGAGCCGACTCCCGCCGCATTGAACAGGTAGGTCACGAACGCCGCGTTGGCCAGGAGGAACACGTACAGGCCGGCTTTGGCCAGCACCTTGTGCGGCGTCGCGCGGCCGGCCGGAGCCGTTCGCGCGGGTGGCTGCAGGGTGGTCGTCACGGCGGGCTCCTCGGTCGGGCGGTCTCTGGCGGTTGATCTCGATCCTGGGCTTTCGAGCTGTGGCTCCCCTATGCCCGCGCTGTCGACTTCCTGTCGATCGAGCGGGAGAGCCACGGGGTGACGCACCATGAGCACGTGGACAAGGGGAATTCGGTTCGACTGCTCGTCGTCGACGACGAGCCGCACATCGCTGACCTGGTCGCGACGGTCGCCCGGTACGAGGGCTGGCAGGCCGCGACCGCTCTCAACGGCGAGGACGCGTTGAGAGAGGCGGCCGAGTTCCAACCCGACATCGTCGTGCTCGACCTCATGCTGCCTGACCTGGACGGATTCACCGTTCTCGATCGAATGCGGGCGGCCGGCGCGATGGTCCCCGTGGTCTTCCTGACGGCCCGTGACGGCACCGCGGACCGTGTGGCGGGACTCACGCGAGGCGGCGACGACTACCTCGTGAAACCTTTTTCCGTCGAGGAACTGATGGCGCGGCTCAGGGCCGTGCTGCGCCGTTCGACGGGTCCGTCGTGGAAGCGTTCGGTGCTGAAGGTGTCCGACCTGGTGATGGACGAGGACACCCGCGAGGTCCGCCGCGGCGGCAAGCTCGTCACGCTGACGCCGACCGAGTACGAGTTGCTGCGGTACCTGATGCGGCGCTCGCCCGCCGTGCTGACCAAGGCGCAGATCCTCGACCACGTGTGGGAGTACGACTTCGGCGGCCGGTCCAACGTCGTCGAGCTCGTCATCTCCCACCTGCGCCGCAAGCTCGACGACGGCCGCGAGCCGTTGATCCACACCGTGCGCGGTGTGGGGTACGTGCTCCGCCGAGCAGCGGAGTGAGCCCGCGATGAAGCTCCGCCTCACCCCCGTCCGCGAGTGGCGGCTCGGCACCCGCCTCGCGCTGGGCCTCGGCGCGCTCGCGCTGACGGTGTTCGTGATCGTCGGTTGGGTCATGGTCACGTCGATGAAGGACTTCCTCGACCGCCGCCTGGACGACCAGATGGTGATCAGCCAGCAGGGCTCGGCCAAGGAGGTCGAGTACTACGGCAAGATCACCAAGATCCCGCCGGACTGGTTCGCCGTCGTCTACAAGATCGAGAACGGCGAGCTGCGGCCGCAGCCGGGAGAGCAGCAGCCGGACGACCGCGAGAAGTTCGACGCCCTCGCGAAGAAGGCGCTGGTCGCCGACGAGTTCCAGACCGAGTACCTGCGCGGCGAGGGCAAGTTCCGGCTGCGGGCCTGCCAGGTCGTCAAGGGCGAGTGGATCGTGGTCAGCGCGGCCCCGACCCAGGACCGCGACGGCACGATCTCCCAGCTCGTCACGGTCGGCGTGATCACGTTCCTGGCGGCGCTCGTCGCGCTGGTCGTCGGTGGCCAGGCGCTGATCCGCAAGGGCATGCAGCCGTTGTCGGACATGGCCGACACCGCGCACGACATCTCGTCGCACGACCTGACCGACTCCGGCGACCTGAAGATGCGCGTGGACGGCAACGGCGGCGGCGTCGAGGTGGAGGAGCTGCGCGAGGCGTTCAACAAGATGCTCGCGCACATCGACTCTTCTTTGGCCGCGCGCACAGCCGCAGAGCAACGCTTGCGCCGGTTCATCGCCGACGCGTCACACGAGCTGAGGACGCCCCTCACGTCGTTGCGCGGCTACGCGGACCTCTTCAAGTACGCGGCGGCCAACGAACCGGGCGAGCGCGAGAAACACCTGGAGAAGCTGCGGTCCGAGGCGTCGCGGATGAGCGTGCTGCTCGACGACCTGCTGCTGCTGGCCCGCCTGGACTCCGCCGCGACCGAACCGCCGTTGCGCCCGGAGGAACTGGACCTCTCGGTGATCGCCGAGGCTGCGGCGGACGCGTTCCGCGCGGGCAGGCCGTCGCACGAGCTGACCCTCGACGCCGACACGGTGACCATGACCGCCGACCCGACGCGGGTGCGGCAGGTGCTCGACAACCTGCTGACCAACGCGGCCGTGCACACGCCCGCGGGCACGGCGGTGACGCTGAAGGTGACGGCCGAGAACGGCTGGGCGGTGATCAGGGTGACCGACACCGGCCCCGGCATCCCGGAGGCCGACCGGGCCCGGATCTTCGACCGGTTCTACCGGGTCGACGACTCGCGGACCCGGCAGCGCGGCGGCAGCGGACTGGGGCTCGCGGTGGTGAAGTCGCTGGTGGAAGCGCACGGCGGCACGATCGAGCTGGCGAGCCGGCCGGGGTCGACGGTCTTCACGATCCGCCTACCCCGGCACCCGGCCTAGCTCACTCCGCCTGCGAGCTCGTCGCCCACAGGTCGATGCCCGACTCGACGGCGTACTTGTCGATCTCGGCGAGCTCGTCGTCGGTCAGCGGCGGCGCCTGCAGGGCCGCGAGGTTCTGCTCCAGCTGCCCGACCGAGGACGCGCCGATCAACGCCGAAGTGACGCGCGAGTCGCGGATCGTCCAGGTCAGCGCGAGCTGCGCGAGCGACTGGCCGCGCGACTTCGCGATCTCGTTCAGCGACCGGATGCGGCTCAGGTTCTCGTCGCTCAGCAGGTCCGTCGACAGCGACTTGCCCTGCGTGGCGCGCGAGCCCTCGGGGATGCCGTTCAGGTACCGGTCGGTCAGCATGCCCTGCGCGAGCGGCGAGAACGCGATGCAGCCGGCGCCGACCTCCTCCAGGGTGTCCAGCAGCTCCGGCTCGATCCAGCGGTTGAGCATCGAGTACGACGGCTGGTGGATCAGCAGCGGCACGCCCGCGGACCGCAGCAGCTCGGCGGCCTCGCGGGTCTTGGTCGGCGAGTACGACGAGATGCCGACGTAGAGCGCCTTGCCCTGCTGGACCGCGGACACGAGCGCGCCCATGGTCTCTTCCAGCGGCGTCTCCGGGTCGAACCGGTGCGAGTAGAAGATGTCGACGTGGTCGAGGCCCATCCGGGTCAGCGACTGGTCGAGAGAGCTCAGCAGGTACTTGCGGCTGCCCCACTCCCCGTACGGCCCAGGCCACATGTCGTAGCCCGCCTTCGTCGAAATCACGAGCTCGTCGCGGTACGGCCTGAGATCATCCTTCAAGATCTGCCCGAACGTGATCTCCGCACTTCCGTAAGGAGGCCCGTAGTTGTTGGCGAGGTCGAAGTGCGTGACACCGAGGTCGAACGCCCTCCGCGCGATCCCGCGGCCCAGTTCGTAGGGCCGGTCTCCGCCGAAGTTGTGCCACAGGCCGAGCGAGATGGCGGGCAGCTTGAGGCCGCTGCGTCCCGTCCGCCGGTAGGTCATCTGGTCGTAGCGCGCGCTATCCGCGAGGTAGGACATGGGTCCCACAATGTCACGTCCTAACGAGACAGAGCAGGACGAGAAACACGTTTTCATGCGGGCAGAGGACGTGCGCGCGTTGGTGCTCGACGCACGTGACTCACCCACGGGCGTGACGCTCTACCGGACGTGGATCGACGGCACGCTCGACCTCGACTTCCTGACGATGGCCGGGCCGCTGACCCTGGTCGGCTGCCACCTGCCGGGCGAGGTGTCGCTGCGGCACGCCGACATCGCCACGATCGACCTGAGCAGCACCTCGATGTGGGACCTGCGTGCGGAAGGCTTGCGCACCAGGAACTTCGAGATGACTTACGCGCGGTGCGCCGACAAGTTCGACATGGACCACGCACGGGTCGATGGCACGCTCTCGCTCAACGGCAGCAGCATCGGCTCGTTCACCGCGTACGGCCTGAAGGTCGGCGGTTCTGTCATGGCGCGTGAGCTGTACTCGTGGCCGGGGTGGCGCGGCGGGTGCGCGCTGTTCCTGGACAACGTCGACGTCGGCGGCGACCTGGTCCTCGACGACGCCTGCGTCACCGGCCTCGCCGGACCGGCGATCACCGCGAACGGCGCGCGGATCGGCGGCGTGCTCTCCGCCGAGAACGCGATCGTGCGCGGCGACGGCGCCGACGCGTTCTTCCTCGTCGAGGCCGACATCGGCGGGCTGGACCTGCGCGAGACCGTGCTGCGCGGCGCACTGTGCACCGACGGCGCGCGGATCCGGTCCGAGGTGAAGCTCGGCGGGATCGACGCGGTCGCGCAGGAGGGGTCCGCGACCATCCGCATGGTCGACACGAAGATCGGCGCGGGCCTGCTCCTCACCGGTCTCGTCCGCAACCGCGCGGGTCAGGCGATCTCGCTGCACATGACGACGATCGGCGCGAGCCTGACGGTCCGCGACGCCGAGATCGACGCCGCGGGCGACGAGGCCGCGCTGGAGATCAGCAACTGCGACGTGGGCAGCGAGCTCACGCTCCGCCCCGACCTGATCCGCAACCGCGGCACGGGGATCGAGCTCGACCTGCGCAGCACCGACGTGGGCAGGGCGCTCGGGCTGGAGCCGGAGCACCTCGCCGGGGCGTCGGTCACCCTCGACGGACTGTCCTACCCGGACGCTCCGGACGACGTCGGCGGCTGGCTCGCGATGCTGCGCGACGACACCCCCGCCTACGAGGCCCAGCCCTACCAGCAGCTCGCGACCGCGCCGCGGGCCACGAGCACACCGCCCGCCGGGTCCTGATCGCCCAGCAACGCGACCTCGGCCACCGCGGCGACCCCGGAAACCGGCTGTGGCACCGGTTCCTCGGCCTCACCCTCGGCTACGGCTACCGGCCGTCCCGCGCGGTCGCGGGTCTGCTCGCCACGTTCCTGCTCGCGCTCTGCCTGGTGTGGACGGCCGGTGCCCACGGCGGTCTGACGCCGGCCAAGGACCGCCCCGCCGACGCGTGCTCGCCGGTGAACAGGATCGGGCTCGCGGCGGACCTCGCCCTCCCGCTGGTGAAGCTCGGCGGCAGCCCGCGGTGCGAACCCTCGAACGGACCGGCCGGGCAGTGGACGACCGGGGTGGGCTGGGTGGTGCAGGTGCTCGGGTGGTCGTTCGCCACGTTGAGCGTCGCGGGGTTCACCGGTCTCGTGCGGAAGAGCTGAGCGCCACTCGATCGGACCACGCTGGAAGGGCGCGGCCGTTCGCCGAGAACCGCGTCCCGCGCTATCTCCGCCGAACCGGCCGGCCACCGCCGTTCGCATATGTGGTCCGGACATTCCTGACCGTTGACTCACCAGGTGCAAATGAAGGTGTTATCCCGGTTCGGAAGTCAATGCGCGACCAAACGACTACGGAACGCACAGGAAGCGGTGCGGATAGTGCTGGAAACGCCATGGGCGCGACACGCCGAACAAGACGGGGAACCGGCGGCGACCAGCGGGAAGGGCATCCACTTCGCCCCGGGAAACAAGGCGGCGATTGGGCCGGGGAAGCAAGAAGGCTCCCCGACCAACCATCGTGGCTGGTCAGGGAGCCGAATTGAGCCGGCGAGGGGAATCGAACCCCTAACCTTTCGCTTACAAGGCGAGTGCTCTGCCAATTGAGCTACGCCGGCGGGCGCGTGTTCGCGAACATCGTAAGCGCCCGTTGCGGGTGCCACCTGCGGCGAACGGTCTGCTCTCAGTGTGATCGGATTGCTCCAACAGGAGCCACACCAACCAACCGAGTGGATCAGGGCGTCGGACCTACCGCCTTGACCAGGTCAGGAGGGTAACCAACGGATAGTGATCATGTCCTCCTTTTCGGGTCGCCCGATCGGAGGTGGCCGACGACACAGCAACAGCCGAAGTGCCCGTCACGATCACACGACGGAGGTGCGCAAGATTTCCACGAACAGCCTGCACGGCCCTGCTCTGCCCGATGACACCACGGTTCACCTGGTACTCGATCTCGCACTGAAGATCGGCGAGGTCCAGATGGCCAGCGGGGCCGGCGCCGCCGACGTGACAGCGACGATTCTCTCGGTCACCGAGAGCTATGGACTTCCGCACACGGAAGTCGACGTGATCTACACCTCCATCAGCGTGTCGTGCCACCGCGGCACGGAGGCACCGCCGATCACGTCCATCCGCGTCGTCCGTCAGCGCAGCCTCGACTACACGCGGCTCGCCGACGTCGAGCACCTCGTGCGCAACCTGGGGCCGATCGAGGAAGCTCACGCGCGCCTGGAGGACATCACGAACGCGGCGCACCCGTACCCGCGTTGGGTCGCCACGGTCGCGTGGGGCGGCATGGCCGCCGCGGTCGCGTTCCTCGTGGGCGGCGGGCTCGTGCTCGCGCTCACCGCCGCCGCGATCACCGCCGTGGTCGACCGGGTCGGCAGGGTGCTCAACCGGCGCAACCTCCCGTTCTTCTTCCAGCAGCTCGTCGGCGGCGCGCTCGGCACGGGCGCCGCGCTGGCGATCTACTCGACCGGCCTGCTGCCGGTGCGGCCGAGCCTGCTGGTCGCCGTCGGGATCGTCGTGCTGCTGTCCGGGCTCGCGCTGGTCAGCACCGTGCAGGACGCGATCTCCGGCTACAACGTCACCGCCGCCGGCCGCACCGTCGAGACCGTGCTGCTCAGCGCCGGCCTGATCGCGGGCGTCGCGCTGGCCATCCGCTCGGCAGTCCACTTCGGACTGGACATCAGGCTGAGCGACCCGTTGCCCGCGCTGATCTCCGCGGTGCCGATGCAGTTCGCGGCCGGTGCGGCGACCAGCGCGTTCTTCGCGCTCGCCTGCTACGCCCGGCCTCGCGCGCTCGTCGCCGCCGCCATCTCCGGCGCGATCGGCACGGCCGCGTACGGCCTCATGACGAGCCTCGGGCTGGACGCGTTGCTGAGCTCGGCCGTGGCCGCCGCGATCACCGGGTTCGGCGGCGCCACGATGACCCGCCGGCTGCGCATCCCGACCCTCGTCGTCGTGCAGGCGGGCGTCGTCCCGCTGCTGCCCGGCTGGACGACCTACCGAGGTCTGTTCCAGCTCACCGCCGAGGGCGATCCGGCCGGCCTGAGCACGTTGGTGTTCGCGAGCGGCATCGCTCTCGCCCTGGCCGGAGGTGTCGTGTTCGGCGAGTACCTGGCCCAACCCGTGCGCACCGGACTCGGTCGCCTGGAGCGCAAGTTCGCCGGACCGCGGCTGTCCGGGCCGCTCAGGCCGACCAAGCGTCGGTTGGAGTGAACCTCCTTGTGATGGCCGTTACACGACACGCGACACGTTCGCGTCGGCACTAACGTGGGCATTTGTGAGCATGGACATTGGCGAGAACGGGGCGGAATTCGTAGTCGTGGCCAACCGGCTGCCGGTTGACCTGGAGCGTCTTCCCGACGGGACAGAGCGCTGGAAGCACAGCCCCGGTGGGCTCGTCAGCGCGCTCGAACCGTTCCTGCGCTCACACAGCGGCGCCTGGGTCGGCTGGCCCGGCATCGCGGACGCCGAGGTGGCCCCGTTCGAGGACGACGGCCTGCTGCTGCACCCCGTGGAGCTCTCGGCCAAGGACGTCGAGGACTACTACGAGGGCTTCTCCAACGGCACCCTCTGGCCGCTCTACCACGACGTGGTGGCGCAGCCCGCGTTCCACCGCCACTGGTGGAACACCTACGTGAAGGTCAACCAGCGCTTCGCCGACGCGACCGCGAAGGTGGCCGCGCAGGGCGCGACCGTGTGGGTGCAGGACTACCAGCTGCAGCTCGTCCCGGCGATGCTGCGCGAGCAGCGACCCGACCTCAAGATCGGCTTCTTCCTGCACATCCCGTTCCCGCCGGTCGAGCTGTTCATGCAGCTCCCGTGGCGCACGGAGATCATCCGCGGTCTGCTCGGCGCCGACCTGGTCGGCTTCCACCGGCCGGGCGGCGCGCAGAACTTCCTCTGGCTGGCCCGCCGGCTCGTGGGCCTGGAGCCCTCGCGCGGCACCGTCGGTGTCCGCACGCGCCCCGGCGTCGTGCAGGTCGGCGACCGCACCGTGCGCGTCGGCGCGTTCCCGATCTCGATCGACAGCGCGGGCCTCGACGCGGTGGCGCGGCGCAAGGAGACGCAGGCCCGCGCGAAGCAGATTCGAGCGGACCTCGGCAACCCGAAGCGCATCCTGCTCGGCGTGGACCGCCTCGACTACACGAAGGGCATCGACGTCCGGATCCGCGCTCTGTACGAGCTGATCGCGGACGGACGCGTGGACCCCGAGGACGTCGCGATGGTCCAGCTCGCCACGCCCAGCCGGGAGCGCGTCGACCACTACGTGACGATGCGCAAGGACATCGAGCAGTCCGTCGGCCGGATCAACGGCGAGTTCGGCCGCGTCGGCAAGCCCGTCGTGCACTACCTGCACCAGTCGGTGAACCGCGAGGAGCTCGTCGCGTTCATGAGCGCGGCGGACGTCATGGTCGTCACACCCGTTCGGGACGGGATGAACCTCGTGTGCAAGGAGTACGTGGCCTGCCGATATGATCTTGGTGGGGCTCTGGTGCTCAGCGAGTTCGCCGGCGCTGCCGCAGAGCTGACCAGTGCGTTCCTGGTGAACCCCCACGATCTGGACGGTGTCAAGAACGCTCTGCAGGCCGCCCTCGACATCGATCCCGCCGAAGGCCGCCGTAGGATGCGCGCGCTGCGCCGCCAAGTCCTGACCCACGACGTCGATCGCTGGGCGAGGTCGTTCCTGGAGGCGTTGGGCACGCAGACCTCGGTCTGAATCCTTTCAGATCTGCCATATGACCCATCGAATGCTCCAGGAGGGGCGTTGACCGCCGAGGCCCTCCCCGCCGAACTGCGCAGAGCCATCGTTCAGCTCGCGCGGACCCCACGACTGCTGGTCGCCAGCGACTACGACGGAACACTCGCTCCGATCGTGGCCGACCCGGAGCAGGCCCGCCCGCTCCCGGAGTCGGTGAACGCGCTGCGCTCGCTCGCATCGCTGCACGAAACCACATCCGCCGTGATCTCAGGTCGTGCGCTGCGCGACCTGGCCACGCTGTCCCGCCTGCCCGGCGAGGTCCACCTCGTCGGCTCGCACGGCTCCGAGTTCGACGTCGGCTTCGTCCACGCGCTCGACGCCGACGCCAAGGCGTTGCTGCGCCGGCTCGAAACCGAGCTGGAGCAGATCGCCGAGGGCCAGGAGGGCGTCCAGCTCGAGGTCAAGCCCGCGTCGATCGCCGTGCACGTGCGCCGTGCGGCGAGCGAGGCCATCGGCACCGCGGTGCTCGACGCCGTCCGCTCCGGCCCGTGCACCTGGGAAGGTGTGCAGGTCACCGAGGGCAAGGCCGTCATCGAGCTCGCCGTCGTCGAGACCAACAAGGGCCACGCCCTCGACATCCTGCGCCACCAGGTCGGTGCCACCGCGGCGATCTTCCTGGGCGACGACGTGACGGACGAGAAGGCGTTCGCGCGCCTGTCCGGCCCGGACGTCGGCATCCGCGTGGGTGCCGGGGAGTCGCTGGCGTCGTACTACGTGGCCGACCCGGCCGACGTGGCGACCGTGCTCGCGTTCCTGCTGGAGGAGCGCCGGGCGTGGCTGCACGGCGACCAGGCCGTGCCGATCGAGCGCCTGACCATGCTCGCGAACGAGCGATCGGTCGCGCTGGTCACGCCGGACGCCAAGGTGAACTGGCTGTGCCACCCCGAGCCGGACTCCGCGGCGATCTTCGCGGACCTGCTCGGCGGCCCCGCCGCGGGCCACTTCTCGATCAAGCCGGAGCACGGTTCGCTGCCCCTGGGCCAGCGCTACCTGCCGGGCACGATGATCGTGGAGACCCGCTGGTCTCGGCTCCTGGTGACGGACTACCTGGAGCACGACCTCGCGTCGCACCGCACCGACCTGGTGCGCCGGATCTCCGGTTCCACCAACGCGGTGATCACGTTCGCGCCGCGGCCCGAGTTCGGGCAGGTGCCGGTGCGGCTGCTGCGCGAGCGCGACGGCCTGCGGATCGTCGGCACCTCGGACCCGATGGTGCTGCGTTCGCCCGGCGTCGACTGGGAGATCAGCTCGGACGGCATGCAGGAGACGGCGAAGGCCGTCGTGCGACCGCGCGAGGGCGCGCCGGTGCTGCTGGAGCTGCGCTGCGGCACGGACGACCTGTCCGAGCACGCGTCGCCCGAGTCGGTCCGCCGCGACCGCGCCGCCGGCTACTGGTCGGACTGGGCCGCCGGACTGCACCTGCCGAAGGTGCAGACGGACCTCGTGCTGCGGTCCGCGCTCACGCTGCGCGGCCTGGTGCACAAGGACTCCGGCTCGATCATGGCGGCAGCCACCACGTCGTTGCCCGAGGAGCTCGGCGGCGTCCGCAACTGGGACTACCGCTACTGCTGGCTGCGCGACGGCGCGATGACCGCCGCCGCGCTGGTGTCGGTGGGCTCGTTCGCGGAGGCCGACGGCTTCCTGGCGTGGCTGCACGGCGTCCTGGAGACCATCCCGGGCCCGGAGCGGCTGCACCCGCTGTACACGCTGCACGGCACCCAACTGGGCGCCGAGGCCGTCATCGAGTCGCTGCCCGGCTACGCCGGCTCCCGCCCGGTCCGCGTGGGCAACCTCGCGAACCAGCAGGTGCAGCTCGACGTGTTCGGCCCGGTCGTGGATCTCGTGGTCCAGCTCGCCACCGCGCGCGGTTCGTTGTCGGACGCCGACTGGGCGATGGTCCAGGCGATGGCCGAAGCCGTCTCGCGGCGCTGGCACGAGCCCGACCACGGCATCTGGGAGGAGCGGCACGCGCCGCGCCACCACGTGTACTCGAAGGTCATGTGCTGGCTGACCATCGACCGCGCGATCAAGCTCGGCGAGCAGTTCGGCCGCTCGCTGGACGACTCGTGGGTGCCGCTGCGCGACACGATCGCCACCGACGTCCTGAAGAACGGCTGGAACGACGAGGTCCAGTCGTTCACCACGGCCTACGACGGCGACGACCTCGACGCCGCCTCGCTGTTCGTGGGCCTCTCGGGCCTGATCGACCCCACCGACGAGCGCTTCCAGTCGACGGTGACGGCCATCGAGGCGGAACTGCGGTCCGGTTCCACCGTGTACCGCTACCACCGCGACGACGGCCTGCCGGGCGACGAGGGCGGCTTCCACCTGTGCGCCGCCTGGATGATCGAGTCCTATCTTCTGACTGGTCGTCGCACCGAGGCCGAGGAGCTGTTCGGCCAGATCGTCGCGGCCGCGGGCCCCACCGGCCTGCTGCCCGAGGAGTACGACCCAGTGGCCGAGCGCTCGCTGGGCAACCACCCGCAGGCGTACTCGCACCTGGGCCTGATCCGCTGCGCCCAGCTGCTCTCGCAGTGAGTTCGTGATCTCCGCGCCGCCGCGGTCCTGGTCTCCAGGGCCGCGGCGGTGTCGTTTTCCGTCTCAGGGCCGCGGCGGCACCCTCTCGATGATCTTCGCGGTGCCCGGCGAGCGGCCGTGCAGCGTGATCACGTCACCTCTGATCAGGTGCGCCCACGCCGGCGGCACGAACGGCCGCAGCCGCGCGATACCCCGTTCCCCCGGTCCCAGCACCGGCTTGGACTCGAGCCACAGCGCGGCGACCCGTTGCTCCCGGCCCGTGACGTCCCACGTCGGCCGTTCTCCCCTGGCGCGCAACGGTTCCGCGTCGACCGACAGCGTCAGCTCGACCCGCAGCAGGCCCTGGATGGACTCCACGCACCGCCACTGGAACCAGGCCTCGTCCTGGTCCATCTGGGTCGCGGCCTCGGCGAGCAGGGCCCAGTAGCGCGGCGTCTGCCAGGTGTGGCCGTCGATCTCCCCCAGCAGCTGGAGCACCAGCTCCCACTCTTCGAGGTCCAGGTAGTCGAGCAGGTCGGCGCTGCGCACCTCGGCGGGCACGATGGACGCGGCGAACCGCAACAACTCACCGATCTCGTCGTCGTGTCTCCCCAACACGGGCCAATTCGATCACAGTCGCGGTGCCGACCACCGGTTGTCCCTCGTGCATGGTGACGACGTCGCCGGGGACGAGGTGGTCCCAGCCCTCCGGGGAGAGCGCCAGCAGCCGCACGACCGCGTGGTCACCCGGCGCCAGCTCGGCGCGCCCCTCCACCCACACAGCGGCCACCCGGTGGTCGCCGCCACCGACGTGCCACAGCGGGCGGTAGACGCCCTGCCCCGGGATCGGGTGCCGGCGCTCGTGCGTGAGCTCCACCCGGATCATCCCCTGCCGGGTCTCGTTGGCGCGCCAGTGGAACCACTTGCAGGGCAGGTGCAGCTCCTCGGCGGCGTTCGCGAGCAGACTCCAGTACTCGCCCGGCTGCCACGCGATGCCACCGAAGTCGCCGAGGAGGTCGAGCGCGAACTCCCACTCGTCCTGGTCGAGGTACGCCGCCACGTCCTCCGCCGAGGCACCGATCTCGGTCCGCACGTCCGGCGGCACGAGAGCGAGGGCCCGGCGCAGCAGCTCAGTCGTCGCTCTCCTCCTTCTTGGACGCGCGCCTGCGGTTGAGCCCCAGCACGTCCAGGGCGGACACGAGGTCGTTCGCCACCAGCGCCCGCACACCGTCCGGCAGCGGCCCGTGGTCCGGCGGCACCAGGGCCTTCTTGAAACCGAGCCGTGCGGCCTCCTGGAGCCGTTTTCCGACGCCGTTGACGCGCCGGATCTCCCCCGCGAGCCCCACCTCGCCCAGCACGACGAGATCGGCGGGCAACGCGATCTCCCGTTCCGCCGACGCGACCGCGAGCACCACGGCGAGGTCCGCGGCGGGCTCGGTGAGCCGCATGCCGCCCACCGTCGCGGTGAAGACGTCCTTCTGGAACAGGTTGACCTTGCCGCGCTTCTCGAGCACCGCCAGCGCCATCGAGATCCGCGCGGAGTCGAGCCCGCTCACCGCACGCCGTGGCGCGGGCAGGTTCGTCTTGGCCACCAGCGCCTGCACCTCGCCGAGCATCGGCCGCTTGCCCTCGACGATCACCGTGACGCAGGTGCCCTCGACGGCCTTCTCGCGCCGCGTCAGGAAGAGCCCGGACGGATCCGGCACGCCGACGATGCCGTCGTCGCGCAGCTCGAAGCAGCCGACCTCGTCCGCCGCGCCGTACCGGTTCTTGATGCCGCGCAGCAGCCGCAGACTGGAGTGCCGATCGCCCTCGAACTGCAGCACGACGTCCACCAGGTGTTCCAGAACCCGAGGCCCCGCAACGGATCCGTCCTTGGTGACGTGTCCAACCAGGACGACCGGCAGCCCGCGCTCCTTGGCCATCGCGATCAGTCCGGATGCGACGGTCCGCACCTGCGTGACACCGCCCGGCACCCCCTCGACGCTCACCGTCGACATGGTCTGCACCGAGTCGACGATCAACATCGACGGCTTCACCTGGTCCACCTGCCCGAGCAACGCGCTGAGCTCGCTCTCGGCGGCCAGGTACATCTCGGCGTGCAGGTTCCCGGTCCGCTCCGCGCGCAACCGCACCTGCCCGGCCGACTCCTCACCCGTGACGTAGAGGCACCGCCCGTGCGACTCCGCCCACCGGTGCGCCGTCTCCAGCAACAACGTCGACTTGCCCACACCGGGCTCACCGGCGAGCAGCACGACGGCACCGGGCACCAACCCGCCACCCAGCACCCGGTCGAACTCGCTGACACCGGTCGACAGGGCCCGTGCGGACTCGATGTCGACCTCGCCGATCGGCCGGGCCGCCGACGTGGGCGCACCGGCCACCACCCGCGTCACCGACGCGGTCCCGCGTTCCTCGATGCTGCCCCAGGCCTGGCACTCGGGGCAGCGGCCGAACCACTTCGCCACCTCGTGCCCGCACTCGGCACAACGGAAGATCGGCCGCGCTGTCTTCGCCACGAAACGAACGTTAGAGGACAGCACCGACAGTGTTGGATTGCCGCTGCTCCCACTGTTGGACGGCCGCTGCTCCGCAGACGGCGGCGAGTTCGCCGGGAAGTCGGCCGGACGACCGACGCGAACTCGCGAAACTCGTCCCCAACCGCTGTCAAAGCGTGCGGTTCGCGCTGGTGGCGGGGTCGGCGAAGAAAACTTCCGAGATTTTTCGGGGCGTTGTCGATCCGCCGGGGTGCCTGTTCGACGCATCAGTGGAAGGACACGACACAGCCTGGAGGACACCGTGAGCACCGCAACCGCATCCGCGACGCAGACCCGCAAGTTCGCCGTCGGCCGCTACGCCACCGTCGTCGCCCGCGTGCTGACCGGCCTGCTGTTCGCCACGACCGGCCTGAACGGCTTCCTGATGTTCATGCCCGCCCCGGACCCCAGCACGATGGCACCGGAGGGCGTGGCCTTCAGCGGCGCGCTCTACGCGACCGGGTACATGCTGCAGCTGACGTCCGGCGTGCAGCTCGTCGCGGGGCTGCTGCTCGTCGTCGGGCGGTTCGTGCCGCTGGCGCTGGCCCTGCTCGCCCCGGTGGTCGTGAACATCTTCCTGTTCCACGTCTTCCTGGAGCCGAGCGGCATGGTCATGGCACTGCTCGTGGTCGCCGCCGAGATCGGCCTGGCGTGGGCCTACCGCGACCGGTTCGCCCCGATGCTGCAGCCCCGCTAGTCCACAACGCGAAACGCCGCCCCCAGCCACAAGGCGGGGGCGGCGTTCGTGTCTGTGCGAGTTCGCGTCGGACGACCGACTTAAGGGCGAACTCGCCGCCGCTGCGGAGCAGCGGCCAAAAACTCAGTGTCCTTCGCCGTGGTTCTCGCTCGTCCGCTTGTGCTCGGACGGCGCCACCGGCACCTCGAGCGTCAGCGAGCCCGCCTTCTCGAACAGGAAGGTGATCTTGACGGTCTGCGCCGCCACCACCTCGCGGTTCAGCTTATTGAGCGTGCAACGGATCTGCAGCACCTCGAGGTCCGGGTCGACCGTCGGCGCGGCGGACGAGCTAGACGGGCGGCCCGTCGACGACGCGGCCGAGGACGCGGAGCCGGTGGACGACACGTTCGAGGACGGCGCGCCCGAGGAGGGCACACCCGACGACGGCACACCCGAGGACGGCGTCACGTTCGAGGACGACGGCGCGCCCGAGGTCGGCACGACCGACGAGGACGAGGCAGCGGAAGAAGACGGCGCGGAGGTCTTCGTCGGCGCCTTGGAGGCGTCGTACTCGGCCCGCAGCGCGTACTGCGCCGGGATCTCCTTCGAGCCGACGACCTCGGCCTCGGCGTCCGAGGCGTCCGACTTGATCGACAGCAGCTTGTCCGCGGTCGAGCCGGCGTTCGCGATGACGAACGTCAGCGGCACGTCCTCGCCGTCCTTGTACCGGTTGCCGTCCGGCGGGAAGGCGAGCATGACGTTGCGCACCGCGATCGGGCCAGCGTTGCCGCTCGCACCGTCGACGGCGGCGACCTGGGTGTCGGTCTGGGTGACCTGACCGGCGCTGCAGCCGACCGCCACCAGGCCGAGGCCCGCGGCCAGCGCTGCCGTCACGATCATCCGGCGAGACACTCCTGAGTTCACGGCTCCAGCGTCCTTCCTAGGGAACAACCACCAGGCAAGGAGCCTAACCGGGACCCGAATCGAGGACGCGACGGGCTGCCAGTCGATCTTCGATGAGACGTACCTTGCACGCGAACAGGTGGTTTGTCAACCCCCCGCATGGCCCTGACCAGCACTAACGGATCATCGAGCAGCGATCGAAGGGTTGCCGGACGTGTTAGGATGGAGCTATCGAAAGGGGCAGAGGACACATGGTTTTCAAGGTCGGAGAGACCGTCGTCTACCCGCACCACGGTGCCGCTCTCATCGAAGCAATCGAGACCCGCGTGATCAAGGGCGAGGAGAAGAAGTACCTCGTTCTCAAGGTAGCGCAGGGCGACCTCACCGTACGGGTTCCCGCTGACAACGCCGAAATCGTAGGCGTGCGTGACGTTGTCGGCCAGGAAGGGCTCGACAAGGTTTTCGAGGTCTTGCGTGCTCCCCACACCGAGGAGCCGACCAACTGGTCTCGGCGGTACAAGGCCAACCTTGAGAAGCTCGCCTCCGGCGACGTGAACAAGGTTGCGGAAGTGGTGCGCGACCTCTGGCGGCGCGAGAAGGATCGCGGGCTTTCCGCCGGCGAGAAGCGGATGCTGGCGAAGGCGCGGCAGATACTGGTCAGCGAGCTGGCGCTGGCCGAGGGCACCGACGAGGACAAGGCCGAGGTTCTCCTCGACGAAGTTCTCGCCACCGCCTCGTAGTTTTCACCAAATCACATAAAGAGCATCGGATTCAGTCGCGAACATGAGTGTTGTCGCGCTCGTGCCCGCGGCAGGGCGGGGTGAGCGTCTGGGCTACGGGATGCCCAAGGCGCTCGTGCCGGTCAACGGCGTACCGCTGCTGACGCGTGCCGTGCGAGGTCTGTTCGAGTCAGGCCTGGTTCAACACGTCGTCATCGCCGCTCCGTCGTCCGATGTGGACTCAGTGCACACCGCAACCGCCTCGCTGGCCCCGGCCGGCGGGGCGGTGCACGTGCTTTCAGGGGGCGCCGAACGCACCGACTCGGTGCGCCTCGCCCTCGACCACGCGCTCCGCGTGATTCCGGACACCTCGATCGTGCTGGTCCACGACGCCGCTCGTGCCTTCACCCCTCCCGAGGTCATCGCCGGTGTCGTCGCCGCGGTGCGCGACGGGTACGACGCCGTCATCCCGGTGTTGCCGGTCGCCGACACGATCAAACAGGTGGACGAGGTCGGAGTGGTCGTCTCCACGCCTGATCGAGCCGCTCTGCGGGTCGTGCAGACCCCGCAGGGTTTCCGCGCCGAGATTCTCAGAGCCGCCTACAGCTCCGGTATCGCCGCGACTGATGACGCAGGTCTCGTCGAGAAGAACGGTGTCCGGGTCCACACGGTTCCCGGCCACGCGCACGCCATGAAGATCACCACTCCGTTCGACCTGGCGGTCGCGGAGGCACTGTTCAGCGGAGGCCAGGAGTGAGGATCGGCCAGG
The DNA here is from genome assembly GCF_040610935.1 of Lentzea sp. NPDC003310. Taxonomy (NCBI): domain Bacteria; kingdom Bacillati; phylum Actinomycetota; class Actinomycetes; order Pseudonocardiales; family Pseudonocardiaceae; genus Lentzea; species Lentzea sp. NPDC003310. The sequence goes on from NZ_JBEXNC010000019.1 coordinate 85,516, forward strand.
GCGTCGACGTCCACCCGATCGAGGCAGGTCGGGAGTGCTGGATCGCCGGCCTGCTGTGGGAAGGCGTCGACGGGTGCGCGGGGCACTCCGACGGCGACGTGGCCTCCCACGCGCTGTGCGACGCGCTGCTGTCCGCGGCGGGCCTCGGTGACCTCGGCGCCGTCTTCGGCACGTCGGACCCGCGCTGGTCGGGCGCGCACGGCGTGGTCCTGCTCACGGAGGTGCGCCGCCTCGTCGAGGAGGCCGGCTTCCGTGTGGGAAACGCCACAGTCCAGGTCATCGGCAACGCACCGCGCGTCGGCAAGCGCCGCGAAGAGGCCCAGAAGACCCTCTCGGAGGCCGTCGGAGGCCCCGTCTCGGTCGCCGGCACCACCACAGATGGCCTCGGTCTCACAGGGCGGAACGAGGGCATCGCCGCGATCGCGACGGCCCTGCTCCTCCCCCTAACCTGAGAGCATGGCCACGCTTTCAGAAACGCAGCGCGAACTCCTGGACAGCCCCAACTACGGCACGGTCGCCACGCTGACCAAGGACGGCAGCCCGCAGACCTCCGTCGTCTGGGTCAAGCGCGACGGCGACGACGTCCTGTTCTCCACGGTCGTGGGCCGCGCGAAGGAGCGCCACCTGCAGAACGACCCGCGGGTGAGCATCACCGTCATCAACAAGGACAACCCGTACCAGTACGCGGAGTTCCGCGGTGACGCGCAGCTGACGACCGAGGGCGGCAAGGCGCTCATCAACGAGCTGTCGCACAAGTACCTCGGCAAGGACTACCCCGGCGACGAGGGCACGGACAACGTCCGCGTGATCGTGCGGGTGAAGGTCGCGAAGACGACCGGCAACGCCTAACGGGTCCGCTGCGCCGGCACGTTGAGCACGGCCGTGCCGCCGTCGAGGTCCACGAGGCTTCGCGGCGGCGCGCCGTCGTTCTCGTCGTCGCGCAGCTGCCGCTCCTCCTTGCGGTACTCCAGTTCGTCGCGCTTGCCCGCCTCGAACGTCGCGCCGAGCTCACCGATGCCGGCGGAGGCGATCGGCGTGCCCTTCTTCTTGTTGCGCACGAACCTCTCGACGACGGCGAGCACGAACAACGCCGCCACCAACGCGGGCAGCGACATCGCGAACAGGAACCCCGGGTTCATACCTTCCCAACTCCGCGCACGGCGGTGTGGTTCCCGCCACTAACATCGCCTCGTGCCCAAGTACGACGTGTGCCTCTCCTTCGCCGGCGAAGACCGCCCCTACGTCGACGAGGTGGCCCGCCACCTCACCGAACTGGGCGTGACGCGCTTCTACGACACCGACGAGCAAGCCGATCTCTGGGGGAAGAACCTCGTCGAGCACCTCGACCAGATCTACCGCCACGACTCGCGCTTCTGCGTGATGTTCGTGTCGCGGCACTACGCCGCGAAGATGTGGACCAAGCACGAGCGGCAGTCCGCGTTCGACCGCGCGCTGGTCTCCGACACCGAGTACGTGCTGCCCGTGCGGTTCGACGACACCGAGCTCCCGGCGCTGCGGGCGGGCACCGGCTACCTCGACCTGCGCCGCCTCACCCCGCGCGAGCTGGCCCAGATGATCGCGCAGAAGGTCGGTACCGCGGTCGCCGCGCCGCCGGCGGGCTGGGAGTACCAGCTGTTCTCCGACACCGTGGGGCTGCACATGCGCAACCTCAAGGACAAGCGGATCAGCCACGAGATGGGCTTCGCCGCAGCCGGGCGCACGATCACCACGGACACCGACGCGATCGACTACTTCAACGCCCGGTCCCGCGCGTTCGACAAGGTCATCAACGAGATCGCCGACCTGCTGTCGCCGGGCAAGCAGCAGTGGGCGTTCGGTCCCGCGGGCCGGCCGGGCGACAAGGACAAGATCCGCCTCCTGGCCAACAAGTTCGTGGAGCAGTACGAGAACCTGCTCGACTGGTCCGCCGACCTGCGCGGCACCACGGTGCCGGACCGGTTCGAGAACCTCTACGCCACCGCCGCGAAGCTCACCGACGCACCGCTGCGCCAGATCGAGCAGTTCGTGGAGGAGTTCACGACGGCCAGCGAGCGCGGGGCGGGCGACCTGCAGCTCAACCTGGTCTACGACGACGGGCCGGTCAGGGCCGAGCTCCAAAAGGTCCAGACCAACTAGGCCTGCGGCACGTAGAGTCGGGAGCGTGACGATCCGCGCCGCGCTCTTCGACTTCTCCGGCACGCTGTTCCGGCTCGAGCACCCCGAGCTCGAGTCCAACGGTGCCCTGATGCGTGCTCTCACCGCCCCGGTCGGCATCGCCGACGACATGGACCCCGAACTGGTCGAAGCCTGGCACCGCCGCGACCTCGACGCGGACGTCCACCGCTGGGTCCACGTCCGCGTGCTGCAGGACGCCCTGGTGCCCGACGCCGAGGCCTTCTACGACAAGCTGCTGCTCCCCGAGTCCTGGGTGCCGTACCCGGACACCAAGGCGACGCTGGAGCATCTGAAGGACGTCCCGGTCGCGGTCGTCAGCAACATCGGCTGGGACATCCGCACCGTCTTCGAGCTGCACGGCCTGACGCACCTGGTCGACGAGTTCGTGCTCTCCTACGAAGAAGGTGTGGTCAAGCCCGACCCGAAGATCTTCACCACCGCCTGCGAACGGCTGGGCGTGGACCCCCGCGACGCCGTCATGGTCGGCGACAGCGAGGAGGCGGATGGCGGCGCCGAGGCGATCGGTTGCTCCTTCCGGCTCGTCAACCCGGTTCCGACGAGTGACCGGCCCAATGCTCTTTTGGATGTGGCCCGTACCATTCCCGTGTGAGCCTCCACATCTACGACACCGCGAGCCGGTCCATGCGGGAGTTCCACCCGCAGGTCAACGGAACGGCGTCGATCTACGTATGTGGGGCGACCGTGCAGGGCGTGCCGCACATCGGGCACGTCCGCAGCGGCCTGAACTTCGACGTCCTCCGGCGCTGGCTCGCCCGCGACGGGGCCGACGTCACGCTGGTCCGCAACGTCACCGACATCGACGACAAGATCCTCACCAAGGCCGCCGAGCACGACCGGCCGTGGTGGGAGTGGGCGTACACGCACGAGCGCGCGTTCGAGGACGCCTACGACGCGCTGGGCTGCCTGCCGCCGTCGTACGCGCCGCGCGCGACCGGCCACATCACGCAGATGGTCGAGCTCATGCAGCGCCTGATCGACAAGGGCCACGCCTACGACGTCGACGGCGACGTCTACTTCGACGTGCGCTCGTTCCCCGAGTACGGCGCGCTGTCCGGGCAGAAGCTCGACGCCGTCGAGCAGGGCGAGACCGCGGTGCGCGGCAAGCGCGACCCGCGCGACTTCACGCTGTGGAAGGCCGCGAAGCCGGGTGAGCCGTCCTGGCCGACGCCGTGGGGCGACGGCAGGCCCGGCTGGCACCTGGAGTGCTCGGCGATGGCGACGGAGTACCTCGGCAGCTCGTTCGACATCCACGGCGGCGGGCTCGACCTGATCTTCCCGCACCACGAGAACGAGCAGGCCCAGTCGCGGGCGGCCGGCGACGGCTTCGCGAACTACTGGATGCACAACTACTGGGTGACGCTGTCCGGCGAGAAGATGGCCAAGTCGCTCGGCAACACCGTGTCCATCCCCGCGATGCTGGAGAAGGTCCGCGCGCAGGAACTGCGGTACTACCTGGTCTCCCCGCACTACCGCTCGCACATCGAGTACTCCGAGGGCGCGCTGGACGAGGCGGTGACGGCGTACGGCCGCATCGAGTCGTTCCTGCGCCGCGCCGCGGAGCGCCTCGGCCCGATCGAGCTGCGCGGCGAGATGTGCCCGGACTTCGTGACCGCGATGGACAACGACCTGAACACGCCGCAGGCCGTGGCCGCACTGCACAACAAGGTGCGCCAGGGCAACACGGCGCTCGCCGACGGCGACGACGAGGTGGTCCGCGAGGCCGCCGAGTGCGTGCGCCGGATGGCCGACATCCTCGGCGTCGACCCGTTGTCGCCGAAGTGGAACGACGCCTCGAGTGCCGACCTCGGCATGCGGCAGGCGTTGACCAAGCTGGTGGAGCGGCTTCTCGCCGAACGCCAGGAAGCCCGCAAGAGCAGGGACTTCGCGCGCTCCGACGCGCTGAGGGACCAGCTGAGCGACGCGGGCATCGCCGTCGAGGACACCCCCGGCGGTCCGCAGTGGACTTTGAAGGACGACTGACTTCCGTGGCTGGCAACTCCAAGCGCAAGGGCGCGATGCGCAATCCGGGCTCGAAGAAGGGCGCGGTCGTCGGCTCCGGCGGACAGAAGTCCAAGGGCCTGCAGGGCAAGGGTCCGACCCCGAAGGCGTCGGACCGCCCGAACCACCCCGCGTACAAGCGGGCGAAGGTCGCGGCCAAGAGCGACGCGGCCAAGACGCAGCGCCGTCAGATCAAGGACAAGGCCCAGGCCGAGACCGTGGCGGGGCGCAACCCCGTGGTCGAGTGCCTGCGCGCGGGCACGCCCGCGACGGCGCTGTACGTGGCGCTGGGCATCGACGCGGACGACCGCGTGCAGGAGGCCGTGCGCCTTGCCGCCGACCGGGGCATCTCCGTGCTGGAGGTGGCCCGCGGTGAGCTCGACCGGATCACCGGCGGCGCGATGCACCAGGGCCTCGGCCTGCAGGTGCCGCCGTTCGAGTACGCGACCCCGGACGAGCTGCTGGAACTGGCCCAGCGCGCCGGCACGCCGCCGCTGCTGGTGGCGCTGGACGGCGTGACGGACCCGCGCAACCTGGGTGCCGTCGTGCGGTCCGCCGCCGCGTTCGGTGCCCAGGGCGTCGTGGTGCCGCAGCGCCGCAGCGCGTCCATGACGGCCGTGGCGTGGCGCACCAGTGCGGGCACGGCGGCCAAGCTGCCGATCGGCATGGCCACGAACCTCACCCGCACGCTCCGCGACTGGGCCGAGGCCGGCCTGATGATCGTGGGCCTCGACGCGGACGGTGACGTGGACGTGGACGGCCTCGACCTCGCGACGGGTCCGCTCGTCGTCGTGGTGGGGTCGGAGGGCCGCGGGCTCGGTCGTCTGGTCAAGGAGACGTGCGACCAGACCGTGTCGATCCCGATGGCCACGGGCGTCGAGTCGCTCAACGCGTCCGTCGCCGCCGGTGTCGTGCTGGCGGAGGTGGCTCGCCGCCGCCGGGTCGCGGCGAAGGGCTAGAAAACCCTACCGACGGGGCTTGCCCGTCGGGGTGCCTGACGTTATCTGCCGGTTCGCGACGCCAATCGCGTCCATTGCCGACGTTAGTGATCGTTTTCCTCGCCTGCGAAACCGGTTTCGTCACGCGGGCGAGGAAACGAGATCTCCACACTTGCCAGAACTCCCGGCTTGATCGGGATGACAAACCGCATGGCCTATTCCGCGCCACTCCCGGGCGCGGGTACCTTCGTCTCGATCGCAATTCGCAGGTCACGCCGGTGCAGCAGCCGGAGCGGGTTGCACCGGTTGGCGGAGGTGGCGACGCCCGTTTGGCACCAGCTGACACACAACGTGACCATTTGGGGTCCAATCAGGCGAACCCGAGGTCAACTGTGAAGAAGATCAGCTCCACGTTTCGCTATTGTAACTACTTTAGGTAACTGGCCTGCTCCGTTTAGGTACACACTGTGGTAGGACAGACGTTGAACGGTCAGGCAGCTTCTACCGTGATTGTCGATAGGAATTGATTACCACCGGCGGGGGCGACGTGACTCGGCGTAGAGCGAATCGGGGCGAGCCGATTCGTCGCGCGCGGGCAGCTACTCCGCGAGGTACCGCATGACGACGCGCGGCACCCTCCGCGAGCTCGCCGCCATGCGTGAGTTCCGCGCCATGTGGATCGGTTCGACCGTTTCGACCGCCGGTGACCAACTCGCGGCGGTCGCTTTGTCACTGCTCGTATTCGAGCGGACACAATCCGTTGCCGCGACCGCGCTGACGTGGTCGTTGACGCTCTTCCCGCCGCTGATTTCCGGGCCGTTGCTCGGCTGGGTCGCCGACCGGTTCCCACGACGCACGGTAATGGTGACGACGGCCTGGTTGCAGGCCGGGCTGATGGCCGCGATGGCCATTCCGGGCATGCCCCTGTGGGCCATGATCGTGCTGCTGGTGGTGGTCCTCGCGATCTCCTCGCCGTACCTCGCGGCGCAGGAGGCGAGCCTGCCGAACGTGCTGCCGCCGAACCGCTACGACGACGGCGTGGCGTTGTTCGGCACGTCCGTCGACATAGCCCAGATGGGTGGCCTCGCGGCCGCGGGCTTCCTCGTCGCGCACACCAGTCCCGGCCTCGCGCTGGCGATCAACGCCGGCACGTTCGTCGTGCTGGCGGTCCTGGTGCAGACGTCGGTGAAGCACCGCCCGGCCGCGGACCCGTTGGGCCGCAAGAAGAAGGACGACGAGGAACAACCACGCGGCGTGCTCACGCTGATGGTGTCCGAGCCGCGCCTGAGGACGCTGCTGGGCGTCCGGCTGCTGGCGGGCCTCGCGATGGTCCCGGAAGGCCTCGCGGTGCCGCTGGCGGCCAGCCTGAACGCCGTCTGGGCGGTGGGCCTGATCCTCGCCATCGAACCCGCCGCGAACGTGCTGGGCGTGGCGCTGCTCTTCCGGCTCGTCCGGGACCCGGCGAAGAGGGAACGGCTCATCGGACCGCTCGCGATCCTGTCGCTGGCGCCGTTGATCATGTTCGCTTTCAACCCGAACCTGACCTGGACGATCGTTTTGCTGGTGATTGCCGGTATAGGCGGGGCTTATCACACACCCGCTCGTTCGGCGTGGATGCGGCTGCTACCCGACCAGTACCGAGGAAGGGCTTATGGCATTGGGCGCGCGGCGTTGCGCTCGAGCCAGGGCGGAGGAATGGCGCTGGCGGGTGTCGTCGCCCATTCGGTCGGATCGGTAACGGCCACGATCGCGGGAGCGGGCGGTATCGGACTGCTGCTGGCGACACAGGCCACCTTCGCCTGGCGACGTGCCCGGGGTCGCGACGGCACGAAGGCGGTGGCAATCTGAAACAGAACGGTCACCAATAGCGATATCCGTAGTGGAGGCACCATGATGTTCTCGGTGCGTGAATGAAGCCGGGTAGAGAGAGGTGGCGTTCAGAAGTCTCGGTTGCACATGGAAGGACACCTCCTCGTTGCGACGAGCGGCAGCGTGGTGGTCTACGACCTGGTCAGCGGCGGCTTGGCTCATGAAGTGCCATGAGCGTAGGGGGTCGTGGTGAAGAACAGTTTGACTGATCGCAGGCGATCGCGGGCACTCGGCTTGACTCCGATTCGCAACTGGGACCTTTGGACCGTTGCGCCCAGCGCGATCGCGTACTTCTTCGTGCTCGAAGCAGCCGTGGCCGTCGCCGCCATCTGGCTCCTGACGAAGCTCACCGCCGTGTCCGACGAGGACTGGCTGCGCTTCGCCGCGCTCGTGGCCGCGATCACGATCCACCTGACGATAGTCCGCAGAGACGAAGAGGCCCGCCGCAACGAGGCCTCCGGTCCGCACATCGACCTGACGTCCGTCTGGACGTTCGCCGCGGCCGTGGCGCTGCCCGGCGGCCTGGCCGTGATCGCCACGATCTGGATGCGCATCCTGATCCAGCCGATCGCCCGCCGCCAGCCGTACCGCTTCGTCTTCGGCACCGCCTCCATGCTGGCCTCCACGCTGCTGTCGTGGGCACTGGTGCACCTGTCGGGTGTCTCCCTGGCCGCCACCGGAAACGTCCCGACCGACCTCAGCCTGGTCCTGATCCTCGCGATAGCCGCGCTCGTCTACTGGTTCGTCCAGGTGATGACCGTCGCCGCGGCGTTCAAGATCGTCACCCCGAACTCGAAGGTGCTCGACTTCCTCGGGTCCAAGGTCGACAACATGCTGGAGATGAGCACGCTCGGCGCGGGCGCCATGCTCGGCATGCTGATGACCTCGCACTGGGTGGGCCCGCTCCTGCTCGTGGTCCCGGTGATCCTCGTGAACGCGCTGCTCTCCCGCGCGGGCGAGCGCCGCACCCACCTCGAGCGGTTGCTGCGCGAACAGGAACAGCTCCACCAGCGCCTCGCCGCCGACGCCCACACCGACTACCGGACGGGCCTGCTCAACACCAACGGCCTCGCCGAGTACGCGGGCAGGCTCGCCGAACGCTGCCGCCTCGACGGCGAACCGATGACCGTCCTCGTCATCGACCTCGACCACTTCAAGCGCATCAACGACACCTGGGGCCACCCCGCGGGCAACGCCGTGCTGGCCGAGGTCGGCCGGATCCTGCGCGAGAAGCTCCGCCCGGGAGACGTCGCGGGCCGCGACGGCGGCGAGGAGTTCGTCGTGGCGCTGAAGGACACCCCGGTCGCCCAGGGCGTGACGATCGCCGAACGCATCCGCGAGGCCATCGGCTCCCTGGCCGTCCCGACCACCGACAAGCACCGCAACGTGGTCACGCTCTACGGCCGCGAGATCCAGCCGCCGGAGCCGGAGGGCGAGTCGCTGCAGGCGATCTCGGCGTCGATCGGCGTCGCGGTGATCCCGGACAACGGCCCGGACATGGCGACGGCCCAGCACTCGGCGGACGCGGCGCTGTACAAGGCGAAGGAGAACGGCCGCAACCAGGTCCGCGTGGCGGGCCTCGACATCCCGCCGCGCCTGATGCCGGCGCCGCGGCAGGACGACGTGACGAAGCCGATCAGCTCACGCAGTGCGTGACCTGCGCCCGGACACCACCCGGCACACCAGGTAGATCACGAAGCTGACCGCGGTGACCAGCGCGGACACCGGGAGCCCCGGCTGCAGCGACAGCAGGATCCCGCCGACGGCCGCGAGCTCGGCGAACACCACCGACAGCACGGTGGCCCGCACCGGCGAGGCGGTGATCCGCATGGCCGCGGCGGCGGGCGTGATCATCAGCGCCAGCACCAGCAGCGCGCCCACCACCTGCACGGACAGCGCGGTGGCGACGCCGACCAGGACGGCGAACACGATCGACAGCGTCCGCACCGGCACCCCGCGCGAGATCGCGACGTCCGGGTCGACCGAGGCGAAGAACAGCGGCCGGTAGATGAACGCGAGCACCACCAGCACGACGATCGAGGAGACCACGAGCAGCTTCAGGTCGGTGGAGTCGACCCCGACGATCTGCCCGGTCAGCAGCCCGAACTTGTTGGCGGCACGGCCTTTGTAGAGCGCGAGCATCAGGATGCCCATGCCGAGCCCGAACGCGAGGATCGCGCCGATCACCGAGTCGCGGTCGCTCTCCCGGCGGGACAGCACGCCGAGCAGCACGGCGGCGATGATCGACCCGGCGAGCGCGCCGTAGCCGATCCCGATGCCGAGCAGCAGGGCCGCCGCGCCACCGGTGAACGCGAGCTCGCTGGTGCCGTGCACGGCGAACGCCATCTTGCGGGTCACGACCAGCGGCCCGAGCACGCCCGCGACCAGGCCCAGCACGGCGGCCGCGATCAACGCGGTCTGCACGAAGTCGAGTTCGAGCAGGTCGACGAACGTCACGACGCGGCCTCCGCCGACAGGTGGTGCGTCTGCTCCTCGCAGGCGCCGGCTCCGACCACCAGGATCTGGTCGCGCACCCGCACGACCTCGACCGGGGTCCGGTACAGCTCGGACAACGTCCGCGAGTTCATGACCTCTTCCGGCGTGCCGATCCGGAACCGGCCGCCGACGAGGTAGAGCACCCGGTCGACCAGCGGCAGCACCGGGTTCAGCTCGTGCGTCACGAACAGCACGGCCGTGTCCGCCTCACGGCGGCGCTTGTCGATCAGTTCGGAGACCACCCGCTGGTTCGCGAGGTCGAGCGACAGCAGCGGTTCGTCGCAGAGCAGGACCTTCGGGTCGCCGACGAGCGCCTGGGCGACGCGCAGCCGTTGCTGCTCGCCGCCCGACAGCAGGCCGATGGGTTCGTCGGCGTACCGCGTGCCGCCCACGGACTCGATGGCGGCGTCCACGCGGATGCGGCGTTCCTTGCGGCCCTTGAGCCCGAAGCCCCACGTGTGGCCGTCGAGGCCGAGGCCGACGAGGTCGCGGCCCCGGAGCGTCATGGACTGGTCGAGCGCTCGCTGCTGCGGGACGTACCCGATGGCGTGGTTGCCGCCGGCGATCTTCACGGTGCCGGAGGTCAGCGGCTGGAGGCCCAGCAGCACGCGCATCAGGCTGGTCTTGCCGGAGCCGTTCGGGCCCAGGACCGCCAGGAACTCGCCGGGCTCGACGTCGAGGTCGAGCCCGTCCCACAGCACCCTGTCCCCGTAGGACAGGTGTGCCCCGCGCAGCGAGATCGCGGTCATGCCTTGAGCGCCTGCGACAGCGCGTCCACCTGCTTGGTCATCCAGTCAAGGTAGCCGGTCACGCCCTCGGGCAACGTCTCGGTGACCTGCACGACCGCGACACCGGCCGACTTGGCCTTCTCGACGACGCCCTTGGTGACCTGGTTCTCGGTCTGGGTGTTCTCCACCAGGACGTTGACCTGCTTGGACTCGACCAGCTGGTTCATCTCGGCGAGGGCTGCGGCCGGCACGTCCGACTCCTCCTCGATCGCCTTGCTGAACGCCTCGGGCGTCACGTCCTCGGCGCCGGTCGCCTCGACCAGGTAGTGCGCGATGGGCTCGGTGGCGGCGACCTTCTTGCCCTTGCCGATGTCCGCGATCTTCTTCTCGAGCTCCTCGATCTTGGTCTTGAAGCTCGCGGTGTTGCTCTCGAACGTCGCCTTCTTGTCCGGCGCGATCGCGGTGAGCTCGGTCGCCGCGGCCTCGGCCACCGCCTCGACGGTGTGCAGGTCGTACCAGACGTGCTCGTTCACGCTGTGGTCGTGACCGTCGGCGTCGGGCGCCTCGCTGTGGGGCTCGGCGTGGTTGTCGGCCAGCGGGAAGGCCTCGACCTTCTTGGTGGCGTCACTGGTGATCAGCTTCGCGAAGAAGTCGTCGTAGCCGCCGCCGTTGAAGACGACCAGCTTGGCGTCCTTGACCAGCGCCGCGTCCGCGGGCTTGCTCTCGTACGAGTGCGGGTCCGCGCCCGGGTCGTCCAGCAGCGCCTTGACCTCGACCTCGTCGCCGCCGACGGCCTTCACGACGCTGCCCCACACGTTGGTGGAGGCGACGACCTGGATCTTGCCGTTGTCGGCGGACGGCGTGGACGTGCCACACGCGGCCAGGCTCGCGACGGCAAGAGCGCCGACCAGAGCGTTGCGGAGAGTCATCACGCCGTCCCTCGATCAGGTAATGGAAACCGTTGTCGAGTTCAGTTTACGACACGAAAAAGCCCCCGACGGTCACGCCGGGGGCTTGAACGTGTGAATCAGGACTCCAGGCGGTCGCCCGACTCGGGGTGGAACAGGTGGATCTCGCTGTGGTCGCGGACGGCGACCTTCACGTGCTGGCCCAGGGTCGGCGGCGTGCGGCCGTCGACGCGGACGACGAAGCGCTGCGACGAGTCACCGATCTTCACGGCGCCGTGCACGAGCGCGTCGGCACCGAGCTCCTCGACGAGCTCGACGGTCATCTCCATGCCCTCCTCGCCCGACGGCACGATGCCGAGCGCCTCGGGGCGGATGCCGAAGGTGACCTCGTCCAGACCGCCGGCGGCGGCGATCGCGTCCCTGCTGAGCGGCACGATGATGCCGTCGAGCTTCGCGCCCTCCGACGTGATCGGCACGGTCTTGAGGTTCATGGCCGGCGAGCCGATGAACCCGGCGACGAACGCGTTGGCCGGGCGGTCGTACAGCGCGCGAGGCGTGTCGCACTGCTGCAGCAGGCCGTCCTTGAGCACCGCGACGCGGTGGCCCATCGTCATGGCCTCGACCTGGTCGTGCGTGACGTAGATCGTGGTGGTGCCGAGGCGCTGCTGGAGGGCGGCGATGTTCGCACGCGTCTCGACGCGCAGCTTGGCGTCCAGGTTGGACAGCGGCTCGTCCATGAGGAACACGGAGGGCTCGCGGACGATGGCGCGACCCATGGCGACACGCTGACGCTGACCACCGGAGAGCGCCTTCGGCTTGCGCTCCAGGTACTTGGTGAGGTCGAGCATCTTGGCGGCCTCTTCGACCTTCGCCTTGATCTCGGTCTTCGACACACCGCGCAGCTTGAGCGCGAAGCCCATGTTCTCCGCGACGGTCATGTGCGGGTAGAGCGCGTACGACTGGAACACCATCGCGATGTCCCGGCCCTTCGGCGGCACGTTGGTGACGTCCTTGCCACCGATGTGGATGGCGCCCTCGTCGATGTCCTCGAGGCCCGCGAGCATGCGCAGCGCCGTCGACTTGCCGGAACCGGACGGACCGACCAGCACCAGGAACTCGCCGTCGGCAACCTCCAGCGAGAGCTCGTCGACCGCGCGGACCGGCGGGTTGCCGGAGAACACGCGCGACGCCTTGACGTAGGACACCTCTGCCATGTGACGCACCTTTCACCCTTGTCTGGACGCGACGTTAGGGATTGCAAGCGCTTACGTGAACAGACGAAAGCGCTTACGTTCCGGCGCGGCACAACGTAAGCGCTTACGTTCAGAGGCGTGAACGAAACGCCGCTGCCAGGCGGCTTCATCAACGAGGTCGTCCGGATCGGCGACACGGTCCGGCGGCCGCTCCACGCTCGCTCGCCGTTCGTCCACCGGCTGCTGCTCCACTTCGAACGGCAGGGGTGGCGGGGTGCGCCGCGGTACCTCGGCGTGGACGGCAAGGGGCGGGAAGTGCTGGCTTTCGTCGACGGGCACGTGCCGGCGCGGTCGTCCGAGGGCCTGGCCGCGGTGGCGCGGCTCGTGCGGGAGTTCCACGACCTGACGGCAGGAACCGACCTCGCCGGCGACCAGGAGGTGGTCTGCCACAACGACCTGTCGCCCAAGAACACCGTCTACCGCGACGACCACGTGCCGTTCGCGTTCATCGACTGGGATCTCGCCGCACCAGGCAAGCGCATCCACGACATCGCACACGTGTGCTGGCAGTACGTGGACCTCGAAGATCCACCGGTTGTGGCGGAGGGACTCCGCACGGTCTGCGACGCGTACGGGCTGGACGACCGCGGCCGGCTCGTGGAGACGATCCTGTGGTGGCAGGACCGTTGCGCGCACGGCATCGAGACCGATCCGGCGCTGGCCGGGCTGCGCGAGTCGGGCGCCGGCAGGTCCGTTCGCGCCGCGCACACCTGGTTCACCGAGCACCGGGCAGAGCTGGAGGCGGCCCTGAAGCCGCCCCCAGCACCGTGACTCAGCCCTTCACGGCACCGGACGCGAGCCCGGTCACCAGGAACCGCTGCACCAGGTAGAACACGACGATCGCCGGGATCGCCACCAGGATGGACGCCGCCGCGAGGTGACCCCACTCCGTGCGGTTCTGCTGCACGAACACCTGCAGCCCGACCGCCAGCGTCTTCGACTCGTCCGCCGCGGACAGGAACGCGGACGCGAACGCCACCTCGCCCCAGGCCGTGAGGAACGCGTAGAACGACGTCACCGCGAGACCCGGCTTGGCCAGCGGCATGATCAGCCGCCAGAACACGCCGAACGGCGACAGCCCGTCCACCCGGCCCGCCTCGTCGATGTCCGACGGCACCGTGTCGAAGTAGCCCTTGAGCATGTACGTGCAGAACGGCACCGCGGTCGTGCAGTACACGAGCACGAGACCGAACGTGGAACCGTTGAGCCCCAACGCGATGAGGATGTTGTACAGCGGCACGATCAGCACCGCGAACGGGAACATCTGCACCAGCAGGAACGACATCATCAGCGATCGCTTGCCGGGGAACCGGAAGCGCGAGGCCGCGTAGCCGGTGGTGGCCGACAGGAACACCGCGATGACCGTGGTGAGCAACGCGATCACGACGGAGTTGCCGAACCACGCGAGGAAGTTGCCCTTGTCGCCCGAGAGGATCCGCGTGTAGTTGTCCACTGAGGACTCGTTGAACAACCGCGGCGTGGGCTCGACGGCGCGGGCGTCCGGCTTCAGCGAGGTGATGAACACCCAGAAGACCGGGAACACCGAGATCACCGAGGCGATCACCAGGGCACCGTGCAGGCCGATGGAGGCGAGCGGCGAACGGTCGGTGCGCTTGCGGACCGGACCGGCGGCCTGGACGACCTTCAGGGACGAAGCGTCGAGCGTCATCACCACACCTCGCCCTGCTTGCGCAGCGCCCGCCGGTAGACCGCGGCGAACACCAACAACACCGAAAGGATCAGCACGCCGTAGGTCGACGCGATCGCGTAGTCGCGGGACGCACCGGAGAAGAAGCGCTCGAACGCGTAGGTCACGAGGATCCGCGTGTTCGGGTTCGGGCCCGCGATCAGGTAGATCACCGGGAACATGTTGAACGTCCAGATGATGCCGAGCAGCACCACCGTCGACGACACCGAGCGCAGGCCCGGCAGCGTCACGTGGCGGAACCGCTGCCACGGCGTGGCGCCGTCCATCTCCGCGGCCTCGTAGAGGTCACCGGGGATCGACTGCAGACCACCGAGCAGCGCCACCATCATGAACGGCGTGCCCAGCCAGACGTTCACGATGATCACCGACACCAGCGCCCAGTTCGACTGACCGAGCCACACGGGGTCCGGCAGGCCGACGGAACGCAGCAGCTGGTTGATGATCCCGTACTGCGCGTTGAACATGTACTTCCACGCGAACGCGCTGATGAACGCGGGCACGGCCCACGGCAGGATCAGCAGCACGCGGTAGAGCGTGCGGCCCTTCACCTGGCGGTTCAGCAGCATCGCGAGACCGAGACCGATGGTGTAGTGGAAGAACACGCACGAGAACGTCCAGATCAGCGTGCGCACCAGCGTGCCCCAGAACGCGCCGAACGACTCCCCGCCGGAGAGGACGTTCAGGTAGTTCTTGAAGCCCACCACGTCGTAGGTGGCCGGCCGATCCAGGATCGGGTTGGCGATGTTGCCTTCGTTGATGTTCGTGAAGGTGAAGAACACGCCCTGCGCGAGCGGGTAGAGCACCAACACCGCGATGACCACCACGACCGGCAGCACCATCGCATACGCGTACCAGTACCTGTCCAGGAACCGACGCACCGAGACTCCCCTTCCGGCGAGCGGCCGAGGTTCAGGAGAGAAACCCCGGCCGCTCAACACGATCAGCCGATCGAGTACTCGGTGACGACCTTCTCCTTGTACGCCTTCGCGACGTCGTCAAGGGCGGTCTTGGCGTCCTTCTTGCCGGCCAGGAAGTCCGCGTAGCCGATCTTCAGCGGGTCGAAGAGCTCGCCGCCCTCCGGGATCCACGGGCGCTCGTGCGCGGTCTTGGTGACCGGCTCGAACGCGGCCACGACGGCGTTCGCCTTGACGTCGGCGTTCTGGTAGGCCGACTTGCGGGTCGGCAGCAGGCCGAGCTCCTTGGCGATGGTCGCCTGCGACTCCGCCGAAGCCATGCACTGGATGAACTTGATGGACGACTGCTTCGCCTTGGTGCCCTGGCGGATCACGTAGTCGTGGCCACCGACCGGCGCACTGCCCTTGCCCGCGGCCGGGCCGGGGACCGGCGCGATGCCGAGGTTCGCCGGGTCGCTGAACGCGGCGCCCTTGAGGTAGTCGGCGACGGCCCACGGACCGTTGACGACCATGGCGGCCTCACCGGACGAGAACGCGGCCTGCATGTTCGAGTACGAGTTCGTCGCGTCGAGCGCCGTGGTGGCGGCCTTCGCGTCGAGCAGGCTCTTCGCGGTCTCCAGCGCCTTCACGTTCTGCGCGGAGTTCACGACGATCTTCTTGGCGGAGGCGTCGACCAGGTCGCCGCCCTCGCCGTAGATGAACGGCAGCGCGTAGTACGCGTCGTTGTTGAGGAAGAAGGCCTTCTCGCCACCCAGCTTCGCGGCGGCGGCCTTGAGCTCGTCCCACGTCTTCGGCGGCTCGACGCCGGCGTCGGCGAGCTTCTTCTTGTTGTAGAGCAGCGCGAGGGAGTCGGTCACCTGCGGCACGGCGTAGGTCTTGCCCTCGAACTTCGTGGAGCCCAGCGCGGCCTCCAGGAAGTCGGAGGTGTCCTTCGCGAGGTCGGTGTCGGACAGGTCGGCGACGTAGCTCAGCTTCGCGAGCTGCGGCACCCAGGCGACCTCGGAGCGGAAGACGTCGGGGCCCTGACCGCCCTGGGCGGCGGTCTTGTAGTTGTTGAGCGCGCCGTCGAAGGCCTGCGTCTCGACCTTGACCTTGTAGCCGTCCTTGGTGGCACAGCCTTCCGCGATCTTCTTGAACACGGGGCTCTCGTTGGGACCACTGGTGTCCCAGAAGGTCACCTCGCCCGAGTCGGATCCGCTGTTGCTGCTCGATCCGCCGCTTCCGCACGCGGTGAGCACGAGGGCGACACCCGTCGCCATGGCGGTCACGAGGGTTGTCCGTCGCATCGTTGCTGCCGTTCCCTCCAGCTGGGGCCCCATCTCCGAGTGAGACGAGGGTCTTGCAAGGTTTTGCGAGAATGTTGCGGGCGATTTCACTACCAGAACCATGGTCAGGTCAAGACGTGGACCGTAACCAAGCCGTAACGGCGCTGTCTTGCAAACGCTCGTTGCAAAATTTTTCCGAACGGTGCAGGCTTGCGCCGAACCCGATCTGAGCTGGGAGGCAACGTGTCCGGACTGTCCGAGATCGCCAGGGCAGCCGGGGTGTCCATCTCGACCGTGAGCCGTGTTCTCAACAGGCGCGCAGGTGTGAACGAGGAGACCCGGCAGCGCGTGCTGTCGGTCCTCGCGGAGATGCCGTACACCCCGCGCGGACTCGGTGCGTTGCAGCGCACCGGCGTGATCGGCCTGCTCGTGCCGGAGCTCTCGAACCCCGTCTTCCCCGCGTTCGCCGAGGCGCTCGAGACCCGTGCCGCGCGCCTGGGCTACTCGTCGCTGCTGTGCAACACCCGCAGCGGCGCGCCGATGGGCGAGGAGGAGTACGTCCGGATGCTCCTGGCCCGCGGGGTCGAGGGCATGGTGTTCGTGTCACCGGAGATCACCAACGTCGAGGTGCCGCTCGGTCAGGCGCCGCGCCCGAGCTATTACGCGAAGCTGCTCGCGGACGGCGTCCACATGGTCTTCCTGAACGGTGCCACGCCCGCCCTGGACGTGCCCGACGTGACGGTCGACGAGCAGCTCGCGGGGTACATGGCGACCCGGCACCTGATCGAGCTCGGGCACCAGCGGATCGGGTTCGTCTCGGGCCCGGCGCGCTCGCTGCCGTCCCGGCTGAAGCGGGCCGGCTGGGCCGCCGCGCTCGAGGAGGACCACCTGCCGGCGGGCGGCGAGTACGTCGCGCACGCGCCGTTCAGCGCGGAGGGCGGCGGCCAGGCCGTGGCGCAGCTGCTCGACACCGTGCAGCCCACGGCCGTGATCTGCTCCTCCGACCACATGGCCCTCGGCGTCATGCGCGAGGCGCACCAACGAGGGATCTCCGTACCGGAACAGCTCTCGGTCGTCGGGTTCGACGACATCCCGCTGGCTGCCTACTCCTCGCCCGCTTTGACGACGCTCGCGCAGCCGATCGAGGAGATGGCGGCGGCCGCGATCGACGAGCTCGTGCTGCGCCTCGACCCGGATCGCCGCAGGCAGAGCACCGACAACTACACCCGCGTCTTCCGGCCCCGGCTGGTCGTCCGGGAATCGTCTGCGCCCCCGAAGTGAGATGACCGGATGCCCTAATTGGTCTGGACCAACTTCTTGACGGGCCAGATGGAACGACCAGCGCTGATGCGTCATTTGAGGGACGCAGGTCACCCTGACTTCACGAATTGGTTCTGAACCGTTACGGTCCTTTCATGGCGCGGTCGATGCATGTGCGACGTCCGGCAACGTTGGCCTCTCTGGCCGCTGAGCTGGGCGTTTCCCGGACAACGGTGTCCAACGCGTACAACCGGCCCGACCAGCTCTCTCCCGAGCTGCGTCGGCGGGTGTTGGACACGGCCCGAAGGCTGGGTTATCCCGGCCCGGATCCTGTGGCGCGCTCGTTGCGCACGCGCAAGGCCGGGGCGGTGGGCCTGCTGCTCACCGAGAACCTGTCGTACGCGTTCCGCGACCCGGCGGCCATCGGGTTCCTCGAAGGTCTCGCGCTGGCGTGCGAGGACGCGGGAACCGGTCTGCTGCTGGTGCCCGCGAACCCCGAACGCGAGGACGTCGCGTCCGTCCACCGCGCCGGCGTCGACGGCTTCGTCGTCTACTCGGTGCCGGACGACGACCCGCACCTCGCCGCCGTGCTGGAGCGTCCCGTCCCGACCGTCGTCTGCGACCAGCCGGACCTCGGCACCGTGGACCGCGTCGGCATCGACGACCGCGGCGCGATGTACGAGCTCGCGAAGCACCTCATCGGCCTGGGCCACCGCCGCATCGGCGTCGTCTGCATGCGCCTGGCGCGCGACCGCAACGACGGCTTCGTGACGCCGGACCGCCAGCACGCCGCGCACTTCCACGTGCAGCGCAACCGCCTGTCGGGCCTCGCCGAGGCGTTCAGCGAGGCGGGCGTCGACTGGTCGCAGGTGCCCGTGGTCGAGCGCTTCGACCACAACATGGCCTCCGGCGCGTCCGGTGCCGCCCAGGTCCTCGACCGCGACCCGCAGGTCACCGCCCTGATCTGCACCTCAGACGTGCTGGCCCTGGGTGCCATGACCGAGGCCGCCCGCCGCGGCCTGCGCGTGCCGCACGACATCACCGTGACCGGCTTCGACGGCATCCGCGCCGGCGAGGAGGCCGGGCTCACGACGGTGCGCCAGCCGGTGCTCGAGAAGGGCCGGGCGGCGGGCAAGCTGCTGCTCGACGCGAACGAGCGCTCGCGGCCGCGGTCGGTGAACCTCGCGACCGAGCTGATCATCGGCAAGACGTCGGGGGCGCCGCGCGGCGGTGCCGAGGAGCGCTGGTTCGGTCCGTGAGAAGTGCTGCGACCGCCGGTCGCAGCACTCAGCCTTCGAGCCTGAACACCACGGGTGAGCTGGCCTTCCCGGCCAGCTTCGCCACCAGCAGGTAGTCGCCGGCGCCCACGCGCGTGTGGGCGCCGCACCCCGCCTGCGAGGTCGAGCCCGCCCACTTCGTGCCGTAGTTGAAGAGCTCCTTCGGCTGCATCACGCGGGTCTCGGTGCCCACCGCCGAGAGGCAGTGGTTGCTCGACCACAGCACCGTCGCGCCGTCCGCGGTGAGCACCGTGAGCTCGCGGTGCTGGCGCCCGATGTCCTTGATGCACGGCACCGGCCCGTTGTTGGCGATGTCCATCGACAGTTCGGGCTGGTCACCGACGGTGTAGAACGGCTTGTTGGCCTTCGCCACGATCCCGATCACGTCGTCCGGGCACGGCTGCGGCGGCCCGGGAGGCGGGGGCGGGGGCGCTGCCTCGGTCGGTGAGGGCGGCGGGGTCGTGGAGGACGACGACGCGGCCGCGGGGCTCTCCGACATGCTCGACGGAGGGTTCGAGGCGGACGCCGCGGCCGCGTTCGTGGGCTGGGCGGTCTCGGCGTCGGAGCCGAACATGCCGACGATCCAGATCACCAGCAGCAGTGTGACCAGCGCGGCCCCGATCGCGGCGAGGCGGCGGCGCCAGTACACCGTGGACGGCAGCGGACCTGTGGGCTCGATCACGGCCCGAACGTAACGCCGAGTGGTCTGATCCAGGCGTAGGCGAGCGTCGCTCGATCCGGTGAACGTGATATTGACCGGAAACCCCTTGTGAACGTGCGCTAACTCCGGTTCCAATCGACGTGGGGTCCGCCGGTAGGCCATGGAGGTGTGTCACATGACCGCGATCGACGAACTGATCAAGCGGAACTACGAGCTCGGGAACGTGGTTCCCGGAGACCGCTCGTCCGCGAAGCCGTCCCTGCAGGTGGCGATTCTGACCTGCATGGACTCGCGCATCCGCGTGTTCGAGATCTTCGGTCTGAAGCAGGGTGAGGCGCACGTGCTGCGCAACGCGGGAGGGGTCGTCACCGACGACGCCATCCGGTCGCTCGCCCTGAGCCAGCGCAAGCTCGGGACCCGTGAGGTCCTGCTCGTCCACCACACGAACTGCGGTCTCGAGATGGTGACCGAGGACGACTTCAAGGACGAGCTGGAGGCCGACACCGGCCTGCGCCCGACCTGGGCCGTCGAGGCGTTCAAGGTCGTGGAGCAGAGCGTGCGCGGGTCGATGGCGCGGCTGCGGCGCAGCCCGTTCATCCCGCACACCGACAAGATCCGCGGGTTCGTCTACGACGTGCACACCGGTGAGCTCCGCGAGGTCGACGCGGCGGAGTCCGCGGCTGCCTGAGTCCGTGCGTTGCGAGGGCCCCCTTCGGGGGGCCTTTTCGTTGCGCGACAATGGCGGGCGATGAATCACGAGTTGCTGCTGGGCTGGTGGGACACCGCAGCCCGCGACCTTCCGTGGCGCCGTCCCGACTGCACCGCCTGGGGCGTGCTGATCAGCGAGATCATGCTGCAGCAGACGCCGGTGTCGCGCGTCGAACCGATCTGGCACGAGTGGCTGGCGAAGTGGCCCGTGCCGTCCGCGATGGCGGCCGCGCCGCAGGGTGAAGTGCTGCGCATGTGGGGCAAGCTCGGCTATCCCCGCCGTGCGCTGCGTCTGCACGAGGCCGCCACGGCCATCGCACGCGACCACGGCGACGTGG
Organism: Lentzea sp. NPDC003310; assembly: GCF_040610935.1. Classification (NCBI taxonomy): domain Bacteria; kingdom Bacillati; phylum Actinomycetota; class Actinomycetes; order Pseudonocardiales; family Pseudonocardiaceae; genus Lentzea; species Lentzea sp. NPDC003310. Next base: position 106,033 of record NZ_JBEXNC010000019.1, read on the forward strand.
TGCCGTCCGACGTGGAGACGCTGGAATCGCTGCCCGGCATCGGGAGCTACACGGCCCGTGCGGTGGCCACGTTCGCGTACGGGCAGAAGTGCGCCGTCGTCGACACGAACGTCCGTCGCGTCGTAGCGCGCGCTGTGCACGGTGCCGGGGACGCGGGTCCACCGTCGACCAAGCGCGACCTCCGCGACGTCGAGGCGATCCTGCCCGAGGACCAGCACGACGCGGCGGTGTTCTCGGCGGCGTTGATGGAGCTCGGCGCGTTGATCTGCACGGCCAAGAACCAGAAGTGCGCCGACTGCCCGCTGTTCGCCGAGTGCGCCTGGCAGCTGGCCGGGCGGCCCGCCTACGCGGGGCCGGAGAAGAAGGTGCAGAAGTTCGCCGGCACCGACCGGCAGGTGCGCGGCAAGCTGCTGGACGTGCTGCGGGGTGCGCCGGGGCCGGTGCCGAAGCTCCAGCTCGACATCGTGTGGAACGACGTCACGCAGCGCGAGAAGTGCCTGGTCTCGCTGCTCGACGACGGCCTGGTCGAGCTGACCCGGGACGGCCTGTTCGCGCTGCCGGGCGAGCACTGATGACTCGTTGGATTGTTGAGCAATCCAACGAGAGGATCGTTCCACAATCCAACAGGGGGACAAGCTGATGCACGCGCTGGTGGCGTTCTTCGACGACGAGGCGGACAAGCGCGTCCGTGCACTCCAGGCGCGCGTCGGCGCGACGTACAAGTACCCGCCGCACCTCACGTACGCCGTGGCGACCACGATCGGCCCGAAGGTTCGCAAGGAGCTGCGCGAGGACCTCGAACGCCTCTGGCTGCCGGACCTCTACCTGCACTCGCTCAGCACCTTCTCCACCTCCGAGAACGTGCTGATGCTCGCGGCCGTCGTCGACACCGAGCTGCTGGCGGTGCACTCGGCGATCCACGACGTGCTGGCGAGCAAGGTGAAGAACCCAAGCGCCTACTACCTGCCGGGCAACTGGGTCCCGCACTGCACGATCGCCCACGACATCGACGACGAGGCGATGAAGGCCGCGTTCGCCGCCGTCTTCCCGGTCGAGCCGATCCGCGCGAAGGTCCGCGAGGTGTCGATCGTCGACACTCAGACCGGCGAGATCGACGTGCTCAAGAAGGCCTCCACGGCACCGCGGTAGACCCACGGCGCGCTGTCGTGCACGACGTGACCGGCCTCCTCGACGTAGAGGTGCTGGCCTCGCGACCGTGCGGCCGCTTCTGCCATCTGCCCTGGTAGCTGGCCACCCTTGCCCGCCTCGATCACGAGCGATGGGCACCGCACGGCGTCGATGAACTCCCAGTACGCCCGCGTGCCCCAGTGACCCGCGATCTCGTACAGGTCGTCCATCTCGGCGATCAGGTGCCAGCCGTCCTCGCGTTCCTCGAAGTACTCGGCGAACAGCGCCGAGCCGAAGTACGACCGGACGTGACCGAGCGACTGGAACGGCACCGGCCACGCGTCGAAGAGCCACTTCCACTCGTCGACCGTGCGGCCCCGGTTGTCCGGGGCGAAGTCCTCGACCACAATCGCGCGCACCAGGTCCGGACGGGTCGCCGCGAGACACCACGCGTGCAGCCCGCCCATGGAGTGCCCGATCACCACGGCGGGCCCGAGCCCGAGCTCCTCGATCGCCGCCGCGGCGTCGGCGACGAAGTCCTCGGTGCGGAACGGTCCCCGCCGCGGGTTCCTGCCGTGCCCGCGCTGGTCGATCCCGGCCACGCGCCCGAACGGCGTGAGCCACTGCGCGACCGGCCACCAGGCGGTGGCCCTGCTCATCAGGCCGTGCAGGAGCAGCACGCCCTGACCCGTTCCGCCGAACTCGACCACCGACACAGGGATGATTAACGCATGAAGGCCCGCCCGTACCTGATCGCCCTCGTGTTGATCGTGCTCGTCGCAGGTCTGCTCGTCGTCTTCAGAACGCCGAGCAACGACCCGGCCCAGCAGGCGCGGGAGACGTCACCGGAGGCCGCGGTGGAGGCCGGGGCGGGCGCGGGCGACGCGTACTACCCGACGGACGGCAACAGCGGCTACGACGTGACGCTCTACGACCTGGCGATCACCTACGACCCGGGCACCAGGAAGCTCGACGGCGTCGCCACGATCACCGCGACGGCCGCTGCCGACCTCTCCCGGTTCAACCTCGACCTCGAAGGTCTGAAGGTGAGCGAGGTGGAGGTCGGCGGCCAGCCCGCGAAGTTCGCGCAGGAGGGCGACCACGAGCTGGTCATCACCCCGTCCGCGCCGCTCGCCTCGGGCAGGCCGTTCACGACCGTCGTCACCTACGGCGGCGAGCCCACGACGATCGACGACGCCTCGCTGGGTCGCAGCGGCTGGCAGATCTCGTCCACCGGCGGTGCCTTCGCCGCAGGTCAGCCGCACTCCGCGACGACGTGGTTCCCGGCCAACGACACCCCGCGCGACAAGGCGGCGCTGAAGGTCGCGGCCCGCGTCCCGGACGGCTGGACGGCCATCTCGAACGGCCTGGAGGGCGAGGTGAAGCGAGACGGCGGCTGGACCACGTTCACCTGGAACGAGGAGACCCCGCTCGCGACCTACCTGGCCACCGTCGCCATCGACAAGTTCGAGGTCGTCCGCTCGACGCTGCCAAATGGCACCCCGGTGGTCGACGCCTACGCCCCCGGCACGTCCGCCGCGAAGAAGCCGATCCAGTCGCAGGGCCCGGAGGTCCTCGCGTACCTGGAGACGAAGTTCGGCCCGTACCCGCAGCGCGCGGCGGGCAGCATCTGGGTGGCGGACCAGATCGGGTTCTCGCTGGAGACGCAGACACGGCCGATCTACGCCGCGTGGGCCGACCTCGAGACCGTGGTGCACGAGAACGCCCATCAGTGGTTCGGCGACTCGGTGTCGATCGAGAACTGGGCGGACATCTGCCTGAACGAGTGCCTCGCGTCCTACGCGCAGTGGCTGTGGCTGGAGCACGAGGGCACCGACCTCGACCAGCGCTACCGCGACCAGGTCGAGCAACGGCGCGAGCGGTCGTCGTTCTGGGCGCCGAAGCTCTACGACATGGGGCGCGGCAACGAGTTCCGCGGCGTCTACGACAAGGGCCTGCTGGGCATGCACGCGCTGCGCAAGCAGGTGGGCGACGACGTGTTCTTCAAGGCGCTGCAGTCGTGGCTCGTGCAGCACCGCGACGGCAACGCGTCGTGGCCCGAGTTCGAGGAGCACTTCAAGAAGGCGTCGGGGCAGCCGCTGGACCCGTTCTTCAAGGCGTGGTTCCGCGACTCGGGCATTCCGGAAGATCAGTACCTGCTGCCTGTCGGAGTGCGCCGCTAGAGTCGGTGTCATGGCAGTCGTGAAGATCAACGCGATCAAGGTCCCCGAGGGCAACGGCCCCGAGCTCGAGAAGCGGTTCGCCGCCCGCCTCGGCGCGGTCGACAACCAGCCCGGCTTCCTCGGCTTCGAGCTCCTGCGCCCGGTCTCCGGCGACGACCGCTACTTCGTCGTCACGCACTGGGAGACGCACGAGGACTTCGTGGCGTGGCGCGACGGCCAGGCCGGTGCGGCCGCGCACGCCGGTGAGCGCGCGAAGCCCGTGGCGTCCGGTGCCGACCTGCTGGAGTTCGAGGTCGTGCTGGGCAGCAAGCCCAAGCAGTGACCGAGCCCGACTACGACAGAGCCGCCGAGCTGATCGCCGGCGCGGACGCCGTGCTCGTCTGCGCCGGGGCCGGCATCGGGGTCGACTCGGGGCTGCCGGACTTCCGCGGCACGGAGGGTTTCTGGCGGGCCTACCCGCCGTACGAGCGGCTCGGGCTGAAGTTCGAGGAGATCGCCGACCCGGTGCACTTCGCGGACGACCCCGCGCTGGCGTGGGGCTTCTACGGCCACCGGCTGCACCTGTACCGCGACACCGTGCCGCACGACGGGTTCGCCGTGCTGCGGTCGTGGGGTGCGCGCGTGTTCACGTCCAACGTGGACGGGCAGTTCCAGAAGGCGGGCTTCGCGGACGTCGCCGAGGTCCACGGGTCGATCCACCACGTCCAGTGCGTGGAGCCGTGCACCGACGAGATCTGGGAGTGCTCGTTCGACGTCGCCGTCGACCCGGAGTCGATGCGGGCGGTGGGCGAACTGCCGTCGTGCCCGAACTGCGGTGGCCTGGCGCGGCCCAACATCCTGATGTTCGGCGACTGGGGCTGGGTGCCGCACCGCAGCCAGCGGCAGCTCGACGAGCTGAACGAGTGGCGGCGCGCGCAGCGGAACCTGGTGGTCGTCGAGATCGGCGCCGGCACCGCCGTGCCGACCGTGCGGCGTCAGGCCGAGCTGGCGAGCGCGGCGTCCGGCGCGCTGATCCGCATCAACGTGCGCGAACCGGCGATCCGGCACGGCCGGGGCGTCTCGCTGCCCGTGGGAGCGCTGGAGGCCCTCACGGCCCTGGCACGACGAACTGCGTGACGACGGCCCGGTGGTCGCTGCCGGGCACGTCGAACACGTCCACCGTGTCCACCAGGATCTTCGAGTCCACCAGCACGTGGTCGATGGTGACCGGCGGCGGCCAGAACCCGCTGCGCGCGGGCCAGGTGTGGATGAGCCCCTTGCCCACCTGGTCGGCCGCGTCCACGTAGCCCTTGTTGAGCAGCCGGGTCATGCCGACGTGGTCGAGGGTCGCGTTGAAGTCGCCCGCGAGCACGCGGATCGCACCGGTCGAGTCGGGCGCGGGCAGCCCGGCGAGCTCGCGCTGCCACGCCTCGGGCCCCGCGGTGACCACGGGCGGCAACGGGTGCACCGAGACGACCTCGATGTCGCGTCCCGGCAGGTCGACGAGCGCGCCGGCCTGCTGCAACGTGCCGGGCGGCGTGAGGTTCCGCCGCGAGAGCGGGAACCGGGACGCGATGCCGCTGCCGGACCCGCCCGGTTCGTCGAGGAACACCCGGTTGGGCAGCACCTGGTTCAGCCCAGCCCGGTCGAGGTCGCCCACCATCTGCGGCGTCAGCTCCTGCATGGCCAGCACGTCGATCCGGCGCTTGCGGACCTCCTGCACGATGAACTCGGCGTCCGCGATGCCGACGAGCAGGTTCGAGGTCATCAACCGGACCTGCTGCCCCACCCCGTTCGCCCGCGCGTCGGGAAACGCCCGCGGCGCGACGTTCGCGACCAGCACGACTCCAACGAGCGTCATCGTCAGCCCGACGACCCACCGCTTGCGGAACAGCGCGAACAGCCCGACGAGCAACCCGGCGACGGTGATGTACGGGGTCAGCGAGGTCGCGGCGATCATGTACCGCGTCCCGTCGATGCCGAGCAGCCTGACCAGCGCCGCCGTGACGAACGCCAGCGCGCACAGGACCAGCAGGAACGTGGCGAACCCGTTGCGGGACGGCTTCACCTCGGTGGTGACCACGTCGTGCAGTGTCGCCGAACGCTCGTCAGTCTTCGGTGTGGTGTCCACTATCGGAGGACGGCCGAACGCCCACCTCCGTTGCCCGCCGAAAATTGTCGGACCTCGCCGCCACACTGTTCCCAACCGACCTCAGGGGGCCTCAGTGGGTGCGAAGGACTGGATGCTCTTCTACGCGTCCGACGACGTCAGCAAGGTGCTGCGCTCGTCGCCGCAGATCGACCGCGAGGCCACGAAGGCCCTAGTGGAACGCCTCTACCCGTCCCACGACCTGACCCCGGGCGAGGACGTCACGCTGTACGACGGCAATCCGCCGCAGGGCACGGTCCACGCCGCGGTGTTCGACGGCCTCTCGATCGTCTGCACCTGGGAGGCGGCGGGCGACTCGTACGAGGACTTACCGGCCCGCTTCATCACCGAAGCCGCGGGCCGCACCCTGTACCTGCACGCGATGCACAGCGTCGTCGACTTCTTCTCGTACGCCATCTGGGAGCCGGACGGCACGCTGCGCCGCGCGTACAGCCTCTCCCCGGACAGCGGCGTGATCGCCGACGTAGGCACTCCCCTGCCGTTCGAGGAGAGGTACCGCGCCGGCGATCCCGAGTTCCTGGCATCGCTCGAGGGAGACGAGTACCCGTTCCGCTTCCACCCGCTCGACCTGGCGGAGGCCGCGCTGCGCGACCTGTTCGGCTTCACCTACGAGGGCGTCTACGAGGACGACGACCCGGAGTTGGAGGAGGTGGTGCTGGCGGCCTACTCCGTCACGCCCCGCTGAGCCGCAGGCGGCGGGCGCAGGGCTCAAGCGGCGGGCGCAGGCGGTGAGCGCAGGCCTCAGGCGGGTGGTGCCGGCGGCCCACCCCGTCACGCCGCACTGAACCTCAAGCGGTGGCAGCGGGCGGTGAGCGGTGAACACAAGCCTCAGGCGGTGGTGCTGGCGGCCCACCCCCGTCACACCACGCTGAACCTCAAGCGGTGGCAGCGGGCGGTTGGGGTGGGCACAAGCCTCAGGCGGTGGTGCTGGCGGCCCACCCCGTCACTCCACGCTAAGCCTCAGGCGGTGGGCGCGGGCCTGCTCGGCTGCGCCCCCGGCACCCGTTCGAGCACGCCGATGACCGCGTCGACCGCCGGCAGCACCGTCTTCGGGTCGATCGCCCCCACCGCCACGGTGTAGGCGATGCCCGCCTCGACCGTGAGGGTCCGCAGGTTGCCCATCCGCGACTCCCCCTGCAGCCGCTCGACGACGGCGGGGGTGAGCAGTGCGGCCGCGCGGTGCGGATCGGCGGTGGCCGCCAGGTACAGCTGGTCCAGGCCTAGGGGCAGCCTCAGCTCGTGCCACTGCGGCTGCGGCCCGGAGGCTGCGGTCTGCGGCGCCTCGGCCACCCACCTCCGTGCGCCGCTGCCTCCTCCCCAGCTGCTCAGGACGAGCTTGAGCGGCGGCAGGGCGGTGGTCGCCACCTCGATCCGGTGCTCGGTGTGGGTGACCACCTTGTCCTGGGTGGACGCGCTGTTCAGCTCGATCGACGCCTCGGTCACCCGGACCCGCCAGCCGTGCCGCTCGAAGTCGAGGGCGTGGTCGAACCGCGCCTCCGACGCCCGGTGCAGCCAGCCGATCACGTCCCCGTACTCCTCGGCGAACGGACGACGCAGGTCAGCGGACCAGGCGGGTGCCTGCGCGAGCGTTCCGCCGAGGCCCGCCACGAACTTCGCCAGCTCGGCCGCGTGGTCGAGAGCCTGCTTGCGGTCCGCGCGCGCCCTGAGCCAGAAGATCAGCGCGAACAGCGCCACCAGGATCAGCACCAGCAGTCCCAGCTTGAGCTTCCACGGTTCCATGTCGTCCGTTCCCCCGGTGGATCAGATGTCGAGGTAGCCCTCGATGCGCTGCTTCGAGTAGTCGGAGCCGGTCTGGTCGTACGAGTTGGCCTTATCCGTCATGCCCGTGTTGCGCAGGCCCTTCTCGTGCGTCGGGTTGACCTGCGCCAGCGCCTCGTTGCCGGCGGCGTCCACCATCGACCTGCCGAAGCCCTGTTGCACGCGCTCGCCGATCATGCCGTCCTTGCTGTTCAGACGGGTGAGCGGATTGGCCTTGAGCTTCTGCAGCTTGCTCAGGCCCTGCAGCTGCACGTCGGCCGCGTGGCTCGCGACCTTCTTGTCCGCCATGGACTTCTGGAACGCGGTGCGCACGTTCTTGAGGCGGCTGGCCAGGTTGCGCAGGAACTGCATGATCTTCTGCAGGAACTGGCGCAGCTTCGCGACGATGCGGGACACGCGCCCCGCCGTCGACGCCACGCGGACACCGGTGGCGGCGCCGGCCGCGGCGGTCGAGGCCCCGAAGCTCGGGACCGCGGCGGCCAGTGCCGGGATCCAGATCATGATCAGCCAGGTGATCAGCTCGGTGAGGATGGCCTTGATGATGTCCTCGATGATCGTCATGATCATGGACGAGATCATCAGCATCTCGGCGAGCTCGCCCGCCTGACCGGCGACGCCGTCGATGCCGTTCGCGAACTCGCCCAGCTTGGTGCTGGCGACCTCGGCGGTCTGCCCTCCCCAGGACTGCACGGAGCTCGACAGGTCCTGGTCGAACGTCTCCCGCAGCTTGCCGATGCCCTCGGCGATCGCGCCGTAGTTCTCGCCCGCCTGGCTGAGCGCGGGCCCGTCACCGCTGACGAAGTGGATCGCGTCCTCGAGCGGCTGGACGACGCTGATCAGGAAGTTCAGCCCCTGACCGACGAGCCAGCCGATCGGGTCGAGCGCGATGCCCTGGGCGGCGGTGCCGACCGCGCTGATCAGCGCGCTGCCCTCGGAGGCCAGCGCGGCGCTGCCTCCGGTCTCCCCGCTCTTGCCCAGCGCCTCCTTGGTCTTGAGGTAGCTGCCGTAGAACGGTGCGGCCTCCGCCGCCTTCTGCCCGGTGGTCTTCTCACCGACGGTGATCTTGACGCCGCCGGCCTCGAACTCCTCTTCCGCCATGCCGGCGCCCTACTTCCCGCTGAAGTCGATGTCGACGCCGCTGAAGATCGCCTTCAGCGCGTCCTCCTGGTCCTGGTATCCCTGCGCGGTACCGCGGAACTTCTCGCCGGCGGAGTGCAGACCGTTCTGGAGCTCCGTCATCAGCTCCTTGAGGTCGCCGAGCATCTGGTCGTACTCGTCCTTCACGAAGAGCCCGACGATCCCCCAGGACTTCTGCCCCACGTCCGCCTTGTCCACCAGGCCCGCGATCTGCCCCGCCGTGCTCTTGTGCCCGTCGAGCTTGCCCGCGAACGTCCGGAGCTCCTCGGCGTCGACTTCGAAGCCGCTCATCGTCCGTCCTCGTCGTCGTAGAGGTTCAGGTAACCGCCACCCTGCTTCGGCGGCGCGGGAGGCGGCGGCTGCGAGGACCGCGACTGCCACGAGTCACCGCGGAGCACGTTCTGGTCGCCGAAGTCCTCGATCGGCTCCGGCGCCTGCCTGCGCGGCGGAGGCTGCTGCCGGTCCGGCGGCACGGGCGGCGCCGGGCGAACCGGCGCTCCCTGCGGCGCGGGCGGAGGCGGAGGCGGCGTCGGAGGTCGTTGCGGCGCAGGAGCCTGCGCCTCCTCCTCGGTCACCCGCCGGAGGTCCTCTTTGGACATCCCGAAGAGCTGGGCCTGCGTTTCCAGGACCTGGTCCTTGAGGTGCATCTCGTCGCCCAGCGCGCCCTCGACGATCCCCGCCTGCCGGCGTGCCGCCTCCGCGACCGCCTTCTGCAGCGTGGACATCAGCTCGGCGGCCAGCGCGTGCGGCGGGCGCCGCATGGCCTGGTCGGTGAGCCGGATGTCCTTGATCGAACCGGAGGGTCCGGCGACGACGGTGACCGCCCGGTCGGACGACGTGGCCACCGCCTCCAGTTCGACCAGTTGCTGCTGCATCTCGCCGATGTTGGCGAACTGCTGGTCAACACGTTTCATCTGGGACTGGAACCGCTCGAACTGGGCTACTAGCTGGTCGAACTCAGCCGACACCGCAGGGGCCTTCCTTTCCTTCAGGTCACCGTGACCAGAGATTCTCGACGCGAATTCCCGATGCCGTGGCGAAACGGTCAAATCAACATGGCCTTGTGATCCGACGGAGGAGGAGAGGGGCGGGTTCCGCGGCGGCACGGTGTCGTTGTCTTCGACACGTTGTCGGGCCCCCGAGGCCGAGAAGACGACAGCGGCCCCCAGGCCGGAGCCTGGGGGCCGCTGTCACGCACTGCCTAGATCACTCGGTCTCGTTCGCCGGAGCGTCCTGCTGCTCGGGGGCGGCGGAGGCGGTGAGGTCGACCGGCGGGGCGTCCGGCACGCGGTTCGGCTTGGCCTCGCCGCGGAACACGAACTTCGCCTTGTCGTGCTGGTCGGACTCGCCGTCCCAGCCCTCGACGTCGGTGATGATGATCTGGCCCGGCTGGATCTCGCCGAACAGGATCTTCTCCGACAGCGTGTCCTCGATCTCGCGCTGGATCGTGCGGCGCAGCGGGCGGGCGCCCAGCACCGGGTCGAAGCCGCGCTTGGCCAGCAGGGCCTTGGCCCTGTCGGTCAGCTCGAGGGCCATGTCCTTGTTCTTCAGCTGCGTCTCGACGCGGGCGATCATCAGGTCCACCATCTTGATGATCTCGTCCTGAGTCAGCTGGTGGAAGACGATGATGTCGTCGATGCGGTTGAGGAACTCGGGGCGGAAGTGCTTCTTCAGCTCGTCGTTGACCTTGTTCTTCATGCGCTCGTAGTTGGACGCGCTGTCCTGACCCGAGGTGAAGCCGAGGCCGACGGCCTTGCTGATGTCCGACGTGCCCAGGTTGGACGTGAAGATGATGACGGTGTTCTTGAAGTCCACCGTCCGGCCCTGACCGTCGGTCAGGCGGCCGTCCTCCAGCACCTGGAGCAGCGTGTTGTAGACCTCGTTGTGCGCCTTCTCGATCTCGTCGAAGAGCACGACGGAGAACGGCTTGCGGCGCACCTTCTCGGTGAGCTGGCCGCCCTCTTCGTAGCCGACGTAGCCGGGAGGGGCACCGAAGAGCCGCGACGCCGTGTAGCGGTCGTGGAACTCGCCCATGTCGATCTGGATGAGCGCGTCGTCCTCGCCGAACAGGAAGTTCGCGAGCGCCTTCGAGAGCTCGGTCTTACCGACACCGGACGGGCCGGCGAAGATGAACGAGCCGGAGGGGCGCTTCGGGTCCTTCAGGCCGGCGCGGGTGCGGCGGATCGCCTGCGACACGGCCTTGACCGCGTCGACCTGGCCGATGATCCGCTTGTGCAGCTCGTCCTCCATGCGGAGCAGACGCGAGGTCTCCTCCTCGGTGAGCTTGAACACCGGGATGCCGGTCCAGTTGGCGAGGACCTCGGCGATCTGCTCGTCGTCGACCTCCGCGACGACGTCCAGGTCACCGTCCTTCCACTGCTTCTCCCGCTCGGCCTTCTGGCCCAGGAGCTGCTTCTCCGCGTCACGCAGCTTCGCCGCGCGCTCGAAGTCCTGCGCGTCGATCGCGGACTCCTTGTCGCGACGGACGTCGGCGATCTTCTCGTCGAACTCGCGCAGGTCCGGCGGCGCGGTCATCCGGCGGATGCGCATCCGCGCACCGGCCTCGTCGATGAGGTCGATCGCCTTGTCCGGCAGGAACCGGTCGTTGATGTACCGGTCCGCGAGCGTGGCGGCGGCGACCAGCGCGGAGTCGGTGATCGAGACGCGGTGGTGCGCCTCGTACCGGTCGCGCAGGCCCTTGAGGATCTCGATGGTGTGCTCGAGCGACGGCTCGCCCACCTGGATCGGCTGGAAGCGGCGCTCCAGCGCGGGGTCCTTCTCGACGTGCTTGCGGTACTCGTCGAGCGTGGTGGCACCGATCGTCTGCAGCTCACCGCGAGCCAGCATCGGCTTGAGGATCGACGCGGCGTCGATCGCGCCCTCGGCGGCACCCGCACCGACGAGCGTGTGGATCTCGTCGATGAACAGGATGATGTCGCCGCGCGTGCGGATCTCCTTGAGGACCTTCTTCAGGCGCTCTTCGAAGTCACCGCGGTAGCGCGAGCCCGCGACCAGCGAGCCGAGGTCGAGCGTGTAGAGCTGCTTGTCCTTGAGCGTCTCGGGCACCTCGCCCTTGACGACCATCTGCGCGAGACCCTCGACGACGGCGGTCTTGCCGACGCCGGGCTCGCCGATGAGGACCGGGTTGTTCTTGGTGCGGCGGGACAGCACCTGCATGACCCGCTCGATCTCCTTGGTGCGCCCGATGACCGGGTCGAGCTTGCCTTCACGGGCCGAGGCCGTGAGGTTGCGCCCGAACTGGTCCAGCACCAGGGACGAGGACGGCGTGCCCTCGCCGCGACCGGTCGACTCCGACGCGCCCTTCTCCGTCGAGTAACCGGACAGCAGCTGCAGCACCTGCTGCCGCACCCTGTTGAGGTCGGCCCCGAGCTTCACGAGGACCTGGGCGGCGACGCCCTCGCCCTCGCGGATCAGGCCGAGCAGGATGTGCTCGGTGCCGATGTAGTTGTGGCCGAGCTGAAGCGCCTCGCGCAGCGAGAGCTCCAGGACCTTCTTCGCACGTGGGGTGAAGGGGATGTGTCCGCTGGGGGCCTGCTGGCCCTGGCCGATGATCTCCTCGACCTGCTGGCGGACGCCTTCCAGCGCAATCCCCAACGACTCGAGCGCCTTGGCGGCGACACCTTCACCCTCGTGGATCAGACCCAGGAGGATGTGCTCGGTGCCGATGTAGTTGTGGTTGAGCATCCGTGCCTCTTCTTGGGCAAGGACAACCACCCGCCTCGCGCGGTCGGTGAACCTTTCGAACATTCGCACTCCCTGACTGCTGCGTCGGCGGTCCTCGGCTCCACCGATCTACCCTGGTGAGCGCGGCACCGTGGCTCCACTGTAGTGGGCGGTACCGAGGCCTGTGGTTCCCATCAGCGGCAAGCCGCGTCCGGTGAACGGTGACATCTGCATCAACGCAGGTCGGGAGCAACGGATTCCACAGATCGGGCGATGTCCGCTGAACGCGAACAAGCGACCGTTGAGCGATACTCCTGTGATCGGGACCACCTGGACAGGCGGGAAACAGGAGATCTTGGGTAAGGTTAGGCAAGCCTCATCCGCATGATTGGACTTGCGCGTTGACCGTACCTGCGAGGGTCTCACAGCAGAACCCGCGTGCGCTCACGCCGTTGGCCGAATCCATCGCCCGTCTGGAGACCGGTACCGAGATCGTCTTCGGCACCCCCTCCGCCGACTGGACGATCTGCTCGGACCTCCTGGCGGAGCCGTCGCGGTTCGACCTGTGGCGCAAGGACCTAGCGGAGTGGATGGTCGAGCAGTATGGCGAGTCCGACGACCGCGCCACCGCCGGCTACGTGATGGGCTGGTACCTCCACCAGCCCGGCTACCTGGCAGGCCTGCTGTTCCACACGGCCCGCCGAGTCCCAACACTCAGGCCGCAGGACATGGCCTTCCGCATCGCCACGGAGGGCCGCCCGCACCCGGACGGCCTGGCCCTGATGTGCGACGAGTTCGCGTGCCTCCCGGACGACCCGGCCTCGAACCACCCGGCCGCCACCGTGGTGGCCGACGAGGCAGCCCTGGCCGCAGTCCTCCGAGCCCGCTACGCAGCCCACGCAGCCCAGTTCGTCGCCTCGTTCGGCCAGGTGGTCCGCTTCGGCCGCCGCCAACTCTGGGCAGCAGCGACCGACATGCTGGAGTACGGCCCCTGGGCAGCGGGCCGCCTGTTCGGCGACGAGAACGCGGGCGTGACCGACGCGGCGATGATCCTGCCGGAGAAGCTGGAACCGTTCGTGGCCGCTTCTTCCCTGCACTTCACGGCAGAGGGCTGGAAGCGCAAGCGAAACTCCTGCTGCTTCCACTACGTCCTACCGGACGCGGAGCCGTGCACAGCATGCCCCCGCACCTGCAACAACAACTGACCCGGACACAGCCACCCCGTCCCGCCTCACAGCGAAGCCGAAGGCGAGCAGTCTCTTCCCAAGACCTAAGGGCGGTGGGGTCCCATCACGAGTCGCGCCATAGCTCTTGCTGCACGTGAAGAGGGGTGTCAACTCGACGAAAAGCGTGTCGAGTTGACACCCCTCTTCACGTGCAGCAAGTGCTATGGCGCGACTCGTGATGGGACCCCACCGCCCAAGCCGTTTGCTCAGGACTGCTCGCCTTCGGCTTCGCTGTGGGGCGGGGCAGGCGTGGGTGCGGGTGTGGTGTCAGTGCTGCAGTGGGAAGCCGCCGCCGATGCCTCGCCAGGCCAGGTTCGAGATCAGCGCCACCGCGTCTTCCTTCGGGACGCGGCGGTTGTCCGCCAGCCACGACCGCGCGGTCACTTGCGAGAGGCCCACCAGGCCCACGGCCAGCAGGCGGGCTCGTTCCTCGTCCAGGCCCGCGTCCGCGGTGATGGTCTCGGTGATCGCGTCCACGGAGTCGGTGGTGGCTCGTTCCACGGCTGACTGGACTGCCGGTTCCGAGCGCAGGTCGGACTCGAAGACCATGCGGAAGGCCTGGCCCTCGCCGTCCACGAAGTCGTAGAACGCGGCCACTGCCGCGCGGACTCGCAGTTTGTTGTCCGTGGTGGAGCCGATGGCGGTGCGGACCCGGCCGACGAGCTCGTCCACATGGGACTCGAGGAGTGCCATGTAGAGCTCTAGTTTGCCGGGGAAGTGCTGGTACAGCACCGGTTTGGACACGCCCGCGCGTTCGGCGATCTCGTCCATCGCCGCGGCGTGGTAGCCGTTGGCGACGAACACGTCCTGAGCCGCCGCCAGCAGTTGCGCGCGGCGGGCGGTGCGCGGCAGTCGAACGCCCCTGCCTGCGGGTGCGCTCTGCGCCGTCTCCGTCATGGTGCCTCCAGCACGAGTGGTGCGCCGTCGGAAAGGGGTTGCCGCTCCGAGGCTGAGCGCAACCTTACTCGCTGGTAGCCCACATGCGGGAACCATCTGCGGCCGATTTCCCGCATCCTGGTCCGGTGAGCACGTTCATCCCCGCCCCGTTGTCCACCGCCGAGCTGCCGCCGCTGGACACCTCCCAGACGCCGTGGCCCGGCGAGTTTTGCCAGGTCGACGGCCACGAGGTGCATGTCAGGGTGACGCCGGGGGACGGGCCGACGGCGGTTTATGTCCACGGTCTTGGCGGGTCTGCGACGAACTGGACAGATCTCGCCGCCCAGCTCCGCGAGCACGTCTCCGGCTACTCGATCGACCTGCCCGGGTTCGGCCGGTCGGAGCCGATTCCCGGTTACGACTTCAGCCTCGCCACGCACGCGCGCACGGTCATCAAGTACCTGGAGACGTTCTCCGAGCCGGTGCACCTGTTCGGCAACTCCATGGGTGGCGCGATCTCCGTCATCGTCGCCGCGAGCAGGCCCGACCTCGTGAGAACGCTCACACTGGTCTCGCCGGCGGTGCCGGACCTGCGGCCGCGCCTCGACCGGATGTCCGACCCGCGGATGGCGCTCGCCGTCCTGCCGGTCATCGGGTCCAGGGTCCGCCGCGAGCTCGCGAAGATCACCGCGCACGAGCGCACCCGGCAGATGCTCGCGCTCTGCTTCGCCGACCCCGGCGTGGTGCCGGACAACCGCATCGAGGAGTCGATCAAGGAGAACGAGGAGCGCGCCCGTCAGAAGTGGGCGGGTCAGGCGCTCAACCGCAGCACGTTCGGCCTGATGCAGAGCTGGTTCACGCCCGGCCCGAAGTCGCTGTGGCGGCTGTTGCCGCTGGTCAAGGCGCCGACGCTGGTGCTGTGGGGGGAGAACGACCGGCTGGTCAGCGTGCGGAAGGGGCCCAGGACGGCGAAGCTGCTGCCCCAGGGACGACTGCTGGTGCTCCCCAAGACCGGTCACGTCGCCCAGATGGAGCGGCCCGCCACCGTGGCGAGGGCCGTGCTGGGCATGTGGGAGGCGGTCGACCAGCACGCATGGTGACGAACAACGGCCGTACGGGGGATGTGGGACCCTGGACGACGTGAATCGCGCCCCCGAGCGAGGACGTAGTGTTCCGCCCTCCGACCGCTACCGCCGCGGCGAGCGGCGGACCAGCGCGGAACCGCTCGCGGCCGCCTGGGAACCGGACGCCACCCAGGCGATGAGGCGGCCCCGCAAGAAGCGCGGGGTGAAGAAGCTCGTCGCCAACTACGGGTGGCGGATCTACGCGATCCCCGTCCTGCTCGTGCTGACGGCCCTCGTGGTGCTCGACACCGTCCAGCCCAAGGCCCCCGCCACCGGCGAGACCGGCACGAACAACGCCGCCGAGACGCCGGTGAGCACGCCCGAGGCCCCCGCGTCCGAGGTGCCCGGCAAGAAGCCGGTCCTGAACATCCCGACCGCCGAGCTGCCGGGCGGCCCCGCCTTCTCGGAGGACGGCGTCGGCACCTTCAAAGCGATCCCCGGCAGCGGCCAGCGCATCGGTGACGCGGGCGCGCAGAAGTTCCGCAAGTACGCGATCGCCATCGAGGACGGCGTGAAGCCCGCCGACTACAACGACGACGCGGCCGCGTTCGCGCGCACGGTCGACGGGATCCTGGCCGACCCGCGCAGCTGGATCGGCACGAAGCAGGTCGCGCTGCAGCGCGTCGAGGCGAACCAGAACCCGGACTTCACCGTGACGCTCACCACGACGAAGACCACGCACACGCTCTGCGGCAAGGACATCCCGTTCGAGACGTCCTGCTACAACCCCCTGCAGAAGCGCGTGATCATCAACGTCGCCCGCTGGATCCGCGGCGCCATGGTCTACGGCAGTGACCTGGCCGGATACCGCACCTACGTGATCAACCACGAGGTCGGGCACGCCCTGGGCAGCGGCCACGCGGCCTGCGCCGAGTCCGGTGCGCCCGCGCCCGTGATGATGCAGCAGACGTTCGGCGTCTCGAACGACTTCGTCTCGCAGCTCAACGCCGGCCAGGACGTCGTGCCCGCCGACGGCAAGGTCTGCACGCCGAACGCGTTTCCCGCAGGCTGAGACAGCTTTTCAACGGGGAAGACCCGAGGCAGGGTAGACGTTGTCTCGGACACGGAGACATTCGTCGAGGAGGACCAGCATGGCGCTTCCGCCGCTCGTTGAGCCAGCCGCGGAGCTGACCAAGGAAGAAGTCGCGCGCTACAGCCGGCACCTGATCATCCCGGACGTCGGGGTGGACGGGCAGAAGCGCCTGAAGAACGCGAAGGTGCTCGTCGTCGGCGCGGGCGGCCTCGGCAGCCCGGCACTGCTGTACCTGGCCGCGGCCGGGGTCGGCACGCTCGGCGTCGTCGACTTCGACGTCGTGGACGAGTCGAACCTGCAGCGCCAGGTGATCCACGGCCAGTCCGACGTCGGCCGCCCCAAGGCGGAGTCGGCGCGCGACTCGGTCGCCGAGATCAACCCGTTCGTCAAGGTCGTCCTGCACCAGACGCACCTCAACTCCGAGAACGCGCTGGAGATCTTCCGCGACTACGACCTGATCCTCGACGGCACCGACAACTTCGCCACCAGGTACCTGGTGAACGACGCCGCGGTGCTGCTGGGCAAGCCGTACGTGTGGGGTTCGATCTTCCGGTTCGAGGGCCAGGTCAGCGTCTTCTGGGAGGACGCCCCGAACGGCCAGGGCCTCAACTACCGCGACCTCTACCCGGAGCCGCCGCCTCCCGGCATGGTCCCGTCGTGCGCCGAGGGCGGCGTGCTGGGCGTGCTGTGCGCGTCGATCGGCTCGATCATGGTCACCGAGGCGATCAAGCTGCTCACGGGCATCGGCGACCCGCTGCTGGGCCGTCTGATGGTCTACGACGCGCTGGAGATGACCTACCGGACGATCAAGATCCGCAAGGACCCGGAGTCGCCGAAGATCACCGAGCTGATCGACTACGAGGCGTTCTGCGGGGTCGTGTCCACGGACGCGCAGCAGGCCGCCGCGGGCAACACGATCACGCCGCTCGAGCTCAAGCACAAGCAGGAGTCCGGCGAGGACTTCCTGCTGGTGGACGTTCGTGAGCCGCACGAGTACGAGATCGTCAAGATCCCGGGCTCGGTGCTGATCCCGAAGGACAAGATCCTCTCGGGCGAGGCGTTCTCGGAGCTGCCGCAGGACAAGCCGCTGGTGCTGCACTGCAAGTCCGGTGCGCGCTCGGCGGAGGCGCTGGCGGCGCTGCACAAGGCGGGCTTCAAGGACGCCGTGCACGTCGGTGGCGGCGTGCTGGCGTGGGCCCGCGAGGTGGACCCGAGCCTGCCGACGTACTAGTGGTGCGAGTTCGTGCCGGTCGTCCGGTCAACCGTTCTCGTCGAATTCGGCGGAGCCCAATTCGACGAGAACGATTCGGCCGGATGACCGGCTTCTCGACGAACTCGCCGCCATCTGCGGAGCAGTGGCCATCGAACACTGGTGCTTTCGGGTGCTTCGGCGCCCGAAAGCACGTATCAGCCGTTCGGCTTTTCGAGTGGCGGCGCGAATCACGGCGTGTCGTGATCCACCACCCGGACGGTCTAAGCAGGTAGCGTGCCGAGCCGTGACCCGGTCCCCCGAACCGCCCCCAGCGCACGTGCGTGCGGCGTTCGGGGCCCGTGACGCCGAACCCGAGCTCATCGACGGCGGCCCCGCCTGGCGGTGCGGCGACGCCACGATCCGGCCCGCGCCCAAGCCCGCCGAAGCCACCTGGATCGCCAAGACCCTCGACGGCCTCGACGTGCACCACCTGCGCATCGGCCGTCCGCTCAGATCCACCGACGGCCGGTACGTCGTCGGCGGCTGGTCCGCCACCAAGTTCCTGGCCGGCCGGGCCGAGGCGCGCCACGACGAGGTCATCGCCGTCGCGCAGCGCCTGCACCAGGCCACGGCCGAGCTGCCCAAACCCCGGTTCCTCGACGCCCGCACGGACGTGTTCGCCGTCGCCGACCGCGTGGCGTGGGGCGAGGAGGACGTGCCGCTCGAGGCCGACCTCGGCGGCCGGCTGTTCGAGCTGCTGAAGGAACGGCAGAAGCCGATCAACCTCAAGCCGCAGGTCGTGCACGGCGACCTGTTCGGCAACGTGCTGTTCGCGGGCAACGCGCCGCCCGCCGTCATCGACTTCACCGCCTACTGGCGTCCCGCCGAGTGGGCCTCCGCCGTGGTCGCGGTGGACGCCGTCGCGTGGGGCGGCGCGGACGCGGGCCTCTTCCACCGCTGGAGCCACCAGGCCGAGTGGGAGCAGTCACTGCTGCGCGCGACGCTGTTCCGGCTCGCCGTGCACGCGCTGCACCCGTTGTCAACGCCACAGTCCTTTGCGGGCTTGGAACGAGCTGCTCACTTCGTCACCGCACTGCTCTGAGCGGGTCATTTTCCACCGACGAAACATTGCGGAGCATCGGGTTAACGCGCGCTTCCTAGCGTTCGACGCGTGACCCATTGCCCCTACTGCGCGCTGCAGTGCTCCATGAGCGTCATCGACGGCCAGGTGACCCCTGGTCCCGGTGGGCTGTGCCAGAAGGGCTGGACGGCGGGGGAGCTGTTGCGCCACCCCGGCCGGTTGACGTCCCCCCTGCTGCACGGTTCGCCGGTGTCCTGGGACGAGGCGCTGGACTTCGTGGCGTCGAAGATCTCCTCCTACGAGCCCGACGAGGTCGCCGTGTTCGGCGGCGGCGGGCTCACCAACGAGAAGGCGTACGCGCTCGGCAAGTTCGCGCGGGTCGCGTTGAAGACCTCTCAGATCGACTACAACGGCCGGTTCTGCATGTCCTCGGCCGCCGCCGCGGGCAACAAGGCGTTCGGGCTGGACCGCGGGCTGCCGTTCCCCCTCACGGACCTGCGCGGCGCCGACACCGTGCTGCTCGCGGGCTCGAACCCGGCCGAGACGATGCCGCCGTTCCTGCGGCACCTCGACGGCGCGCGGCTGATCGTCATCGACCCGCGCCGCACGCCCACCGCCGAACGCGCGACGCTGCACCTGCAGCCCGCGCCGGGCACGGACCTCGCGCTGGCGCTGGGACTGCTGCACACGGCGGTCATCGAGGGCGTGATCGACAAGGAGTACATCTCCAGCCGCACCACGGGTTTCGACGACGCGTGGCGCTTCGCGGCGGCCTGGTGGCCGGAGCAGGTCGAACGCGTCACCGGTGTCTCCGCCGCCGACCAGCGCGCCGCCGTGCACATGCTGGCCGGGCGCTCGTACGTCCTCACGGGACGCGGCACCGAGCAGCACGCGTCCGGCACCGACACCGTCTCGGCGTGGATCAACCTGGCGCTGGCACTGGGCCTGCCCGGCCGCGCCGGCTCCGGGTACGGCTGCCTGACGGGCCAGGGCAACGGCCAGGGCGGCCGCGAGCACGGCCAGAAGGCCGACCAGCTGCCGGGCTACCGCAAGATCGACGATCCCGCGGCGCGGCAGCACATCATGGACGTCTGGGACGTCGACTGGCTGCCCGGTCCCGGCCGCAGCGCGTACGAGCTGCTGGTCGCCGAGGACATCAGGGCGATGCTGGTGTTCGGCAGCAACCCGGTGGTGTCGGCGCCGCGCGCGTCCGGTGTGGCCGATCGGTTGCGCGCGCTGGACCTGTTGGTGGTGGCGGACTTCGTGATGTCGGAGACCGCCGCGATGGCCGACGTCGTCTTCCCGGTCACGCAGTGGGCCGAGGAGGACGGCACTATGACCAACCTCGAAGGCCGGATCATCCGGCGCCGCAAGGCACTCGACCCACCTGCCGGGGTGCGCAGCGACCTGGAGCTGGTGCAGGGCCTGGCCTCACGGCTCGGCGTGGGCGAGAAGTTCCCGGTCGAACCGGTCGAGGTCTTCGAGGAGCTGCGGCGCGCGTCCGCCGGTGGCCTCTCCGACTACTCCGGCATCACCTACGAACGCCTGGAGACCGAGCAGCTGCACTGGCCCGTGCCGTCGGTCGAACATCCAGGCACGCCAAGGCTCTTCCTCGACCGCTTCGCGCACGCCGACGGCCTCGCGCGGTTCGTCCCGGTCGACCACCGCGGCCCCGCCGAGCCCCCGGACGCCGAGTTCCCGTTGCAGGCCACCACCGGGCGCGTCCTGCAGCACTACCAGTCGGGAGCGCAGACCCGGCGGATCGGCGAGCTGCTGGCCGCCGTTCCCGAGATGTACGTGGAGATGCACCCGGACACGGCTTCGCGCGCGGGGCTCGCCCCCGGTGAACCCGCGCACGTCGTGTCGAGGCGGGGAACCGTGACGGCGACCGTGCGGTGCGTGCCGAGCATGCGTGCCGACGCGGTGTTCCTGCCGTTCCACTTCCCCGGTGACGGGCGGGCGAACCTGCTCACCAACCCCGCGCTCGATCCCACGAGCCGGATGCCCGAGTTCAAGGTGTGCGCGGTGCGATTGGAGCGGGTATGAGGCGAGTCGTGATCGTCGGGTACGGCATGGCAGGGGCTCGGCTGGCGGACGAGCTGCGCCGCCGCGACCCGGAGCTGTCGATCACCGTCGTGGGTGCGGAACCGCACGCCGCGTACAACCGGGTGCTGTTGTCGACGGTGGTGGCGGGCACGATGACGCCGGAGTCGACGCGGCTGCACGACGAGACGTGGGCGCAGGAGCACGGCATCGACCTGCGGCTGGGCTGCGAGGTGCGGGAGATCGACCGCGCCGCACGCGCGGTCGTGCTGGACTCCGGTGAGTCCCTTCCCTACGACGCCCTCGTCCTCGCCACCGGCAGCGTCCCCTGGGTCCCGCCCGCCGAGGGCCTCACCGAGGACGGCGAGCTCGCCCCCGGCGTCGTCGCCTTCCGCACCCTCGACGACTGCGCGCGGATCGAGGCCAAGGCCCAGAAGGGCATGCCGGTCGTGGTCCTCGGCGGCGGCCTGCTCGGCATCGAGGCGGCGCGCGGTCTGGCCGGACGCGGCTGCCTCGTCACCGTCGTCCACCCCGTCGGCCACCTGATGGAACGCCAGCTCGACCCCGGCGCGGGCGGCGTCCTCGCCCGCACGCTCGGCAAGCTCGGCATCGAGTTCCGGCTGAACGCCCTGGCCGCCAAGTACCTGCCCGGCGACGGCCTGGTCCTCGACGACGGCACGCACGTCCCCGCCGAGCTCGTCGTGGTGTCGGCGGGGGTGCGCGCCGAAACCTCGCTCGCCGTCCAGGCCGGGTTGACGGTCGACCGCGGCATCGTGGTGGACGACGCGTTGCGCACCAGCGACCCGCGCGTGCACGCGATCGGCGACTGCGCGCAGCACCCC
Source organism: Lentzea sp. NPDC003310 (assembly GCF_040610935.1). NCBI lineage: Bacteria > Bacillati > Actinomycetota > Actinomycetes > Pseudonocardiales > Pseudonocardiaceae > Lentzea > Lentzea sp. NPDC003310. The sequence goes on from NZ_JBEXNC010000019.1 coordinate 127,510, forward strand.
GGCACGGTGTCGGGTCTGGTGCAGCCCGCGTGGGACCAGGCCGCGGTGCTCGCCGACCGGCTGACCGGCGCGAACCCGGCCGCGCGCTACCAGGGAACGTCGGTCGTGACGCGGTTGAAGGCGCGCGACGTCGACCTCGCCGCGCTGGGGGACGTGCACACCGATGTGGACTGCCCGGACTCGGAAGTCCTGTGCTTCCAGGAACCCTCGCGCGGCCGGTACGCCAAGCTCGTGCTGCGCGACGACCGGGTGGCGGGCGCGATCGTGCTCGGCGCGCCGGACGCGGCGGCCACGATCACGCAGCTCTACGACCGCGGCATCCCCGCGCCGACCGACCGGCTGGCGCTGCTGCTCGGACGGGCGCTGCCGGCGGAGGCCGCGTCGCCCGCCGACCTGCCGTCCAGCGCGGTGATCTGCCGCTGCAACACCGTCTCCAAAGGACAGATCGTGTCGGCGTGGCGGGCGGGTGCGGAGTCGTTGCCGCAGCTCGCGGAGGCCACTCGCGCGACGACGGGGTGTGGTGGCTGCAAGGACGCCGTGTGCGGGTTGCTCGACTGGCTCGGAGCCTCACAGCCCGCCTCGGCGTGATGTGCGGCGGAGTTGCCGTCGCCGTCATCGGGCAGAACCGCCTGGTAATGCGCGGTTCCTAGGTTCTTCGGCAATCGCCGATTCCGCGGAGGACGTACATGAGCTGGATCGACCACTGGGAGCCGGAGAAGCCCGAGTTCTGGGAGTCCACCGGCAAGCGGATCGCCCGCAAGAACCTCGCTCTCTCCATCTTCGCCGAGAACCTCGGGTTCAGCGTGTGGGTGCTGATGAGCATCGTGGTGGTGAGCCTCGGCTCCGTCGGCTTCGACTTCAGCGTCGGCCAGCAGTTCTGGCTGCTGATCGTGCCGAACCTCGTCGGAGCGGTGCTGCGCGTGCCGTACACGTTCGCGGTGCCGAAGTTCGGCGGGCGGCTGTGGACGACGATCAGCGCCGGGTTGCTGCTGATCCCGTGCACGATGCTCGCCTACGCGGTGTCGACGCCGGGCACGCCGTACTGGTTCTTCCTGCTGACCTCGGCCGCGATGGGCCTCGGCGGCGGCAACTTCTCGTCGTCGATGGCGAACATCTCGTTCTTCTACCCGGAGGGCAAGAAGGGGCTCGCGCTCGGCATGAACGCGGCCGGCGGCAACCTGGGCGTCGCGATCACGCAGCTCATCGTGCCGTTCGTGATCACCATCGGCACCGGGATCAACCTCGCCTACGCGGCGTTGATCTGGATGCCGTTCATCGTGCTGGCGACGGCCTTCGCGTGGTTCTTCATGGACAGCCTCACGCAGGCCAAGCCGGACGGCCAGTCGTACAGGCTCGCGCTGTCGAACCGGCACACGTGGGTGATGTCGTTCCTGTACATCGGCACGTTCGGGTCGTTCATCGGCTACTCGTTCGCGTTCCCGTCGCTGATCAAGCTGAGCTTCGTGGACTACAAGGGCTGGGTGGCGCTCGCGTTCCTCGGCGCGCTGATCGGGTCGATCGCCCGGCCGTTCGGCGGCTGGCTCGCGGACCGCGTCGGCGGCGCGAAGGTGACGCTCGGCACGTTCGTCGGGCTGGCGATCGGGACGATCGGCGTGATGGTCAGCGTCGACTCGAAGAACTTCGCGTTGTTCTTCGGTTCCTTCATCGCGCTGTTCATCCTCGCGGGCGTGGGCAACGGGTCGACGTACCGGATGATCCCGGCGATCTTCCGCACGCAGTCCGACGACGACAAGTCCGCGAAGCGCCAGGCCGCCGCCGTGGTCGGCATCGCGGGTGCGATCGGCGCGGCCGGCGGTGTGCTCGTCAACCTGGTCTTCAAGTTCTCGCTGGAGGGCTCGAAGACCCTGACGCCCGCGCTGACCGCGATCCTCGTGTTCTACGCGCTCTGCCTGGGCACGACCTGGTGGTTCTACCTGCGGCGCAACGTGTTCGCGGCGCGGCCCTCGCTCGCCTACGCGGGCGTGTGACGCACAACGCCTGAGCTGCGGCGAGAGTTTCCTTTAACACCCGCGAAATGTTGCGGACCTTGGGATGACACGCCGCCCGGTGAGCATGGCCGGGCGGAAGGAGGAGTGCCCGATGACTCAGACCCTGGTCGTGATCGGCAACGGCATGGTCGGCCACCGGCTCGTCGAGATCCTGCGTGACTCGTCCTGGCGGATCGTGGTGTTCGGGGAGGAGTCCCGGCCCGCCTACGACCGCGTCGCGCTGTCGTCCTATGTGGACACCTGGACCTCGGCCGCGCTGGAGCTGCCCGCGTTGACCGGGTGCGAGCTCCGGCTCGGCGAGAAGGCCGTGTCCGTGGACCGCGAACGCCGCGTCGTCGTGGGAGCCTCGGGAGTCGAGGTCTCCTACGACGCGCTGGTGCTGGCGACCGGCTCGGTGCCGTTCGTGCCGCCGGTGCCCGGCCGCGACCTGCCGGGCTGCCACGTCTACCGCACGATCGACGACCTGGACGAGATCCGGGCGACGGTGGAGGCGGCCGCGCGTCCCGGACGGCGTTCCGGCATGGTCCTCGGCGGCGGTCTTCTCGGCCTGGAGGCGGCCAACGCGTTGCGCGGCATGGGAGTCTCGCCGCACGTCGTGGAGCTGGCGCCGCGGCTGATGCCGATCCAGGTCGACGAGGGCGGTGCCGGCCTGCTGAAGCGGCTGGTCGAGAAGCTCGACCTGACCGTGCACACCGGGACGTCCGCCTCGTCGATCGAACGCGACGGCACGCGGCTGATCGCGAAGCTCGCCTCCGGCCTCGAACTGGACCTCGACGTCGTGGTGTTCAGCGCGGGCATCCGGCCGCGCACCGACCTAGACCTGGGGCTGGAGCTCGGGCCGCGCGGCGGGTACCTGGTCGACGCCGCCTGCCGGACCGCCGACCCGCACGTGTTCGCGATCGGCGAGTGCGCCGCGGTCGAGGGCGTGACGTACGGCCTGGTGGCCCCCGGCTACTCGATGGCGGAGGTGGTCGCGGACCAGCTCGCCGGTGGCGCGCGGACGTTCCCCGGCGCCGACGTGTCCACGAAGCTGAAGCTGCTCGGGGTCGACGTGGCGTCGTTCGGCGACGCGCACGCGCAGACCGAGGGCGCGCTGGAAGTCGTGGTGAACAACGCCGTCGCGGGCACGTACAGCAAGCTCGTGGTGTCGGACGACGCGCGCGTGCTGCTCGGCGGCGTGCTGGTCGGCGACGCGTCGTCCTACCTGTCGCTGCGGCCGTTGGTGGGCAAGGAGGTCCCGGCGGCGCTGCTGCAGCCGGGCGCGGCCGTCGACGTCGACATGCCCGCGGACGCGCAGGTCTGCTCCTGCCACGCGGTGACGAAGCAGACGATCACCGACGCCATCCAGTCCGGCGTGGCGTGCGACGTGGCCGAGCTGAAGGCCTGCACCAAGGCCGGCACGGGCTGCGGCTCGTGCGTGCCGATGCTGAAGAAGCTGCTGACCGAGTGCGGTGTCGAGCAGTCCAAGGCGTTGTGCGAGCACTTCACGCACTCGCGCGCGGAGCTGTTCGAGATCATCCGGGCGACGCGCGTGACGACGTTCTCGGAGCTGGTCTCGAAGCACGGCACCGGCCGCGGCTGCGACATCTGCAAGCCCGCGGTGGCGTCGATCCTCGCGTCGCTCGGCAACGGGCACATCCTCGGCGAGACGCAGGTGTCGTTGCAGGACACCAACGACAGGTTCCTGGCGAACCTGCAGCGCAACGGCACGTACTCGGTCGTGCCGCGCATCCCCGGCGGCGAGATCACGCCGGAGAAGCTGATCGTCATCGGCGAGGTGGCCCGCGACTACGGCCTCTACACCAAGATCACGGGTGGCCAGCGCATCGACCTGTTCGGCGCGACCGTCGACCAGCTGCCGAAGATCTGGCGCAGACTCGTGGACGCCGGGTTCGAGTCCGGGCACGCGTACGGGAAGTCGTTGCGCACGGTCAAGTCCTGCGTCGGCACGACGTGGTGCCGCTTCGGCGTGCAGGACTCCGTCGGCCTCGCGATCGAACTCGAGCTGCGCTACCGCGGCCTGCGCTCGCCGCACAAGCTGAAGTCGGCCGTCTCGGGCTGCGCGCGCGAGTGCGCGGAGGCGCGCGGCAAGGACTTCGGCGTGATCGCCACCGAGAACGGCTGGAACCTCTACGTGGGCGGCAACGGTGGCTTCACGCCGCGCCACGCCGACCTCCTGGTGTCCGATGTGGACACCGAAGAGCTGATCCGCGTGATCGACCGGTTCCTGATGTTCTACATCCGCACCGCGGACCGGTTGCAGCGCACGTCCGTCTGGCTGGAAGGGCTCGACGGCGGGCTCGACCACCTGCGCGAGGTCGTCGTCGAGGACAAGCTCGGCATCTGCGCCGAGCTGGAGGCGGCGATGGAGTCGCACGTCTCCGACTACGCCGACGAGTGGCGCGGCGTGCTGGAGGACCCGGAGAAGCTGGCGCGGTTCACGTCGTTCGTGAACGCGCCGGACACTCCGGACCCCACGATCTCGTTCCGCGCTGAACGCGGTCAGCGCGTCCCCGTCTCCCTGGGCATCCCGGAGGTCGCCAGATGATCGTCTGTGACTTTGCCGTGCTGCGGCCGGAACAGGGCGTCGCCGCCCTGCTCCCGGACGGCTCGCAGGTGGCGGTGTTCCTCACCGCGGACGGCTCGCTGCACGCCCTGGACAACATCGACCCGTTCAGCGGCGCGGCCGTGCTGTCGCGCGGCATCGTGGGCGACCGCGGCGGCGTCCCCGTCGTGGTGTCCCCGGTCTACAAGCAGGCGTTCGAGCTGGCGACCGGCAAGTGCCTGGACGAGCCGTCCGTCTCGATCGCGGTCCACCCGGTGCGCGTGCGCGACGGTGTCGTGGAGCTGACATGACGGGGCCGCTGGCGGGCTTCACGATCGGCGTCACCGCGGCCCGCCGCGCCGACGAGCTCATCGCGTTGCTGGAACGCAAGGGCGCCACGGTGCTGCACGGACCCGCGCTGCGGATCGTGCCGCTGCCCGACGACGCCACCCTGCACGACGCGACGCTGGAGCTCGTCTCGTCCCCGGTCGACGTCGTCGTGGCGACCACCGCCATCGGCTTCCGCGGCTGGTTCGAGGCGGCCGAGGGCTGGGGCCTCGCGAGCCGTCTGCACCGAGCCCTGGAAGGCGCGGTGGTGCTGCCCCGCGGCCCGAAGGCGAAGGGCGCGGTCCGCGCCGCCGGCCTGGTCGAGGCCTGGTCGCCGTCCTCGGAGTCGAACGCCGAGCTGCTGCAGTACCTGCTGCGGATGGGCGTGTCCGGCAAGCGCGTCGCCGTCCAGCTGCACGGCGAACCGCTGCCGGACTTCGTGAACACCCTGGCGGCTGCCGGCGCCGAGGTCGTCGAGATCCCGGTCTACCGCTGGGAACCGCCGGCCGACCTCGGACCGTTGCAGCGGCTGATCGACGCGGTCGTGGGCGGCCAGGTGGACGCGCTGACGTTCACGTCGGCTCCGGCGGCGTCGTCCGTGCTGCGCACCGCCCCGGACTACGCGTCTCTGGTCTCGTGCCTGCGTCGCGACGTGCTGGTGGTCGGGGTAGGGGCGATCACCGCCGGACCGCTGGTGGCGGCCGGCATCCCCGTGGTGCAGCCGGCCCGGTCCCGGATCGGGTCGATGGTGCGGGAACTGGCGCTGGAACTGCCGTCGCGGGCGTTGCGGCTGCGGATCGCCTCGCGCGACCTGGAGATGCGGGCGCAGGCCGTGGTCGTCGACGGTGAACTGCGTCCCGTCGCGCCCGCCCCGATGGCGGTGCTGCGGACCCTGGTGGCCGCTCGCGGTCGTGTCGTGTCGCGGCGGGACCTGTTGGCGGCCTTGCCTTCCGGCGGGGAGGAGCACGCCGTCGAGACCGCCGTCGGACGGCTGCGGACCGCTCTCGGTGCGCCGCAGATGGTGTGCACGGTCGTGAAGCGTGGGTACCGGCTAGCGATGGAGCCTGCATGAAGCTTGTTTTGGCATTCCACGGAACTCGCGATCCCCGTGGGATCGCGGTGTGCGCGGAGATCGCGTCGCTGGTGCGCGCCTGCGTGGACGTGCCGGTCGAGGTTGCCTACGCGGACGTCTGTTCGCCGGACGTGCGGTCCGTTGTGGACGGACCGTACGTCGTGGTGCCGGTGTTCCTGGCGGCCGGGTACCACGTGCGGGTGGACATCCCCGAGCAGATCGGCGGGCGGGCCGGGGTGGTGCTGACTCCGCCCGTGGGGTTGGACGTGGTCCCGGCTGTGCGGGATCGGTTGGTGGAGGCAGGTTTCCGCCGCGGCGACGCAGTAGTGCTCGCCGCGGCGGGTTCGTCGGATGCGCGGGCGCTGGCCACCGTGCGGCGGGCCGCCGAGATGCTCGGGGCCGGTGCTGTGGGGTACGTGGCCACCGCCTCGCCTCGGATCGGTGACGTGGTGGCGGGGATGTCCGGCCGGGTTGCCGTGGCGTCGTGGTTGTTGGCGCCCGGGGTGTTCCAGGGCGTGCTCGACCGGTGTGGGGCCGATGTGGTGGCTCAGCCCGTGGGGGCGCATCCGGTGTTGGTCGACGTGGTGGTGCGGCGGTACTACGAGGCGTTGGCCGGGCTGGTGCGGACCGCCTAGTTCCGCACGCCTGGTCACCTTGCTGGCACCGCTCGGCGCGTGAGCGCTAGGTCCGCTTCACGCCTCACCTGGCCCACGTCACCAGAGGCCCGGCGGCTCCGCCTCCTCCTTGCGCGCCTCTTCCCAGCGGTACTCCCGGAGATCCACCTTGCCGCCCAGGTTCGGCACGCCCTCCTCGTGCAGCAGCTGGAGCTGCGTGTCGCGCAGGTGCGGGGCGCAGGTGCCGTCGGCCTTGAGGATGCGCTGCCACGGCAGGTCGTGCCCGTCCTCGTTGAGGATGCGGCCGACCAGCCGTGGCGACGGGGCCTTGGCGAGATCCGCGATGTCGCCGTACGTGGCGACCCGGCCGCGGGGGACTGCCTTGATCAGGTCGCGGACTCGCTCGTGGATCTCTTCGTCCATCGTCGAAGTCTAGCTAGATGGTCCTGGCCCACTGGGCGACGGCGGCGTGGTAGTCCGGCGCGTTCGGGGCGTAGTTGATGGAGTGGCCGTAGCCGTCGAGGACGAACGTGTCGAGGCGCGGGGCCGCCGGGAAGAACGGTGCCTCGTCGGCCTTCAGCGCGGCGGGCGACGAGCAGTCGCTGCCCATCAGCGGGACGCCCGCGCTGCAGAAGTGGGTGTCGTTGCCGACGACGATCAGCACCGGCACGGTGATCTGCCGCGAGATCGGGATGATCACCGTGTTGAGCAGGATGGTGTCCACGGCCTCGGTGACGGCGAAGACGTCCTTCGTGCCCTCGTCGTGGGCGATGGCGCCGGCGATGAGCGGACCCGGTTTGTGGAACGAGTTGTAGCGGGTGTCCGGCATCGTGGTGAGGTAGCCGGCGTCGAGGCCCGCGGGGACCATGTTGGTCAGGACCGGGACGACCGTTATGTAGTTCATCTTGTGCGTGAAACCGGTGACTAGGACGCCGTCCACGTCCCGGTGGGTGCCCGCCTCGATCATCGCCATCGCCGAGCCGATGGAGTGGCCCGCGACGATCACCTTGGTGAAGCGCGGTTTCAGCGTCGTGATGACCTGGTGGACCGCGCTGGCCTGGGTCGACGCGGTGACGAGGGCGCTGAGCGGCTTGGAGCTCCTGCCGGTGCCCAGGCGGTCGAGCGCCAGGGTGGCGAAGCCCGCCTTGTTCTGGGCCTGCGTGAAGGAGTGGGTCTGGGGTTCGAAGCCGACGTCCCAGTACGAGCGGTCGTAGGTGCCGCCCGGGATCAGGACCTGCACCGTCTTCGCGCCCGTAGGGACGCACAGCCTGCCCGCCACCGTCTCCTGCGTGGTGACCAGCGGGGTCAGGCCCACGCGGACCGGGTAGGCGACGTCCTGGCAGGTCGTGGCCGCCGCGGCGGGTAACGGGGCCAGCAGGGTTCCGGTGGCGAGCAGCGCGGCAGCGCACAGCCGGCGGAAACGCATGGGGGTACTACCTCCAACTAGTCGCGGGGGACGGCCCTCATGTGCAGGCCGTCGGGGTACGGCGCGGACGTGAACTTCACGCGCGCCGGACGGGTCGGGACGAGACGCCAGCGGGCCGCGATCGTGGCCAGCGTGATGACGATCTCCGTCTGGGCGAAGGTGTTGCCGAGGCACTGCCGGGTGCCGCCGCCGAACGGGACGAACGCGCCGCGCGGTAGGCCCGCGGTGAACTCGGGTGTCCAGCGGTCGGGCCAGAAGCGTTCCGGGGACGGGAAGAAGCGCTCGTCGTGGTGCAGGGCGTGCGGGCTCACGATCACCTCGGCGCCCGCGGGCAGCGTCACGTCGCCCAGCCGGACCTCGGTCGTGGTGCGGCGCATGACGAACCAGACCGGGTACAGCCGCAGGGTTTCCCGCACGACCCGCGCGGTGTAGGTCAGCGCGGGCACGTCGTCGAACGTCACCGCGCGGTCGCCCACCACGGCGTCGACCTCGGCGTGCACGCGGCGCTCGACCTCCGAATCGCGGCCCACCTCGTACAACGCCCACGCGAGTGCGATCGCCGTGGTCTCGATGCCCGCGGTGAGCAGCGTCAGCACCTCGTCGTAGACCTGCTGGTCGGTCATGCCGACGCCGTCCTCCTGCGCGAGCAGCAGCATGGAGAGGACGTCGCCGGTGTCCGTACCGGACGCCCGCCAGCTCTCGATCACCTGCAGCACCACGGCTTTCATCCGCGCGATGGCCGCGTCGAACTCCCGGTTGCCCGGCAGCGGCAGCCGTTCGACGAACGACGGGGACAGCGCGCGGATCATCCCCTGCTGGATGACCGTGAAGACGGACCGGCGGACCTCCTCGACCGCGCGTTCGCCGATCTCCGCCGAGAAGAGCGTCTCGCCGACGACGGTGACCGCCAGCTCCTGCATGTCGTTCTCGATGACGCGGACCTCGCCGGGGCGCCACCGCGCAGCCAGCGAAGCAGCAGCACGAGCCATCGTCGAGGCATAGGCTTCGATCCGTTCCCGGTGGAACGCCGGCTGCATCATCCGGCGCTGGCGCAGGTGGTGCTCTCCGTTCGACAGCAGCAGCCCCGTTCCCAGGTACGGCTGGAACTTGTCGAACATCGCACCTTTGCGAAACTTCGATCCTTGCGACACCAGCACCTCGTGGGTCAGCGCGGGGCTGGTGACGAAGTGCGCGTGCAACGGGCCGAGGTCGAGGCGCACCACGTCGCCCTGCTCGTGCAACGCGTCGGTGAACTTGGCGCGCCGCAACAACATCGACGGCGTGTGCCCGAGCAACGGCCAGCGGTGGGGAGCCACCGGGACGGGCATTCGGACTCCTGCGGAGGTGGGCCGAATGGGGACGGACCACCCTAGGAGCCGTTTGGGCGAGGACGACAGTGCCTGATCGGGTGGTTCGCCGTCACTCCGATGGTGCAGTGCGCGGGGCGTCCTGATGGCTAAGCTCGTGCGTCTTCCCCGATCCCGCCACGTTGACCGAAGAGGTGTTCCCCGTGGCAGAAACCCAGAACTGGGTTCCGCTCGGCATCGACACGACCGTTCCGAGCATGGCCCGCGTCTACGACTACATCCTCGGTGGCGCCCACAACTTCGCCGCCGACCGGCAGGTCGGATCGCAGATCGAGAAGCTGGTGCCCGGCCTGCCCAGCGTCGCGAGGCTCAACCGGAGGTTCCTCGGCCGGGCCGTGAACTTCCTGATGGACCAGGGAATTCGCCAGTTCCTGGACATCGGGTCCGGCATCCCGACGGTCGCGAACGTGCACGAGGTCGCCCAGGCCCGCGACCCGCAGGCCCGTGTCGTGTACGTCGACAAGGACCCGGTCGCCTTCGCGCACAGCCGATTGTTGTTGGCTGACAACGAAAACGCTGCCATCGTGCAGGCCGACATGCGCGAACCGGAGGTCGTGCTGTCGAGTCCCGAGGTCGCGAGGCTGCTGCGCCTCGACGAACCGATCGGGCTGTTGATGCTGCTCATGCTGCACTGGGTGCCCGACGAGGACGGCCCCGAGAAGCTCGTCGCGCACTACCGCGACGCGCTGCCCGCCGGCAGCTTCGTCGTGATGACGCACGTCGCCAAGGACCAGATCGACGAGAGCGTCGACCAGGCCGCCGCGGTCGTGAACCAGAGCCGCAGCGCCGATCAGATGCACATGCGCACGCACGCCCAGGTCAGTGCGCTGTTCGACGGGTTCTCCCTGGTGGAGCCCGGTTTGGTCGGGTGCGGCGAGTGGCGTCCGGACGGACCGGGCGACATCGCTGACGAGGCGTCGATGAACATGTTCTTGTACGCTGGGGTCGGTCGTAAGGACTGAAACCACACTGTAGTGTCGGAGGATCACACGGTTGGCGCAGTGGGCGCCGACTGGCGGTAGGTAAACTGCCGGACACTCTCCAACCCATACAGGGCAACGGGAATGACGAAACCGAGCCGAAGACCCGATGCCGCTCCACCTGAGGACACCGCCGCCGTCCGAGCGCGAGAAGCCTTGTCGCGCAAGTGGAGCTACCTGCTCAGCAGCGTCGTCGTAGTCGCGTTGAGCAGGGAGGAGCTGGACGCCGAGCTGGCGGACCAGCTCGGGGCGTTGTGCGCGGCGCTGCACCGCGAACCGTTCGACCCTGCTCCGTTCGAGGAGGTGGGCGAACGGCTCGTCGCTCTCGGCTACGTCAACGAGCCCGGCCTCAGGCGCACGGTCGACGTGCTCGGCAAGGGCCTGCTGGCGCTCGAGGAGTTCCGCGCGAGCGACCAGCACACGGTCCGCGTCGTCGGCGGAATCGGTGCTCTCACGTGCGGTTTCACCGCCGCGCGTGCCCGGTCGATCCTCGACCAGCAGGAGAGCATGCAGCGGTCGCTGCTCAAGGCCGCCCACGACGCGCAACGGGACCAGCGCCAGAGCGAGGCGAAGTTCGAGGGCATCGCGTCCTCGTCCACCAACGGCGTCCTGATCGTCGGGCTCGACGGCCGCCTCGCCTGGGGCAACGAGTCGATCGGCGTGATCATCGGACGTCCGGCGGAGCCGGGCACCCGTCTCGTCGAGCTCATCGCACCGCCGTCGATCCTCGTGTTCCGCGAGATGATGGAACGCGTTCTGGGCGAGCGCGACGAGTTCGAGCGGGAACCGATGCAACTCGTGCGCGCCGATGGCGAGTTCGCCAGGGTGACGCTCACGGCGTCACTGCTGCGCGACGACGACGGCAAGCCGAGCCACGTCCTGGTGATGGCGGACGACGACACGGAACTTGCTCTGTTGCAAGGAGAGCTGCGCCGCCAGTCGCTGCACGACGTGCTGACGGGCCTGCCGAACCGCCAGTTCTTCACCACCCACCTGGAAACCGTGCTGCGCCGGGCCGACCCTGAGTTCGGCGTCACGATCCTCCACCTCGACCTCGACGCGTTCGGCCTGGTGTGCAACAGCCTGGGCGCCCGCGTCGGCGAACACCTGCTCCAGCACGTCGCGCGCAGGCTGCGGGCCGTGATGTCCCGCGAGCAGGCCATGGTCGCGCGGTTCGACGGCGACGAGTTCGGCATCGTCGTCGAGAACACCGCGCTGACACCGGACGTCGCGACCACGATGGCCGCCATCAACGCCGACCTCGGCGAACCGACCTATGTGGACGATCACGGTCTCGCGGTGTCGGTGAGCGCGGGCGTGGTGCACCGGCCGTCACCCGACGTCGACCCCGTCGAGCTGCTGCGCACGGCCGACCTGGCGCTGCGGCAGGCCAAACGCGACCGCCGCGGCCAGTGGGTGTTGTTCCACACCAACGAGGACGCCGCCGGACGCCGGGACGCGGCACTGGCGGTCGTGATGCCCGGGGCCTGGGAGCAGGGCGACATCGGCGTCGTCTACCGGCCGGTCCGCGAGCTCGCGACCGGTGCCCTCGCGGGCGTGGAGGCGTTGCTGCACTGGGACCTCTCCGACCGCTGCGCCGCGCTCGCCGACGAGAGCGGCCTCATCCTGCCGATGGGCGAGTGGCTGATCCGGATCGCCGCCGGCCAGGCGCAGTGGTGGCGTCAGCGCGGCGAGCTCGACCAGCAGTTCGGCGTCCGGCTCACGCACCACCAGTCGACCGACGCCGACCTGGTGGCGCGGGTGTCGAAAGTGGTGGAGGAGACCGGGATGCCGCCCGGCAGGCTGACGCTGAGCATGCCCGTCGGCGTGCTGGGTGTGGCCGACGCGGCGGACAACCTGGGCACGCTCGCGGACATGGGCGTCCGGATCGCGCTCGACGACTTCGGCCTCGGCCCGCGCGACCTCGCCTGGCTCTCCGCGCTGCCGATCGTGTCCGTGCTGGTGCCCAAGGACCTGGCGCACCGCCAGGACCCCCGTTCCGCCGCGCTGATCCCCGCCGTGCACGACCTCGGCGTGAACCTGTGCGTCGACGGCGTCGAGACGGCGGAGCAGGCGACGTGGTGGACGGAAATGGGCGCCGACCTCGCGATCGGCGCCCACTACGGGTCCCCGCTCGACGCGGGGGAGTTCCTGCGGAGACTCCCGGACTAGAAGCCGCGCTGCCACGCGACGACCGCCGCGTGGTAGCTGTCGGCGGTCCTGGTGTCGAAGTTGAACACGTGCCCGTACCCGTTCACGACGAACCCGTCGAGCCGCGGAGCCTTGGGGTAGAAGGGCTTCTCCGACCTCACGAGCGCGTCGGACGACGAGCAGTCGGCGCCGAGCGGGGGCGTGCCGCAGAAGTAGTCGGCCGAGGTCTGGATCGTCATCACGGGCACGTCGATGAGCGCGCTCACCGGCAGCACCAGGTTCGACATCAGCGCGGTGGTGACGAACTCACCGGCCGAGACGACGTCCTTCGTGGACTCGTCCCAGGAGGTCACGGCGGGCACCTCCGGGCCGGGGGCGTGGAACATGCGGTAGCGGCTGCCCGGCGCGGTGGTCAGGTAGCCGACGTCGAGGCCGCGCAGCGCGAGCTTCGAGTCGAGCAGCGCGGGGATCAGGTTGGTCAGCGCGGGCACGGCCCGGACGTAGTCCCACTGGTGCGTCATGCCGGTGATCAGCACGCCGTCGACGTCGCGGTACGTGCCGGCCTCGGCCATCGCGATGGCCGACCCGATGGAGTGCCCGCCCACCAGCACCTTGGAGAACCGCGGCCGCAGGTTCTGGATGACCTGGTGCACCGCCTCGGCCTGGTTCGGCACGTCGACGAGGATGCTCAACGGCTTCGTGCTCCGGCCGGAGCCGATCCGGTCCACCACCATCGTGGCGATGCCCGCGTTGTTCATCGCGCGCGTGACGGACCGCTTCTCGCCGTCCACGGGGATGTCCCAGTAGCCGCTCGTGTAGGTGCCGCCGGGGACGAGCACCTGCACGGTCGTGGCCCTCTGCGGGACGCACAACCTGCCGTACATCGTTTGCCGGATGAGCCCGAACTGAACGGGCGTGAACACGTCCTCGCAGGTGGTCTGGGCGGCGCTCGCCGGTGTGGGGACCGGTATCAGGGCGGCGAGCAGCACGGCGGCGCAGAGCCGACGGAAACGCATGGGGGAACAACCTCCAGCTAGCGGGGGACGACCTTCATCATCAGGTCGTTGGGGTAGGCCGCGTTGGTGAACTTCGTGCGCACGGGCCGGTCGGGGACCAGCCGGAAGCGCGCGCAGACCGTCGCCACGACGACGGCGATCTCGGTCAGCGCGAAGTGGTTGCCGATGCACTGGTGGATGCCGCCGCCGAACGGGACGTACGCACCCTTCGGCAGCTGCTTCGCGCGGTCGGGCGTCCAGCGCTCCGGGTCGAAGCGCTCGGGGTCCGGGAAGTGCGCGGGGTCGTGGTGCATCGTGTGCGGGCTGAGGATCACCTCGGTGCCCGCGGGCAGGACGGCGCCGCCGAGCTCGACCTCGACGGCGGTGCGGCGCATGACGAGCCACAGCGGGTACTTGCGCAGAACCTCTTGTGCCACTTGACCGACGTACGTCAGCCTCGGCACGTCGTCGACCGTCACCTCGCGGCCGCCGAGCACCTCGTCGACCTCGGCGAGCACCCGCCGTTCGACCTCGGGGTCGGCGCCGATCTCGTGGAAGATCCAGGCCAGCGCGAGCGCGGTGGTCTCGATGCCCGCGGTCAGCAACGTGATGACCTCGTCGAAGACCTGGTCGTCGGTCATGGGCTCGCCGGTCTCGGGGTCACGCGCCGCGAGCAGCGTCGAGAGGAGGTCGCCGTGGTCGGTGTCGTCGCCGCGGCGGCTTTCGATCACCTCGCTCACGATCGCGCGCATCCGGGCGATGGCCTCGTCGAACTCGCGGTTGGCCGGGATGGGCAGCTTCTCGACGAAGCCGGGGGAGAGCGCGCGCAGGATGCCGTTGCGGATGATCACGAACACGGACCGGCGGGCCTCGGCGATGGCCTTCTGGCCGATCTCGGTGGAGAAGAGGGCCTCACCGACGATCGTGACGGCGAGGGACTGCATGTCGGCCTCGAGCTGCCGGACGTCGCCCGGTCGCCAACCGGCTAACAGGTCCTTCGTCGCGCGGAGCATGACGTCCGCGTACCCGGCGATGCGGTCGCGGTGGAACGCCGGCTGCATCATCCGGCGCTGGCGCAGGTGGAACGCCCCGCTCGACACGGCGAGCCCGTTGCCGACGAACGGCCGGAACTTGTCGTACATCCGGCCTTTGTGGAACTTCGACGCGTCCGTGACCAGCACCTGGTGCGTCAACCGGGGACTGGCGACGAAATACGCGCGCATCGGTCCCAGGTGGACTTCGACGAGATCGCCCTGGTTCCGTAAATTCCCGGTGAAAGCGAATTTTTTCCTGAGCATAGGCAACGAATGCCCGAGAAATGGCAGCCGGCCGGGCGCCACCGGGACGGACATCATCGCTCCTCGCGAGGGGAAAAGAGATCGAGACACCCTATGAGTCGTTCGGGCGAGAGAGACAGTGCCCGATCGGGTGGTGTCCGTTCACACTAGCGGCGTAACCGTGTCCGGTTTGTGCGTGACTAAGCTAGTGCGTCCGCAACCTGAAGAGGGTGGGTCGTCGTGTCCGACGGGCAGAGCTGGGTTCCGCAGAGCGTCGATGTCTCCGTGCCGAGTGCCGCGCGGGTGTACGACTACCTGCTCGGAGGCGCGCACAACTTCGCGGTCGACCGCCTGATGGGCGACAAGGCCGAGCAGATGATGCCGAACTCCCGCAGCGCGGCGCGGCTCAACCGGGCCTTCCTGCGGCGGGCGGTGCGGTTCATGACGGACCAGGGCGTCCGGCAGTTCCTCGACATCGGCTCGGGCATCCCGACCGTGGCGAACGTGCACGAGGTCGCGCAGGAGGAGGCCCCCTCCTGCCGGGTCGTGTACGTGGACCGCGATCCCGTGGCCGTGGCGCACGGCGAGCTCATCGTCGCAGGTAACGACCGTGTCGGGGTGCTGCAGGCCGACATGCGCGACCCGGACAGCATCCTCTCCGCGGGCGAGGTGACCCGGCTGCTCGACTTCGACCAGCCCATCGGCCTGCTGATGCTGTTCATGATCCACTGGGTGCCGGACGAGGCCGATCCGCACAGCCTCCTCAAGCGCTACCGCGAGGCGCTGCCCAGCGGCAGCTTCCTGGCGATCTCGCACATGGCGGGCGACCACGTCAACGAGGAGGCCAGGTCCGTGACGGACCGGATGGCCAAGACGGGCGGTGGTGACGTCGCCTACCGGAGCCGCGACGAGGTCGCGTCCTTCTTCGGCGATTTCGAACTGGTCGAGCCGGGACTCGTCAAATTCGCCGAATGGCGACCTGCCGGACCCGGTGACATCTCCGACGACCCGGCGGTCAACAGGATCGCGTTCGCGGGCGTCGGTCGTAAGCCATAGAAGATATCGATAGTGTGGTGTGGATTCACGCTGCCGGTTGAAGTGGGAACGACGGTGCGTGGGTAAACTGCCGGACCTCAGAGCCCAATGCGAGGCCGCCCACAATGACCAACCCGAGTCGAATACCTGATCAGACGCCCTCGCCTCAGGACAATGCGCGGGCGCGGACGACGCTGGCCCGGAAATGGTCGTATCGCCTGCTCGGAGCAGTGGCGATTCCCCTGGGGCGAGACGATCTCGACGAGGAGCTGCGCGTCCGGCTGGACGCGTTGTGCTCGCTGCTGCACGCGGACCCGTTCGCGACCGCCCCGATCGAGGAGGCGGGCGGCGAGCTCGCGGCGCTGGGCCACCTGGGCCGGTACGGACTGAGGGTCACCAGCGAGGTGCTCGGCAAGGGCCTGCTGGCGCTGCCCGAGTTCCAGCCCGTCGAGCGGTACGCGGAACGGATCGCGCTCGCGATGGGCGCGCTCGGCGCCGGCTTCACCGCGGCGAACGCGGAGTCCGTGCTGGCGCAGCAGGAGAGCATGCAGCGGTCGCTGCTCAAGGCGGTCCGCGACGCGAACTGGAACCTCAAGGAGAGCCAGGCGCGGTTCAACGAGGTCGTCACGTCGTCCACCAACGGCGTGCTGATCGTCGACCTCGAAGGCCGCCTGCTGCAGGTGAACGGGGCCATCGGCCAGATCCTCGGCCGCACCTCGGACGAGCTCACCGGCACGCCGCTGCTCGACCTGATCGAGCCGTCGTTCGTCGAGACGCTGCGCGAGGAGATGACCGACCTCGCCGCGGGCGTCACCGACCGGTTCAAGCAGTCGCAGCGCCTGCTGCGCGAGGACGGCGACTCCGCGCCGGTCACACTCGCCGCGTCACTGCTGCGCGGCGCCGACGACCAGCCGATCCACTTCGTCGTGGTGGTCGAGGACGGCACCGAACTGGCGCTGCTGCAGAACGAGCTCAAGCGGCAGTCGCTGCACGACCCGCTGACCGGGCTGCCGAACCGGCAGTTCTTCACGACGCAGCTGGAGACCGCGCTGCGCAAGAGCGACCCCGAGTTCGGCATCACGGTCTTCCACCTCGACCTCGACGCGTTCGGCATGCTGCGCGACAGCTTCGGCGGCCGGGTCGTCGAGCGGTACCTGCAGCACGTGACCGGCAGGCTCAAGGCGTTGCTGGCGGGCGAGAAGGTCATGATCGCCCGGTTCGGCGGCGACGAGTTCGGCGTCCTGCTGGAGAACACGGCGACCACGCCGGGCATCGACGCGATCATGAAGAGCGTCAACGAGGACCTGATGCTCGAGCCGACGTTCATCGAGGGCCGCGGCGTGTCCGCGTCGATGAGCGCGGGCGTCGTGCACCGCCCGGCCGTCGACGCCGAGCCGCTCGACGTGCTGCGCTCGGCGGAGAGGTCGTTGCGGCGCGCCAAGAAGGGCAGGCGCGGGCAGTGGGAGCTGTTCCACGCGGGCCAGGACGCCGAGGAACGCCGTGACGACGCGCTGGCCGTGGCGATGCCCGCCGCGTGGGAGGACGGCGAGATCACCGTCCGGTACCGGCCGATCGTGCGGCTGGACGGCGGCGAGGTCGCGGGCGTCGAGGCCGAACTGCACTGGGACAGGCCGGAAAGCGGTCCGCTGGACCACGACCGGTGCGCCGAGCTCGCCGAGCAGACCGGGTTGATCCTGCCGCTCGGCGGCTGGCTGCTGCGCGTCGCCGGCGGTCAGTCGGCGTGGTGGCGGCAGCGCGGCCGGTTCGACGAGGCGCTCGCCGTCCGCCTCACCGCGCACCAGGCGTCCGACGCGGACCTGGTGTCGCGGGTGGTCGACGTGCTCGACCAGGTCGGCGTGCCGGGCGAGAAGATGATGATCAGCATGCCCGGCCGGGTGCTGTCGGTGCCCGACGCGGCGGACAACCTGACGGTGCTGGCACGCCTGGGCGTGCTGACCGCGGTCGACGACTTCGGCATGGGACCACTGGACTTCGGCCTGCTGGCCGCGGATCTGCCGGTGCGTGCCGTGCGGGTCGCACGGAGCCTGGTGGACAGCCGGTCCGAGTACGTCGCGGCGCTGCTGCCGTTGCTGCGGGAGCGGGGCGTGCGCGTGGCCGTGGAGGGCATCGGCAGCGCGGAGCAGGCGGCGTGGTGGCGGGACGCGGGGGCGGACTTCGCGACCGGCGACCACTTCGGCGTGGCGGTGGAGGCGGGCGAGTTCCTGGAGACCGTGGAGCTCCGGTGACCGGACGGGGTCGGGGTCACGTCCGGCCACCGGAGGAGCTTGCTACCCGGTGAACTTCGCCAGAGCCTTGGTGAACTCGTAGGTCTGCTGGTTGATGCCGCTGCACGACGAGCTCATCGCCCCGCAGTTGCCGCGGTCCCGGTTCACCGCCCAGAACGACACCCGCGCCAGGTGCTTGGAGTTCGCCCACGTCACGATGTCGCGGAAGTTCTGCGGGGTGACGGTCTCGCCGGTGTCGGTCTTGCCGTTCATGGACGACAGGCCGCTGCGCCGGTACGCCGCGTCGTCGGTGAGGCCGAACGTCGTCTTGACGTCGTTCTTCAGCCCGTCGACCGCGCTCTTGGTGAGGGCGAGCATGTCGCCGCTGCTGCCCCAGTCGAACGGCATGACGGCCCACGTGTCGATCGGCGCGCCGAGCTCCTTGGCTCGCGTGATCAGGCGCTTGCCCCACGAGTTCGGGCCGGTGCGGTCGGTCGGCATGGTGATGACGGTCTTCACGCCGGGGTTGTTCTGCTTGATGATCTTCAGGGCGCCGAGGACGCGGTCCTGTGTGGCGTTGTTCTCGAACTCGGCGGCCTCGATGTCGATGTCGATCGCCTTGAGCGCGTAGGCGTCGATCACCTTCTGGTAGGCGCCGGCGAGTGCGGTCGCGCTCGTGCAGAACTGGCCGAGCTTGTTGCCGGACCAGCCGCCGATGGACGGCACCGCGTCCCCGCCGGCCGCCCGGATGTTGTTGATCAACGTCTTGTCCGAGCCCGTGAGCGAGCGGGAGCCGTCCCACTTCGGGTTGCAGGTGCCGTCGCTGAGGATGAACGCGAGGGTGAACGACCTGATGCCGGTCTGTTGCATGACCGTGGCGGGGTTGGGCTGGCCACCCCACTGGTAGAGGTACGGCGCCGCGAGCACGGGGTTGACGGCCGCCTGCGCGGTCGTGGGCAGCAGGACCGCCGCGCAGGTGGCAGCGATCGCGCCGACGAGGAACCGCTTCATCTTCTCCTCCAGGACTGCTCGGTCCAGGGCGGCGGAGCTGGCAGTGAGGGGGCTCACAACGCCTTCAAAAATGGACTAGACCACCTGGTTCTGTCAAGAAGGTAGACGGAATCGGCGCTCGCAGGTCGCACTTGTCCGGTTCACGCCTCTGAACTGCGGTGTTGCCGCCCCGTGGCGGGCCTGAACGATCTTGTCGGTGGCGCGTGGTGCAATCGATGCGTGGCACTTGCACCCCAGCTGGTCCGCCGGAAGCCGGAGACGCGCCCGCGTCCCCGGTGGGACGAGGCTGCCCGGCGGGTCTTCGAGACCGACGGTTTCGTCCGCGTGCTGGGCGGGCCGGGCACGGGCAAGACGACGTTGCTCGCGGAGCTGGCCGCGCACGTCGTGCTCGAGCACGGGGCCGATCCGGAGAACGTGCTGGTGCTCACGGCGAACCGGCGCGCGTCGGTGGCGTTGCGCGCGCAGGTCACGCAGCTGCTGACGGGGCGTTTGTCGGCGATCCGCGAGCCGTTGGTGCGGACGGTGCACTCGTACGCGTTCGCGGTGCTGCGCAACCAGGCGGTGCTGCTGGGCGATCCGCCGCCGCGGCTGCTGTCCGGGCCGGACCAGGACGCGATGGTGCGCGAGCTGCTCGCCGGCGACGTGGAGCTGGGCGCGCTCAAGTGGCCGGAGCGGCTGCGGCCCGCGCTGGAGCTGCCGGGGTTCGCGCACGAGCTGCGGGATCTCCTGCTGCGGGCGGCTGAACGCGGCCTCGGGCCCGAGGACCTGATCGAGCTCGGCGAGCAGCACGGGCGCGACGAGTGGGTGGCGGCCGGGCGGTTCGGGGCGCAGTACGAGGCGGTGAACCTGCTGTCCGGCATGGACTCCGCGACGGCGTACGCCCCGGCCTACGACGCGGCCGAGCTGGTGTCGTCGGCGTACGCGGCGTTCGTGAACGACGAGGACCTGCTCTTCGCCGAACGGCGGCGCGTGCGGTACCTGCTGGTCGACGACGCGCAGCACCTCGACCCGATGCAGTACTCGCTGATCCGGTCGCTCGGGTCGGGGGCGGCGCGGTTCGTCCTGGCCGGTGATCCGGACCAGGCGATCTTCACGTTCCGCGGCGCCGATCCGGAGATCCTGCGGGACGCGGGCGGCGAGACGGTGGTGCTGCGGCAGTCGCACCGGATGCTGCCCGAGATCCGCGACGCGGTGGCGCGGCTGGCCTCCCGCCTGCCCGGTGCTTCCCCCTCGCGCGTGGTCGACCCGGTCGACGGCGAGGGGTCCGTGCAGGTGCGGTTGCTCGCGTCGTCCGCGCAGGAGGCGACGTGGGTGGCGGACCAACTGCGGCGCTCGCACCTGGCCGACGAGGTGCCGTGGTCGAAGATGGCCGTGGTGGTGCGGTCGGCCACGCTGTCGTTGCCGGTGCTGCAACGGGCCCTGCTCGCGGCCGGCGTGCCGGTGCACGTGGCGTCCGACGAGTTGCCGCTGGCGCAGCAACCCGCAGTCCGGCCGTTGCTGGCTCTCGTCCGGGCCGCCGCCGTGCCCGGCTCGATGGACGAGGACACGGCGTCGATGCTGCTGTCCTCTTCGTACGGTGGCGCGGACCCGTTGGCGCTGCGGCGGTTGCGGCGCGGGCTGCGGCGGCTGGAGATGGCTGCCGGAGGCGACCGGCCGAGCGGCGACCTGCTGGTCGAGGTCGTCGAGACCGCGGACAGGCTGGCGGCGCTGGAGGACGCGGAGTCGTTGCCCGCGCGGCGGATCGGGCACCTGCTCTCGTTGGCGCGCAAGGCGATCGAGGCGGGGAAGTCCGTCGAGGTCGTGCTGTGGGACCTGTGGACGGCGTCCGGCCTGCAGGACCGGTGGGTGGCGCAGTCGGCCCGGCGCGGCATGCCGGGCATGCAGGCGGACCGCGACCTCGACGCGATCGTGGCGTTGTTCGAGGCGGCGGCGAAGTACGTCGACCGGTTGCCGGGGTCGGGGGTCGCCGGGTTCGCGGACTACCTGGAGTCGCAGCGGATCGTGGGCGACACGCTGGCGGCCTCCGCCCCGACCGGCGAGGCGGTGTCCGTGCTGACCGCGCACTCCGCGGCCGGGCGCGAGTGGGAGGTCGTGGCCGTTCCCGGCGTCCAGGAGGGCAGCTGGCCGGACCTGCGGCTGCGCGGCACCGTCCTCGGCGTCGAACGCATGGTGGACGTCCTGGCGGGCCTGGAGCCCTCGGTGTCGGCGGTGGCGCCCATCCTCGCCGAGGAACGCCGGCTGCTGCTCGTCGCCGCCTCGCGCGCGCGGTCGAAGCTGCTGATCAGCGCCGTGCGGGGAGAGGACGAGCAGCCGTCGCGGTTCCTCGACGAGATCGAGTCGTCCGCCGAGGACGAGCGCAAGCTGCACCGGCCGCAGCGCGGTCTCGTGCTGGGTGAGCTGGTCGGCGAGCTGCGCCGGGTGGTCTGCTCGGACGCGGAGCCCCCCGACCGGCGGGCGCGGGCGGCGGAGCAGTTGGCCCGGCTGGCCGACGCCGGGGTGCCGGGCGCGCACCCCGAGTCCTGGTACGGCCTGGCCGAGGTGTCCGTCGACGCTCCACTGTGGACGGAAGACCAGAAGGTCAGCGTGACGCCGTCCACCATCGAGGTGATCACGAAGTGCCCGCTGCGGTGGGTCGTCGAGCGGCACGGCGGGCAGGACCCGGCGGAGCTCGCCTCGGTCACCGGCACGCTCGTCCACGCGCTGGCGCAGGCCGCGGCGTCCGGCGCGGACTCGGCACAGCTGCGGGCGAAGCTCGACGAGGCGTGGGCCGCCGTCGACGCGGGTGCGCCGTGGTTCTCCCGCCGCGAACGCCTGCGGGTGGAGAAGATGCTCGACACGTTCCTCGCGTGGCTCGCGATGAGCCGCACGCAGCTCACGCAGGTCGCGGTCGAGGAGGAGATGGTCGTAGAGGTCCCCAAGCGCGACGGCGGCCCGTGGCTGCAGGTCCGGGGCCGGGTCGACCGCCTCGAGCGTGACGAGGACGGCCGTCCGATCGTGATCGACCTCAAGACCGGCAAGAGCCCGGTGTCGCGCGAGTCCGCGCAGGAACACCCGCAGCTGGCCGTCTACCAGCTCGCGTCGTCCCTGGGCGGCTTCACCCACATCGGACTGGGTACCGAGCCGGGCGGAGCCCGCCTGCTCTACGTGGCGAAGGAGGACAAGAAGACAGGAGCCGTCGAACGCACTCAGGCACCGTTGGACGAGCAGGGTGTCCAGGCGTGGCTGGAGGTCGTGCAGGGCGCCGCGGAGTCCGTGCTCGGGCCGAACTACACGGCGCGGGAGAACGCGGACTGCGACCGCTGCCCGGCGCGCACGACGTGCCCGGTGCACCCCTCGGGGCGGCAGGTCAGCGAGTAAGTACTGTTGACCTGCGTGTTTCTCGCTTCGGAACTGTCGGCGAACACACCGTCCCAGGTGGTGCGGGTGCTCGTGGGCCGGGTAGGAAGATGTACTGGTGACCGTCAGCCCGTTTGAGATCGCCGAGGCGCTCGGGCTGAACAAGCCGACCCCCGAGCAGGCCGAGGTGATCGCCGCGCCCGCGCAGCCCGCGCTGGTCGTGGCCGGTGCCGGCGCCGGCAAGACCGAGACCATGGCCGCGCGCGTCGTGTGGCTGGTGGCCAACGGGTTCGTGCTGCCCGACCGCGTGCTCGGCCTCACGTTCACGCGCAAGGCCGCGCGCCAGCTCGCGGACCGCGTGCGCGCCCGGCTGCGCAGGCTCGCGGGCTCGCCGCTGCTCGACGAGCTCGACCCGTCCGGTGAGCGCAAGATGGCCGTGCTGACCGGCGAGCCCGTGGTGCTGACGTACCACGCCTACGCGGGTCGCCTGGTCACCGAGCACGGCCTGCGGTTGCCCGTGGAGCCCGGCGTGCGCCTGCTGACCGAGACGGCGTCGTGGCAGCTCGCGCACCGGGTCGTCTCGACGTGGGCGAAGGACCTCGACACGGACAAGGTCCCGGCGACCATCACCGGGTACCTGCTGTCCCTGGCCGGGGAACTGGGCGAGCACCTCGTGACGCCGGAGGCGTTGGAGGCGCACGCCCTGGAGTTCTGCGCACTGGTCGAGAACGCCCCGCGCGCACCGCGCCAGCGCGACGCGTTGCCGGAGAAGCTTCGCGAGATCGTTGCGGCGCAACGGTTGCGCGTCGCGATGCTGCCGTTGCTCGACGCGTACCAGCAGCGCAAGCGCAAGGAGGCCGCGCTCGACTTCGCGGACCAGATGTCGCTGGCCGCACAGCTCGCCGCGTTCCCGGAGGTCTCTGAGGGCGAACGCGAGCGCTACGGCGCCGTGCTGCTCGACGAGTACCAGGACACCGGTCACGCGCAACGGGTCCTGCTGCGCTCGTTGTTCGGCGACGGCAAGCCGATGCCGGTGACGTCCGTCGGCGACCCGGCGCAGGCCATCTACGGCTGGCGCGGCGCCTCCGCCGCGAACCTCCCGCGCTTCGCCGACGACTTCCCGCCGACGAAGAAGTTCGGGCTGCTCACCAGCTTCCGCAACCCGCCAGAGGTGCTGGAGCTCGCCAACGCCGTCTCGCTGCCGTTGCGCGAAGCGGGCCTGGACGTGGAGGAACTGCGCGCCCGCCCCGGAGCGGGTCCCGGCGACGTCCGCCTCGCGCTGCACACCGACATCCGCGCGGAGCTCGACTGGATGGCGGACAACGTCGCGGCGCAGTGGATGGCCCACCTCGACGCTGAAGGAGCACCGCCGACCGCGGCCGTTCTCGTGCGCCGCCGTTCGGACATGGCCGCCATCGCCGCGGCACTGCGCGACCGCGGACTGCCCGTGGAGGTGGTGGGTCTCGGTGGCCTGCTCGACGAGCCCGAGGTGCGTGACCTGGTGTCCGCGCTGAGGGTCCTGGTCGACCCGCTGGCGGGCACCGCCGCCGCCCGCCTCCTGACGGGCTCGCGCTGGCGCCTGGCCGCCGTCGACCTGGCCGCCCTGTGGTCACGGGCGCGCGAGCTCGCGGGAGTCGCACCACGACAGTCCGTTGTGGACGATCCGCTCATGGTGCTGGCCGACGCCCTCCCCGGCGAACACGCCGAACAGGCGGGCCTCGCCGACGCCCTCGACGACCCGGGCGACCCCGAGGCGTACTCGCAGGACGGCTACCGCCGCATCCGCCGCCTCGGCGGCGAACTCGCGGCACTGCGCCGCCGGCTCGACCAGCCCCTCCCCGAACTGGTCGCCGACGTGGAACGCACCCTGCTGCTCGACATCGAGTCGATGTCGAGGCCGGGCATGGTCGGCCGAGCCCACCTCGACGCGTTCTCCGACGTGGTGATGGACTTCGCGGCGGCCTCCCCGTCCGCCACCCTCCCGTCCCTGCTCGACTACCTCTACACCGCCGAACACGCCGAGGACGGCCTCGAACCGGGCGAGGTCGAGGTCTCCGAGGACC
This sequence comes from Lentzea sp. NPDC003310, assembly GCF_040610935.1. NCBI lineage: Bacteria > Bacillati > Actinomycetota > Actinomycetes > Pseudonocardiales > Pseudonocardiaceae > Lentzea > Lentzea sp. NPDC003310. The sequence continues at coordinate 151,943 of NZ_JBEXNC010000019.1, forward strand.
GCGTCCAGATCCTCACCGTCCACTCGGCCAAGGGCCTCGAGTGGCACATCGTCGCGCTGCCGCACCTGGTCCGAGACGTCTTCCCGGGCCGCAAGAAGTCCTCGTGCTGGCTCAAGGCCGTGACCGAACTCCCGGCCCCGCTCCGAGGCGACGCGGCAGACCTCCCGGTCCTGAAACTTTCCGCGGGCTACAACCGCAAAGAGGTCGACGAAGCCCTCAGCATCCACGCCGACGAGTTCGAAGAACGCCGCCTGGTCGAAGAACGCCGCCTCTTCTACGTGGGCGTCACCCGAGCAGAACACAGCCTGCTTCTCTCCGGCCACTGGTGGGCGGAAGCAGGCGACAAGCCGAAGGGCCCGTCCGTCTTCCTGCAGGAGATGCACGAGGTCCTCCAACGAGACCCCGCACCGGGCGACATCTCCACCTGGGCGGACGAACCAGACCCGGACACCCCGAACCCGCTGGCCGAAGACGTGAAGTCCTCCCTCTGGCCGGCCGACCCCCTGGGCAAACGCCGAGACGCCGTAGTAGAAGGCGCCGAACTGGTCCTGGCGGCCCTCGACGCCCTCCGCACCGCCCCGCCGGAAGAGCTCCCCCTGATCTTCGAGGAGCCGGAACCCGAACTCCTCGACGAGGACTACCCACCCCCCACCGACGAGCCCCCGGACGACGACTTCCCACCAGAACCAGAACCCCTCCCGGACGACGTTGTCCCGGACGACCCGGAAATGCCGGAGGACAAGGACCCGGAAGGCTGGGCCAAGGACGTCGACGTGCTCCTGGCAGAACGAGCAGCCTCCCAGAACCGCAGGGAACGGGTGGAACTCCCAGGTCACCTCTCCGTCTCACAGCTGGTGGAAGTGGCAAAAGACCCGGACCTCCTGGCCCGCCGCCTGCGCAGACCACTCCCGTTCCCCCCGAACCCGCTGGCCAGAAGAGGCACCGCCTTCCACACGTGGCTGGAGAACCGCTTCGGCGCCACCCGCCTCCTGGACCTCGACGAACTACCAGGAGCAGGCGACGCCGACGCAGCCCCGGACGCGGACCTGGACAGGCTGAAGGAGTCGTTCCTGGCCAGCACCTGGGCAGAACGAACCCCGCACGACGTGGAGGTGCCGTTCGAGGCGGAGTTCGACGGCATCTCGGTCCGAGGCCGCATGGACGCGGTGTACCGCGACCCCGACGGCTGGACCGTGGTGGACTGGAAGACCGGCGCAGTCCCGGACGCCGACGCCCTCCCGGCCCTGTCGGTGCAGCTGGCGGCGTACCGGCTGGCGTGGGCGGCGCTGGTCGGGGTGCCGCTGGAGCAGGTGCGGGCGGCGTTCCACTACGTGCGGCACGACCACACGGTGAGGCCGGCGGACCTGCTGGACGAGCAGGGCCTTCGGGACCTGATCCGCTCGGTGGAGTCCTGAGCCTCGGGCTCCGGGGTACTGGCTCTGGGGGCCTCTGCCGGGCATGATCGCGAGTTGTCCACAGGTTGCGGGTTTCTGACCTGCGGTTATGGGTTGGGCGGTAGCCTGTGGATAGTCGGGAACCTAAACCGCTTCTCACTCGTTGCGTGACAAGGAAGCGCGCGGGGGCAGCAGCGGCCCAGCCACGGTCGGGCTCCATCTCCTCCATCGGGGCTGTGAGACGGAGACGTGCCGACGGACGGCGGTCCAGACGGGCCGGGTTCCGCGACTCAAGCCCGGCGCCGACCACCTCGGCGCCGAGCCGCAGAGCGGCTCGCGTCCCGCGGTCCACGCTCGACTCGACCTGGTGCCTCGAACTGGTGCATCGACGTCGGCGCGACCCAGCCGAGGTGCGTCAAGGCCGCCAGCCGCCACGCTGGCCGAGCTCCGCTGATCGACTTCGCTGGCCAATCTGCCCGGCCGCGCCGCTCGCCCGGAGCGGCCAAGCTGTCCGGCTGCGCGGCTCAGCAGCCCCAGCGACGAACCTGCCCGGCCGTGCCGCTCAGCCAGCCCAGCCCAGCCCAGCCCGAGCGGCCATCCTGCCCAGCCGTGCGGCTCAGCCCAGCCCGAGCGACCATCCTGCCCAGCCGTGCGGCTCAGCCAGCCCAGCCCGAGCGACCCGCCTCACCCCTGCGAACTACTCTCAGCAGGCGCGTGCGAAGCCTTCAACACCCGCTCGTACAGCACCTCCAACAACCACCGCCCGAACAGCGAAGGCCCGAACTCGGGCGACCGGTCCTCCGGCGGCACCATCAGATCCGCGGAGGAGTCGTCCCCGACCACCACACCGATCCCGTAGTAGTCGAGCTCGATGAACGACCACGCCTGCGACGAGTCGGTACGAGGCAGCATCACCGCACAAGGCGCCAAAGTCAGAAGGGTGCCGCAGGACTGCAGGGCCCGGTCCGTGGTGGACTCGCACACCAGCACGCCGACCAGTTCGACGGCGGCGACGGGGAGGCGGTCGTGTGCGGCTGGCTCGAACCACGAGCGGAACCACGACGGGTCGGCCCGAGGGGGCCAGCCGTTCGCGGTTCTCCACTCGTGCACTTCGGGCAGCAAACGCACTACCGCGGACACCTGCTGGCCCAGGACGGCGACGTCGGGCACGACGACTCCGTCCCAGCCGAGCGCGGTTGCGGCGCGCTGGAGAAGCGTTTGCACAGGGCGCATCCTAAGGTTCCTCGCGCGGAAAATGACAGCGTTTGCGGGACACTTCGTTAAGGATTACCCAGGGTGGTCATGGGGAGGCTTTCGCCACTTTCCACGCCCATGCGACGAGCGGGATCTGCAGAGGCAGGCGGCCGTAGGCGATGGCGCGGGCTTTGGGGGATTTGTCCCGGAAATCAAGAGCCATTTTCACGTTTGCCGGGAACACGGCCACGAAGAGGGCCACTGCCGCGAATGCGCCCAGGCGGCGGGTGCGGGGTGCGGCGACTGCGGCGGCTACGGCCAGTTCGGCTGCGCCGGAGGCGTACGTCCACTGCCTGGGGGTGCCCGGCAGGGCTCGCGGGACGATCGCGTCGTAGTACTTCGGCCTGCTGAAGTGGGTTGCTCCCGCCAGGCCCAGCAGTGCGGCGAGCGCCAGCGCCGACCGCGTTCGGGAACGGGTTGGTTCCATGGCGTCACCCTGTCATGCCTACGCCGCGTAGGCGAGGTGGGGCTGGCCTATTCTCCACGAGCGTGGCAGGTGATTCTCGTCATTCCGAACAGCCTGAGCGTGCTGCCGTTGCCGCGCTGGCCGAGTCGTTCGTCGCCGGACTGGCCGAGTGGATCAGGATCCCGAGCATCGGCGTGGACCCCGCGCACCACGCTGACGTGCGCAGATCCGCCGACTGGTTGGCACAAGCCCTCGTAGAGGACGGGTGGCCTCAGGTCGAGGTCTGGGGGGATGGGCCGGCCCTTCCGGCGGTGTTCGCCTGCTGGCCGGCGGCCGATCCGGACGCGCCGACGGTGCTGGTCTACGGGCACCACGACGTGCAGCCCGTCGACCCCGTGCAGCGGTGGGAGCATCCGCCGTTCGAGCCTGTGATCAGCGGCGATGAGCTGAGGGGCCGGGGTGCGAGCGACGACAAGGGGCAGGTCCTCATGCACCTGCTCGGGGTCAAGGCGCATCTCCAAGCACAACAGACGAACGCGCCGAGCATCACGCTCAAACTCTTCGTCGAGGGCGAGGAGGAATCGGGATCGCCGCATCTGCGAAAGCTGCTCGACGATCATGAAATGCAACTCGGATGCGATCTTGTGGTGTTCACCGACACCGCATTGCACGATCGCGACTCGCCCACGGTCAACACCGGGCAGCGCGGTGTTCTCGGCGCCGAAATCGTGTTCCAGGGCGGAACCGACGACGTCCATTCCGGACGCGCGGGCGGTGCCATTCCGAACCCCGCCACGGCTCTCGCGAAACTGGTCGCCGCGCTGCACGACGAGAACGGGCGGATCCAGCTCGACGGGTTCTACGACGACGTCCGCGAACCGTCCACGAAGGAGCGCGAGGACTACGCGTCGCTGCCGTACGACGAGCAGGACTGGCTCCGGCGCAACGGCGGTGGCGCGCAGGCGACCAGGGGCGAGCCCGGCTACACCACCTACGAACGGCTCTGGGTGCGTCCCACCGCCGAGGTCAACGGGATCAGCGGCGGCTACACCGGGCCCGGCTTCAAGACGATCATCCCCGCCCACGCCACCGCGAAGATCAGCTTCCGGCTCGTGCCCGACCAGCACCCCGACCGCGTCAAGGAGCAGCTCGACGCGTTCGTCGCGAAGCACACTCCGCCGGGCATCACCGCGCGCGTCAGCGTCCGGGGCGAGGGCGTGCCGCCGTACGCGATCAGCCCCGACGACCCGGCCAACGAGGCGGTCCTGGAAGCGATGGAACTGGCCTTCGACCAGCCCGTCCGGTTCGCCAGAGCCGGCGGGTCCGGTCCCGCGGCGGTGCTCCGGCAGAAACTCGGGGTGCCCCTCGTCTACCTCGGCGCGACCTTGCCGGATGATCGCGTCCACGCGCCGAACGAGCGCGTAGTGGTGCCGTTGCTCCTCAAAGGCGCGGAGGCGGCTGCTCACCTGTGGCGGATGCTCGCCAAAGCGGAGATCGCGAAGAGGTTGTCCCCATGAGTCTGACCGATGAGGCGTCCCACTCGCTCGTCGGCGTGATCAGGATGCCGGACAAGGTCGAAAGCCCTGTCCGCGCGATCCTGAAGCGCGTCATCGGCGCGATGGCGGCGCTGATGCTCGCGGTGCTGATCGTCTACCTGGACCGCGACGGCTACCGCGACGTGAACGAGGACGGCGTCAGCCTCCTCGACGCCTTCTACTACGCCACCGTCTCCCTCTCGACGACCGGCTACGGCGACATCACGCCCGCGTCGTCGTCAGCGCGCCTCGTCAACGTCCTGGTCATCACGCCGTTGCGCGTCCTGTTCCTGATCGTGCTGGTCGGCACGACACTCGAAGTTCTCACCGAGCGCTCCCGTCAGGCGTTGCGCATTCAAAAGTGGAGGCGGGTTGTGCGGGACCACGTAGTGGTCGTCGGGTACGGCACGAAGGGGCGGTCCGCGGTCGCCGCGCTGCTCGGCGACGGTGTCGACCCCGGCTCGATCGTCGTCGTCGACACCGTGCAGGAGTCGCTCGACGCGGCCACCGCCAAGGGGCTCGTCGTCGTGCACGGCTCCGGCACGCGCAACGACGTGCTGAGGGTCGCCGGTGCGGCCCGTGCGCGCGCGATCGTCGTTGCACCGAACCGCGACGACACGGCCGTGCTGGTCACGTTGACCGCGCGCGAGCTCGCCCCCAAGGCGCAGATCGTCGCGTCCGTGCGCGAACGGGAGAACGAGCACCTGCTCAAGCAGTCCGGCGCCGACTCGGTCGTCGTGTCGTCCGAGACGGCCGGTCGCCTGCTCGGCATGGCCACGGCCACGCCGTCCGTGGTGGCGATGGTCGAGGACCTGCTCACGCCCGACGCGGGCCTCGCGATCGCCGAGCGCGACGTCGAGAAGAGCGAGATCGGCGGCTCGCCGCGGCACCTGCCCGACATAGTGCTCGGCGTGGTGCGGGGCGGGAAGCTCTACCGCGTGGACGCCCCGGAGGCCGACGCGATCGAGCCCGGCGACCGGCTGCTTTACGTCAAGAAGGTGACTCCGCCCGGAGAAGAGTGAAACGGGGCCGCCCGCGTAGTCCAATGAGGGGCTCCCCGCCACCGGGGAGCCGTGCCCCTCGGAGGACGTATGGATCCGCTGCTGGTCGTGTTCCTGATCAGCCTCGTCGTGCTCGGCGTGGTCGTGGTGGGCTCGATCGCCTCCACCGGGCAGGAGAGCGGGAGGATCCGCGCCGCCACGACGGCGATCCGGTCGCTCGAGCGCCGGGCGGCCACGCCGGGGTGGACGAAGGCGTCCGACCAGGACGACATGCCGGCCGGGCGGATGAGCGGCCTGCCCGGGCTGGGTCGCGGCGGCACCGTGACGGGGATCCGCGAGGGACGTGCCGTCCGGGTCGCCGTCTTCTCCTCGACGACCTCTCCCGGGCTCGGCAGCACCGGCTACTCCCACGCCACGAGAACGGTTCCGGCACTAGTGGTGGTGCTGGACGCACCGGAACTCACCGGAGATTTGCGGATGGACCGGCCCCAGCCCGGCGCGGCCTACGAGATGTCGGGCGACCTGGCGCCGCTCGTGTCGGGGGACACCGAGCGCAGGGTCCTCGCCCAGCTCAGGTCGTTCCAGCCGCCCGCCGTGGACGTCACGGGCGGAACAGCGAGTTTCACGTTCACCGATCTCGACCTCACCGAGCAGATCGACGAGGTGGTCGCGATGGCGTGCGACGTCGTCGAGATCCTCGTGGGCGTCAGGAAGCCGGCTCCGCCTGGCGCGGAGTAGGCAGCACGGCCGGCGCGCGCAGCGGCGCGTAGCGGAAGAGGAACGCGTAGAAGCCGCCCGCCAGCGCCGCCATGCAGAGCAGCAGCGCGGTGAGGCGGCGCCCGACCGGGAGTCCGACCGGGACGGACGCGGCGGACGACACGACCTCGCCGCCGGTGTTGACGATCTCCACGGTCTCGCCCTTGGTGTGACCGCAGCCGTCGAGTTTCGCCTGCTTCTTCTGGCCGTCGGCGTCCCATTCGACCGTGTCCATGCCGGCGCCGCACGAACCGCTTTCGACCACTGTGGCCATCACGGGTCTAGGGGGTTCCTCGGCGCCCAACACCTTGGCGGGCAAGAAGAGCGCGAGCGCGACCCCGATCCCGACCAGTCCGACGACCAGCAGGATGAACACCCATCTGTCCGGGCTTCGCGGAACCGCCACACTGCGATGTTCGCAGACGCGGCGGCCCGCGTGGAGCCCAGGTTTTACTTCGGCAGCTGCCGCAGCTGCTCGACCTTGATGGTCTTGCCGTCGGACACGGTCCCGGTCACCGCGACGAGGTCGCCGTTCTTCGGCTTCTCCGTCACCGCGGACAGGTCGAGCGGCGTCTGCAGGCCGTCGACCTGCACCAAGGTGGCGTTGTTGCCGTTGACGTCCTTGACGGTGCCGCGCTCCTGCGCCTTCGCCAGCGCCACGTTCAGCGCCTTGCCGTCCTTGACGCGCACGGTCACGCGCTGGTCGGTCTTGAGGCCGGAGATGTCACCGCCGCGCAGCTTCGTCGAGCCGTCCGTGGTGAGCGACACGTCGCTGCCGTCGTCCTTGGTGATCGTGAGCTTGCCCGACTCGACGGACTTCACGCGTCCGACGACCAGGGTGCTGTCCTTGAGCTTGGCCTTGTCCGGGCGGCCCGGCCTGTTCTGACCGGCCTGGCCACCGGGGCCACCGAGGTGGCGCTCCGCGAACGCCGCGTTCGGCGGGCGGTCGGGACCCTCCGCCGCCGTCGCGACCGCGATGCCGCCGACGGTGAGACCGACGGCCGCGACGATGGCGCCGGCCCACGCTGATTTCTTCGACATGCGCCCCAGAGTGCGCGCGCATGCTGAGCGCGAGCTGAAGGCGAGTCGCCCGAACCGCCGATGATCAGCAGAATGGTGGGGTGTCCGCCAGGGTGTTGGTGATCGAGGACGCCGAGGCGATCGGCGCCGCGGTGTCGTCCGCGCTGCGCGAGTCCGGGTACGAGGTGCAGCACCGCCTGGACGGGCGCCAGCTGGAGGCCGACCTCGGCCGCTTCCGCCCCGACCTGGTCGTGCTCGACGTGATGCTGCCCGGCCGCGACGGCTTCCAGTTGCTCGAGGTCATCCGCCGCTCGTCCGGCGCCGGCGTGGTCATGCTGACCGCGCGCGACGGCGTGCCGGACCGGCTGCGCGGCCTCGCCGGAGGTGCCGACGACTACGTGGGCAAGCCGTTCGTGCTGGCAGAGCTCGTGGCACGGGTGTCGGCGGTGCTGCGCAGGCTCGGCCGCACGCCGTCGACCGTGCAGGTCGGCGACCTGGTCGTGGACGCCGACGCCGGCGTCGTCATGCGCGCCGACCAGCCCATCGAGCTGACCGCCACCGAACTGCGGCTGCTCGTCTACCTGGCGGCCCAGCGCGGACGCGTCGTGTCCAAGACGCAGATCCTCACGGCCGTGTGGGGCTACGAGGACTACGACCCGAACCTGGTCGAGGTCCACGTCAGCGCCGTGCGCCGCAAACTCGAAGAACACGGCTCACGGCTCGTGCACACCGTTCGTGGCCTTGGGTACGTGCTGCGGGCCGAAGAATGAACCTGCGCACGGTGTCGTTGCGCCGGCGGGTCGCGGTGTCCGTGCTGCTGGTGCTGTTCCTCGTGCTCGTGGCACTGGTGATCTCGGTCGACCGCACGTTCGCCGGGCAGTCCTCCAAGGATGTCGACGGGGTGCTGCTCACCACCGGCAACCGCGCGGTGGAGATGCTGAAGAACGGCCGGCGCCCGGCCGACGTGGTCAACCAGCTGACGAAGCGGAACGTCCACGTCACCGTCGAGCAGCCCAACGGCACGGTCGTCGGCACCGCGCCGGACGAGGGCCAGTTCGAGCGCAGCATCCGCAACGTCGGCCGCACCAAGATCACCCTCTACGCCGACACCGAGGCGATCTCGCAGGCCCAGCACCGGCTGCGCAAGCTGTTGCTGATCCTCGGGCTCGTCGCCATCGGCGTCACCGGGCTGCTGATCGTCGTCGTGGTGCGCAAGGCACTGGCACCGCTCGACGCCATGACCTCGCTCGCCCAGGCCATCGCCGCCGGGCACCGGGGTGGGCGGCTCAACCCGTCCCGGACCGACACCGAGCTCGGCCGGACCGCCGCCGCGTTCGACGGCATGCTCGACTCGCTCGAGGGGTCCGAACTGCGCACACGGCGGTTCGTCGCCGATGCCGCGCACGAGCTGAGGACACCCATCACCGGCGTGCAGGCCGTGGCCGAGGCGCTCGTGCAGGCGCCCGTCGACTCACCGGACCGCGACCAGATGTCGTTCCTGCTGGTCCGGGAGGCACGGCGGGCCGGACGGCTGGTGGACGACCTGCTCGCGCTCGCCCAGCTCGACGCCGGCTACGAGATGCAGCGCGAGTCCGTGGACCTGCTGGGGCTGGCCGAGGCCGAAGTGGCGCGCACACGGTTCGTGGCGCCCGATTTCGACATCGCGGCCGAGGGGGTTCCTGTGGCCGTGGTCGGCGACGGGCAACGGCTCGCACAAGTGCTCGCGAACCTCGTGGACAACGCACGGCAGGCCACCGGCCCGTCCGGCTCGGTGCGGATCCGGGTCGACCTGACCGGGTTCACCGTCTCCGACAACGGCCCCGGCGTGCCCGAGGCCGAGCGGGAACGGATCTTCGACCGGCTCGTGCGCCTCGACGACGCCCGCGACCGGCGGTCCGGCGGCTCCGGGCTCGGCCTCGCCATCGCCCGCGGCGTGATCCGCGCGCACGGCGGTGACCTGACCTGCGAGGCGTCCTCAGAGCAGGGCGCCGTGTTCCGGGTGAGGCTGCCGTCCATTAATCCGGTCGCCACGCCCGCACGCGTTTGATTCCATCGACGCGTGGACGTCGACGTGGTGGTGCAGTGGGTCAAGACCGAGTGGACCAAGCAGTCCCGCGGTGAACCCGGTGCCACCCGCCGCAACGCCGTGCCGGTCGGGTTCGCGCTGCCGCACCTGATGCCCGCCGTGCACGAGGTCAGGCTCCTCGAGTGGGAGGACTTCGAACCGGTGTGGTCCAAGGAGAGCCGCGAGATCGACCGGATCTCGCTCACCCTCCGCGAGGACGACGACGTGCTGTCCGTGCAGCTGCAGGACAGCATGGCCGCGGCGCCGCGGCGGTGGAACAGGCCGTCCCCGGTGCGGCTCCAGCGCGGCGAGTGGGTGCGCTGGCAGCTCAACCACCGCTGGCAGCGGCCGCGCGACGGCGGCTACAACTACCTGCTGACCACGTTGAACCTGGCCTACGGCTCACCGCGCGACGCGAAGGTCTTCCTGGGCACGCCCACGCGCCACGTCGACGAGCAGACCCACCTGCGCTAGGAGACCTGGGCCGCCGGCGCCGAGAAGGTGTTGCAGGCGTCCGTCGAGTTCGCCTTGAAGCCCGCGCCCGCCCACGTCGCCTGGTTCTTCGCCGACCCGTGCGCGTTGTTCTCGGGCTTCTCCTCGATCGCGAACTGGAAGTCCTCCTGCGCCTGCCGCGCGAGGTTCGCCGTGAGCGACCCGCGCCCGGCCGCCGAGCTCAGGAACATGCCCGCGAAGCAGTTGGCCTGCAGCTCGATCCGGCGCGACATCTCGAGGCCCGCTGGCGTCCTCTCGCCCGCGTCAGTGATCTTGAGGTCCGCCGCGCGCAACAGCCCCGTCAGCGCCTGGACGTGGTGGCCGTACTCGTGCGACAGCGTGGCCAGGTGGGTCGCCGGGGCGTCACCGCCGCCGTTGTCGCGCAGCCGGGCCGTCGGCATGTAGATCGTGCGGTTGCGGCCGCAGTAGTAGGCCACCGCGTGGTCGGACTCCGGTGCGGCGCCGCACGGGCCGTCCTTCAACGTCGGCGACGCGTCCAGGGTGGGCTTGTCGAACGGCAGGTTCTCCGCCTTGAGCACCGGACCCCACGCGGAGTCCAGGCACTCGACGCCCGCCGCGTAGTAGGCCGCCAGCTCACCGTCCGACGTGCCGAACCGCGGCAACGCGCACGTGACCGGGGCCAGCGAGGCGGGCTTCACCAGGAACGGGTGGTCGGCGAGGCGGAACACCGCGCGCGGCCGGATCGGCGTGGACGGCTCCGCCGGGGGAGTCGACGCCGGGCGCGAACTGGCCAGCGCGTGGCCGGTGACGACTCTGGGACGGCTCAGTTGACCGATTCCGAGGACGAACGCGACCACCAGCACGAAGACTCCGGCGAGCAGGACCGGGTTGTTCTTGGCTGGTTGGGTCACGTTCTCCCCTTCCTAGGACACGGATCCCGGGTCGGCCGCCCAGGTGTTGCACTCCGACGCCTTGTTCGACTTGTAGCCGCGGTCGACCCAGCTCGCGTTGTTCTGGGGCGTGCCGTGGTCCTTCGTCGGGTAGATGTCGTAGTCACCCCGGTTGCCCGCGTCGGTCAGCGCAACCCGGATCACCTCGATCGGAATCGCGCCGTGCGACAACGGGGCCAGCGACATGCCTCCGAAGCACGTCGCCTGCAGCTCCATCCGGCGGTTCAGGTCGAGGCCCTTCGGAGTATCCCACCCGCCCGCGTCGTACTGCGCGCGGTCCGACGCTTTGAGCATCCCGGTGAGCCACTGGAGGTGGTGGCCGTACTCGTGGGCCAGCTGACCGAGGTACTTGCCGGGGTGGTTCGGGTTGTTCGGGTTGCGCTCGGCGGCGTAGGCGTTGGCCGTCCAGTAGATGCCGCCCTGGCAGTACCGCGCCGTCTGGTCCGGGCGGACCGTGCCGCACGGGTACTGCGCGGTCTCGGTGATGATGTGCAGCTCGACGGGCTGGTACGGCAGGTTCGCGGCCTGCAGCGCCGGCTTCCACATGTTCTCGATGCACGGCAGCGCCGCGCGCAGGAACCGGTCCTGGCCCGCGGGGGAGTAGTCCATCGGCGGCAGCGCGCAGCCCGAGATCGTGTTCGCGCCGAAGCCCGGCTTGAGGAACGGGTGGTCGGCGAGCGCGTAGACGGCCTTCGGACCGGCCGGGGTCTGCGGCGCGCTCGGCGTGCGCGAGGCGGAGGTGCGCGGCGAGCTGGTCGTCGCCGGTGCGTCCGTCGTCGTCGGCAGCGTGAACGTCGGGCTGTACGTCGTGTAGTTCGAGTAGCCCGCGTCCTCCACCTTCTTGTTCAGGGTCGCCGCGAACACCCCGACCGCGGCCAGACCGAGCACCACGACGCCGCCGAGGATCAGGGCGACGAGCGGCCCGTTGCTCTTGCGGCGCGGCGGCATCGGCGGGTACGGGCCGTAGCCGGGACCCCAGGCCGGCTGCGGCGGCGGCATGACCGGGCCGTGCGGCGGCGGTGGCGGGCCGTAGTAGCCGGGCGGAGGACCCTGCGGCGGCATGCCGTAGGGAGGAGGTGGGCCTTGGGGCGGACGCTGCCCTAGCGGTGCGGGCATCGGCGGTGGGCCGACCGGGCGCGGCGGCGGCCAAGTGCCCGGCGGCGGTGGTTGCGTCATCGCCTGAGGTCCCCCCAATGGTCATCCTGGGTCGGGTACGAGCATAGGCGGACCGAGATCGCGTGTCCCCCGACCGGGCTAACGCGTTCTGTCCACGTTGATGAGACGCGCGGGCCGGGGGTTCGGTTCACGAGACGTCGCCCGAGCTCGCCGCCCAGGTGTTGCACGCGTTGATCTTGTTCTGCTTGTGGCCGTGCATCACCCAGCGCGCGTTGTTGGCCGCGCTACCGTGGTCGGGCCTGCGGTTGTAGTCGCCGCGCTGGCTCGAGTCGCTCAGCCCGGTGTTCACGACCGCGATCGGCACGACGTTGCGGTGGCTGAACGGCGCCAGCGTCATGCCGCCGAGACAGGTGGCCTGCAGCTCGAGCCGACGGTTGAGCTCGAGCCCCTTCGGGGTGTCGAACCCGCCGACGTCGTACTGGGCCTGGTCGGCAGCCCGGAGCATGCCGGTGAGCCACTGGATGTGGTGGCCGTACTCGTGGCTGAGCTGGCCGAGGTAGACACCGGGGTGCCGCACCGTCGAGCCGCCCTCGTTGGCGTAGAAGTTGCCGGGCCAGTAGATGACGCCCCGGCAGAACATCGCCGTCGTGTTGTTCTGCCGCGACCCGCACGGCGTCTGCGTGGTGCCCGTGAACACCTGCAGCTCGGCCGGCTGGTACGGCAGGTTGGCGGCTTTCAGCGCCGGCTGCCACGCCTTCTCGATGCACGGCAGCGCGGCCTCGAGGAACCGCTTCTCCCCGGCCGGGTTGTATTCCATCTGCGGCAACGGACACGCGTCGAAGTCGTTGGCGCCGATGCCGGTGGTGAAGATCGGGTGGTCGGCGAGCTTGTAGATCGCCTTCGGGCCGGGCGGCGTCTGCTGGGTGCTCGGCGTGCGCGTGCTGGTCGGCCGCGTGGTCGTGGTCGTCGTTGTGGTGGTGGTGCTCGGGATGGTGAAGGTCGGGCTGTAGGTCGTGTAGTTCGAGTAGCCCGTGTCCTTGACCTTGTTGTTCAGCGCCGCCGAGAAGATGCCGATGGCGCCCAAGCCGAGGATCACCACGCCGCCGAGGACGAGGGCCAGGACCGGGCCGCTGCTGCTGCGGCGCGGTGGGGCCATCGGGTAGGGCGGCGGGGCGAACGCGCCTGGGTGGCCGTGGCCCCACGCCGGGTGGGGTGGGGGCATGACCGGGCGTGGTGGTGGGAGCGGGGCACGGCCGGGTGGTGGGGCGTACGGCGGTGGGGCGCCTAACGGAGAGGGCTGGCCGTACGGAGGCATGGCCGGCGGTGGTGCCATCGGACGCGGTGCCGCGGGAGGCGGTCCCATCGGCGGGCGGTGACCCGGCGGCGGTCCTTGGGCAGGGCGAGGCGGCATCGGCGGCCCGTAAGGCGGTGGCGCGGGCACCGGCGGGCCGTACGGCGGCGGCGCGGGCACCGGCGGTTGTCCCGGAAGCGGCGGCGGTCCCTGGACCGGGCGGGGAGGCATCGGCTGCTGCGGCGGCCCGGCGGGCACGGGCGGCGGACCCACCGGGCGTGGCGGCGGCCTGTTGCCCGGCGGCGGTGGTTGCGTCATCGCCGAAGATCCCCCAGATGGCGTCTGTTCGAAAGTCCGCCGGAGCATATGAGGACTCCGCTATTGTCCGCAGCCGTGTTGAAGAACTGGGGTGCGGCGATCTTCGTCGCCGTCGCGCTGACCTCCACGACGGCCGTCGGCGCGCTCGCGCAGCCGCTGCCCGGCACCGTCAGCACCGAGGTGCGGATGAAGCTGGAGCGCGACGCCCGGCTGTCCGTCACCGAGACCGTCCAGGTGCCCGAGGGCAAGGCGGTCAAGCGGACCGTCCCCTTGCGACTCGCGGTCGGCAACGACCTGGAGCGCCAGTACCAGGTCACCGACGCCAAGGTCGAGGGCAAGGGCAGCACCTCCGTCAGTGACGACAGCTTCGACGTCACGCTCGAAGGCAACTCCACGCTGACCTACACGGTCGTCGGGGCGGTGGCGCCGGTCGGGGACGCGCTCGAGGTCCGGTGGCAGGTCGCGGGCGGCTGGGACGCCGAGCTGGACAAGGTCGCCGTGTCCTTCTCCGCACCGGACTCGCCCACGTCGGTCAACTGCCTGGCCGGACCGGTCGGGTCGTCGCAGCCGTGCACGAGCGCGGACCTCGCGGACGGCAAGGGCGTGCGGGCGCAGGAGATCAAGCTCGGCGCCGGGGAACGGGTCGACGTCGCGATCGGACTGTCCGCCGGGGTCGTGCCGCCCAACGCCGTGGTGGTCGAGCAGTCCGGGCTCGCGGCCGCGTTCGCGCTCACGCCGGTCAGCGGTGCCGCGCTCGGCGGGTTGCTGGTCCTCCTCCTCGGTGGTGTCGCGCTGCTCTGGTACCTGCGCGGCCGGGACGCGGCGGCGCTCGCCAGCGAGGTCGGCGCGGTGTCCGTGCTGGTCCGCGACGGCAACGACCGCGTCGCGTTCGCCTCGCCCGACGGCGTGCTGCCCGGGCAGGTCGGCACGGTCGTCGACGAGCACGTGGACGTAGTGGACGTGACCGCCACGGTCATCGACCTCGCCGTGCGCAACTACCTGTGGATCACCGAGGCGCGCCAGGAGGATGGTTTCGGCCACGACTGGCAGATCGTGCGCCGCAACCCCGTGGACGACTCGTTGTCCGGCTACGAGAAGGCCGTCTGCGAGGCGTTGCTGCCGCACGGCACCGAGGCGGTGAGCGTCTCCGAGCTGCGCGGCCGGCAGATCGACCTCGCGCAGGTGCGCGACCGGCTCTACTCCGACGTCGTCGAGAAGCGCTGGTTCGCCCGCCGCCCGGACACCGAGCGGAACCTCTTCTGGTGGGTGGGCATCGCGATCGCGGTGCTCGGCGTGGCCGCCACGGTCGTGCTGGCGCTGACGGTCGGCAACGCGCTGTTCGGGCTCGTGGTCGCGGTCGGTGGCGTGGCGCTCGCGTTCGGTGCGCGTTCGATGCCCGCCCGCACCAAGCGCGGCAGCGAGCTCCTCGAACACGTCCGCGGGCTGCGCGGGTACCTCGCCGGGGTGACGCCGGACGACGTGCCCGAGGCCGACCGCGAACTGGTGTTCTCCCGGTCACTGCCGTACGCGGTGGTGCTCGGCGAGACCGAGCGCTGGCTCTCCACGTTCGCGCAGCAGGACCTCTACTGGTACGGCAATGCGAGCGACTTCCGGCGGAGCTTCCCCGCGTTCCTGGGGGCGCTCGACGGCGTGCTCGCCCAGGCGGGCCACCTTCGATCACTTCGGGCGCCGAACCCGTAGGCTTGCCGCATGGCCTCACCCGAACTGCACAGGTTCACGTTGCCCAACGGCCTGCGGGTGGTGCTCGCCCCCGACGCCGGCGCTCCGGTCGTCGGCGTCAGCGTGCACTACGACGTCGGCTTCCGTTCCGAGCCGGAGGGGCGCACCGGGTTCGCGCACCTCTTCGAGCACCTGATGTTCCAGGGCAGCGAGAGCCTGGAGAAGCTGGCCCACTTCCGGCACGTGCAGTCGTCGGGCGGCACGTTCAACGGGTCCACGCACCCCGACTACACCGACTACTACCAGGTGCTGCCGAGCGCGGCCCTGGAGCGGGCGCTGTTCCTCGAAGCCGACCGCATGCGCGCGCCGAAGCTCACCGAGGAGAACCTCCGCAACCAGATCGACGTGGTGAAGGAGGAGATCCGGCTCAACGTGCTGAACCGCCCGTACGGCGGGTTCCCCTGGATCCTCCTGCCCGCGGTGCTGTTCAAGACGTTCGCCAACGCCCACAACGGCTACGGCGACTTCGTCGACCTGGAGAGCGCGACGGTCGACGACTGCGCCGAGTTCTTCGACACCTACTACAGCCCGGCGAACGCGGTGCTGACGGTGGCGGGCGACCTCGACGTCGAGACCACGAAGGCGTTGGTGGAGAAGCACTTCGGTGACGTGCCCGCCCGCCCGAAGCCCGAGCGGCCCTCGTTCGCCGAGCCCGCCCCGCAGGGCGAGATCCGCCACGAGCACGGCGACGCGCTGGCCCCGCTGCCCGCGATCGCGATCGGCTACCGCGTGCCAGACCCGGTCACCGACGTCGACGGCTACCTCGCCTACCTGGTGCTCGCGGGCGTGCTCGCGGACGGCGACAGCTCGCGCCTGCAGCAGCGCCTCGTGCACCGCGAGGGCATCGTGATCGACCTCAACGCCGGCTGCGGCCTCTTCGGCCCGCTCGAGGCGCGCGACCCCGACACGTTCAGCATCACCGCGATCCACGCCGCCGAGGTCGCGGCCGACCAGGTCGTCGCGGCCATCGACGAGGAGCTGCAGAAGCTCGCGCAGGAGCCGCCGACGGCCGAGGAGCTCGCGAAGGTCACCGCCCGCTGGGCGTCGACCATGCACAAGGAGCACGACCGGCTCACGAACCGCACGCTGGGCCTCGGCTCCGCGGAGCTGCTGTTCGGCCGCGCCGAGCTGATCTACGAACTGCCGGAGCGGATCGCCTCGGTGACCGTGGACGAGGTGTCCGCCGCCGCCAAGGCGCTGCGTCCCGACTCCCGCGCCCTTCTCTTCGTCAAGCCCACCGGAGGAGCCCAGTGACCTCGGCCAAGACCCACCGCACCGCCGAGGAGATCGGACGTACGGAAACCGGCCCGCGCCCGCTTCCGCCGCTGGGCGACCAGAAGGCGGCCGCCGAGCTGTCCACTGTGGACACGACGCTGCCGAACGGCCTGCGCGTCATCGCCGTGCGCCGCGCCACCGTGCCGATGGTCGAGCTGCGCCTGCGCGTGCCGTTCGCGGACCCGGCCGGCACCAGCACCGGCTCCCAGCACGCCGCGATCGCCGAGATCCTGGCGAACACCGTGCTCACCGGCACGGAGACGCGCTCGCGCGTGCAGATCGACACCGAGCTGGCGCTGGTCGGCGGCGAGCTCGACGCCGTGGTCGACCCGGAGCGCCTGAGCTTCACCGGCAACGCCCTGTCGAGCGGCCTCGGCACGGTGCTCGAGGTGCTGTCCGACGTCCTCACGGGCGCGTCGTACCCGGCCGACGAGGTCGAGCGCGAGCGCGGCCGGCTCGTCGAGCGCATCTCGATCGCCCGGTCCCAGCCGAGCGTCATCGCGCGCGAGGCGCTGCAGAAGGTCCTCTACGGCGACCACCCGTTCGCGAAGGAGATGCCGGAGGCCGACGAGGTCGCCGCCGTCACCCGCGAGGACGTCGTCGCGTTGCACGGCAAGGCGTTGCTGCCGCGCGGCTCGGTGTTCGTGATCGTCGGCGACGTCGACCCGGCCCAGGCCGTCGCGCAGGTCGGCGAGGCGCTCGCGGCGTGGCAGGGCGACGGCGAGGCCGTCCAGCTGCCGCCGCTGCCGCAGGTCTCCGGCGGCGACGTGGTGCTCGTGCACCGCGCCGGTGCCGTGCAGTCGCAGATCCGGCTCGCCGCGCAGGCCATCCCGCGCACCGACGAGCGCTACCCGGCGCTGCAGCTCGCGAACCTGGTCTACGGCGGGTTCTTCTCCTCGCGCCTGGTCGAGAACATCCGCGAGGACAAGGGCTACACCTACAGCGCCCGGTCGCACCCCGAGTTCACCGTGCACGGCGCGACACTGCTGATCGACGCGGACACGGCGTCGGACGTCACGGCCGCGGCGCTGCTCGAGACCCGGTACGAACTGGCGCGCCTCGGCCTCGTGCCGCCGTCCGAGTCCGAAGTGGACACCGCGCGCAGCTACGCGATCGGCACGCTGCTCACCTCCACGTCGTCGCAGGGCGGGCTGGCGTCGTTCCTCGTGAACCTCGTCGCGCTCGGCCTCGGCCTCGACTGGCTGGTGGCGCACCCGGAGCGGCTGCAGGCCGTCACGCCGGAGCAGGTCGCCGCGGCGGCGCTCGAGTTCTTCGCCCCCGGCAACTTCACCGGCGTGCTCGTCGGCGACGCCGAGACGCTCAAGCCGAAGCTGGCCGCGTTGGGCGGGGTCTCGTTCCAGTGAGCTTCGACCTGATCGGCCTGCCCGCGCTGTCGCGTTCGGCGATCGACCGGAGCGAGCCGTTGCGCGGCGACGACGAGAAGCTCGCCGCGCTCTGGCCCAAGGCCAGGATGATCGTCGTGGACACGCGCGGCCGCACGCTGGTCGCCGACCGCGGGACCCGTCTCGCCGACCGGCCCGCGGTCGAGTTCGGCGACCTCCCCCCGGTGAACGCCGTCCTGCTCGGTGAGCAGGACGGCGTGGCGTGGTTCGCCGTGCTGATGCCCGCCACCGACGAGGGCGAGGTCTCGCCTGCCCGTGCCTGGGGCGCGCCCGAGCTCACGGACGAGCCGCAGTGGCTCGACCTGCGGCAGGCCGGCGCGACCCTGGACGACCTGTCGGCGGGCCTCTTCACGACCGCCGCCGCGCTGTTCCAGTGGCACCGCCTCGGCAAGTACTGCGCCAAGTGCGGCGCGCGGACCGTGCTCGAGAAGTCCGGCTGGACGTCGGTCTGCTCGGGCTGCGGCCGCGAGGAGTACCCGCGCACCGACGCCGCCGTGATCTGCCTCGTGCACGACGGCGCCGACCAGGTGCTCGTCGCGCGCGGCCCGGAGTGGCCGGAGGGCAGGTTCTCCGTGCTGGCCGGGTTCGTCGAGGCCGGCGAGTCGCTGGAGGCCTGCGTGGCGCGCGAGATCTGCGAGGAGGTCGGGGTCACCGTGCGCGACATCCGGTACCTCGGCTCGCAGCCGTGGCCGTTCCCGCGCTCGTTGATGATCGGCTTCGAGGCCGTGGCCGATCCCGCCGACCCGCTGAAGCTCGCCGAGGGTGAGATCGCTGAGGCCAAGTGGGTGTCCCGCGCGGACGTGCGCCAGGCGATCGAGGAGCCGGGCAGCGTGCCGGGGCTCGGGCTCGCCGGGGGAGCGTCGATCGCGTTCCGGATGCTGCAGAGCTGGTCAGGGGCGAAGTACCCGGGGTGATGCCCCGTCCGTTCAGCCGATTCGGCGGCGGGGTCCGGCTGGGCCGATTAGCCTCTCGCGGTGTCACGTGCATCACACCGACGACGAGGGGGCTCATGAGCAACCCGGAGCTCGAGGCGCGCAACGCGGCGTTGCGCGGCCAGGTCGACTCGATGCTGGCGAACCTCGAACGGCAGACCGCGGAGCTGAAGCAGGCGCAGACCGAGGCGATGTCCAAGGTCGGCCGCGCGACCTCGCCGGACGGCCTGGTCGAGGTCACGGTGAACGCCGGTGGCATCGTCACCGGCGTCGCGTTCGCGCCGTCGGCGTTCGACCGCAGCACACCGGAGAAGCTGGGCCAGAGCGTCGTCGCGACGATCCAGAAGGCCGCACTGGCCGCGCGCGAGCAGGCCGACGCCGTGCTCGCGCCGTACCAGGAGGGCATTCCGGACCTGCCGGACCTGTTCCCCGGCATGCCGTCCATCAAGGACCTCATCCCGACGCCGCCGCCCGTCCCGCAGCCGTACGAGCCGCAGCCGCAGCAGCAACCGCCGCCGCGGCGCCAGGACGACGACGAGCCGCCGGAGTCCTTCATGGACCGCCGAGGGGGCCAGTGGTGACGGGCTTCGAGGTAGACCCGACGGCGTTGCGCGCCGCGTCGCCGAAGTTCTCGGCGGCGGGCGACAAGCTGCAGACCGCCTTCGAGGCGCTGCGCGGTGTGCTCGACGCCAACAACGGCTGCTGGGGCGGCGACGACGCGGGCCAGGAGTTCGCGAAGACGTACCTGCCGATCGCCGGTCAGGCGTCGCAGGCGTTCCCGGCTCTCGTCGAGGGCATCCACTCGATCCGCGAGGGCCTCGACGCCTCCGCCGACACGTGGGAGGCCGTCGACCAGGGCGGCGCCCGCTCGTTCGGAGGTGGGTGAGCCGTGGGGATCGAGATCCCGGGTGCCGTCCAGTGGCTGACGCCGATCGTGGTCGGGGCGTCGTGGCCCGAGGGCGACGAGACGAAGCTGCGCGCCATGCGCGACGCGTGGGAGGCCGCCGCGAAGGCCGTGGGCGAGGTGCTGGGCGACGGGAACCGCGCGTCGGCGGCCGCCCTCGGCTGCATGAGCGGGGAGACCGCGGAGAAGTTCGCGGAGTACTGGAAGAAGTACTCCGAGAGCGACGCCTACCTGGTCAACCTGCAGCAGATCTGCACGGACCTCGCGGCCGGCTGCGACAACGCGGCGCTCGGCATCGAGTACACGAAGCTCAGCATCATCGCGGCCCTGATCATCCTGGCGGCGCAGATCGCGGCGATGATCGCGTCGGCGGTGGCGACGTTCGGCACGTCGACCGCGGGCATCCCGATCGCGCAGGCCGCCACCCGCCTCACCGTGCAGATGATCTTCCAGCAGCTGCTCAAGCAGATCATCATCAACCTCGCGATCAACGTCGGTGTCGACGCGGCCATCCAGGGCATCCAGTTCGCCTCGGGCGAGCGGAAGTCCTGGGACGTCGGCAAGACGGTCGACGCGGGCATCGCCGGTGTCGCGGCGGGTGTCGCCGGCGGACTGGTCGGCGCGGGCAGTTCCGCGCTCGGCAACACGACGAGCAACTTCGTGCAGGCTGCCGGACGCGGTGCCGTGGAAGGCGCGGTCGCGGGTGCGGGCGGCAACGTGCTGAACAACCTCGCGCACGGCAAGGTCGGCCTGGAGGACTTCGGGTCGGCGATCCTCTCCGGCGGCACGTCGGGCGCCGTCGGCGGCGCGGTCGGGGGCATGAGCAACCGGCACGAGGGCCTGTCCTCC
Source organism: Lentzea sp. NPDC003310 (assembly GCF_040610935.1). Taxonomy (NCBI): domain Bacteria; kingdom Bacillati; phylum Actinomycetota; class Actinomycetes; order Pseudonocardiales; family Pseudonocardiaceae; genus Lentzea; species Lentzea sp. NPDC003310. The sequence continues at coordinate 172,605 of NZ_JBEXNC010000019.1, forward strand.
ACCTGGGACACCGGTACGTCACCGGACGGCCAGTACACCGCCGGGTCGAACACCCAGGGCCACACCTTCGTGTCACCCGAGGGCACCACGACGCGCGCCAACATCGACGGGAACCCGTACCAGGGCGGCTGGGGCTCCGACCGGGCGAGCCGGATCCCCGGTGACGGCGGCCCGAACAACGTCAACGACCCGCACGACAGCGACTACCAGGTCACGACGTCGGCGAACCCGCCGCGGATGGTCGGGCGGCTCGACCTGCCCGACCCACCGCCTCAGCCGTAGGGCTGCCAGCCCGGGATCGGGGCGTGGTCCGCGCGGATCTCGCCCCAGTCCCGGCTGCCGGGCGGCAGGACGGTGTGCTCGGCCAGCCGCATCCGGTTCCGCACGCGCCACCAGTCGGCGACCAGCCACGCGGTCAGCGGCACCGCGACCACCGTGCCGACCCACAGGCCGAGGGTGAGGAACATCAGGGCGAAGCTGCCGGTGAACGCCGCCGCGACCAGGCGCCAGCCGATGCCGACGGTGCGGTAGTTGCCACGGTTCGTCCCGGTCGTCCGGCGCGCGGCCCACTGCTGGAGCCGCCGCCACTCGTCGACCGGCATCTCGGCGGGCCGCACCGGTTCGCCCTGCCGCGACCTGATCAGCTCGGCGAGCTCACCCGCCCGCTCCACCGGCAGGATCCACTGCTGCGGCCGCGCCACCAGGCGGAGCATCGGACTCCGGCCGACGGGCAGCCGGACGCCACCGGGCACCGGCCACGACTGGACGTCGGCGGACGTGCCCGGCTGCACGAGCGTGAGATCGCCCAGCCACAACGCGCGGGGGTGGACGCCACCTTCGTGCGACCTGTTCAGCTTGTGCACCAAGCGATCCCGCTGCACGTAGAGCGAACCGCCGTCCCGCAACGGCACCCGCACCTCGACCTCGCGACCGAGACCCGCGCCCAGCCGGAACATCCGGCCGCCCAGGTACCCGAGCACCGGGCAGAGCACCAGCAGGACGGGGATCCAGACCGGTTCGCCCCGGGCGATCAGCCAGAAGACGCTGATCGGCACCGCCAGGAACGCCACCCGCCCCCAGACCCGCGGCACGGTCCGGTTCAGCACCCACACCACGCCCGCGAGACCGGGCGCCACGAGCACGGGCCACGGCACGCCCCGCGTCCCGAGCAGAGCGATCGCAGGCAGCACAACGGTTCCCGCCAACGCCGCCGTCGCGCCGGCCAGCCAGCGCACCGCGAGCGGAGGCCCGCTGAACGACACCTCAGGCCCCGCGACCGGAGTGGTCCGGTCTCCAGTGGACGGTGGGGCCTCGCCCACCTCGGTGCTGTCGGCGACGACGGCCTCGGAACGGGCCTCGGCCAGACCGGGCACCCTGGACCGCACCAGGGCGACGAACTTCGCCGGCTCCTCGACCGGCAGCACCTGCTCGCCCTCGGTCGTCCGCACCACGACGACCTCTCCGGCTGGCACGGGCAGACCGCGCCCGTCGGTCAGCGTGATCCACGGCGCCTCACCGGGCACCGCCTGCCGCGTGCCGATGCCGAGCAGGCCGGTGAAGTCGTAGGAGAGCTTCCGCGGTCCGGTGGAGGCCATCCGCCCGCCCCCGGACGCCGCCGTGATCTCCAGACCGGTGGCGGTGACCTCGACCGCGTCGGTGTACCAGCTGGGCCTCGGGTCGACGCGGAACTCGAACAGCACCTTGCCCGACGCGCGTCTCGACGCCAGGTGCGCCAGGTAGGTCACGACGAGCGGGACGCCGACGAGGACGCCCATGTTCGCGGCGGGCGACCCGGTTCCCACGACGACCACGAACGTGATCGCGGCGGCGGCCGACAACCCCAGCGCGACGAGTGGCCAGTGGTGCGGTTTCATGCGCCTCATCTTGGCGATGTCCTGCGTGCGGTGCAGGCGAACACGCTCATCAGCCGATCCGCGAGAGGTAGCCGTCCGGCCGGATCACCGCCTCCAGGCCGTCGAGCACCACGCTCGTCCCCTTGCCGTCGGCGAGGTCGAGTCCGGGGACGAACGTGCCGGCCAGCGGGTGGTCGCAGCCCGTCTCGTAGCGGATGTCGGTGCCCTGCACCATCGCGGAGACCTTCGTCCTCACGTCGGGCAGGTCGAGCAGGTCCGCGAAGAGCGCGTGCAGTTCGCGAGACTGCGGATCGGGCCGGGTCAGCGCTACCTGGGCCATCGTGTTGCGCAGCACGCGTTCGGCGACCGGGTGGCGTTCGGAGGTGTAGGTGTCGATGAGGTCGGAGTCGCCGGTGGCGAGCTTCCAGCCGAGGTTGAGGGCGTCCTGCAGACCGAGGTTCAGGCCCTGGCCGCCGAATGGGGAGTGGACGTGCGCGGCGTCGCCCGCCAGCAGCACGCCGCCGCGGCGGTACGTGGTGGCCTGGCGGGTGTTGTCGGTCCAGACGGTGGCGGTGTGGACGTTGGTGATCCGCACGTCGTGGCCGCTCACCCGGCGCAGCGCGGCTTCCAGCGACTCCCGGGTCACCTCGCGGTCCGCCGGTGGCCCTGCGAAGTCGATGAGCATGATCCGCCCCCGCAGCGGGCCGGACGCGAACACACCGGACGGGGTGCGGTGCCAGCCGCGCGGCAGGTCGCCGTCGACGTCCGCGATCGCCTGGTAGCCGGTCAGGGTCGGGCCGCTGCCGGGGAAGTCGAACCCGGCGAGCTTGCGGACGGTGCTGCGGCCGCCGTCGCACCCGACGACGAACTCGGAGCCCAGGTCGAGATCGGTGACCTCGACGCCGCGCCGGATCCGCACGCCGAGGTCGAGGGCGCGTGCCTCGAGGATGCGCTCGAGTCCCTGCTGGGTCAGCATCACGAGCGGCAGACCGTCCAACCGGAACAGTCCGGCGAAGTGGCCGGTGGAGCCGCGCACGGGCCACGCGAGGCGGGCGGCCTCCTCGTCGCTCGCGGCGTCGATCGCGGGGCCGAGGCCGCGCATGGCGAGCATCTCGTAGGTGCGGCCGCTGATCATGTGGGCCTTGATGGTGTCCGCCTGGGTCGTGAGGCGTTCCAGCACGGTGGTGCGCACGCCCTGGAGAGCCAGCTCGCACGCCAGCAGGAGACCGACGGGTCCGGCGCCGACGACGGTGACATCTGAAGCTTTCATGCTCAACATTTGAGCGTGAAAACATCTCGTCGTCAAACCTGTTTTAGGATGAGACGGTGACGGAGCCGATCTACTCGTGGCTGTACGTGCAGCAGGGCGTGGACGCCGTGAAGGCGGCACTGGGGCGGCGCATGGAGGCCGAGGCCGGGTGCTCGCTGCTGGAGCACGTGGCGCTCTACCAGTTGCACCACAACGGCGGACGGCTGCAGATGTCCGAGCTCGTGGAGCTGCTCGACGTCAGCCCGTCCGGCGTCACGCGGCTGGTCGAACGGCTGGTCCGGCGCGGGTGGGTGGAGCGCGAACAGCCCGCGGACAACCGGCGGCTGGTCATCGCCGTGCTCACGCCCGAGGGCGAGGAGGCCTGCGTCGGCACGACGGCGCGGGTGTACCGGGCGGCGCTCGCCGAGGAGTTCACCGGGTTGCTGAGCGAACGCGACCTGGCCGACCTGCGCCGCATCGGCCGCAAGCTGATGGAGGGCCACGACCGGTGGGACGTGAAGAGGTTCGCGCCGTCAGAGGAGTGACGGCAGCACGTGCTCCTCGGTGACCATCAAGCCGGTGGTCGCCATCGTGTCCGCGAGGTCGGCGTCCCAGCTCGCGGTCTCCGGCCGGACGTTCAGCGTCGGCAGCTCGACACCGCGCGCGATCAGCGTCGCCACCGCCTCGCGGTAGTCGGCCGCGGACATCCGCCACGCCGTGCCGCCGGTCCACGCGAGCACCTTGTTCGTGACGCGGATGCCCTCGGGTGTGAAGTCGTGGTGGCACCGCACGGTCTTGCCGTCCAGGTGGTGCTTCGCCTGCGGCGTCAGGCCGTTCGGCAGCACCATCAACGGACCGGGCACGCCGGATTCGAGCAGGCGCGGTGACCGCACGACGGTGATCTCCTGCGCTGCCAACGAGTCGTTGAGCGACAGGTAACCCTGGGAGGTGAGGACCGGGTTGCTGTAGGCGTCGGGCAGCACGCCCGCGCGTTCCCAGTCGGTGCCGGCGAGCTGCAACGCCTTGGCGACCACGCGGGTGAGCGGACGGCCGTCGTCGAGGTCGTTGCCCGCCAACGCGAACCGCGTCGTCCACCGGCGCGGCTCGGCCTGGAGCCGGGCCAGGACCGCCGCCGCCTGGTTCGCGATCATCGGCAGCGCCGGCTGCGGGATCTTGCCGTACCGGCGCACGTGCTCGACCCACTCCGCTGCCCACGGCGCGTGCAGCAACCCGTTCTCCCGCAACGCGAACCGCAGCACGGCGTCCGCAGTCGACGCCTCCTCGGACGCCGACATGCCGACGGGCTTGCCGTGCACCGACTCCAGCACCTCGGGCAACGTGCTGCCGTGCGCGCGGAGGTGTTCGTCCAGGCGTGCCAGTGAGATCTGCCGGCGGGCGGGGTGCGCGACGGGCTTGCGCAGCAGCTCGCCGAGCACGGTGGCGGTCGGCGCGTCCTCGACGCGGAAGCTGAACGCCGAGCGGCCGCCGCCCTCCATCGTCTCGCGGGCGAGGCGCCAGAACTCGGCCAGCTCGGGGCGGTCGTACTCGGTCACCCCACCAACCTAAGCCTTGACAGAACGCCGCGAGGAGCGGACTCTCCCTAACTATGAGCGTTCTGCCTAATCGTGATAGGCAAGCCGAACGGCGTGAGGCGACACGGCGCGAGATCGTCGACGCCGCGTGGGAGATCGCGCGCCGCGACGGGCTCGGCGCCGTCACGTTGCGCGAGGTCGCGGCCATGATCGGGATGCGGTCACCGTCGCTGTACTCGCACTTCGACTCGAAGAACGCGATCTACGACGCCATGTTCGGCCAAGGCTGGACCCTCTACCTGGCCGAGATGCGCGACCGGACGCTGCCGGACCGGCCGAGGGAGGCCGTGCTCGCGATCGCCGAGCACTTCTTCGCGTTCTCGCTCGCCGACCCCGCCCGCTACCAGCTGCTCAACCAGCACGCGATCCCCGGCTTCACCCCGTCGGAGGCGTCCTACGCGCCGTCGGTCGAGGTCATGGGCCTGCTGCACGACACCATGCGCGCCCTCGGCGTCACCGACGGCGCCGACGTCGACCTGTTCCTCGCCCTGTGCGGCGGCCTGCTCGACCGCCAGCTCGCCAACGAACCCGGTGGCGACCGCTGGATCCGGCAGCTGCCGCGCGTGATCGACATGTTCGCCGACGACATCGGCCTGCCAGGGCCGTCCCTGAGGAGTTCGAGATGACCGCCGCCATCGCCACCAGGCCCCGCACGTCCGCGCTCGACCGCGACGTCGCCATGAGGCTCGCCGAGACCGAGTACGAGCGCGTCATCGCGTTGCTCGACGGCCTCACGCCGCAGGACTGGGCCAAGCCCACCGACTGCCCCGGCTGGGACGTGCGGGCGATGGCCACGCACATGCTCGGCATGGCGGAGATGTCCGCGTCGATGTTCGAGAACCTGCGCCAGGTCAGGGCCGCCCAGGCCCGCCCCGGCGTGTTCATCGACGAACTGACCGCGCTGCAGGTCGAGGAACGCGCGGACCTCACCCCGGCCGCGATCGTCGCCCGCTTCACCGAGGTGGCGCCGAAGGCGGCCAAGGCACGCCGGCGCATGCTCCGGTTCCTGCTCGGCCGCCGGATGCCCGGTACCCAGCGCGTCAACGGCGCCGACGAGGCCTGGACGATCGGGTTCCTCTCCGACGTGATCATGACCCGCGACCCGTGGATGCACCGGACGGACCTCGCGCACGCCACCGGCGCGCTCCTCGTGCTGACCGCCGAGCACGACGGGGTGCTGGTCGCCGACGTGGTGGCCGAGTGGTTCGCACGGCTCGGCCGGCCGGTGTCGCTGCACCTCACCGGGCCCGCCGGTGGCCGGTGGGGCGACGGCGAGCCGGAGGTGGAGGCCGACGCGGTCGAGTTCTGCCGCGCGCTCTGCGGCCGGGGAACCGCGCCGCTCGGCACCGAGGTGCCCTTCTAGGGGTCGATCCGGTCCAGCGCCGCGCCGTCCCACGTGGTCTGCGTGCACGCGACGCCCCGGCCGTTCTTCGGCCGCAGCACGTCGAAGATGTGCATGCGCGGGATCTTGTCCGACACGCCCCAGCCGGACGGCCAGGTGATCACCCAGTCCATGTCGAGGTCGACCAGCAGCCCCAGCATGCGCGCGATCGTCGGGTCGTCGAGGCGTTCGAAGGCCTCGTCGAGCAGCACCAGGCGCAGCGGGTCGAACTCGTCGCTCACCGCGTCGTAGAAGCTCGCCGCCGCCGCGAACAGCGTCACGTACGAGATCAGGCGGGTCTCGCCGGACGACAGCTGGCGCAGCCGCCGTTCACGTGGACCTCCGTCGGGACCGGTGTCGGCGACGGTGACCGTGAACTGGTGCCACGTGCGGTAGTCGAGGGCGCGCGACAGGATCTCGGCGTAACCGCCGGAGTGCGCGTCGCGCTCGTTCTCGATCCGCTCGGTGAAGACGCGGCGCAGCGTGGCGTCCTGCTCGGGCGTGCGTTCGCCGAACGGCAGGCGGACGAGCGCAAGCGCTTGCCGGGTCGCGTCGTCGAGCGCGCTGGACGACTTCCAGGCCAGCTTGACGTGCACGCCCTGGCTGGAGCGGGCCTGGCCGAGCACCTCGTTCATGCGCTTGGTCAGGTCCTCGGCGACGGTGATCTGGCCGCGCAGCCACTCGGCCAGGTCGCGGATCAGGTAGTCGGCGAAGATGCCCTGGTACTGCTCGTCGAGGAACCCGCGCTGCTCGGCCAGCTTCGTCGTCACCTGCCGGGCGGCGACGGCGACGGGCTTCGCGCCCTCCTCGCCGGTCACGGTGACGGTGAGCAGGCCCGCGTGCTGCTCGGCGGCGATGTCGTGGCTGCCCGCGAGCGAGGTCTGCAACGCCTGCAGCTTCGCGATGACCGTGGCCTCCGTGCCGCCGCGGCGGTCACCGGCCTCCGCGACCAGCGCCCGGACCGAGTTCTCGTCGGCGGCGCCGTCGTGGTCCGGGAACGCCGCCACGACCAGGCCCGGTGCCCGGACGGTCGCCGCGAAGTTCGCCGTCGCGCGGTCCAGCGCCTCCTCGGACTCGGTGACCTGCGTGGAGTTGGTCTCCAGCAACGCTTCCAGCTTCGCGGCCTGCTCGCGCGCGGTCGTGATGCTCTCCCGCACGCCCTTCAGGTCCTCGCGCATCTTCTTGCGCGACTTCTCGAGCGACGTGAGCTGCTCGCTGATCTCCCTGGCCTCGCCGCCGACCGCGTCGGTGAGCTCGGCGAGCGTGCCGGCCTGGGCCGCGTGGTCGACGCACCGGCTGTCGGCGTCGGCCTCGGCGGTCTGCCGGTCGGCGACGGCCTCGTGGTAGCGGTGCGACGCGTCGGTGAGGTCGGAGATCGTGCCCTGACAACGCCTCTTGACCGCGTCGCCGAGCAGGTCCGCGGTCCGCTGGGCCTCACCCGCCGCGGCACGGGCCTGGCGGAGCGCCTCGGTGTCGGACGGCAGCCCGGCGTCCCCGGCCTGGCGGGTCAGCTCCGACCGCGCCGCCTCCAGCCGGGAACCGGCGTCCTCCAACGCTTCCCGCAGCTCGAACGTGCGCTGCTGCGACCGCGCCGCCGACTCCTCGGCGGCCTGCAGGCGGCTGTGCTTCGCGATCAGCTCGCCGTCGCCGGGGAACGCCGCGAGGTGCGCCTCCCACGTGGCGACGTGCTCGTGGGCGCGGGCCAGCTCGTCCTCGGCGGTGCCGAGCAGCCCGCGCAGCTCGGCCAGCTCCTCCTCCAGCGCGGCGATGCGACGGCCACGGGCGGCCTCCCGCGCGCCGGCGCCGATGAACTCGGCCTCGGGCTTGGTCCAGCGACCGGTGAGCACGCCCGTGCGCCAGTCGCCGGTCGTGGTCATGTCGTCCAGCGACACGGCCCTGAGCAGGTCGGCGACGAACTTCTCCGGCACCGGCGACCCCTCGACCGCGGGCACCAGGTAGTCGGCGAGCGAGCGGCCGTCGACCGCGGGCCTCGGCACGGCCAGCACGTCGTTCAGGTCGGAGTCGGTGGCGGTCACCCAGGCGTCGAGCAGACCGCTCGCCTGCAGCGCGGCCTCCAGCCCGGCGCGTTCGTCGTCGGTCAGCGCCGGGGCGAAGTCGACCAGGCGGTAGAACGGCGCGCCCTGGGCGGCGTCGCGGTGCGCGGACACGTACTGGCCCGGCACCGGCACCCGCTCGTCACCCGACCGCAGCCCGACGAGCTCCTCGTCCAGCGTGTCGAGCCGGGCGCGCAGGTCGGCGCGCTGCTGGGAGAACGCGTGCGCGGCGTCGCGGGCGGTCTGCACGAGCGGTCCCGCCCACTCCCGGGCGGTGCTGCCCAACTTCTTCGCGGCGGCCGGGTCGGCGGTCCGGGGCAGCTTCAGGGCCTCGGCCGGACGTTCGTCGAGGAGCGGGCCGCTCGACGTCCACACGTCGACCTGCTCCAGCCAGGCCTGCACGACCTCGGCCAGCTCCTGCGCCTCCTGGTTGCGCAGCGAGGTCGCCTCGGTCGCGCCGAGCTGGGCGTCGCGGGCCTTCTGCCGCAACGACTCCACCTCGCGCTGCTGCGCGTCCAGCGCCAGGGCCTGCTCGTGCAGGGCCATCGCGAGCGCACCCCGCTGGCGCGCCAGGGAGGCGATGCCCGCGGTCTGGTCGGTCACCGACGTCAGCGCGGTCAGCACGTCCTCGGTCGCGGCGGCCGGCGGCACACGGCGTTCGATCGGGAGCGGCCCGGCCTCGGGATCGGGCTTGGCGCGCACCGAGTCCGTGGTCACCGTGGCCTCGGCGGCGGGCACCTGCGGCACGTCCGGAGCTAGGTCCGCGTCCATCCCGGCGAGGCGCAGGTTCTCCCGCAGCGGCTCGCTCAGCGCGTCGGCCGCCTGGAGGTCCTCCGCGAGTCGCTTCAGCAGCCGCAGCACGGCGTCGACCGCCGCGTCCTCCTGGGCGCGCTGCCGGTGGGCCGTCTCCAGCGCGGCGACGGCGGAGGACCGCTTCTCCGCCACCAGGTTCTCGCGCGTCTTGAGGTCCTGGAGATCGCGGAACGCGGGCAGTTCCTTCAGTGCCGCAATGGTTTCCTCGGCCTGCTGCTCACCGGTCTCCATGTCGGTGAGCGCCTGCTCGGACGCCGCGCGCTCCATCCGCGTCAGGTCGAGCTCCTGCGCGAGCTTCGCCTGCTCGCGCCGCAGCTTCGTCACCGCGCGCTCGGCCGACTCCAGCCGGTCCGACGCGCCGCGCAGCCCGCCGAACGCGTAGTCGCGGTAGGTCTTGAGGAACGTGCCGAGCGCACTGTCCGCAGAGGACAGTCGCACGATGTTCTCGCGGATCGACTCCAGGTCGTCGAACGACGTCGCGAGCTGCTCGACCATCGCCTGGTCCAGCGGCGGCAGCGCGTCGCTCAGGATCTGTTCGAGCTGGCCTTCCAGCACCTTCAGGCCGACGTCCGGGTTGCGCAGCGTCCGCTGCAGGTGCAGCAGGTCGCCGTACCGCGCGGCGGGCACGCCGTAGACCGTCTCGGCGATCTTCGCGCGGAACGCCGGCTCCTCGAACATGCAGTCCGCGCCGATCAGGTCCCGCAGCTGCGCCGGGCCGTGCGGCACTCGTTCGGCGCCCGCGAGCTGCAGCTCCGTGCCGACACGCATCGGCGTGACGAACCGCCACGAGTCCGTGATCGCCTGCGAGGTCTTGGACGCCTTCACGCCCAGCCCGCACGTCAGGTACTCGTTGCCGCTGTGGTCGGCGGCCTCGCGGATCAGCTCGACCCACGTGTAGCCGATGCGGTTCGGGCCGCCGTCGTAGTCGTCCAGCATGAGGCGCCGCAGGCTGACCGTGTCGAAGCCCTTGGAGCCGACCTGGCGCAGGTCGCCGTCGAGGCACAGCGGCAGCAGCAGCTCCAGCGTGCGGGACTTGCCGGACCCGTTGGTGCCCTGGAAGATCGCGCGGCCACCGGAGAAGTCGAACGTCTGCTCGGTGTACTGCCAGATGTTGACCACGCCGCCGCGGTGCAGCCGCCACCTGCTCATGAAACGTTCTCCTCGTCGAACAGGGACCAGCTCGGTACCTCTTGCACCACAACGGGTTCCGGTTGTTGCTCTCGTTCGGGATCGCCGTCGGGCGACGGCAGCCAGCGGTGCGCGGCCGCGCTGATGGACCAGCCTTCGTCGTGCGGAACGGCGAGTCCCATGCGGCGCAACAGTTCCGTCACCTCGGCCACCAGCCGGTCCAGGTCGTCGGTGAACTGCTTCGACCACGCGGCCGGGTAGTCCTCGACCAGGCCGGCGCAGACCTCGCGCAGCCGTTCGGTGGTGACGACGTGCCGTGCGGGCGCGTCCTCGTCCTCGCTGTCGAGCAGGTCGGGCAACGCCAGCAGGGTGATGCGCGCGACCGTGGAGACGCCGGGGAACGACAGGTCGGTCAGGAACTCCTCGGGGTCGGCGGCGAGCACACCCTCGACCCGGCACTCGGTGTGCAGGCCGAACGCCTGCTCCAGCAACGCGGTCTCCTTGCGCTGGTTGCGACGCAGCCAGTCGGCCTGCTCGTCCGGCAGGTCCGCGTAGAGCACCAGCGGCGTCTCGACCAACCGCCGCCGCACCGCGTGCTCGACGCCGCGCGGACCGGGGCGCGCGGCCAGTTCGACCAGGTGGGCGGGGCTCTGCGCCTCGCCGACCGGGCCGGTCACGAGCTGGCCCAGCAGGTCGGTGTCGATCGTGATCAGCGCTTCCTGCGGCAGCACGTCCTGCGCGACCGAGCCCTCGGTCTCGTGCAGCACGCCCAGCGACACCAGGTGCCGCAGAGCCGCCGTGAGCGCACGCCGCTCGCCGATGTCGTCCGGTGCGTCGATGCCCGCTTCCACGGCGGCGGACCGGATGTCCGCGACGAGCCTGCTGAGCAACGTCTGGCGGCCGATGCCGGTCAGCACGGCGAGCGTCAGCGCCAGGTACGCGTAGCCGCGCGGGGACATGCTGAGCACGCCGCGCGTGTCGTCGTGGCCGGGGCCGGACTTGTAGAGGCGCGCGAACCGGCGTTCGACGACCAGCCGGTAGCCGAGCAGACCCGCGAACAGGTCCTGCAAGGTCGCGCGGTGCCGGTAGACGAGGCTGAGCAGCTCGCCGTCCGGGCCGTCGGTGCGCAGCAAGGGCCTGCGCAGCAACGTGCGCGCGCACCGCACGACGTTCGCGGCGTCGATCTCGGAGAGGTTGTCCAGGTGGTTCATCGCTTCAGGGCCACCGTCGCGTCGTGCAGCGTGAGAGTGCCGGCGGCCGACCTGATCTGCGTCGTGGTGCCGTGGGCGATCTCGAGTTTGAGGCCGCGCACGGGATCGCTGGCCGCACCGCTGTCGTTGGGGGAGTCGCGCTGGGCCATCGCGAGCGTCAGCAGCTCGCAGAAGACCTCCAACGCGCCGTGCGTGAGCGTCGTGTTCTCGAGGTTGCCGGCGGCCTGGGTGAGCTCGGCGACGTGCCGCGCGCGGATCTCGTCGGCCTCGCGGGCCTCGGCGAGCAGCGACTGCTCGGTCATCGGGTCGTCGAGGATGCGGGACGGCCGGCCTCGTCCGCCGCGGTCGCCCCTGGTCCGTACCGACACGGTGACGTCGCAGACCGGGCCGTCGCGCCACGGCGTGCGCTCGTTGTCCGAGTCGTGCTCGGGCGCGGGGGAGAGGTGGCGGGCGCTGTAGAGGCCGAACGCCGACGCGTAGATCTCGTGCGCCTGCTCGCGCGTGGAGTTGTCGAACCAGCTCGCGAGCTTGAGCAGCTCGGCGCGGCGTCCCGGCAGCAGCCCGCCGCCCGACGTCGCGCGCTTCACGCTGGCCAGCAGGCTGCCGATGGCGCGGGCTGTGGCCTCGCGCAGCGCCGTGACCTGCGACGGGCGGCCCGGACGGTCGACGAACCAGTCCGTGAGCTCCTGCCAGTCCTCGGGCGTGCGGCCGCGGGCGCGTTCGACGTTCTGGCCGAGGTCGGTGCCGAGGAGCCGCACGAGCTCGGAGCGGGCCTTGGTGAGCCCGGCCAGCGCCGCCGCGATCGGGGGCGTGAACTTCAGGACGTCCTCGACGACTCGCTGGATGTACTCGACCAGCAGGTTCCGGAAGCCCGCGATCTCCTCGGGCGCGAGGTGGTTCCGGGTGACGACCTGACCGAGGTAGGCGTAGAAGTCGCGGACCGTCGCGGCCAGTTCGGCGTGCTGCAGGAACAGCGTCGTGACGCGTTCGGCCAGCAGCTCCTTGGTCTTGTCGCCCTCGTTGAGCAGGGCTACGGAGAGGCTGCCGCCCAGTTCGTTGAGGCCGCGCTCGATGGCGGGCAGCAGCTCGCGGGACACCTCGCGGGCACCCTCGGGGACGCGCAGCAGCTCGTCGACGTCGCGCTGGACGCGGACGGCGAGCTTGGAGACCTGGTAGCGGACGCTGCCGTGCTGGAACTCGGCGATGCTGGCCGCGACGACCTCGCGCCGGCCCTGGACCAGGTTGCCCCACTCGACCAGCTGCTTGAGGCGGTTGATGACGTTCTCGATGCGGGACTCGCCCTGCTCGACGCGGCCCTCGCGCTCCTGCCCGGCCAGCGCTCCGGCGACCTCGCCCGCGCTCAGGTCGGCGAGCAGCGTGGAGGTGAACAGCCGCATGATCGCCAGGTACGTGCGCTGGTGATCGCGCGCGTCCAGATAGGCGTACAACTTCAGCCGCTTGTGCTCCACGACCGGCCACCCTAATGCGCGCGCCCGTCCGATGCGGCGCTACGGTGCGTTCGACGAGCTGGGGAGGATGCCGTGGGCGCGGGTCGCGCGTTGGGGTTGTTGCTGGGCGTGGCGGCGGACGCGGTGTTCGGCGATCCACGCCGATTTCACCCGGTAGCGGCATTCGGATCGTCCGCCGCGGCACTGGAGAAGCGCCTGTACGCCAACTCCGAGGCGGCCGGTGCGGCGTACACGGCCGTGCTCGTCGGTGGGACCGTGGCCGCCGGTGTCGCCGTGGAACGCCTCACGCGCAAGCACTGGCTCCTGCAGACGCTGGCCACCGGCGTGGCGACCTGGACGGTGCTCGGCGGCAACTCCCTCGCCACCGAGGGCACGTCGATGGGCCGCGAACTGGCCGACGGGGACCTCGAAGCGGCCCGCACCCGGCTACCTCACCTGTGCGGCCGCGACGCCGCCCGCCTGGACACCACGGGCCTCGCCCGCGCGACCGTCGAGTCCGTCGCCGAGAACACCTCGGACGCCGTCGTCGCCCCGCTGTTCTGGGGCGCCGTGGCCGGCGTGCCGGGCCTGCTGGGCTACCGCGCCGCCAACACCCTGGACGCGATGGTCGGCCACAAGTCGCCGCGCTACCTCAAGTTCGGCTGGGCCTCGGCCCGCCTCGACGACGTGCTGAACCTGGTGCCCTCACGGCTGGCCGCGCTGCTGACCGTCGGCGGCGCCCCGGTCGTCGGAGGCTCGGCCTCACAGGCCCTGGAGACCTGGCGCCGCGACGCCGCCGCCCACCCGTCCCCGAACGCGGGCCAGGTGGAAGCGGCGTTCGCGGGCGCGCTGGAGATCCGCCTGGGCGGCCGCACCGTGTACTCGCACGGCGTCGAGGAACGCCCGGTGCTCGGCCACGGCCGCAACCCGGACTCAGGTCACGTGACGCGTGCCGTGGAGCTGTCCCGAGTCGTCGGCTTCGGCGCGGGGTTCGTCAGCGCCGTCATCGCCCTCTTCCGCAAGTAGCTCGGCGATCGACTTCTTCTTTTTCCTGCCCTCGTAGAGCACGCCACCCGGCCGCGCCTCGCGGATGGTGAAGTACAGCCAGCCGCCGACCGCCATCACGCCGAACGCGATCCACTGCAGCGCGTAGGAGAAGAACGGCCCGGACTCGAGCCGGGGCAGCGGCAACGTGTCGAGCGCCCCCGGCTGGTTCTCGATCAGCTGGTAGTAGCCGGGCTCGATGCCCGCGCCGACCGCGTCGTTGTTGATCGAGTAGATCTGCCGGCGCCCGTCCTGCTCGAACGCGGGCTGGTTGTTCGACTCGTTCGGCCGGGCGAGCCCGATGAGCGTGACCTCGCCGGACGGCGGCGCGGGGAAGTCCGGCGGCTTGATGCCGTTGACCGGCCGCACGTACCCGCGGTCGACGAGGACCTTGTGGCCCGTCGTGGTCTCGAACGGCGTGATGACCTCGAACGCCGCCTCGCCCTGGACCGTCCTGAGCCGCGCGAGGGCTTCCAGCTCCGGCAGGTAGCGGCCCTTGAGCTCGACCTTCTGCCACTCGTCGTGCTTCGCCCCGAACGGGGCGGGATCGCTCTTCAGCGACTTGGTGATGGCGGAGTTCTGCGCCTGGCGCTCGTCGTTGCGGCCGAACTGCCACGGGGACAGGAAGTAGACGCAGGCGCCCGCGAACACCCAGACGGCCAGGGTCAGCGCCAGCCAGCCCGGCTTGAGGAGGAACTTGAACCGCACGTCCTCACGGTAGTTGCGTGACCTGCACCTCGCGGCACTGGGTCAGGACGAACCACGCAAAGCGGACTTTGCGGCGGCTGCGGCCTGTGCCCGGTACCCGCCTCCGAACAGCACCGCATGCACGAGCAACGGGAACAACTGGTGCAACGCCACCCGCGCCTCCCACCCGTCCGCCAACGGCGCGACCTCCCGGTACGCACCCAACACGTGGTCGAGGAACGGACACCCGAAGAGCCGCAGCATCGCGAGGTCGCTCTCCCGGTGCCCGCCGTGCGCCGCGGGGTCGATGAGCCACACCTGCCCGTCAGCGCCCCACAGCACGTTGCCGCTCCACAGGTCGCCATGCAGCCGTGCGGGCGGTTCGGCAGGACCGGCCAACGACTCGATGCGCGCGCACACCTCCGTGACGTCGATACCGGCTTGCCGCGCGTACGGCTCGATGCGCTGTGACGCGAACCACGACGGCCACTCCGGCGCCGGTTCGTTGATCATCGAGGCCATCCCGATCGTGGCCTCGCGCGGACCGCCGGGCGGAGGAGAACCGAACGCGGGCGCGCCGGTGAGGTGCAGAGCCGCGAGACGGCGGCCGAAGGTCACGGCCGCCTGAAGATCCGGCTCGCCGTGCGGGATCTCGTCGATCACCAGCGTGCCCTCGGAGGCGCTGTGCACGACCGGGACCGGCGGCCCGCCCTCGACGCGCAGCCACCTCAGGCCGGCCGCCTCGGCCGCGGTCGCGCGGGCCGGCTGGCGCTTCGTCCTCAGAGCCGCTCGCGGACCCACGACACCAGCCCCGGCATCGCCGCCTCGACCATCACCAGCACCTCCGTGAACCCGGCGTCGTCGCCGTAGTACGGGTCCGGCACGTCCGCGCCGTCGGCGTCCGGGTCGAACGAACGGAGCAGCCGCACGCGGTCCGGATCGACCATTCGGCGCAGTGCGCGGGCGTGGCCCGAGTCGAGGGCGACCAGCAGATCGGCGTCCAGGTGCGCCTCGCCGACCTGCGCGGCCACGTGGTCGACCGGATATCCGTTGTCCGCCAACGTCTTCAACGCGCGCGGGTCGGCCGGGTCGCCGACGTGCCATCCTCCCGTTCCGGCACTGGACACCTCGACCTGGTGCGACAATCCTTCCCGGGACAGCCATTCCCGGAAGACGAGCGCTGCCACGGGGGACCGGCAGATGTTGCCGGTGCAGACGAACGAGACGTGCATGGAACGCAGCCTAAGTGGTGCCGCCGCACGGTAACGCTCAAGCACTGTCGCAAGATGTACGGACAAACGACATGGAGGCCGCCCATGCAGACCGGTACCGACGTGCCCCCGCAACGGGAGATCATCGGGTGCACCGACGCCCTCGGGCGCCGTCGTGCGTTCGAGGTGTACCTCAACGAGAAGGGTCGCGTCTGCTTCCGCACCCCGCCCGGTGAGTCCGCGCAGCTCGACACGTTCCAGCTGGACGAGCTGATCAGCCACCTCACCGAGCTCCGCCGCTACATGCAGTGACGCGGACGTCTGAGCCCGTCGCCTAGTATTCCGGGCGATGACCAGCCCAGATCTGCGCCACCACGGTGACGTCGACGCCGCACCAGGCCTCGCCGACTTCGCCGTCAACGTGCGGGTGCCGCACCCGCCCGGTTGGCTGCGCGACCGGTTGGCCGCGGCGCTCGGCGAACTGGGGCGCTACCCCTCGAAGCTCGCCGAAGATCGCGCTCGTGAGGCAGTCGCACGCCGCCACGGGCGCTCACCGGACGAGGTCCTGCTGCTCAACGGTGCCGCCGAGGGCTTCGCGCTGCTGCCGAAGCTCGCGCCGCGCCGTGCCGCGATCGTCCACCCCGGGTTCACCGAACCCGAGGTGGCGTTCCGCGATGCCGGGATCCCCGTGGAGCACGTCCTGCTCGACGGCGACTTCCGCCTCCGCGACGTGCGTTCCGACGCCGACCTGGTCGTGATCGGCAACCCGACCAACCCGACGTCCGTGCTGCACGAGGCCGCCGCGCTCAAGGCATTGCCGGGCAGGCTGGTCGTCGACGAGGCGTTCATGGACGCCGTGCCCGGCGAGCCCGAGTCGCTCGCGCACGACCCCGACGTGCTCGTGCTGCGCAGCCTGACCAAGACGTGGGGTCTCGCGGGCCTGCGCGCCGGCTACCTCCTGGGCGACCCGGAGACGCTCGCGCGGCTCGCGCACGGCCGTCCGCACTGGCCGGTGGGCAGCCTCACGCTGGAGGCGATCACCGCGTGCTGCGAGCCCGAGGCGCTGGAGCAGTCGGCCCGGTTCGCGCGGGAGGCGCAGGAGTACGCCGCGCATGCGTTGGAGCAGCTCCAAGACCTGGTCGTCGTTGCCCCGAAGGGGCCCTTCCTGCTGATCAGGGCACCCCGGGGAGCGCGGCAGGCGTTGCGGGACAAGGGGATCGCGGTGCGCCGCTGCGACACGTTCCCCGGTCTCGACGACACGTACCTGCGCGTGGCGATCCGGCCGCCCGAGGAGTTCGCGGTGTTCGTGGACGCGTTGCGCGTCGTGATGGAGGAACTGGCGTGAAGCTCGCCGACGTGATCGCGGTCCTGGAGACCGCGTATCCGCCGAAGACCGCCGAGAAGTGGGACGCGGTCGGCCTGGTCTGCGGTGACCCGGCCGAGGAGGTCGGCAGGGTCCTGGTGTGCGTCGACCCCACGTCGTCCACTGTGGACGAGGCGGTCGAACGGGGCGCGCAGCTCGTCCTCGCGCACCACCCGCTGCTCCTCAGGGGCGTCAACGGCGTCCCGGCCGACGACCCCAAGGGCGCGTTGGTGCACAAGCTGATCCGCAACGGCGCCGCGCTGTACTGCGCGCACACCAACGCCGACGCCGCGTTGCCCGGCGTCTCGGACGCGCTGGCGAAGGCCATCGGCCTCACCGTCACCGGTCCGCTCGACGCCGAACCACCGGACTCCGACACCGGCATCGGCCGCATCGGTGAGCTCTCCGAGGCCGAACCGCTGCGCGTCTTCGCCCAGCGCGTGGCCGACGCCCTGCCCGCCACCGTGCAGGGCGTGCGGGCGGCCGGCGACCCGGAACGCCTGGTCAAGCGCGTCGCGGTGTGCGGAGGCGCGGGCGACAGCTTTCTCGGCGCGGTGACGCGCGCGGGCGTCGACGCCTACGTCACGGCCGACCTGCGGCACCACCCGGCGAGCGAGCACGTCGAGTCCGGCGGGCCTGCTCTGGTCGACGTCGCGCACTGGGCCAGCGAGTGGCCGTGGTGCGAGCAGGCGGCGGAGATCCTGCGCGCCGCCTTCGGCGGTAGGGTCGACGTACTCGTCTCCACTCGCCGGACCGACCCGTGGACCGTAGGCGCGACGAGCTCAGCAGCAGGAGGACTTGCGTGAAAGCCGATCCCGCAGTGCAGCGCAGGCTGCTCGACCTGGCCGAGGTCGACGCCGAACTGGCGCGTGTCACCCACCGGCGCCGCACCCTGCCGGAGATCGCGGAGATCACCGAGGTCGAACAGCAGGTCCGCACCAAGCAGGACGCGCTGGTGGCCGTCGAGACGACGCTGACCGACCTCGACCGCGACGTGAAGCGCCAGGAGACCGAGATCGACCAGGTCCGCGCCCGCGGCGAGCGCGACCGCAAGCTGATGCAGTCCGGCTCGGTCGGCGCCAAGCAGCTCACCGACCTCGAGCACGAGCTCGCCACCATCCAGCGCCGTCAGGGCATCCTCGAGGACGACCTGCTGGAGCTGATGGAACGCCGCGAGGCCGTCGACGCCGACGTCTCGTTCGCGCGCGTCGAGCTCGACAAGGCCGGCCAGACGCTGGAGGACGCCACGCGCCGCCGTGACGCCGCCCTCGCCGACCTGGAAGCCGTCGAGAACCGCCGCACCGCCGACCGCGCGGTGATGGCCAAGGGCTTCCCGGACGACCTGCTGAAGCTCTACGACCGCCAGCGCGAGCAGCGCGGCATCGGCGCGGCACCGTTCCAGTCACGCAGCTGCGGCGCGTGCCGGATCGAGCTCGACCGCAGCGCCCTCGCGAAGCTCAAGGAGGCGGCGGCCGACGAGGTCGTGCGCTGCGAGGAGTGCGGCACGATCCTGGTCCGCATCGCGCAGCCGAACGCTTAGCCTCACGACGTGCGAAAAGGGGGTCGCCCACCAGGGCGGCCCCCTTTTCGCGTCACACGGCGCGGCGCAACCGCAGCGCCGAGACGAGGAAGAACACCCCGCCGATCGCCGCGTACCCCGCGAGGTTGCGCAGGTTCGCGTCCGCCCCACCGGCCTGCAGGAAGAACGACGTGCCGGCGAGCGTCGAGATCCCGCCGCTGAGGATCATCGGCCACTGCCCGCCGTAGCTCCGTCGGACCAGCGCGACCACGAGCTGCGCCACGCCCGACACCACGGCCCAGACACCCCACACCCGCAGCACCGCGGGGATCCCGGACGTCACCGCGAACGCCAGCCCGGCCGCCGCGAGCGTGCTGACCGCGATGTTCGCGTACAGCGCCACCTTGCCGGTCTTGGCCGTGCGGCTGTCCACGACGATCGCGGCCACGTCGAACAGCGGGTAGAGCACCAGCAACGTGCCGCTGACGGCCCCGATCTCCGTCGCGGTCAGGAACAGCAGCACCGCCCACACGACCGCGAACCCGAAGCGGACCAGGTAGAGCGTGCGGAGGGCGGGGGCGAGGGTGGCGGGTGCGTCGATGCTCACGGCTAGTCCTTAGAGAGGGAGAACGTTCTTTCTACTTCGAGGCTGGCAGCGTCGACCCGACCTTGTCAAGACCGAACGTTCTCTCTGCTACCTTCGAAGGCGTGACCCGCACCGCGTCCGACGCCCGTAACCGCCTGCTGGAGACGGCCAGCCGGCTGTTCTACGGCGAAGGCCTGCACTCCGTGGGCGTCGACCGCATCCTCGCCGAGGCGAAGGTCACGCGCGCCACCATGTACCGCCACTTCGCCGGCAAGGAGGACCTGGTCCTCGAGTACCTGGCGGTGGCGGACCGCGCGACTCGCGAGAACGTCGAAGCGGGCGTGGCCGCCGCGAAGACCGAGGCCGACGCCGTGCGCGCGGTGGCGGCGGTGATCGCCGCGCACATCCAGGCGGCGGGCTTCCGGGGTTGCGCCTTCCTGAACGCCGTCGCGGAGTACGCCGACCCGCTCCACCCCGTCCACCAGGCCGTGCAGGCGCACCGCCAGTGGTTCCTCGACACGGTCACGGACCTGCTCGCGCGCGTCGGCGACACCCCCGCCGACCACGACGGCCGGCACTTCGTGATGCTGCGCGACGGCGCGTACGCGGCCGGGTGCCTAGCCGATCCCGGCCCGATCGCCGAAACCTTCCAGGCGGCCGTCGAGGGCATCGTCAGGGCGCGCACCCCTCAGCGCTGACTGGCCTCCAACCACGGCACGACCGCGGCCACGAACCCGTCCGGACTGGTCATGGGCCGGCCGTTCATGGTGGCGACGAGGTGCTCGACCCCGAACAGCGCGTCCCAGGTCCGCGCCCTCCGGTAGGTCTCCGCCGAGACCGCTTTCCGGACGTTCTCCCACCCGTGCCAGGCCATCAGCGCGGCGTCGATCGCCGGATCGCCGGGCATGGCGTTGTCCCAGTCGAGGACGCCGAGCAGCTTCCCGTCCTCCGTCCAGTGCACGTTCGACCCGCTGAGATCCCCGTGCACCAACGAGTCGGGCACGGGTTCCAGCTCCAGCGCGGCCTCGAGCCGTTCCCCTGCCTCGGCCTGCCAGCGTTCGGGCAGGCGCGGGAGGATCTCGTCGGCGATGATCGCCGACCACCGTGGCCCTTTCCCGCGACCGTCCAGCGCTTCCATCAGGTCGTCGGTCAGCGGGACTTCGCCGATGGCCTTCAGCACCTCGGCGATCTGCGCCGGGTCGCCTTCACCCTTCGGCAGCGCCGTGCCGCCGATCCACGACACGGCCACCGCCTTCCGGCCACCGAACTCGGTGACCGGGGTCAGCGGCTGCGGGACCTGGAACGGCAGGTCGATCTTCGCGAGCCGACGCAGCACCTCGATGCGGCGGGGCATCGAGGCAGCGCCCAGGGGACGTCTGCTGACGCGGACGGCCGCGACGCCCGGCACGAGCAGGACGTGGTGGGTGTTGCCTTCGGCGGCCAGGACCGCGGTGTCCAGGTCGGTGCCGGGGAGGAGGGCGTCGGCGATCTCCAGCAGGTCCGGTTCGGCCTCGATCATGGGAACACCCTGTCACAGCGGGACCCCGGTTCCCGGAACACGCCGGAGGACGTCAGATGATGATGTCGAACATGTTCCAGCCGAGGCCAAGTCCTTAATGGACACCGAGCGGAACGACCAGCTCTTCCTCGGCCGTCAACACCTCACCGCCGAACGCGCGCCGCGCAGCGACCACCGCGGCCGCACGGTCGTTGCCGGGCCAGAAGTGGCTGAGCATCAGCCGACGCGCCCCGGCCCGGCCAGCCCAGTACCCCGCCTCACCGGACGTGAGCAGGTTCCGCTGCGGCCGCCGCTCCTCACCGTCGCGGTCGGTGGCATCGACGATGTACAGGTCGGCGTCCCGCCCGAGTTCGGCGAGCGCCGAGTCAGGACCGGTGTCACTGGTGTAGGCCAGGACCGTCCGCCCGGCCTGCAACCGGACACCCGCGTTGGGCACGTAGTGCGGCAGCAGCACGCCGGTGAGCTCGAACGGCCCGACCTGGTGGGTGCCAGGCAGTTCGTGGACGTCGAAGACGGCGCGCAGGTCGACCTCCGGCTCCAGCCCGCCCAACCTGGTCAGCACCCCCGGCGGGCAGTACAGGGGCAGTCTGCGGCCGGTCCCGCCGTAGAGCAGCATCCGGAACAGCCCGTGCAGGTCGACGCAGTGGTCGGGGTGCTCGTGGGTGATCACAACGGCGTCGACGACGGCGTCCGGGCAGTGGGCCAGCAGGCGGGGGAGGGTGGCGTAGCCGAGGTCGAGCACCAGCCGGAAGCCGTCCCACTCCACCAGGAAACCGCTGCACGCCCGGCCCGGTTCCGGGTACGCGCCACAGCCGCCGAGCACCGTCATCTGCCGCATGGCCCCAGCTTGCCCCGGCGGCGCGGGCGCCGTGTGATCTTGGACGGGGTGCCAGCCTGCGAGGTCGGTACAAGCAAAAACCCCCACGCGGCTGATGTCTCCATCAACCCCGTGGGGGTTCATCTGTGTCCGAGGGGGGACTTGAACCCCCACGCCCTTACGGGCACTAGCACCTCAAGCTAGCGCGTCTGCCATTCCGCCACCCAGACTGATGTGAACAGAATACAGGCCTCCGGAGGGCCCCTGAACGCGGGGTTACGATCGCCCCGTGAAGGTGATCGTCGAGGCGGACGGCGGCTCTCGGGGCAACCCCGGTCCGGCCGGGTACGGCGCCGTCGTGCGCGACAAGCTCACCGGCGATACGCTGGCCGAGCGCAAGGGTTTCATCGGCGTCGCGACCAACAACGTGGCCGAGTACCAGGGGCTCATCGCGGGGCTCCGGGCTGCGGCCGAGCTGCGCGCCGAGGTCGTCGACGTGCGGATGGACTCGAAGCTCGTCGTCGAGCAGATGTCCGGGCGCTGGAAGATCAAGCACCCCTCGATGCAGCCGCTCGCCCGCGAGGCCCGGGAGGTCGCGGAGAGCTTCGCGAAGATCACCTACGAGTGGATCCCGCGTGAGCGCAACAAGCAGGCTGACCGGCTTGCCAACGAAGCGATGGACCAGGAGAACGAAGCCGAGAAGGCCGAGGGGGACAAGCAGCCGCACTGGAGCGGGGCTGTGGGCGATCCCACACGGATCATCCTGCTCCGGCACGGGCAGACGAAGCTCAGCGTCGACCGGCGGTACTCGGGGCGTGGTGACCACCCGCTGACCGAGCTCGGGCTGGAGCAGGCGGAGAAGGCCGCGGCACGGCTCTCCAAAGTGGACGGCATCTCGGCCGTCATCTCCTCACCGCTGCAGAGGGCGCAGCAGACCGCCGGCAAGCTCGCGGACAAGCTCGGGCTCGAGGTCGTCACGCACCAGGGGCTGATCGAGACCGACTTCGGCATGTGGGAGGGGCTGACGTTCGCCGAGGCGAGCGCTCAGGACCCCGAGGTGCACCGCAGGTGGCTCGGTGACACGTCGGTGAAGCCGCCGGGCGGGGAGAGCTTCGACGAGGTGCACGCTCGGGTGCGAAGGGCGCGCACGGACATCATCGCCCGGTACGGGGGCAAGGCGTTGGTGCTGGTCAGCCACGTCACGCCGATCAAGACGATGCTCCGGCAGGCGTTGGACGTCGGGCCGCAGTTCCTGTTCCGGATGCACCTCGACCTCACCGGCGTCTCGATCGCCGAGTTCTACCCGGACGGGCACGCGTCGGTGAAGCTGGTCAACGACACGTCGCACCTCAGCTGACCTTGCGCAGCAGCCTCGGCGTCAGGGCCGTGGTGAAGCGGTCGGTCGCCGCTGCCAGGGCGGCGGCCGTGGCCGGGGTCGAGACGTTCTGGTCCAGCACGAACTCGCCGCGCACCACCTGGTCCGCGCCCTTGGCGGCGAGCAGCGGGTGCAACGCGTAGTCCATCGCGACCAGGAAGCCCTGGCTGCCGCCCGTCGCTAGAGGCAAGACGGCTCGGCCGCGCAGAGCCTTTTTCGGCAGCAGGTCGAGCAACGCCTTGACGAGGCCGCTGTACGCCGCGCGGTAGACCGGCGAGGCGACGACCACGCCGTCCGCGGACAGCACGCTGCTCACGGCCTCGGCGATCTCCGGGTCGCGCAGGTCCTCGGTCAGCAGCGACAACGTGGGCAGCGACCGCACGTCGAGCAGCGTGACGCGGTGGCCGGCGGCCCGCAGCTGCTCCTCCACGAGCGACACGACGACACCGGTCGGCGCGGAGTGGGACGGCGCGCCGGAGATGATCAGCAGATCGGACATGACGGGGCACTCCCTGAGGTGGCGGGCAAGAGCGGCGCACTCAGCGGAGGCAACACAGGCTTGCTGCCACGCGGCCGTAGTCGACGTGGCGACGTCGTGTCATGCCTGGAGTCAACCAACGTCCGCACCGGTGGACAACCACGTCCAGACGCTGGGATATCCTGGTGGACGCGGATGAGTCGGCAGGGCGGCCGCGGCGCGCGAGCGTCGAGGAAAGTCCGGACTCCACAGGGCAGGGTGGTTGTTAACGGCAACCAGGGGCGACCCTCGGGACAGTGCCACAGAAAGCAGACCGCCTCGGCGAAAGTCGCGGTAAGGGTGAAACGGTGGTGTAAGAGACCACCAGCGCCCCAGGTGACTGGGGCGGCTAGGTAAACCCCACCCGGAGCAAGGCCAAGAGGGTGCCGCGAGGCACCTGCGCGAGCGTTCGAGGGCTGCCCGCCCGATGCTCGCGGGTAGGCCGCTAGAGCCTGTCGGTGACGGCAGGCCCAGATGGATGGCCGCCGACTGGGACCTCGGTCCCACGAACAGGATCCGGCTTACATGCCGGCTCATCCGCCTGTATGCATGGAGCCATGCTCTCGCACCTGGAATGCGCCCGTTGCGGCCGCGAACACGACGCCGACGCCGTCCAGAACCTCTGCCACGAGTGCGCGTCGCCGCTGCTCGCCCGCTACGACCTCGCGAGGGTCGGCAGGCCGACGGCGGAGAACTCGCTGTGGCGCTACCGCGACGTCCTGCCGGTGCGCGCCGTCGACCCGGCGTTCAGCCTCGGCGAGGGCATGACGCCGCTGGTCCCGTTGCCCGCGCTGAGCCGGGCGCTGGACGTGACCGTGCTCATGAAGGACGAGTCGCTCGTCCCGACCGGCTCGTTCAAGGCCCGTGGCGCGGCCGTCGGCGTGGCGCGGGCGAAGGAGCTCGGCATCGAGGGCATCAAGATGCCGACCAACGGCAACGCGGGCGCTGCGTGGGCCCTGTACGCGGCCCGCGCCGGCATCCGCAGCGTCATCGCGATGCCCGAGGACGCCCCGCTGATCACCCGCGAGGAGGTCGAGGCGAGCGGCGCCGAGCTGCGGATCGTGCCCGGCACCATCGCCGACGCCGGCAAGGCGATCGCGGACGTCGACCTGTTCGACGCCTCGACCCTGCGCGAGCCGTACCGCATCGAGGGCAAGAAGACGATGGGGTACGAGATCGTCGAACAGCTCGGCTGGCGCGTCCCGGACGTGATCGTCTACCCGACCGGCGGAGGGGTCGGGCTCATCGGGATCCACAAGGCGCTGCAGGAGATGCGCGAGCTCGGCTGGATCTCCGGCGAGAAGCTGCCGCGGCTCGTGGCCGTGCAGTCCACCGGGTGCGCGCCGATCGTCAGGGCGTTCGAGGAGGGCAGGGCGGAGTCGGTCTTCTGGGACGGCGCGTACACCGACGCGTTCGGCATCAACGTGCCGAAACCGTTGGGGGACTTCATCATCCTGCGCGCGATCAGGGAGACGAACGGCATCGCGGTCGCGGTGACCGACGAGCAGATCGCGGCCGACCGCGCGGAGACCGCCCGCCTCGAAGGCACTTTCCTGTGCCCGGAGGGGGCCGCGACCGTCAGCGCCGTCCGGGTGCTGCGCGACAGCGGCTGGCTTTCGGCGAACGACGAAGTGGTCGTGCTGAACACCGGTGCGGGCATCAAGTACCCAGCTGTCCGCCTCTAGATCCTGCGCTACCCCAAGGGTGTTACAGAATTTCGGCCGTTCGAGTGGTGCGCCGCGCACAAGTGGCCACTGTCGGTATCACGGCGAAACACCCCAGATCCTCCTCACAGACGGCCGGCCCCTGCAGCCGGCCGTCCCCAAGGGAGGGAAGAGACATGCAACGCAAGCTGACGGTGGTGCTGGCCCTGTCCAGCCTCGTCACCGCGGGAGCAGTCGGTGTCGCGACCGCCGACGCCACCGAGTTACCCGTCTACGGGGTGAAGAGCTCCGGTCTCGACCAGGAGCAGGCGCAGAGGCTGCAACGGGCGTTCGGCCTCGAGAACGTCGAGAGATCCGAGTCCGGCGTGGTGTCCTTCACGGACGAGCGGAGGTTCCAGCACCTGCCGACCGTCGACAAAGGACAGGGCAAGCCGGACGAGGACGGCAACGCCACCACCCAGACCGCCCTCGACACCGAGGCGCTGAAGCGCATCAAGACCATCCCCACCGACGAGGCCGCCAAGCGCGCGCAGGAAGGACTCCGCGCCGCCGGCGTCCTGCCCGCCAACGCGACGCCCACCGCGCAGTTCACGACGTTCGAACTCGCGGATCCCAACGGGCGCAACGCACTCACGGCCAACCTCGACACGAGCGTGTCGTACACGTTCCAGCTCGACGGCATCCCGCTGGAGGGCGAGGGCGCGAACATCCGCCTCTCGTTCGACGCGCAGGGCGTCACGGCCGTCAGCCACGCCGCCCGCACCTACGACAAGGCCGGCACGGTCAAGGTCAACGACCTCGCGTACGGCGCCAAGCTCTGCCAGAAGTACCTCGGCGCGGAGGTGAAGCCGGAGGTCGGCTACGTCTACGTGGCGGCGCCGCTCGAGGAGAAGGTCGAGCAGGTCGAGCCGTCGTTCCGCTGCACCGGCCGCAACGCCGACGGCGGAGCCCCGCAGGCCATCACCCTGCCGGCCGCGGTCGGCGCCGAACTGCCCCAGCCCGGCCCCGGTCAGGAACCGCGCCCTGACGCCGGGTCCCAGTTCAAGGCCCAGGCCGCCGGCACGCAGGTCGGCAGCGAGGGCACCGGCGTGTGCTCGGGCCTGCCGAACACCGTCGCGAACATCGGCACGTTCAACTCCGAGGCGAGCACCCACGGCATCCCGCGCGCGTTCAGCTGGCTCGACCACAACGCGTGGGAGAGCGACTTCAAGGACCCGGCGTTCGCGGGCGGCCAGGACACCTACTGGGCCGACGACGTCGACCTCACCTACTGGCAGGGTCACGGCAGCGGCACCGGCTTCTACTTCAGCGGCTGCTCGAACCACAACGACACCAAGCTCGCCAACACCGAGGCGCGCTGGGGCAACAACGACGTCGAGTGGATGAGCCTCTTCACCTGCCTGATCCTCGAGGACACGACCGGCGGCCAGAACTGGGCGCAGCGCTGGGGTCAGGCCTTCCGCGGCCTGCACCAGATCAACAGCTTCACCACGGTCAGCTACAACTCGGCCAACCACGGCGGCAAGTTCGCCCACTACATGTGGCGCAGCGGCCCGATGAAGGTCCGCAGCGCGTGGGCGCAGGCCAGCATCGACACCCAGCCGGCGTCGGTCCGGTGGGCGACCATGGGCGTCTACCTGCCCTCGAGCGGTGGCCTGGGCAACTTCGACGACTACTTCTGGGGCAAGGGCTCGGTCGGGCCCGACTACGCCTCGACCGGGTGGTTCTGGAGGATCTCCGGAGCCAGCTAGCAGCGTGACGCAGGACGAAGCCCGGCGGCCGTGAGGTCGCCGGGCTTCACCGGTTCGCGGGGCGCCCGGACGGCATCCGCAGCACCGGCCGGAACGGCTCCCCGCCGTTGTACAGCTCCTCCAGCTCGGTCACGTACGCCAGCACCGCCGGGTTCACGATGTCCGCGAGCGACCGCACCCCCGCCTGCGGCTCGTACGACGCGAGGTAGGTGGCCGCCGCACGGGCGCGCTCGAGCACCGAGCGGTCGAAGTTGATCGTCCGCTGGACCCGGCGCCGGGATTGCGCGCTCTGCCCGGTAGGCTCGTCCACGCCTGGAGCACTAGGGGAGGCTGTGATTCCGTCCACACTTCCGTCCGGCACGAGGTCAGGTTCGAGCATGAACGAATCTCCTCGGAGTCGTGGCTCCGGAGCGCGCCCTCGCCGGGGCGCCGAACCGGCCGATCAGGGCGTTCACATGGGTGTACACGTGCGCGTGTTTGAGACGCACGCACTGTGGGTGACCAGGGCGTTCGCAGTCGGGTGAACCTTGGCGGTGACGGAGAGAATCTCGATCCAGGTGTTCCCCACTGACCTCTCCTCAGTGATGATGTGTCGGCCAGATTAGACGTAATTCCTCCCAGGGGGAACGGCCAGATGATCTACAGCCCGCCACAAGTGCCCCACACCTCGTGAAGAACTCGTGTTCTACTCGTAGCGCAAGCCCCAGCGCACTCTGGAGTAAGAAATGACCGCCATGGACCTGGTGACACTCGCTCAGCAGCAGCCGACGGTGCCGGGCACAAGCAACGTCCGTGACTGGATCCTGGGCAACATCGTTCCTCTGCTGCTGCTGACCGTCGCCCTCCTGCTGCTCTGGCTCGGCGGCGGCAAGGGTGACAACGCCGGCGTCATGCGCCGCCTCGGTGGCGTGATCGTCGCACTGGCCATCATCGGCCTCGCGGTCACGACCGACGCGGGCTCGAACATCGGCAAGTGGCTCGCCGGTCTGTTCGTCGGAGGCTGACACGTGCGGGTTCGCACTGACGACGAGGTCTACCGGGTCGACGCCGTCTGGCTCGGCCCGCCCAAAGCGACTTTCCCCTGGCGCGCGCGATACGTCGCGTGGGGCGTCGGGATCGTCGTGTTCCTCGTCGTACTCACGATCGAGCGGCAGATGGGCATCGGGTTCGGGTTCTTCTCGACCGCGTGGGCCCTCGTCGCCACGATCATCCTCACGCGCTTCATCACCCAGCGGATCAGTCACGAACGGCCCCTCACGGCCGTCGGCACGATGTGGGTCCGCGAGCTCACCGCACCTCGAGAGCGCACGGCAAGCACCGGTGGAGCGGCCAGCGCCGCCCGGATCCGGGTCAGCTCGCAGCGGCCTCGTCCCAAGTTGAGCAAGAAACAACAACTCCGGGCGAGACAGCAGGCCCAGCCCCGCCGGACGCCAGACAGCCGTAAGAAGGAGGTTCGCGGTGTTCGGAAGCCGGCGAGACCGTGACCGTCGCTCCGCTCAGCACATCGCCCAGCACGCCGCTGCCGACCCGCGCGACCGCGACAGGGCCGCGTACTCGAAGCGTGGCCGCCGCCTGCCCGGCGAGACGGCCGTGCCGAGCTACACCCCGTCGATCGCCGCCCGCAGCATCGACGGTCACCTGCTGCGCACCGGCCAGGAGGTCTACGCCTGGTACCGGCTCGCGCCGCAGCGCTGGTCGTTCCGCAGCGACTCGCAGCGCCAGGACCTGATCGCCGCCATCGCGGGCCAGTACGCCGAGCTGCAGGGCCGCTGGATGCACCTGCGCGTCACCACGCGGCCGTACCCCATCCGCATGTGGGCCGAGGCGCACGTGCACAACGCCGTCAAGCGCCTCCCGGACACCCCGGGCACTCTGTCGTTCGACGACTACATGGTCGGCGAGCAGCAGCAGCTGATGGGCCGCTCGATGGCGGAGAAAGAGGTCTACCTGGGCGTTCAGGTGCAGACCCGCAACATGATGGACCGCGCCGTCGAACGCGCGGCCCCCGTGCTGCGCAAGGTCTTCCCGGACGCCGTCGACGCCGAGCTCGTGGCCCTGGACTCCGAGGTCGAGCACCTCGACCAGGTCATCGGCTCCGCCGGTCTCGAAGGCCGTCCCGCGACGGCCGAGGAGATGTCCTGGCTGATGCACCGGTCGTGCTCGCTGGGCCTGCCCGCGCCGCGCAACCTGCCGGCCGTGCCCGGCGCCGCGTGGGAACCGGAGGACCTGGCGTCCTTCACCGACGCCGCGGACTTCCACCAGGAGCCCTACTCGCCGACCGTCACGGTCCGGGGCCGCACCGGCTCGAACGCGGGCATCCGGCGGCACGTCGCCGTGCTCACCGTCGGGCTGATGCACGGCCTGCAGATCCCCGAGGTCGACGACCCGTGGGTGCAGCGCGCCGACCGCCTGCCCGCGAGCGTCGAGTGGTCCGCCCGCATCTACGTGCGCAAGCCCGAAGAGGTCTCGGGTGAGCTGTCGCGGCAGATGAGCAAGGTCCGCTCGCAGGTCCGCCACTACACCGACGAGCACGAGCTCGAACCGCCGCAGTCCCTGGCCCGCCAGGCCGGCCGCGTGCTGGAGATCGACGACGAGATGACCTCGGGCTTCACCGCGCTGGGCACCCGGGTGCGCAGCTGGTGGCGCCTCGCGGTCAGCGGCCCGACCGAGCGCGAGGCGCTCAGGCTCGCCCAGTCGCTGCTGGAGCTGTACAAGCCGAAGGTCGCGATCGAGCACCCCGAGGCCCAGTACGCGATCGCCCGCGAGTTCATACCCGGCGAACCGCTGTCCAACGGCGCGTACCTGCGCCGCGGCAGCGTGCTGTGGGCCGCGTCCGCCGTCCCCACGGCCACGGCCGAGGTCGGCGACCGCCGCGGCATCCTGCTCGGCGAGACCGTCACGGCCACCCGCCGCCCGGTCGCGTGGGACCCGTGGATGGCGCAGGAGCTCCGCGACGCCTCGGGTCTGACGGCGATGGTCGCGGGCCTGGGTGCCGGTAAGTCGTTCCTCGGCGGCGGCATGGTCTACAAGACGCTGCGCGCGGGCGCCCACTGGACGTTGCTCGACCCGTCCGGACCGCTGTCGGCGCTGTGTGAACTGCCGGAGCTGCGCCCGTACGCCCGGCCGATCAACCTGCTCAACGCCCAGCCCGGCATCCTCAACCCGTACCGGGTGGTCGCCGAGCCGATGATCGAGCACTTCCTCGACGAGGACGACCCCGAACGGGCCTGGCGCCGGGAGAAGGCCCTCGCGGCCGCCACCCGCCGCCGCCTCGTGCTGGACGTGCTCACCGGCCTGCTGCCGTTCGAGGTCGCGCGTCTCCCGCAGACGCGCATCGTGCTGCTGCGCGCGGTCCGCACGGTCGGTGGCCGCTTCGACGCCCACCCCGGTCTCGTCTTCGAGGCGCTGCGCCGCGACGCGTCCGAGCACCACGAGCACGCCGTCGTCGTCGCGGACTTCCTCGACGAGATGCGCGAGCGCATGTCGCTGCTCATCCCCGAGGAGAACCACGACCCGTACAACGAGGTGCGCGACGACCGCCTCACCGTCCTCACGATGGCAGGCCTGAACCTGCCGAAGGACGGCGTCGGCCGCGAGCACTGGACGGACGCGGAGTCGCTCGGCGTCGAGATGCTGAACCTCGCCGCCTGGCTCACCCAGCGCTCGATCTACGAGAAGCCGAAGGACCAGCGCAAGGGCGTCTGGATCGACGAGGCGTTCTTCCTCTCCGAGGTCCCGACCGGTCGCGTGCTGATGAACCGCTTCGCGCGCGACTCGCGCAAGTGGAACGTCCGCGTGCTGCTGTCCTCGCAGATCCCGGCGGACTTCCTCCGGATCCAGGGCTTCGTCGCCCTGCTCGACTCGGTCTTCGTCGGCCGTCTCGACGACGACCAGGCGCAGGCGGACGCGCTGCGGCTGCTCAAGGTGCCGGTCGGCGCCGGGTACGAGCAGGTCGTCGCGTCGCTCGGCCGCCGCCCCGGTGGCGACCGCAACGCGACCGAACGCGACCGCGCGCCCCGTCAGTTCATCTTCGGGGACGGCGCCGGTGGCGTGGAGCGGATCCGCATCGACTTCAGCGGACCGCACCTCGAGCACCTGCGCAACGCCCTCGACACGACGCCGGACGCCAAGCGCGACACCGGTGCCGAGCTCGTGCCGGCGGACCAGAACGCGGCCCCGCAGCCGCCCGCCTACGTGCCCGACGAGATCGACGACGAACTGGCGGCGGACATGGAACTCGGACTGACGGAGGAAGAGGCCCATCTTGTGGGCCACGGTGACGGGTCCAACCGCCGCCGGGACGGCGGCGCATGACCGCGCTGACGATCGTGCTCGCGATCGCCGCCTTGCTCTGGGCAAGGCGGCGGTTCGCGCTGCGCGCGTCAGCACGCACCAAGGCGGTCGGCGTGGTCGCCGCGATCCTCGCGCTGCAGGTCGTGATCGGCGCCCCGGCGTACGCCCAGGCCTGTGGTGAGGCACCGAACCCGGAACGCCCCGGCGCGGGCATGGTCGGCGCGCTCGACCCGCCCGTCGGCAACGGCCTGCCCGGCTCGCCGTACCTCGAGTACGGCTACGCGGGCATGGTGTGGCACCAGTACCAGGCCAAGTGCGGTGTCCTGCCGGACGCCAACGCCACGCTCGACACGTGGGCGGGCAACCAGCTCTTCAGCATCGGCAAGAACATCGTCGGCGCCACGAACGCGCTGCACTACACGGTGATGGGCCGCGGCCTGCTGGTCCCGCTGGACGACGCCGTGAAGAACGGTGTGCAGAAGGTCTACGACAACGTCTACCTGCGCTGGTTCGGGCTGGTGGCGTTGCTCCTCGCGATCCTGATGTTCCGGCAGATCTGGACCGGCGACTTCGCCACGATCTCCAAACGCGGGCTCTGGGCGCTGGCCGCCATGTGGCTGGCCACGTCCACCCTCGCGCTACCCCAGTTCTACAACCTCCTCGACAACACGCTGGTCTCCAAGACCTCGGAGATCCAAGCCGGGTTCATCGAGGCGCCGGAAGAACAAGGCACGCTCCACGTACTACCGACGAAGCTGCACGACGCCGTCGTCTACCAGAGCTGGCTGAGAGGCGCGTTCGGCACGCCCGAGGCCCCGCAGGCCGCCGAGTACGGCCCGCGCATCCTCAAGGCGCAGTCCTGGACGACGGCGGAGATCGCCGAGGGCAAGGACGGCGACCAGGCCGCCCTGGACGCGAAGAAGGCCGAGTGGAAGGCCCTGGAGGCCCAGCTCGGCACCGCCAAGGGCTACTTCGACGGCACCGATGGCAGTCGCACGGGCGCGGGTTTCCTCGCGCTGCTGCAGTCGATCGCGTTCTCGCTGTTCCAGCTGTTCGCGAAGGCCGCAGTGCTGCTGGCCCAACTGCTGCTGCGCATCCTGACGCTCGCCGGCCCGCTCATCGGTCTCGTCGCGCTGCTGCACCACGACCTGCTGCGCAAGGTGGCCCGCGCGGCCGCCGTGACGGTGTTCAACGTGCTGGTGCTCGCGGTCCTCGCGGGTGTCCACGCGCTGCTGTTGCAGGCGATCTTCAACGCGACCGGGCTCTCGCTGCTCACCCGCACGTTGCTCGGCCTGATGCTGACGCTCGTGTGCTTCGTGATCGGCAAACCGCTGCGCCGCATGTGGCAGATGGTCGAGATGTCCGTCGGCTCGGCGAGCAACGTCCTGCCGATGAGCGGTGGCGTCTGGTCGAAGATGGTGAACCGCAAGAAGCAGGCGGGCCCGACGCCGCAGGACGAGTTCTGGGAGTCGGTGCGCGAGAACGACGCCAACGGCGACGAGGTGCCGCAGCGCGGCCGCGGCCGGGTGCGCCCGGAGGCGTCCAACCCGGTCATGGCGACGGCGCAGCGGCTCGACCGCGACTCCCAGCCGAGCCAGATCGTCGGCGGTGGCGACTCCTCGTCGGTGCGCGCGGGCGCGTTGCCCGCGGGATCGGGTCCGGCGGCACTGCCGGCCGCCCGCTCGCGCGTCGTGGACAGCCCGACGGTCACCGACCGGCAGTGGGACAGGGTCGACGACGCGGTGCTCGTGCCGTCGCGCGCCACCCCGTCGTCCATCCCGGTGCAGGAGCCCCGCAGGGCCGAGACGGAAGTGGTGGCGGGACGTCCGGTGCACGTGATCTACCGGCCTTCGCGCGGGTTCGAAGTCAGGGACAACTGAAGGGAGGCGTAGGTGCCGATCCGTACCAACCGCGGCCGTGCCGCGGTCTACCGCAGGCTCTGGGGCTGGCCGCTGCGTTCCCCGCGGCACCTGGCCGCCTCGATCATCATCTTCGTGGTGGTCGTGGTCGCGCTCGGCGTGATCATCCCCAAGGTCCTCGACCGCAGGGCCGCCGACCCGAACACGGCGGCCGGGCAGCCCTCGACGTCCTCGCAGGGCACCCAGGTGGGCCAGCTGCCGGCCAGCAGCACGTCGCTGCCGACCAAGGTGCCGGCGCCGTCCAACTCGGCGAAGGCGGCCCCGCCCGCCGCCGACGCGCAGCTGATCGCCGAGCTGTGGGCGGAGACGTGGGTCAAGCCGCCGCCCGACAACGACGTGAACAAGTGGCTCAAGCAGCTCGAGCAGTACACGACCCCCGAGTTCCTCGCGCAGATGGCGACGATCGACCCGCGCAACGTGCCGGACAAGCTCACCGACAAGGTGAAGGCGGTGAAGTCGACGACGTCGTCGATCGACTTCGAGGTCCCCACGGACCTCGGCAAGGTCCGCATCACGCTGGTCAAGGCGCCGGACGGCAAGTGGCGCGTGAACAGCTACACGAAGGTGGACTGAGCCATGCGCGTCATGCTGCTGATCGGGGCGCTGGCGATGATCGTCGTGATCGCGGTGGCGACGTCGGGCGTGTCGCAGGTGGTCAGCAACTCCACGAACCCCGCCGCGGGCGCGAACCTCATGCGGATGAGCTGCAACGCGGCCATCGGCCCGTGGGACGCGGGCAACGGCGACAAGGGCCGGCACGACGCGTCGCGCCTCAACGACGAGCAGCGCAACATCGTCGGGCGGATCATCTCCATCGGCCAGGAGCGCAAGCTGCCGCCGCTCGCGTGGCAGATCGCGATCCAGGCGGGCATGACCGAGTCGGGCCTGCGCCCGTTGAACTACGGCGACCGCGACTCGCTGGGCATCTTCCAGATGCGGCCGTCGATGGGCTGGGGCACCCCGGCCGAGGTGACCGACCCGACGTACGCGATCAACAAGTTCTACGACGTGCTGCTGAAGGTGCCGGACTGGGAGAACAAGCGCCCCGGTGACTCGGCGCAGGCGGTGGAGCGGTCGGCGTACCCGGACCGGTACCACAACTGGGAGGCCATGGCGGCGTTCCTGCTCGGCGAGCTGGGCTCGATCACGGACCCGGCGGGCTGCGGCTCGGGCGCGGGGGAGTTCCTGCTGGCGTCGAACGCGGCGGGCATCGCGATCCAGTTCACCAAGGAACAGCTGGGCGAGCCGTACCTGTGGGGCGGCAACGGCCCGGACGCGTGGGACTGCTCCGGCATCCTGGTCAAGGCGTTCGGCGCGGCCGGGGTGCAGATCCCCCGCGTGGCGAACGACCAGTACGAGAAGGGCGGCGCCCACCTCCCGGTGCGCGAGGCCCAGGCAGGCGACCTGATCTTCTGGGCGACCGACACGTCGAACCCGCGCACGGTGCACCACGTGGCCATGTACCTCGGCGGTGACGAGTACATCCACGCACCTCAAACGGGTGATGTCGTGAAGATCAGCAAGATCAACTGGGATTATTACGAGTTGATGCCGCTGGCCGTCCGGCCGGGCGTGTAGATCGCGGGGAGGCGCTGCATGTTCAACCACGACCCCATCCCGAGGCCTTCCGGACCGCCCGCGTCGAGCACTCCGGTGCGTGACTACATGGCGGCCGGTGCTCCGGGAGTCTCCGGCGACTACGTGGTGATCCCACGTGCGCTGGCCGAGGCGATGCCGTTGCCGTTCCAGCAGCACCTGGTGCACCTGCTGGCGGACTTCCACCGCACGTACGGCCACCTGAAGTGGCCGGTCTACCGCGTGGTGCCGTCACGCTACGAGAAGCTGGCCGACCTCGACGAGGAACAGCTCGCGGAGGTCGGCGCGATCATGGAGATCGACTCCGACGGTTCGCTCGTCTACCGGGACCGCTCCGGACGTAAGATCGAGAACGCCGAAGACCGCACGGTGCTGGTCTCGTGTTTGGACCCGATCCCGTCGGAGTACGCCAACGCCAACCAGTCCACGCCGCCGCGGGGATTCCCGGCGCCATTGGGAGGCGAACGCGTATGAGTGACAGCAGCGGTTGGTACTTCTGCCTGACCCACCAGACGGTGGAGCAGGGCAAGGGCTGCAAGGGCCCGGACCGCATGGGCCCGTACCCGGACGAGGCCACCGCGGCCCGCGCCCTGGAGATCGCCAGGGAACGGACCAAGGCGGCCGACGAGTCCGACAAGAAGTGGCGCGGCGACGACGAGGACTGACGGCGGGTCCTTAGTCTGTGCGGGTGGCTTCCCTGGTGATCCGCACGGGCCGTGCCGACCTGTCCTTCGACGGTATCCGCACCGAGTTCGACCTGCCGCCGGCGTTCCCGCCGGACGTGCTGGCCGAGGCTGAGGAGGCGGTCTCCCGGGACCCGGGAGACCGCCCCGACCTCACCTCGATCCCGCTGGTGACGATCGACCCACCGGGCGCGAAAGACCTGGACCAGGCCCTCTGCGTGGAACGCACCGCAGACGGCTTCACCGTCCACTACGCCATCGCCGACCTGGGCCTCTTCGTCACCCCGGGCGGCGCCCTCGACACCGAGGTCCGCGACCGCGGCCAGACCCTCTACCTCCCGGACGGCAAGGTCCCCCTGCACCCCACGGTCCTGTCCGAGGGAGCAGCCTCCCTGCTCCCGAACGTGACGCGCCCGGCGGTCCTGTGGACCTTCACGTGCGACACCGACGCCATCCCGACCGAAGTGCAGGTCCGCAGGGCCCTGGTCCGCTCCACAGCGCAGTTCGACTACGAGAGCGTCCAGCACTCGTTCGACCAGGGCACCCCACACCCGTCCGTGGCAGCCCTGGCCGAGTTCGGCCCCCTCCGCCGCGCCTACGCCCGCAAGAGGGGCGCCATCGAACTCCAACTCCCCGAACAGGAGATCGAGCAGCACGGCGAGGGCTGGAAACTGGTGACCCGCCCTCGAACCGACGTCGACGCCTGGAACGCCGAGATCTCCCTCATGACGGGCATGGCGGCCGCCGAGATCATGCTGGAGGCGAAGGTCGGCATCCTCCGCACCCTCCCCACCCCGGACGACGACGCGGTCAACTCCCTCCGCAAGTCGGCAGCGGCCCTGAACGTCCCGTGGCCCCCGAACACCTCACCCGGCGCCTTCCTGGCAGACCTCGACCCCACCACCCCGGAAGCCCTGGCCCTGTTCACCGACGCCACCCGCCTGCTCCGAGGAGCGGGCTACTCGGCCTTCACCGGCTCAACCCCCGACCTCGTGACGCACGCAGGCGTAGCCGCCCCGTACACCCACGTCACGGCCCCACTACGCCGCCTCGTGGACCGCTTCGCCACCGAGGTCTGCCTGGCCGTCAAGGCGAACGAGGAACTCCCGCCCTGGCTGTCCGAGGCCCTCCCACAACTGCCGTCGCTGATGGGCTCGTCCGACTCGCTGGCGGCCAAAGTGGACCGCGCGGCCACAGACCAGGTCGAAGCCTGGGTCCTGGCAGACCACGTGGGCACGGAGTTCGACGCCGTCGTGCTCCGCGCAGGCGACACCGAGGGCGACATCTTCGTGTCCGAGCCGCCGGTGCTGGCGAAGTGCACGGGCAAGAACCTCCCGGAAGGCGAGAAGATCCGAGTCCGCCTGGCAGAGGCAGACCCGGTGAAACGCAAGGTCCGCTTCGACAAGGCGTGAACCAAAGAGACACCGCCTCACGCGATGGCGAAGCCGAGGCGTGTAAGCACTGGACCTCGGTCAAGCGGGCATGGCGCGATGGCGAAGCCGAGGCGTGTGACTGATGGGCCTCAGTGCAAGCGGTGGTGACGCGACCACGACGGCGATTGGGGCTTGACTTTGGGTGCGAGGCCTTAAACTTGACCCTCGGCCGGGCTGTTCAGACCCGGCTTTTCTGGGCCGAGGAAGGCCTCGCAAGGGCCCCGAAGTCAAGCCCCAATCGCGATCGTCGCGAAGCGGCGATGTCCGGCACCGGCTCGGTACGAGCAAAGGTGACCACGCTGGAAGGCGACGGGACGCGCGGCCAAAGGCGACCACCCTCGCAAGGCAACGGGTCGCACGGCAGCCGCCCACCCCGCTGGAACAGGCGCCAGCCCACGCAACCCGACCCGCACGGCCGCAGGCCGCCCGCCCAACGCACCCCAACCACCCCCCACACCCGGACAAAGGTCACTCACCCAACCCCCACCCCACCCCGCGTGTGAAGATGCACAGGTGACTGACATTCGCGATCTCACAGTCGGCGTCCTGGGCGGCACCGGAGCCCAGGGCAAGGGCCTCGCCATCCGCTGGGCGAACGCAGGCGTCAAGGTGGTCATCGGCTCCCGCAGCGCGGACCGGGCCGAACAAGCCGCCAAGGAGATCACCGAGATCGCCGGCGGCGACGTCCGGGGCGCGGACAACGCCGACACCGCCGCCGACTCGGACATCGTCCTGATCGCGGTCCCCTGGGACGGCCACGGCGACCTCCTGACGAGCCTGCGCGACCAGCTCGCCGGCAAGATCGTCATCGACTGCGTGAACCCGCTCGGCTTCGACAAGCAGGGCCCGTTCGCCCTCCCCGTCGCCGAGGGCAGTGCCGCGCAGCAGGCCGAGCTCCTCCTGCCCGAGTCCCGCGTGACCGCCGCGTTCCACCACGTCTCCGCCGTCCTGCTGGCCGACCTGGCGAACGTGTCCGAAGTGGACATGGACGTCCTCGTGCTGGGCGACGACCGCGAGGCCACCGACACCGTGCGCGCGCTGGCCGAGCTGGTCCCGGGCTTCCGGGGCGTGTACGGCGGCCGGCTGCGCAACGCCCACCAGGTCGAGGCCTTCACCGCGAACCTCATCGCGGTCAACCGCCGCTACAAGACCCACGCCGGCCTGAAGATCACGGGCGTCTGATGCTGCCCGTCGACGACCTCGGTGAGCCGGTCGCGCTGGACCAGCCGCGCAGGGTGGTCAGTCTGGTGCCGTCGATCACCGAGGCCGTCGCGGTCTCCAAGCCCGAAGCGCTGCACGGCGCGACGGACTACTGCACCCACCCCGCGGACCTCGACGTCCCGAGGGTGGGCGGCTCGAAGTACCCGGACATCGACAAGGTGCTCGCCCTCTCCCCGGACCTGGTGATCGCGAACTCCGAGGAGAACCGCCCGGAGGACGTGGACCGGTTGCGCGCCAACGGCGTCAACGTCTGGGTGACCGAGGCGCCGAAGACGGTTCCGATGGCCCTCGCCTCCCTCAAACGCCTCTTCGCCACCGCCTGGGACCTCGAACCGGACTGGCTCACCAAGGCCGAAACCCTCTGGGCCACAACGGAACCGGTGCGGCTCACCGCCCTGGTCCCGGTCTGGCGCAGGCCGTGGGTCGTGGTCGGCCGGGACACGTTCGCGACGGACGTGCTGCGGCGCCTGGGCATCGAGAACGTCTACGCGACCCACGAGGAGCGCTACCCGCGGCCGAGTCTCGACGAGCTGAACGAGAAGCGCCCGGACCTGGTGATCCTGCCGGACGAGCCGTACGTGTTCACCCACGAGGACGGCCCGGAGAGCTTCCCCGGCCTGCCGTACGTGCTCGTCAACGGCCGGCACCTCACCTGGTACGGGCCTTCGCTCGTGGAAGCAAAGCCTTCTCTCGCCAGGGCACTCGCCTACGGCCAGGGTTGACAACCACGGGTTGATTCGCGGAACCCGGCGCGCTGCCAGGATTCGTGCCCATGGGGAAACTAGCCGCGATCATCGCGGGCACCGCTGCCACCGTCACGCTGACCGCCGTCCCGGCGAGCGCCGAGCCGGTGGTCGTCTACCAGCTCGCGGGCACCACCCGCTGCCTGGCCGACACCGGCAGCAACGTCGTTCTCAAGCCGTGCAACGAGATCGCCGACGACCAGCGCTGGATCGTGCCGATCAGCGGTGGTGTCGACTGGCCGCACAACATCGCCACCGACAAGTGCCTCGGCGCGACCACGTCCGG
Source organism: Lentzea sp. NPDC003310 (assembly GCF_040610935.1). Taxonomy (NCBI): domain Bacteria; kingdom Bacillati; phylum Actinomycetota; class Actinomycetes; order Pseudonocardiales; family Pseudonocardiaceae; genus Lentzea; species Lentzea sp. NPDC003310. The sequence goes on from NZ_JBEXNC010000019.1 coordinate 211,561, forward strand.
TGACGTGCTCGGCCAGAGCTGCACGTCGAGCTCGGGGCAGCGGTGGCGCCGGGTGCCGGCGGGGAGCTCGTTCCAGCTCCGCAACGCGGGCAACGGCAAGTGCCTCACCGCCCAGGTGACGCTCGCCGCCTGCACGACGGCGAGCGCCAAGTGGAACGGCCTGCGCTAGTCGCGGAACCGGTCCGTCGCCGCCAGCAACGCGGCCAGGACGCCGGGCTCGTCGTACGCGTGCCCGGCGTCCGGCACGATCACCAGCTCCGACTCGGGCCACGCCTTGTGCAGGTCCCACGCCGACACGGCCGGCGTCGCGACGTCGTACCGCCCCTGCACGATCACGCCCGGGATGTCCTTCAACCGTCCGGCGTCCCGGATCAGCTGCCCCTCCTCGAACCACCCCCGGTTCAGGAAGTAGTGGTTCTCGATCCGCGCGAACGCCAGCGCGTACTCCGGCACCGCGAACTCCGCCACCAGTTCCGGCCGCGGCAGCAACGTCACCGTCGCGCCCTCCCAGGTGCTCCACGCGACGGCGGCCGGTCCGTGCACCGACGGGTCGTCCGAGGCCAGCAGCTTCGCGTACAGCTCGACCGGGTCGCCCGAGAGCCCGGCCAGCGGCTCCACGAATTTCTCCCACAGGTCCGGGAACAGGTTCGCCGCGCCGCCGCGGTAGTACCAGTCCACTTCGGACGAACGCAGCGTGAAGATCCCGCGCAGCACCAGTTCCGACACGCGCGACGGGTGCGTCTCGGCGTACGCCAGGGCCAGCGTCGAGCCCCACGACCCGCCGAACACCTGCCACCGCTCGATCCCCAGCGAGGTCCGCAGCAGCTCCATGTCGGCCACGAGGTGCCAGGTCGTGTTCAGGGACAGGTCACCGGTCGTGGACGCGTGCGGCAGCGACCGCCCGCACCCGCGCTGGTCGAACAGGACGATCCGGTAGGCGGACGGGTCGAACAACCGCCGGTGCGCGGGGGAGCAGCCGCCGCCGGGACCGCCGTGCAGGAACACGACCGGCTTGCCGGCAGGGTTGCCGCACTCCTCCCAGTACACGAGGTTGCCGTCACCGGTGTCCAGATGGCCTGACGCGTGGGGCGCGATCTCCGGGTACATGGGCTTATGGTCGACCACATGGCGCAGTTCGCGAAGGAGACCTCCACCACGGGGGCGTTCGTCCGGCAACCGAACCGCTTCACCGCGCGGCCCGAACCCGAGCCGGGCCGCTACCGGCTCGTGGTCAGCCTCGCCTGTCCCTGGGCGCACCGCGCGATCATCGTGCGCAAGCTGCTGAACCTCGAGGACGACATCTCGCTGGCCGTGGTCGACCCGATCCGCGACGAGAAGGGCTGGCGCTTCCCCGAGACCGACCCCGTCCTCGGCATCGACTACCTCAAGCAGGCCTACGACAACGCGGACGAGGGCTACGAGGGCCGCGTCACCGTTCCGGCGCTGGTCGACACGACCACGAAGCAGGTCGTCACCAACGACTACCCGCAGCTCACCCTGGACTTCAGCCTGAAGTGGCGCCCGGAGAGCACCCTCTACCCGCAGCACCTGCGCGACGAGATCGACGCCTGGATCGAGCCGATCTTCCACAACGTCAACAACGGCGTCTACAAGGCCGGTTTCGCCACGTCACAGGAGGCGTACGAGGAGGCGTACACGAACCTCTTCGCCGAACTGGACCGCATCGAGGCCCACCTCGCCACGCACACCCACCTGGTGAACGACCAGCTCACCGAGGCCGACATCAGGCTCTGGACCACGCTGGTCCGGTTCGACGCGGTCTACCACGGCCACTTCAAGTGCAACCGGAACAAGCTGAGTGAGATGCCGAACCTGTGGGAGTACGCGAAACGGCTCTACGCGCAGTTCGGCGACACGGTCGACTGGGACCACATCAAGCGCCACTACTACGTGACGCACCACGACATCAACCCGACCGGGATCGTGCCGGCGGGCCCAGACCCGGAGGTCTGGACCCGCTAGACGACAGGACTCAGTGGAAGGTGTGCTCGGGACCGGGGAACTGCTGCCCGCGCACCTCGTTGGCGAACTCCTGCGCGGCGCCGAGCATGATGGTGCCGATGTCCGCGTAGCGCTTCACGAACCGGGGCGCCTTGCCGCGGTTCAGGCCCATCATGTCCTGCCACACCAGCACCTGGGCGTCGGTGTCCGGACCGGCGCCGATGCCCACGGTCGGGATGACCAGGTCGTGCGTGATCTGCTTCGCGACCTCGGCGGTCACCATCTCCAGCACGACCGCGAACGCGCCCGCCTCCTGCACGGCCAGCGCGTCCTGGACCACGACGTCGTGGTTGTCGTGACGACCCTGCACGCGGTAGCCGCCGAGCTGGTGCTCGGACTGCGGGGTGAAGCCGATGTGCGCCATGACCGGGATGCCCGCGGCCGTGATCGCGCGGATGTGCGGTGCGAAGTAGGCGCCGCCCTCCAGCTTCACCGCGTGGGCCTGGCCCTCCTTCATGAACCGGACGGCCGTCGCCACGGCCTGCTCGACCGACACCTGGTAGGAGCCGAACGGCAGGTCAGCGACCACGAGAGAGCGCTTGACGGAACGCGACACGGCGCGCACGAGCGGTACGAGCTCGTCCACGGTGACCGGCAGCGAGGTGTCGTTGCCGTAGACGGTGTTGGACGCCGAGTCGCCGACCAGCAGGACGGGGATGCCCGCTTCGTCGAAGATCTGGGCGGTGAAGGTGTCGTACGAGGTGAGCATGGGCCACGCCTCGCCGCGTTCCTTCATCTCCCGCAGGTGGTGAACGCGAACGCGCTTGGCCGGGGGCTTCTGGCCCGCTCCGGAGCCGTACGGCGCGGAAACTTCGGCAGTGGTCATCGTCGACCGGTCCTTTCCTCGAGGCCCACCTGAGTGGGTCCCCGGGCGCTTTGGTGCACGGTTGCCGAACACCAGAGTGGCACCGTTGGCGACAAACGGAACACCGATGCGGTCACCGTCACACGGCCGTCGCACCGAATCACTCGTCGGGCACGCCCTTGAGCGATTCACGAACTGCCATGACCACGGCGTCGGGCCGGTCCATCTGAATCATGTGCCGGCTACCGGGCACCGGCACGTTGCGTCCCCACGGCACGAGGGCTGCCAACGACGCGTGCTCGGGCCACACCTTCCGTCCGGCCGTGAGCACCAACCAGGGCACACGGGGCAACGGCCGCCGCTTCCGCAGCCGTTCGAGCGTCGCCACCTGACCGGGGTACGACGCGAGCTCCCACAGCACCGCGCGCCCGACGCCGGGCCGCCGGTAGACGAGCTCGACCAGGTCGGACGGGGCCGGGTCGGTCACGCCGAGCGTCGAGACGGCCGTGAGCAGGTTGCGGAAGGAGTGCCCGAACCGCTGGGTGATCCGGGCGCCGAGCCAGCGGCTGCCGATCGCCCGCACGCCCTGCGCCACCACCGCCGAGACGTCGAACGGGGCTCCCGCGCCCGGCGTCTCGGTGTCCGGGTCCAGCAGGACCACGCCGGCGACCCGGTGCGGGCGCAGCCGCGCATAGGCCTCGACGTGCATGGACGCCATCGAGTGCCCGACCAGGACCGCCCGCGGCACCCCGCGCAGCACCGCGTCGAGCACCGCCACCTCGCGGGCGAGCGACGGACCGCGCCGGGCCGGGCCGCTCAGACCGAGTCCCGGCCGGTCGAACACGATCACCCGAGCGTGGGGCGCGAGCAGCCGCACGGTCCGGTCCCAGTCGAACCACGCCCCGCCCAGGCCCGAGCTGAGCACGACGACGGGTGCGTCGACACGCCCGGAGGTCGCGACATGCACCCGCCCGGCCGAAGACGGAATCATGGCGGTCATCAGCTGACCTCGGGAGTGGTAGTGGCACCGGCGTGGAAGTGGAAGACCGCGGGCGCGATCGCGACGATCGTGCAGCTCGCCGGGGTGTTGTCGCTGCTCAGAGTCATCCTGCCGGAGGACAGCTGGTTCACCGACCTCGCCGACGGCATCGGGTACTTCTTCGGCCTGCCGATCGACGGCAACCTGTTCATCGCCATGGTGTTCTTCGTGCTCGGCGCCGCCCTGCGCAGGCACAAGCGAGCAGCGCTGTGGACGCTGCTGCTGTTCCAGTTCACGGGCCTGCTGCTGGTCGGCTTCATCATGGTCATCTTGGCCCTGGCGCCTGAAGAAATCCTGGATCCCGGCGAAGAACCGCATTGGGTGTTTCTGGGCGTGGGCGTCACGACGTCCGTTCTGTTCGTGGCGCTCCTCTTCGCCGTGCGCGAGGCGTTCCCCGCACGGCTCGCACGGGGTGCGTGGCTGCGGGCGCTCGTGTCGTTCGTGCTGGGCATGATCGCGCTGATCGCCGTCGGCTGGGGCCTCACCGAGTTCTTCCCGGGACAGCTGGTCGCGCAGACCGACAAGCTCGCGTGGGCCGCGAACCAGGCCACGGGCGAGGTCGTCCGGCTGGGCCGGCTCGACATCCCCGAGGGCCCGCAGTGGCTGAGCGTCGTGCTCGGCCTGCTCGGCGCGCTGGTCGCGGTCCGGGCGATGTACCTGTTCTTCCGCGGTGTCCGCAGCCAGAGCATGATCACGCCCGACCAGGAGCTCGACGTGCGCCGGCTGCTCGCGGCCGACGGCGAGCCCGACTCGCTGGGCTACTTCGCGACCCGCCGAGACAAGAGCGTGGTCTTCGCGGCGTCCGGCAAGGCCGCGCTGACGTACCGGGTGATCGGCGGCGTCACGCTCGCCTCGGCCGACCCGGTCGGTGACGAGGAGCACTGGCCCGAGGCCGTGCTCGCGTGGCTGGCCGAGGCGCGCACGTACGGGTGGATGCCCGGCGTGCTCGGCGCGTCCGAACGCGGGGCGCAGGTCTACGCCGACGCCGGGCTCAAGGCGCTGGAGATCGGCGACGAGGCGATCCTCGACGTCCGCCGGTTCGTCCTCGCGGGACCGGAGCGCAAAGGGTTGCGCCAAGCGGTCTCGCGCGTCGAACGGGCCGGGTACACCACGCGCGTCCGCCGGCACAGCGAGATCGCACCGGACGAGATGGCGTCCATCCTGGACCTCGCGGAGGCGTGGCGCGGCGCCGAGACCGAACGCGGGTTCTCGATGGCGTTGGGGCGTCTGGGAGATCCGAGTGACGGCCGGTGCGTGATGGTCGAGGCGTACGACGCCTCAGGTGCGTTGCGCGGCTTGTTGTCGTTCGTGCCGTGGGGCCGCCGAGGGGTATCTCTGGACCTGATGCGCCGTGACCGTGCGGCGGAGAACGGCCTCAACGAGTACATGGTCGCCCAGCTCGCGGCTGCCGCCGGACATCTCGGCGTGCAGCGGATCTCGTTGAACTTCGCGATGTTCCGGGCGGTGTTCGAGGAGGGCGAGAAGATCGGCGCCGGCCCGGTGCTGCGGGCGTGGCGGAGCGTGCTGTCGCTCGCCTCGCGGTTCTTCCAGCTGGAGTCGCTGTACCGGTCGAACGCCAAGTACCTGCCGGAGTGGGAGCCGCGCTTCCTCTGCTACCAGCGCTCCCGGTCGTTGCCGCGGGTCAGCATCGCCGCCGGTGTCGCCGAGGGGTTCGTGCCGTCGCTGCGGTCGCTGCGCAAGCGGGCGTTGCAGAAGACGGACGTCAGCGACGAGTTCGCGGCGAAGGTCGCCGAGATCGACTCTCTGCGCGTCGAGCCGAAGACCGTGCGGCGGCCGGAGCAGGTCCGGGTGCGGATCGCGAAGGTCGAACGGCTGGTGGCCGCGGGCGTCGACCCGTACCCGGTCGGCTTCTCCCGCACGGATCTCCTCGCGGGCGCCCGCGAGCGGTTCGGCGAGGAGGTGTCGGTCACCGGACGGGTCGTGGCGTTGCGGGAGATGGGCAGGCTCTGCTTCGCGCGGCTGCGGGACTTCAGCGGCGAGATCCAGCTGATGCTGGCCGTCGACGAGCTGGGGGAGGCGCTGGCGACCTGGAAGTCGGACGTCGACCTCGGCGACCACGTCGGCGTGACCGGGCGCGTGGTCAAGTCCGACCACGGCGAGATCTCCGTGCTGGCGACGTCGTGGACGATGACCGCGAAGTGCCTGCACCCGTTGCCGGACAAGCGGAAGGGCTTCACCGATCCGGAGGCGCGGGTCCGCCAGCGCTACCTCGACCTGGTGGTGAACTCCGACTCCGCGCACCTGCTGAAGCTGCGCAGCGACGTCATCCGCAGCGTGCGGGAGTTCCTGCACGCGCAGGAGTACCTCGAAGTCGAGACGCCGATGCTTCAGGCCGTGCACGGCGGCGCGAACGCACGGCCGTTCGTCACGCACATCAACGCCTACGACATGCGGATGTACCTGCGGATCGCGCCGGAGCTGTACCTCAAGCGCCTCTGCGTCGCGGGCGTGGACCGGGTGTTCGAGCTGAACCGCAACTTCCGCAACGAGGGTGCGGACGCGACGCACAACCCCGAGTTCACGATGCTGGAGGCCTATCAGTCCTATGCGGACTACAGGGTCATGTTGGACCTCGTGCGCGAGTTGATCCAGCACGCGGCGAGGGAGGCCTTCGGTTCCGAGGTTGCGCATAGGCCGGACGGCGTGTTCGACCTGTCGGGGGAGTGGCCGGTGATCCCGGTCTACACGGCGGTCTCCTCGGCGTTGGGCACCTCGATCACCCCGGACACGTCGGTCGCGGACCTGCGCTCACTGCTGTCGGCACGGGGCGTGGAGATCAACGAGGACTGGGACCACGGCCAGCTCGTGCAGGAGGCGTACGACTCGTTCGTCGAGGCTTCGACCGTGGGTCCGACGTTCTACATCGACTTCCCGACCTCGGTGTCGCCGCTGACCCGGCAGCACCGCGTCGACCCGCGCCTGGCCGAGCGGTGGGACCTGGTGGCGTTCGGCGCGGAGATCGGCACGGCGTACTCGGAGCTCACCGACCCGCTGGAGCAGCGGCGCCGGCTGGAGGCGCAGTCGCTGAAGGCCGCGTCCGGTGACGTCGAGGCGATGGAGCTCGACGAGGACTTCCTGCGGGCGCTGGAGCACGGCATGCCGCCGACCGGTGGCCTCGGCATGGGCGTGGACCGGTTGCTGATGATGCTGACCGGCACGTCGATCCGGCAGACCGTGCTCTTCCCGTTCGTCCGTCCCCAGTGACCTCAGCGTTCGAGGTAGGCGAGCACCGCCTGCACGCGGCGGTCTCCCGAGCCGTCCTCGCTGTTGAGGCCGAGCTTCAGGAAGACGTTGCCGATGTGCTTGTGCACGGCTCCCGCGCTGATGACGAGCTTCTCGCCGATGGCCGCGTTGGACAGTCCTTCGGCCATCAGCCCGAGGACCTCGCGTTCGCGCGGTGAGAGCACGCCGAGCGCGTCGTCCGCCTTGCGCCGCACCAGCAGCTGCGACACGACCTCGGGGTCGAGGGCCGTGCCGCCTCTCGCGACGCGGTGCAGCGAGTCGAGGAAGTCCGCGACCTTGCCGACGCGTTCCTTGAGGAGGTAGCCGACGCCGCCGTTCGTGCCGGCCAGCAGTTCGTGCGCGTAGCTCTGCTCGACCCACGCGCTGAGGACCAGCACGGCGAGCTTCGGGTGCCTGCGTCGGGCCTCCACGGCTGCTTTGAGGCCCTCGTCCGTGAACGTCGGTGGCATCCGCACGTCCACAACGGCGATGTCCGGCTCGTGTTCGGCCACGGCATCGAGGAAGTCCACCGGGTTGTCGGTGGCGGCGGCGACTTCGAGACCTTCGTTGCGCAACAACAACGTCAGCCCCTCGCGCAGCAGCGCGTCGTCTTCGGCGATCACGATGCGCACGGGGTTCACCTCCCCACCGGCAGCGTGACGGTGAGCACCGTGGGCCCGCCCTCGGGACTGCTCACGTCCGCACTGCCGTCCAACGCCGCCACCCTGCCGCGAATGCCGTCCAACCCCGTCCCCTGCTTCTCGTCCGCGCCGCCCTTGCCGTCGTCGTGCACGATGACGGTGAGCCGCTCGTTGATCATGTTGAGGCTGACCCACGCCCGCTCCGCACCGCTGTGCTTGGCCACGTTCGTGAGCGCCTCGGCCACCGCGAAGTACGCCGCCGCCTCCACCGCCGCGGGCAACCGCCCGAGGTGGTCGGCCGTGAGCACGCACGGCACCGGGCAGCGCGCCGCCAGCGCCTGGATCGCCCCGTCCAGTCCCAGATCATCCAGCACGGGCGGGTGGATGCTGCGCACGACGTTGCGGAGCTCCTCCAACGCGTCGCCCGCCGCGTCTTGTGCGCGCAACAACGCCTGCAGCGCGTTGTCCGGGTTCTGCTTCAGCGTTCGTTCCGCGATGCCGAGCATCATGACCACGCCGACCAGCTTGTTCTGCGTGCCGTCGTGCAGGTTCCGCTCGATGCGCCGCAACTCGGCCCCGTGCGCCTGCAACGCCGCCGCCCGCGTGGCCACGACCTCGGCGAGCCGCTTCTCCAACGACTCCTTCGGCTGCGCCAGGATCCTCGCCGCCAGCCTCGCGTCGAACGCGGCCAGCCGCGGGAACTGGGTGGCGACCCACGCCAGCACGGCCGCGAGCGGCACGCTGAGCAGCGCCATCGGCCACGAGTCGACGTGGATGCCGAACGAGTTGTCGAACCCGCCGGGCACCACCCACCAGAGCAGCAGCACGAACGGCTGCTGCACCAACGCCCCCGCCACCCCGATCGCGATCGACCCGAGGAACGACCCGATCAGCGCGTTCGTGATCAGCCAGAGCCCTTCCCGCCGGCTCTGCGGGTCGCTCAGCACGCCCTGCGCGCGGTGCAGCCACGGCCCGTCGAGCGGCGGCGGCGACGGCATCTCGACGCCCGTGAAGCGCGCGATCCGGCGCCGGTCGAAGTCCACGATGCGCCGGATCCACGGCGCGGTGACGGGCAGCAACGGCAGGATGACCACGGACAGCAGCAGGACGCCGAGAGCGAGCCACGCCGCGATGGACGTCAACAAGCCCGTCGCGAGGTAGACCAGCGCCGCCCAGATCCGTTTCATGGTGAGAAACGTAGCCGGACGGGGTGCGGGCGCGCGGTGGAGCAGGCTCCACTCCTGCGGACCGGACCCGTCACCCGAGACCGCAGCCTCGTGCCTGCGGCCGGACCCGCCATCCGAGACCACCACCCCGTGCCTGCGACCGGACCCGCCACCAGGGACCACCGCCCCGTTACTACGACCGGCCCGGCACCGAGAGGTGCTAGCCCTCGCGCCACCCGTTCGTGATCGGCAGCCGCCGGTCCCGCCCGAACGCCTTGTTCGAGATCTTCGTGCCCGGCGGGTACTGCCGGCGCTTGTACTCGGCCTTGTCGACCATCCGCAGCACCCGGTCCACCAGCTCCGGCGCGTGCCCGGCGGCCAGCAGCGCGTCGTAGCCCTTGTCGTCGTGGACGTATTCGTCCAGCAGGGCGTCGAGCACCTCGTAGTCCGGCAGCGAGTCGGTGTCGACCTGGCCGGGCCGCAGCTCGGCCGACGGCGGCTTGACGATCGAGTTCTCCGGGATCGGCGGGGTCTCGCCGCGCTTCTCCGCCTCGGCGTTGCGCCACTTCGCGAGGTCCCAGACCAGGGTCTTCAGCACGTCCTTGATCGGGGCGTAGCCGCCGACCGCGTCGCCGTAGATGGTCGAGTAGCCCACCGCGAGCTCGGACTTGTTGCCCGTCGCGAGCACCAGGTGGCCGTGCTGGTTCGACAACGCCATCAGCAGCATGCCGCGGCACCGCGCCTGGATGTTCTCCTCGGCGAGGCCCGTGAGCTTCAGCTGCGAGACGTACACGTCGACCATCGCGCCGATGGGCTCGGTGGTGAAGTGCAGACCCGTGCGCACGGCCATGTCCGAGGCGTCCGAACGCGAGTGCTCGGACGAGTACGAGGACGGCATCGAGACGCCGTAGACCTTGTCGGCACCGAGAGCGTCCACGGCCAGTGCGGCCACCACGGCGGAGTCGATGCCACCGGACAGACCGAGCACCACGGACTGGAAGCCGTTCTTGTGCACATAGTCGCGCAGGCCCGTCACGAGCGCGTGCCACACCTCTGCCTCATCGGACAGCGGCTCGAACACGCGAGGGGAGGGCAACGGCTCGTACGCCGGCACCGCGTCCGAGAGGAACACACGGCGCACGTAGAAGTCGCCGATCTGGCCCTGCTCGTACTCGCGGCCGCCCGGCAGGTCGAAGTCGACGAACATCATGTGCTCGACGAACTGCGGCGCGCGGCCGACGAGGCGGCCCTCGGCCGACACGACCAGCGAGTCGCCGTCGAACACCAGCTCGTCCTGGCCGCCGACCAGGTTGCAGTAGGCGAGGGGCGCGCCGGCCTCGGCGGCGCGGCGGGCGCCCAGCGGCAGCCGCAGGTCGTCCTTGTTGCGCTCGTACGGCGAGGCGTTGGGCGAGACCACGACGTCGACGCCGGCGTCACCGAGAGCGGTGATCGGGCCGCCGTCCTGCCACAGGTCCTCGCAGATCACCAGGCCGACCTCGACGCCGTTGATCCGCACGATGTCGAGCGACGACCCCGGCTTGAAGTACCGGCGCTCGTCGAACACGCCGTAGTTGGGCAGGTGGTGCTTGCTCTGCCGCGCGACGACCCGGCCGCCGTGCAGCACGGCGGCGGCGTTGCGCGGGCCGACGGAGTCGTGCTCCAGGTACCCGACGACGGCGGCGACCTCGCCGAGCCCCGCGGCCTCCAGCGACCCGGCGAGGGTCTCCAGCGCCTGGGACGACGCCCGCGCGAACGACGTGCGGATCGCGAGGTCCTCGACCGGGTAGCCGGTCAGCACCATCTCGGGGAACACGACCAGGTGCGCGCCGCCCTCACGGGCCTTGCGCGTCCACTCCACGACCAGCGAAGCGTTGCCCTCGAGATCGCCGACAGTGGCGTTGACCTGGGCGAGCGCGATCCGAAGCTGCGGCATGCCCTCATCATCTCCCATACCATCGGACTGTGGTCCGTCTCTTGAGCGTGTTGCTCGTCATTCCGCTGCTCGCGTCCTGCACGACGATCATCGAGGGGGCGGCCAAACCCGGCGTGACCTTCGAGAAGGTCGGTCCGGCAGGCGTCGTCCCCGCCGGTCTGGAGGAGTTCTACGGCCAGCAGCTCGCCTGGGAGAGCTGCGAGTCGTACGCCACGACCGGGTCGAGCCGCGACGCGTACGGCAAGAAGCGCGACGTCGAGTGCACGCGCCTGAGGGTTCCCCTCGACTACAGCAAGCCAACCGGCGACACGATCACTATCGGCGTCCTCCGGTTCAAGGCCACCGGGCAGAAGATCGGCTCGCTGCTGACCAACCCCGGCGGCCCCGGCGCGTCCGGCATGGCGTCGGCCGCGGGCATGGTCTCGACCTACCGCAAGACCGAGCTCGCGGAGAGGTTCGACCTCATCGGGTTCGACCCGCGGGGCATCGGCGCGAGCGAACCGGCGGTCCAGTGCCTCACCGGACCGGAGCGCGACGCCGAGCGTCTGGACCTCGACACGGACACCAGCCCGGCCGGAATCGCCCAAACGGAGCAAGAGAACAAGGCATATGCCGAGAAGTGTGCCGCCGGTACAAAATTCGGTGCGGCAATGCTCGCCAATTTGGGCACGCGGGACGTAGTTAAGGACATGGATGTCCTCCGCTCTGCGCTCGGCGACGCGAAGCTGAGCTACGTCGGGTACTCGTACGGCACCCGCATAGGCACCGAGTACGCCGAGACCTTCCCCCAGAACGTGCGCGCGCTCGTCCTCGACGGAGCCGTCGACCCGACCCAGGACCAGCTCGCGTCGCTGGTCGCGCAGGCGGCCGGGTTCCAGAAGGCGTTCGACGAGTTCGTGAAGTGGTGCCGCGAGAAGAAGGACTGCCCCCTCGACGGCGACGCCAACGCGAGCTTCCGGCAGCTCACGACCCCGCTGATCCAGAAGCCGGTCGACGTGGGCGACCGCAAGCTGTCCTACAACGACGCGATCACCGCGGCGATCCAGGCGATGTACTCGGAGCAGCTGTGGCCGATCCTGCTCAGGGGCCTCCAGGAGCTCAAGAGCGGCAAGGGCTCCACGCTGCTGACGCTCGCCGACGCGTACTTCGACCGCGACGACCAGGGCCAGTACTCGACCATCACGGACGCGTTCAACGCCGTGCACTGCGTGGACGACGCACGGCTGACGGACAAGAACGCGCTGTTGGAGACGCAGAAGAAGTACAAGGAGGCGGCGCCGTTCCTCGACGACGGCAACCCGGCCGGCGCGGCGCTCGACTCGTGCGCCTTCTGGCCCGCCCCGGTCACCGCCCGCACCGGCCCGCCCAAGGCCGACGGCATCCCGCCGCTGCTGATCATCTCCACGACCGGTGACCCGGCCACGCCGTACGAGGCGGGCGTGAACCTCGCCAAGGCGCTCAACTCGCGGCTGCTCACGTTCGAGGGCGTGCAGCACACGGTCTTCCTCCAGGGCGACCAGTGCGTGGACGCCGCCGGCGTGAAGTACCTGATCGACCAGACGTTGCCCGCCGACGGAACCCGGTGCGCCTAATGACGAAGAGGCGATCCCGAGTCACCGCGGCCTTGTTCGCCTTGATCGTCGTGTTCGGCACGTCCACGTCCTACGCGCGCATCGACGGCAATCCCGTCGCCGGCCGCAAGGGCATCGAACGCTTCTACACGCAGGTGTTGTCGTGGGGCGCGTGCCAGCCTTACGCGACCGATGCGAAGAGCAAGGGACTGTACGAGCGCGAGGGCATCCAGTGCGCGCGTCTGGCGGTTCCGCTCGACTACGAGAAGCCGGACGCCGGGACGATCACCGTCGGACTGCTGCGCCGGCCCGCCACCGAGAAGGACCGCCGCGTCGGTTCCCTCGTGGTGAACCCCGGTGGCCCGGGAGGATCCGGCATGTCGCACGTCGCGAACATGCAGGCGGGCAACCCGGTCGGCAAGCGGTTCGACGTCGTGGGCTTCGACCCGCGCGGCGTCGGGGCGAGCCAGCCCCGCGTCCAGTGCCTGACCGACGCGGAACGCGACGCGCAACGGCTGCGGCCCAAGGGCGAGAGCGCGAACCAGACCGAGCAGGAGAACAAGTTCTTCGTCGACCGCTGCGCCGAACGCAGTGGCATCGACCTCCTGCGCAACGTCGGCACGCGGGACGTCGTGCGTGACGTCGACGTGCTGCGCGCGGCGTTGGGGGAGAAGAAGCTGAGCTACCTCGGCTACTCCTACGGCACGCGCATCGGCACGTTGTACGCCGAGATGTTCCCTCGCAACGTGCGCGCGATGGTGCTCGACGGTGCTGTGGAGGTCAACGCGGACAAGGTGGCCGCGTCGGCACGTCAGGCGCAGGGCTTCGAGGAGTCGTTCCAGCGCTTCGCGGGCTGGTGCGCCCAGCGCGACTGTCCCATCGGGAGGGACACCGCGACGGCGGAGTCCAAGTTCCGCCAGATGATCGAGCCGCTGAAGAAGACCCCGCTGCAGGTCGGCGACCGCAAGCTGTCCCACTCGGACGCGAACACCGCCATCATCCAGGCGATGTACACGGACCGGTTGTGGGAGACCGCGCTCAAAGGCCTGCAGGAGCTGCGGCAGAACAAGGGCACCACCCTGCTGCAGCTCGCCGACCAGTACCTCGGCCGCGCCCAGGACGGCTCGTACAGCCGCATCCAGGACGCGTTCGTGGCCATCCGGTGCGTCGACGAGCCGCCCATCAAGGACCGCGCCACCCTGGAGTCCAACCGTCGGAGGCTGTTGGAACTGTTGGGCAACGACACGGTCCCCACCGACGAGACAGCGCTCGGCCCGTGCGCGTTCTGGCCCGCCCCGCACACGTCCGAACCGCACCCGCCGAACGTGCAGGGACTGCCGCAGGTGCTGGTCATCTCGACGACCGGTGACCCGGCGACGCCCTACCAGTCCGGCGTGGACCTCGCACAGGCCCTGGGCGCGCGCTTGCTGACGTACAACGGAAACCAGCACACGGCGTTCCTCGCGGGCATCGGCTGCGTGGACGGCGTGGGCACGAACTACCTGGTGGACCTGAGGCTGCCGGAGACGGACTCCGTCTGCTGAGCCCTCCCGGGCAGGAAGACCGATCCCAGCGCTCCGAGCGCGCAGATCACCGCCGTGATCAGGAAGATCTCGTGGTACTCGGTGAGCAGCGCCTCGGTGAGCCCGCGCTGGTACTCGGCCATCTGCCGCTGGAACTCGTCGGGTTCGACGCCGAACGGCAGCGGTGTGTTCAGGTCTGCCGTGAGCTCGCGGAACCGGTGGAGTCCCCACGCGGACAACGCCGCCACGCCGACGAGCATGCCCGTCATGCGCGCGACGACGACGAACGCCGACGCGACGCCGTGACGCACTGACGGGACGACACGCAGCACCGCACCGGACAACGGCGCGATGACCAGCCCCAGCCCGAAACCGGCGATGGCCAGGTCACGCGTGAGAACGAGCCCGCTCACGTCAGCGGGCCACTGCGCGATGAACACGTACGACACCGATGCCAGCGCAAGGCCGCCGAACGACACCCAGCGGTCGCCGAGCCGGGACGCGAGGAACCCACCCAGGACGGCACCGACCGGCAGTGCGATCAGGAACCGCGTCAGCAACGTGGCCGCGGAGGCCGAGTCCCGCCGCAACACGGTCTGCGCGAACAACTCGACGTCGACCAGCGTCACCATCAACGCGGCACCGGCGGCCAGCGACACCCCGAGCACCGCCCAGAACGGCCGCCACTGCACGCCTTCGGGATCGATGAGCCGCACGGCCGCACGGCGTTCCCACAAGAAGAAGGCACCGAGCACGACGAAAGCGGCCGCCAGCGTCGGCCAGCCCCACGACGGCAGCACGGACTCGGCGGGCGTCGGGTTGTAGAGCGCCACGACCAGCAACGACAGCGCGGCGGCGAGCAGCACGCCGCCCACGACGTCGATGCGCACCTCGCGCCGTGTGTTCGGCACGGTCCGTTGCACGATCACCATCGCGATGACCGCCAACGGGATGTTCACCCAGAAAATCCACCGCCAGCTCTGCGGCTCCCACGACTCGAACAACGGCCACGCGTTGAACAACGACGCGATCGCGATGCCGTAGAGCGTGCCGAGGACAGACCCCAGCTCCTGAGCAGCACCCACGGTCCCGAGAGCGGCCGACCGCCGGTGCTCCTCCCACAGGTCCGCCACCAGCGCCATCGTCACCGGCAACAACGCGCCACCGGCGAGGCCCTGCACCACGCGCCCGACCACGAGCAACGGCACGTCGGCGGCCAGCGCCGTGACGACCGAGCCCACCAGGAACCCGAGCAGCGAGACCTGCAGCACGAACCGCCGCCCCAGCCGGTCCGACAGCTGCCCGAGCAACGGCATGCCCGCCACGTACCCGAGCAGGTAGCCGGTGACGATCGGCGTCGCCTGCTCCAGCTCGTTCACGGCGATGCCGAGATCGCGCACCATGTCCGTGAGGACCCCGACGACGACGTACGCGTCGAGGGCCCCCAGCAGCACAGCCGCGCCGGACGCGGCGAGAGCGACTTTCCTCATCTACGCGGGTGCCGTGACCGTGACGGGCTTGTCGAAGTCGGTCAGGCCGATGTCGACCTTCTGACCACCGGGGAGCTCGAACAACGCGCTCTTGAGCTTGTTGTCCTTGTCGACCGAGAACGTCGACTTCACGTCCGCCGAGATGCCGGGCACCAGGCCCGCCGCGACGTCCTTCGGCACCGTCGCCTCGACCACCGACACGTCACCGGACGACTTGGTCTTCGCGTCCTTCGCCGAGGAGAGGACCTTCGCCACGCCCTTGTCCGGGTTCAGGATCGCGGACGGGTCGTACACCTGGCCCGCGAACGCGGCCGGCAGCTTCGTGAACCCGCCGGTCGGGCCCTTGAAGTGCAGGTTCCCGCCGGTCAGCACGTACTCGATGGACAGCAGCTGCCCGCCGAACGTGACCTTCGCGGTGCCCTTCGAGTCACCGGCGGAGGTGAGGTCGCCGTCGGCGTCCTTCACCGGCACGTCCGGCAGCTCACCGTCGACCTTGATGGTGAAGTGCACCGTCTTGACCGACTTCATCGACTCGGCCGACTTCGAGAGCAACGTCGCACCATCGGGGAGATCTCCCCCGGACGTGCAGCTCGTGAGCAGGGCGAGTGCGCAAACCAACAACCAACGTGCCGACATGCGTTGATCGTAGTGACTGCGGAGCCCTTAAGCTGCGCTCTATGGACCGCCAGCAGGAGTTCGTGCTCCGCACGCTCGAGGAACGCGACATCCGGTTCGTCCGGCTCTGGTTCACGGACGTCCTGGGCTTCTTGAAGTCCGTGGCGGTCGCCCCGGCCGAGCTCGAGGGTGCCTTCAGCGAGGGCATCGGGTTCGACGGCTCCGCGATCGAGGGCTTCGCCCGCGTCTACGAGTCGGACATGGTCGCGAAGCCCGACCCCGGCACGTTCCAGGTGCTGCCGTGGCAGACACCGGAGGGCACGAACTACTCCGCGCGCATGTTCTGCGACATCACCATGCCGGACGGCTCCCCGTCGTGGGCCGACCCGCGCCACGTGCTGCGCCGCACGCTGTCGAAGGCCAGCGAGGCCGGGTTCACCTGCTACGTCCACCCCGAGATCGAGTTCTTCCTGCTCAAGGGCCTGCCCGGCGACGGCAGCGAGCCCGAGCCCGCGGACAACGGCGGGTTCTTCGACCAGACCTCGCACGAGACCGCCACGCACTTCCGCCGCCACGCCATCGAGGCGCTGGAGGCCATGGGCATCTCCGTCGAGTTCAGCCACCACGAGGGAGCGCCCGGCCAGCAGGAGATCGACCTGCGCTACGCCGACGCGCTGACCATGGCGGACAACGTCATGACGTTCCGCTACCTGGTGAAGGAGGTCGCGATCACGCAGGGCGTGCGCGCCTCGTTCATGCCCAAGCCGTTCTCCGAGCAGCCGGGCTCGGGCATGCACACGCACTTCTCGCTGTTCGAGGGCGACCGCAACGCCTTCTACGACGACGAGGACCCGTACCAGCTCTCCGACATCGGCAAGCAGTTCGTCGCGGGCATCCTCAAGCACGCGCGCGAGATCTCCGGCGTCACGAACCAATGGGTCAACTCGTACAAGAGGCTGATCGTCGGCGGTGAAGCGCCCACGGCCGTGTGCTGGGGTCACGCGAACCGCTCCGCACTGGTCCGCGTGCCGATGTACTCGCCCGGCAAGTCGTCCTCCCGGCGCGTCGAGGTCCGCTCGCTCGACTCCGCGTGCAACCCGTACCTGGCCTACTCGGTGATCCTGGCCGCCGGCCTGCGGGGCATCGAGAAGGGCTACGAGCTGCCGCCGCCCGCCGAGGACGACGTGTGGTCGCTCACGGACCGTGAACGCCGTGCGGCCGGGTACGCGAACCTGCCGCAGAACCTCGGCGAGGCGCTCACCGAGATGGAGAACTCGGAACTGCTCCCCGAGGCGCTCGGTGAGCACGTCTACGACTTCTTCCTGCGCAACAAGAGGACGGAGTGGGACGCGTACCGTCGCAGCGTCACCCCGTACGAGTTGCGCACACTTCTTCCCATGCTGTGAGGCAGATACGTGCTCTCCGTGACTGAGGTACCCGAGTTCCAGCCGACGATCTGCGCGTGCACCGTCGCCACCGCGGCGGAGCTGCCGGCGGTGAAGGTCCTGTCCAGCTCGTTCCTCGCGGAGCACCCCGAGGGCCGGTTCGTCGCGCTGGTCGTCGACGCGCAGCCGGAGCACTCGGGTCCCGGGCTGATGACGCCGGTGGACATCGGTGTCACCGAGGACGAGCTGAACGTGCTCGCGACCTCGCTGGAAGCCGACGCGCTGAAGGCCGCCATGGTGCCGCGGCTGCTGGAGGCGTTGCTGCCGCAGGGCATGCCCGTGCTGTACCTCGATCCGTGGGTGCAGGTGTTCGGGTCGCTCACCAAGGTCGTGCTGGAGGCCTTGCGCACCGCACCGGTCGTGCTGCTGCCCCGCACGTTGCGGCCGCTGCCGTCGGACGGGCTGCAGCCCGGTCCCGCCGAGCTGCACGACCTGGGCGCGTTCGACCCCGGGTTCATCGCGGTCGGTCCGGGCTCCGAGCCCTACCTCGGGTCGCTGGACATGCCGGCGATCGTGCCGCATCACGTCGTGCGTGACGCACGGGTCGGACTGTCCGTGTGGAACGTCGCGGACAGACCGTTGCACCGCACCGAGTCCGGCGCTCTGGCCGTGGTCGGCCAAGACCTGCTCTCGGTGCACTTCCGCGGGTTCGACCCACGCCGGCCGTGGTTGCTGTCCGCCGATTTCGCCGAACGTCCCCGTGTGCTGCTCTCGGAGCACACGGAGGTCGCCGAACTCTGCCAGGCCTACCGCGCCGAACTGGTGCGCAACGGCTGGTCCGTCGCACCGGTCCCGTACCGGTTCGACTCGCTGATCGACGGCACGCAGATCCCGTCCGAGCTGCGCGCCGACTACCGCGCCTCCGCGCTCACGCCGCCGCCCGCGTTCGGCGAGGACGGCGGCGGCGCGTTCCTCATCTGGGCCTGCGAGCCGACCGAGCACGGCGGCACGCGCTGGGCAGACGCGGTCTGGCGCGCGGACGCCGCGCTGCGGCAGCAGTTCCCGGCGCCGTTCGGTGCCGACGCGGACGCCTGGCGCGAGTGGTGCTCCGGGGTCGGCGTCGCCTCCGGGAGGCTGCCGGCGCCCGCCGTTCCGCAGCCCCGGTCGGAAGGCCCCGCACTGCTCGACCAGCTGGGTGTGTCCGTCGTGGGCTCCGGGCCGCTGGCGGAACTGATGCTCGCCGCCGCACGGGCGTCCGGACTGCCCGTGTCGGTCGAGGCCGGCTATCCGGTCGTGGTGCGTGCCTCTTCTTCTGACGAGGTGCCCTCCGGACGGTTCGTCGTCGACGTCGCGTTGGACGCCACGGCCGCGGACGACCGCACGGGCGTGAACGAACTATGGCTTTCCTCTGAGGTGTCGCGCGCCGCCGCCGAACGCATCGGCGGACCGATCGTGCGTGTGGTCCCCGTGCCCGTCCACGATGTCGGGGCGCGTGAGTTCGAGTCGGGCGAGAACGTGGTGTTCGCGGCGATCGCGGACCACGAGCTCGACCGGCCCGGCAACGTGCTCGGCGCCGTGTCGGCGTTCCTGACCGCGTTTCCCGACCGCACGGACGTGGAGCTGCGGATCGCGGTGTCGGGGGCGTTCGAGCACCCCGAGGCCGCCGAGCGCCTGCGCCTCGCCACCGCCTCCGACCAGCGGATCTCGTTGGTCGAGGGCCTGGACGTGGCGGCCGTCGCCGACGCCGTGGTGTCGCTGCACCGCGGTGGCGCGGACGACCGCATCGCGTTGCGCCTGGCCGAACTGGCCGTGCGCGGTGTCCCCGTCGTCGCGTCCGACCACGGTGCCGTGGCCGAGCTCTTCGGCAAGACGGCCGTTCTCGTGCCGTGCCACCAGGGCGCCGAACCCGACGTGCAGGCCGCCGCGAAGCTGTTGCGCTCGTTGGCCGACGACCTGCCCACGGCCGAGGCACTCGGTGCGGCCGGACGGCAGCACATGCTGTCCGTGCGCTCCGTTGCACGCGTGGCCGAGGTCGTGCGCGAACGCGTCGAGCACGCGTACCGCGGCTGGCGGGCACGCCGGCCGAAGCCCAAGGACGAGGTCGACCCGATGCTCGCCCTGCAGTCGGCCAAGCACGCCTTACTGCGGCGGGCGACCGTGGACGGTCCGAGCCGGACGCCGATGGCACCCGCGCTGCGCAAGGTCGTGTTGCGCGCGCTGGACCACTACGACAACCACATGCGCCAGGTGCTGCACACCCTGATCGACGGGGTCGAGCGCACGGTGTCCGAGCTGGTCAACCGGCAGGACGCGCTCAAGGCGGGCGTCGGCGCGGGCGAGCTGGAACTGCTGCGCGCCGAGATCGAGCAGGTCGCGGCCCGGCAGTCGCACTTCGTCGACCAGCTGGTCGGGGTCGACGACGGGGTCGTCCGCGTGCGCGCGGACATGGCGGGCCAGGGCCGCCGGCAGCGCGACGTCGAGGACGCGGTGGTCGCCGAGGCCGCCAAGCGCGCGAAGTCCGACGACGTGCTGGCCGACCGGATCGACAAGCTGACCGTGGCCCTGGACCGCACGCTCGACCGGATCGACAGCCTCGAGTCCAAGGTCGTCGAGGTGTTCCGCGAGCGCGACTCGCGGCTCGACGCCGCTCTGCGCACCGCTCACCAGGCACAACAGACCGCGGACGCGCTACGGCGCGTGGTCGTCCGTCAGCACGAGGCCGCCGGTGACGCGCCCGAAGTACGGTCGTCGCTGGTGCTGTGCGACGCGGGCATGATGCGGCTGCCCGCCGACGACGCGTTCATGCTCCCGCTGTTGTCGTCCAACGGCGTGTGGGAGCCGGAGCTCGCGGACCTGCTCGACTCGGTGCTGGAGCCGGACGGGATCTTCCTCGACGTCGGCGCGTACGTCGGTTACCACTCGATCCGGGTGCTGTCGCGCCTCGGCACGATGGGGGCCGTCGTCGCCGTGGAGCCGGACGCGTCCGCCGCGGCGCTGCTCAGGCACAACGTCTCGGCGAACCTGCCGTCCGCCATCGCCTCCCGGCTGACCGTGGTCGAGGGCGCGGCGTGGGAGAGCGCGGGCGAGCTGGCCGCCTCACCGACGTTGACCGGTGGTGTGTCCGTGTCGCCGTTGGCCGACGACGCCGGCGAGGACGTCGCACGGGTTCGTTCGGTCCGTCTGGACAAGGCGCTCGAAGAGATCGCCTTGGTGCAGGGCATGAAGCTTTCCGTCGTACGGGTCGACACGCCTGGACGCGGGCACCGCGCTCTCGCGGGACTCGTTCGGTTGTTGCGCCGGGACCGGCCGCACGTGTTCCTCGAGTTCTCCGCGACCGCGACCACCGACTTCGGTGACGATCCGGTGACGGTCCTCAAGGAGTTCGGCGTCTGGGGCTACGACCTGGTGCCGGTCGCCACCCGTCAGGCCGCCTCGCCGGACCAGATCGTGCGCGCGATGGAGGGACTGCGTTCCATCACCCTGTGGCTGCGTCCGCGTCCGGTCGGCGCCAAGCCGGCTGCTCCGGCGCCGTCCGTGCCGGTCAAGCAGCCCGCTGACCAGGCGATTTGACTTTGATCCACGCCGTGAGTAACTTTCTCCAGGTCGCAAGCGAGACCCCCGGAACGAGCGGTTGACACCGCGAATCGGGCCGGGTAGAGTTTCACGGCGTCAAACCCCCAGAAGTAAATGAACGGCCTAACGTGCTGTCCGGGATCTGAAAATGACCCCGATTTGACACCGGGAAAGCCACTCAGATAACTTCTGAACCAAGCAAAATTGAATGCGAAGCGAGTTTGCGCCGAGCTAAAGAAGCCGAAACGGCCGATTTGACAAAGCGAAAATGAACGAGCTAAGCTTCAAACACAAGCCCCGAGAGAAACTCTCCGGAAACGGAGATGGACCCGGTGAGCGCGTGTTCTTTGAGAACTCAACAGCGTGCCGAAACACAGCCAGTAATATGAATACCCCTCGTCGGGGTATTCCTTTGAGAGTAATA